>DASXYL010000083.1:0-255911 GCA_036502575.1 Jatrophihabitantaceae bacterium | reverse complement strand
CACCACCCTCACCGGCCTCGGCTACCCCGTCGTCGCGATCGCCAACCCGCTGCGTGGACTGAGCAGCGATTCGAACTACCTCCGAGCCCGCCTCGACCAGATCAGCGGACCGATCGTGCTGGTCGGACACTCCTACGGCGGAGCCGTGATCACCAACGCCGCCCGCGGCATGCCCACCGTCAAAGCCCTGGTCTACGTTGCGGCCTTCGCCCCCGCCGAGGGAGAAACCCTCGCCACCATGCTCCCCGCCGACCGCTACCCCGGCTCGCACCTTGACCCCAGCAAACTCGACGTGGTGCCCGTACCCAACCCCGCCGCCCCCAGCGGGCAAGACGTCGACCTCTACATCAAAGCCGCCGACTTCCGCGACATCTTCGCCGGCGACGTCTCCACCCACCAGGCCATGCTCGAAGCAGCAACGCAGCGGCCATTCGCCAACACCGCCTTCACCGAGCCCTCAGGTCCACCCGCCTGGGCCACCATCCCCAGCTGGGACCTGATCAGCCTCGACGACCACGCCATCTCACCCGCCGGTCAGAAGTTCATGGCACAACGCATGCACGCAACCACCACCACCGTGCACTCCGCACACGACATCATGATCTCCCACCCCACCGCGGTCGACCAGATCATCCTGCTCGCAGCAACAGCCATCAGATAACTGCATACAGACCAGAAGCCACACCTAGCCCGGCCCGGACGGCGGCCGACGCGTCGCCGTCCCGCCCCGCCTCACCGTGCCCGTGCCGGCCCTGCCGCCGGACCTGATCGCGCGCTGCCACGTTGATCGTCGTGTCAAGGACGACCGCACGGATCCGTTCTCGACCTCACAGCGCCCGTTCTCCGCGACGAGCGCAATCGCGCGGCGGGCCGACTCCGACGCCGGGTCGAGCCCGAGGAGTTGGAGGGTCTGCAGCGTGTGCATCGTGGCGGTCCAGGGTTGCCCCGGTTCACCGCCGGCGTAGGACGCGGGGAAGCAGGCCCCGCTCGGCCGCCACCGCGTCGAGCGACGCGCTCGTGAGATCGCGCGGTACTTGCCCGCGGACGGCGGGGTCGCCCTCGAGCAGCCAGTCGATCACGCTCATCGCCGCAGAGTAGTCGTGGGCGGCGCTGCGAACGGTCACCGTAGCGGGCGGCGACGAGTCCGGCGCCGATGAGTTTTCGATCCGGCGGACGTCATAGCTGGCATGACAACAACCCGCACGCTCGAGACCTCCGAGGCCGACATCGTCTACGACGTTCACGGCCCGCTGCCCACCGCCGACGGACGCCCACCGCTGTTCATGATCGGCCAGCCCATGGACGCCAGTGGCTTCGCAACCGTGGCCTCCTACTTCGCCGACCGCACCGTGGTGACCTACGACCCGCGGGGCCTGGGCCGCAGCGTCCGCAAGGACGGCCGGGTCGACAACGACCCCACTGTCCAGGCCGACGACGTGCACGCCGTCATCGAGGCGCTCGGCGTCGGCCCGGTCGAGATGTTCGCCAGCAGCGGCGGTGCGGTCACTGCTCTCGCCCTGGTGGCCGCGCACCCCGACGACGTGACCACCCTGGTGGCCCACGAGCCGCCGCTCAACCAGGTGCTTCCCGACGCCGACGCCGCCGATCGTGCCCGCGCCGGCTTCCACGACGCTTACCAGGCCAAGGGGTCAGGCGCCGGCATGGCCGCCTTCATCGCCATGACGATGTGGCACGGTGAGTTCACCGAGGAGTACTTCGCCCAGCCCGCGCCGGATCCCGCCCAGTTCGGGATGCCGACCGAGGACGACGGCTCCCGCGACGACCCGCTGCTCTCCGACCGATCCTGGGCGATCACCGACTACCGCCCCGACGTCGACGCGCTGGTCGCGGCGCCGACGCGCATCGTGATCGCCGTGGGCGAGGAATCCCAGGACACCTTCACCGGCCGCACAACGGTGGCCACCGCCGACCTGCTCGGCCACCCGGCGACCGTGTTCCCGAGCCACCACGGCGGCTTCCTCGGCGGCGAGTTCGGATACGCCGGCCAACCCGAGGCCTTCGCCCGCACCCTGCGCGGCGTCCTCGACAACGATCAGTGACGCCGGACCCCTACGATGCACGACGATGGACACCTCCCCGCTTCGAGACGCCTATCGCACGCTGCTGAATGCTGCTGCCACAGTGGCCGACTCGGGCGACCCGAGCCCCGTCCCGCCGCCCGGCGAGTGGAGCGCTGACCAAATCCTGGCGCACGTCTCCCTCGTCAATGCCGCCACCATCGCCGCCGTCTCTGCGATCGCTTCGGGAACGCACACGACGTACGACAACCGCATCGCGCAGGACACCTGGACCATCGAGCGCCTCATCACGACCGCCGGTGGCAACGCCGGACTCCGCGACCGCATCCGGGTCCAAGGCGAGGCCCTCTGCGCACTCGGCGGCCCGACGCTCAGCGAGGCTGAACTCGACACCTTGGTGCCCAGCAGACTCCTGTCCAACGGCACAGTCCTGCTCGATGCGCCCGTACCGCTGCGGGACCTCATCACCGGCCTGGCAGACGTCGAGCTGCCCGGCCACGCGGAACAGCTCCTGGCTCTACTGCCGGAAGGCGCTCGGCGGTTCCTGCCTTCCGACACAAGGAGCAGCTGACATGCGCACACTGATCCTCGCCGTCAACGTCTCGCTCGACGGCTACCTGGAAGGACCAGGCGGCTCGGGCGTCCTCACCCTTCGCTATCAAGCCACCTGACCACCCGGGACGGCGGGTATCGCCGCCTGGGTTGTCGTCGGCGACGTAACGTCGAGGGGTGACCGCATTCGATCCCCACGCGCTGCTCGCGCAGAGCCGGCTCGGCGTCCTCGCGACGATCAAGTCCGACGGACGCCCCCAGCTCTCCCCCATCCTGCCCTTCTACGACCGACCGGCCGGCGTCATCTACGTGTCCACGACCGACACGAGGGCCAAGACCGCGAACCTGCGCCGCGACCCCCGAGCGACGCTGGAGGTCACCAGCCCGGACGGCGGGGCCTGGGCCACGGCCGAAGGCACGGCCACCCTCACCGGGCCGGGCACCGACCCGAACGGCACCGAGGTCGAGGCATTGGTCGACTACTACCGCAGGGCGAGCGGCGAGCACCCCGACTGGGACGAATACCGCTCGGTCATGGTCTCTGACCAGCGGGTGCTGATGGCAATCACGGTCGACAAGGTCTACGGCGCCAAGATCCGCTGAGAGCGCGCTTCTGGGCGGTGACCCTGAACGGCACCGCGGCCGGCGGGTTCAGCCGCCGGCGTAGCGGATCATGAAATCACGATCGGTGTCGCGGCCCCCCTCGGGATCGCGGGCCGGCTCGGTCTCCTGACTGGCGATCGTGTCCTCGAGCTTCACCGGCTCGGGCAAGTGCTTGTACTTCTCCGAGCCTGACACCTGCTCGGACGTGGGTTCAACGTCATCCGCCATAGCTCGACTATGCGCCGGATATCGAAGTCACGCCAGATCCGGCGATCACCCCGTCGCACACGGCAGGGCGGTGTGGACCTCGACGTTGCCCCTTCGCCGCTGTGCGGCCCACCGTTCCAGGGTGGCTCGCGTGGCCTGGTCAAGATGACGAAGGCCGGTGAGGTCGAGCTGGAGCCGCGCTGCGTGCGGGACGGCATCGAGCGCTCGCACGATCTGCGGCAGCCGCAGGAAGGTCGCGTTGCCGGTGACGCGGACGTGCACCGAGGTCTCCGAGCTGCGATCCCATCCGATCGTGACGTGGGAGAGCCGCCAGGCCGCGAGACCGATAGCCAGGCCGAAGCCGACCAGAACGCCGGTCAGCATGTCGGCGGCGACGATGGTGAGCGCGGTGACCACGGTGATCGCCGCCTCGGCTCGGTCATGGCGCGTCGAACGGACGAGCGTCGCGGGATCGAGCAACTTCCAGCCGGCGTGCAACAGCAGCCCGGCCAGCGCCGGAACCGGAATCACGCCGAGCACTCCCGGCAGCGCCAGCGCGAATACCAGCAGCCACCCGCCGTGCAGCACGGCCGACGCCTTCGTCCGGGCCCCGGACTGAACGTTCGCTGCGCTGCGCACGATCACTGCGGTCATCGGCAGTGCGCCGAGGGCACCGCTGATCAGGTTGCCCGTGCCCTGCGCGATCAGCTCGGCGTTGTAGCGGGTCGGCGGGCCGTTGTGCAGGCGATCCACCGCGGCCGCGCTGAACAGGCTCTCGGCAGATGCGACCAACGCGATGGTGACGATGGTGCCCAGCACCGCGGGGTCGGTGAGCAGGCCCGCCTGGTCGGGGCTCGGTGTGTGGAGCGCGGCCATGATGGAGCCCACCTGCACCCTGGCCACCGACAGGTCCAGCACCGCGACGAGCACGGCAGCTGCGGCCACCGCCACCAGCGGGGCCGGCACCGCGCGCCACCTTCGCGGAAGCCGGTTCCACAGCACGATCACGGTCAGAGTGAGCAGCCCGATCCCGCCGGACGGCCCGCCGCCGTCGGGGCGAGCGATGCCGGTGATCAGCCCCGGTAGCTCGGCAATCTTGCTGATGGCATCGCCCGGGGCGGGGTGGCCGAACAGGGGATAGAGCTGGCCGGAGATCAGCACCAGGCCGATGCCGGCGAGCATGCCCTGCACTACCGAAGGAGAGATCGCCTGGAACCACGTCCCGAGCAGCAGCAGGCCGAGCAGGATCTGCAGCAGGCCGGCCCCGGCCACCAGCACGCCGAGCGCCGCGATTCCGTGCTTCGCCACGGCGTCGGCGACGAGAACGGTCAGCCCGGCGGCCGGCCCACTCACCTGCAGGCTGCTACCGGGTAACGCGCCCGCGACCAGTCCCCCGACGATGCCGGTGACGATGCCGAGCTCGGCCGGAACGCCGGAGGCCACGGCTACGCCGACACACAGCGGCAGGGCGACGAGGAAGACGACGAGCGAGGCCCGGAGATCCGGGATCAGGGTGCTGGCGATACGACGAGTCATCAGAGAACCCCCCTCACAGCTCACGGAACGACGGCTCGTCGCCCTCGGCCCAGTGCGAGACGACGCCGGTCCCGATGTCGTAGAACCAGCAGTGCAGGGTCAGCTCGTCTCGATCCACCCGAGCGCGCACCAGGGGAATCTCGGCCAAGGCGGCGAACTGGGCGAGCAGGTGACGCCGGCCGGCGTCAGCCACCGCAACGGCGGGCTGCGTTCGGGTCGCCGTCGCCAGCCAGCGCCCCACCGCCGGCAACCGGGCCGGGTCGTATGCCCCGGTCATGGCCGCGACCGCGCCGCACTGGCTGTGGCCGCACAGGATGATGTCGGCGACGCCCAGCCCGTTGATCGCGAACTCGATGGTCGCGATCTCGCTGGTCGGGGCGTCCTCGCTGCGTCCGGCCGGGATCACGTTACCGGCGGTGCGCAGTTCGAACAGTTCGCCGGGTCGGGCGCCGGTGATGACGGAGGGAACGATCCGGGAATCGGAACAGGTGATGAACATCGCTACCGGCCGCTGACCGCGGGCCAGTTGCTCGCGAAGCGGGTCGTCGATCGTGCTGAAGGCGCGCGCATGCGCCACGAGGTCGGGAAAGGCCACGCGTAGAACTCGCTCTCGGTGTCGTCGCTGCTGTTACGGGCCAGGTCGCAGTGAAGGGCGACTGCCAGCACGTATCAGGCCCGAAACACCTGCAGTTCGACGAGGGACTTGGTGCGCGGCGGACGGCTCACGGGCCAGCGGAGAGCGTCCGACACCCGCATGTCGAGCGCGCGGTCCGCGGACGGAAGGGCGATCAGGGCGACCCGATTGCGGGTGGAGACCGGCCGGACCGTGGTCGCTGCGGCGCCCGGCCGGCCGGAGCAGATCGGCTGGCTGGAACTGGTGTCGTCCTCCACCCCGGCCGCCGACTGTTGGCTGACCGCGGCGGGGACGGAGTGGGCGCCGAGGAGATCGAGGTCGATCGCGGTACCCGCGAAGACGCCGGCGAGCAACAGAACGAGGACGGGGCGCAGCAGCGCGAGCCGAACCACGCTGTGCTGCGGCAAGTTCGACATCGTCCCCCCTACCATCACCCGCGCCAGAACATCACCATGAAGGCTACCCGGACGAAGATCATCATTCTGTTACGTCCGCGAATACCTCCAAGGTTCTCCATGGAAACGAACGCCATCGTGCCGGTCGACGGTTGACCAGACGACGGTCGCCGGTGAGAGTCTGAGAGTCGGCCCGGATCATGGGCCGGATCGCCGAACAACGGGAGCAGACACGATGCAGTACACGAAACTCGGCGCCACCGGCCTGGACGTCTCGGTCATCTGCCTGGGCTGCATGAGCTTCGGCGACTCCGCGCAAGGGCGGCCATGGGTGCTCGACCAGGACGCCAGCAACGCCATCATCCGCCAGGCGCTCGACGCGGGCATCAACTTCCTCGACACGGCGAACGTCTACTCGGCCGGCACGAGCGAGGAGTACGTCGGCCGGGCCCTGCGCGAGTACACCAACCGCGACGACGTCGTGCTCGCGACCAAGGTGTACAGCCGGATGCGGCCGGGGCCTAACGGCGCGGGGCTGTCCCGCAAGGCGATCCTCGCCGAGATCGACAACAGCCTGCGCCGGCTGCAGACCGACTACGTCGACCTCTACCAGATCCACCGCTTCGACCCGAGCACGCCGATCGAGGAGACCCTCGACGCCCTGAACGACGTCGTGAAGGCCGGCAAGGCCCGCTACATCGGGGCGTCCTCGATGTACGCCTGGCAGTTCGCCAAGTCCCTCTACCTCTCTGACGAGCACGGCTGGGCCCGGTTCGTCTCGATGCAGAACCACTACAACCTGATGTACCGCGAGGAGGAGCGGGAGATGCTGCCGCTGTGCGCGGACCAGGGCATCGGCGTCATCCCGTGGAGCCCGCTCGCGCGCGGCAAGCTCACCCGGGACTGGGACGAGAGCACCCTGCGCGCCGAGACCGACGACTTCGGCAAGTCGCTGTACCACGAGGGCGACAAGGTCATCGTCGACCGGGTCGGCGAGATCGCCGAGCGGCGGGGTCTGCCCCGCGCGCAGGTAGCGCTCGCCTGGCTGCTGCACAAGCCGGTGATCACCGCCCCGATCGTCGGCGCGACCAAGCAGTCACATCTCGCCGACGCGATCGCCGCGGTGGACGTCAGCCTCGACGACGACGAGATCTCCTACCTGGAATCCGGGTACACCCCACACGAGATCTCCGGATTCCGCTGACCGGTGCCTCAACCGGTTCGTAGCAACCGGTCGAGCACGCAGACGCCGAATTCGAGCGCGTCGACCGGTACCCGTTCGTCCACGCCGTGGAACAGGGCGGGGAAGTCGAGCTCCGGCGGCAGTTTCAACGGCGCGAAGCCGAAGTGGCGGATGCCGAGTCGCTGGAAGGATTTCGCGTCCGTTCCGGCCGAGAGCATGTAGGGCAGTAGCCGCGCGCCGGGGTCCTCGGCTCCGATCGCGGCGGCCATGGCGTCGACGAGCGCACCGTCGAAGGTTGTGTGCACCGGCGGCAGGCTGTCCCACTCGCGGTGCACGTCGGGCCCGAGGACGTCGGCGATCTCGGCCTCGAAGGCCTCCTCCCGGCCGGGCAGCATCCGGCCGTCGACCGTGGCTCGGGCCACGGACGGCACGACGTTGGCCTTGTATCCGGCGTCGAACCGGGTGACGGTGGCGGTGTCGCGCAGCGTCGCGCCGATCAACCGGGACAGGTTGCCCAGCCGGGCCACGGCGCCCTCGGGATCGTTCTCGTCGAAGGGGACGCCGGTCAGATCGGCGACACCGGCGAGGAACTCGCGGACCGGATCGGTGAGGACCAGTGGGAAGCGGTGCTGTTCGAGCCGGGTGATCGCCGCGGCGAGTCTGGCGACGGGGTTGTCGGTCTGCAGCATCGATGCGTGCCCGGCGGTGCCCTGGGTCTTGAGGCGCAGCCACGCAACGCCCTTCTCGGCGGTCTCGACGAGGTAGGCCCGCACGCCGTCGCCGACGGTGATCGAGAAGCCGCCGACCTCGCTGATCGCCTCGGTGACGCCGTCGAACAGCTCCGGGTGGTTGTCGACCAGCCAGCGGGCCCCGTAGAAGCCGCCGGCCTCCTCGTCGGCCACGAACGCGAAGACGAGGTCACGGGGTGGGACAACGCCGTCGCGTTTGAAGGCGCGGGCGACGGCGAGGGTCATCGCCACCATGCCCTTCATGTCGACTGCGCCCCGTCCCCACAGGTAGCCGTCGCTGACCTCGCCCGAGAACGGGTGCACCGACCACTCGGACGCGTCGGCCGGGACCACATCCAGGTGGCCGTGCACGAGCAGCCCGCCGCGGCTGGGGTCGGCACCGGTCAGGCGGACGACGACGTTGCCGCGTCCCGGAGCTCCGGATTCGAGGTAGACCGGCTCGTAGCCGACGTCGGCCAGCTTGCCCGCGACGTACTCGGCGGCCGTCCGTTCGGTGCCGCGCGCGGTCGGGTCGTCGACGTTGGTGGTGTCGATCGCGATGAGTTCGCTCGCGAGCGTGACGACTTCGGCGACAGCGCCGGTCGCATCGCTCACGAGATCAGGCGCGCGTTGTCGGGTACGCGCGCGGCGAAGAACGTCAGGGTCCGTCGCAGCCGGAATCCGAGTGACTCGTAGAGCCGGATGGCGTTGGTGTTGCTGGCGGCGGCGTGCAGGAACGGGGTCTCGCCTCGATCGCGAATACCCGCCGCGACCGCGCGCACCAGCCGGGCGCCCAGACCCTGCCCGCGAACGGCCGGGTCGGTGCAGACGGCGCTGATTTCGGTCCAGCCGGGCGGGTGTAGCCGTTCGCCGGCCATGGCGACCAGCGCGCCGCCGCGGCGGATGCCGAGGTAGGTGCCCATCTCGATGGTGCGGGGAAGGAACGGGCCGGGTTCGGTGTGCTCGACGAGCGCGAGCATCTCCGGGACGTCGGCCGCGGTCAGCCGGACGGCTTCGTCGTCGGGTTCGGCCGCGATGCCGTCGTCGACCATCTGCACGCCGGCGATGGTCCACGCGACGTCCCACCCGTCCGGCAGGGCCACGGAAACACCGGCGAGAGGGAGATCCGCGCCCGGCCCGGCGAGCGCGGCGACGTCGTCCCAGTCGGGGACGTCAGGACGTTCGGGCAGGGCCGCAAAGGGGCAGACGTCGACCGGATAGCGCAGCACGTTGCCCCGTCGCTCGGCGAAGTGCGCGTGCGGACCGGTCAGCGCGGCGCGAGCCGGATTGTCCAGCGGATGCGGCTCGCTCACTCGCCGACCACGATGACGATCTTGCCGCGAGCGTGCCCGTCCTCCACCGTGCGCAACGCCTGCGGCGCCTGCGCTAGCGGGAACGTGGCGGTCACGAACGGGTTGAGTACGCCGCCGACTGCCAGCTGCGCGACGGCGTCGAGCACGGCCCGGTTGCGGGCGCGAGCCACGGGCGAGCCGCCGAGCCGGGCGGCTGTGGCCGCGTCACCGCCGCTGATCAGCTTGGACCGATCGGCCAACAATTCCGCGACCTCTTCGAGCGCCGGGCCGCCGACCAGGTCGTAGATCGCGTCGATGCCTCCGGGTGCAGCGGCGCGGACGCGGTCGGCGACCCCGAGCCCTGGCTCGACGTGGACGACGCCGAGGGATTCCACGAAGTCCTTCTTGCCGGCGCTGGCCGTGCCGATCACGGTCAGGCCGGCGTGCTTGGCGAGCTGAGCGGCAGCGACGCCGACTCCGCCGCCGACGCCGGTGATCAGCAGGGTCGCCCCTTTCGGCAGCGCCAGCTGGTGCAGGCCGTCGTACGCGGTCGCCGCGGCGATCGGCAGCGTGGCCGCGTCGGTGAACGACAGGGCGTCCGGCTTGTGCGCGGTCACCCCGAGCGGCAGCAACGTGTACTGGGCGAAGCCGCCGGTGTCCGGGGTGCCGAACACCGCGTCGCCGACGGCGAAGTCGGTGACACCCTCGCCGACCTGCTCCACCACGCCGGCGACCTCGCGGCCGAACACGACCGGGAACTGCGGTGCCGGCGCGCCGCCCGGGCGATGGCCGGTTCGTGTCTTCCAGTCGGACGGGTTCACGCCGGCCGCCCGGACCGCGACCAATACCTGCCCGGGACCGGGCACCGGCCGAGGGAGATCGAGGAACGCCTCGACCTCGGGTCCACCGTTCCGCGTGAACGCGTACGCCTTGGGCATCAGCAATCGACTCCTGTTCGGGATCTCCGTTTCCCGAACGGCACCAGATTGCCGACTATTCCGCTAGGCAACCGCCGGACCCTAGCCCGCCACGACCAGATCGTCCGGGGTGAAGGCCTGGACCTGGTTGGCCGTCGCGAGGTGGACCGGCCACATGGGCACGCCCTGCCGCCTCGCCGCCGCGAGCAGCGCCCGGGCCCAGACCAGGTCGCCGGCACCCTTACGCTCGTCGCCCGGCCGAGACAGCAATACCGCCGCCGTGCTCGCCTCGGTCTCGTCGATGATCTGGCCAAGAGTACTGATCAGGTTGTCGACCAGTTGGTCGTCGGGGTGCTCCGGAACGTCGTCTATCGGCACGATGATCGGCAGGCTGTTGCCGCGTTCGTCGAACCAGATCGTCCAGAGACTGCGTTGCGTGAAGCCGCCGGCGCTCATGAGCGCTCGCCAGTGGCGAAGCAGGTCGGCGTCGGTGCGTACGCGAGCCAGGGCCGGGATGTGGTGATCTGTCATTCGGATGAGTCTGGCGAATTCGACGGCCGAGCGTCCGCGGTTGTCCACAGGCCGGCCGGCGCCACCGGCAGCGTGTCGCCCTGGCGGGCGAACGACACGGGTCGACCTTGCGGCGTCGTGGTCATCGTGGCTGCTAGGGCGTCGAGCTGCGCGTCGGTGCGGCTCGGTGCGTGATGGGTGAGCACCAGCTCGCCCACCCCGCAGCGGTCGGCGAAGCGCATCGCGTCGTCGATGGTGGAGTGTCCGTAGGCGATGGCGACCTCGCGTTCGGACGCGAGGAACTGGCCGTCGTGCAACAGCAGGTCGGCGCCGGCGGCCAACGACTCGGCCGATGCGCGCAGGTCGGCGGGCGCGTTGCCCAATGCGTGGTCGGGCAGGTAGGCGAAGGACGTTCCGTCGAGCTCGACGCGGATCCCGAACGTGGCGCCGCCCTTGTGCGCGACCGGCGCGAGGGTGATCTCGGCGGTGAGCGGGCCGGGGGTGGCCGACCCGAAGTGCCAGTCGCCGACCAGTC
Organism: Jatrophihabitantaceae bacterium; assembly: GCA_036502575.1. GTDB lineage: Bacteria > Actinomycetota > Actinomycetes > Mycobacteriales > Jatrophihabitantaceae > DASXRA01. Next base: position 244,780 of record DASXYL010000083.1, on the reverse strand, counting down.
CCTCCGGTTCGATGGGGAAGTGCGGCGGCGACATCGCCCGGGCGAGCAGCCCGCGCGCATCGTCGTCGCCACCCGGCTGGGCCGGCACGACGAGTTCCACGTGCGCGTCGGGACGGTCGATGGACGGGCAGAACGGCAGCCCCTGCACGTGGTCCCAGTGCAGATGGGTCAACGCGATCGCACCGGCGAACGGCCGGTCGCCGAGCAGCCCGGGTAGGTCACGCAGACCCGTGCCGGCGTCGAGTACGAGCCGCGGCACCGGATCGGAGTCAGCGAGCACGGCCACGCAACTGGTGTGGCCGCCGTAGCGGGCGAACTCGGCGCCGGGCGCCGGCGTGGAACCGCGTACCCCGAGCAGCACGAGCCTCACTGGGTCGTGCTCGGCGCGGTCTGCGCTGCCGGCTCGGTCTGCTCGCGTCGGTGCCCGGCCGCGAGTCGCGCGAGCGCGTCGCGGTCGATCGCAGCGGCATCGGCCTCCGCGACGCTGACCGCTGTCATGGCGGTCAGCGTCGCTGTGCGTCGGCCCGTTTCAAGGACGGCGCGCTCGCCGAGCACCGCCCCCGGTCCGACCTCGCCGACGGCTTGGCCGTCTACGGCGATGTCAATGACCCCGTCGAGCACGAGGTACAGCGAGTCCCCTGGTTCGCCCTGCTCGGTGAGCACGTCGCCCGTCTTGAGGCGGCGGATCGCCGGCTTCTTCGCGCCGTGCATCAGCACCGTCGACAGCTCGCGCTCGAGGGCGGTCTCGGCGGCGGCGACCACGACGGCGGAATCCTCGTCGCCCCAGGGCGTCCGGCGCCACGACGGCTGGCCCAGCCACTGTGACCAGTCGGCCACGCCGGCCTTGAGGGTGAGCTCGCCGTCGTCGCCGTAGACCCAGTGCCGCGGGAACGGGCTGGCTCCGTCCAGAGTCACCTCGCTGTGCCCGTCGGCGTGGATGGTCAGCGCCAACGTCGTCCACACGAACGGCGGCTGGAGCCGGAAGAACGGCGGCCGCGAGATCGTCCGGGGCAGCGGCACAGCCGTGCGTCCACCGCAGGTCTGGGTGAAGCGGACCCAGCCCGCGCCGACCTCCGGCTCGCCGCGAAGATCGGGCATCGGCACGCCGGCGAACGTCGCGTCCAGCCGGCCGACCCGTACCGTGGTCGAGCCCATGATCATGCCGCCATCCTGCCCATACGCCACGGTACGGTCGCCGTCGAAGTCGACCCAGGCGTGCAGGCGGTTGGCGAACCGGAACGCGTCCTGTTCGCGCAGCGCCTCGAGATCGCCCAGCGTCCCGGACGGCGGCGCGTCGTAGTGGGACAGTCCCAACGCGAAGGTCGCGCGCATCGGGCCGGTGACCGCCTCGGACGGGAGCCACGACACGGATGTCGCGGTGGATTCGATTCGCATGGCCGAAACGCTAGGTGCCGCGGTGGCCGGTCACGAGGGCGTCAACCTGCCTTCTCGGGGGGTGCCAGCATCCCGGCCGACATCGGGGCGTTCGGGTGCCGGCACGGGCGGACCTGCGTGAGATTCGCTGACCGAGGGACGGTTGATCTAGCGACGCGGCTGATCAACCGCCTGCGTGCGCGGTTGCGCTTGCGTGACATCGCGCTGTTGCCGGACCTCGTGCTGCTACCGGACCTCGCGCTGTTGCGTGCCGCCGGCTCATCGCCGAGGGCACTCAGGCGACTCGGCACTCCGGCACGACCAGCTCGACCCGACCAGTCACGTCGCGCAGAGAGGAACGCGCCGTGACGCCGTTCTCCCACGGCACCAATTCTCGGAGACTCTGACTCACCGGGACGACTCAGTTGGGTCAGCTGTCGTCGGGTGGGTCCGGTCGCACGGTGTAGGTGTGGCGGGTGGGTGCGGTCCAGTGGTAGGCGCCGTCGTCGGTTCGTTCGACTGTCCAGCCGGCGTTGTGTCGGGCGTAGTGGTGCCGCTCGCAGAGGGGATGCAGGTTGTGTTCGCAGGTGTGGCCGCCGGTGCACCAGTCTTCGCGGTGATCCAAGTCGCAGAGTCGGGCGGGGCGTCGGCAGTGGGGGAACACGCAGGTTCTGTCTCTCGCGATGACGTGGTCGGTGAGGTTCTGTGGGGGCCGGTAGGTTTTGCGGCCGTATTCCAGCAGCTGCCCTGACACGGGGTCGGTGAGTAGCCGGCGCCAGGTGCCGGTTTCATCAGCTGCGATGCGGCGGGCCATCTGTGCGGTGATGGGTCCGTAGCCGTCGAGGTCCGCGGGTAGTTCGTCGCATCCCACCAGCGTCGAGGCCGCGATGGTGACCTGAATCGACGGTCGCTGTCCGTGGTGTTCGGGCAGGGTGGGGTCACCAATTACGCGGGCGAACACGTCGATGAGGGCGTCGGCGCGGCGTTGGTCGATGACCCGACCATCACCCGGGGTTTTGGTCGTGGCGAGGGAGTCGAGCACGGTCTTGACCAACGCGGCACCTTCGGCGGGCAGCCAGGCCCAGAGTTCGGCCATGCCGTCGGGTTTCGGGGTGATCACCACCCGCCGCTCCAGAAGAGCGTCGGCGTGGCGTTGTTCGGCTCGCCGCGGATCCGCAGCAAGCACGGCTCGGCGCACCGACGCGGCGAACTGGCCCACGGTCTGCTCGGTCGCCCGCCGCAGGACGCGTTCTTCCATCTTCCCGGTGGCCTTCGTATCGAAAGCCACTACCGATTCGGCGAGTTTCTTGGCGTGCAGGTAGGCGATCTCCCCACGCTCGAGCAACTCCATCGTGGCGGGCAGCCGCTCAACCAGAGTGCGCCCCACGGCCAGGCGGTCGGCGGCGTGACCGGGTGAGAGCCGAAGCGCCGCCCCGACTTGTTCTTGGGTGTAGTCGATCGACTTCTTGCCGTTCCAGTTCAACGCCGACCCATCCAACTCAGCCAGAACCCGCTGCTGAGCGGCATGCAACCAGGCGATCTGACGCTCGAAGGCCACCAGCAGATCGATCTGTCCGACACCGTCAACCTTGGCCGGGTCGATCACCGCCAACGGACCGACCACCTCAGCACCCGGTGCCACAGTGGCCGCCCACGCCGCGACATCACCCGGCACAGTCAGTGCATCGAGCACGGTCGGCGGGCGGTTTGATCGATCGAACACGCGTCTGATTTTACTCGAACGGCAGCCCGGCTGTCCAGCCTGATTCCCCAGCAATATAAGGAGAATCTTGGCGATGGATGAGAGCCACGCCGAAGAAGCAGGACGAGGCGAGCGGGCCAATCGAGGCGGCGGGATCGAGGCGGCGGGATCGAGGCGGCGGGACGGGCGGGGCCGAGAGGGACGAGACGGGGTAGGGAAGCGGGGCACGGGAAGCGGAGTGAGAAGCGAGTGGGCAAGCGGGGTGAGCAAGCGGGTGGGAGGTGCGAAGGGGAGCCGGGAGAAGCAGCGCGGGCACGGGAAGCGGGCCAGGAGAACATCGCAGGCCGGCACCGCAGGCCGGCAGCGCAACCCAGGTAGGACCAAATTCTCTCCGTCGGCGCGCTCTTCAACCACGAAGCAACCGCAGCCCGCCGGCGCAAGACGACATCCACGAGAGCCCCGCGGCACCGACCCAGCACAGCTGACCGCAACCCACAGAAGCCCGCGACCCACAGATGGCAGCAACGCAGCACGGACACCCGCAATCTCCCGGATGCCCAGTCTCCAGCGCAAACCCGCGCAGACCGCCGCGTCCAGTTTCGTCAGGATCTGTAAGGGCGGCCCCGCATGTCCATACCTTCTACGTCATGAAGGCTCGCCACGTCATGAACGCTCGCCACGTCATGACGGCTCGCCACGTCATGACGGCTCGCCACGTCATGAAGGCTCGCAAGCGAGGCGCCGCGGGGCGGAACGCCACCCGGCCACCCACTACCCGGGGTGCCAGCATCCCCGCGAGCCTCGTCCTGGCCACCTTGTTCGGCCGGCGCCGGAACGAGGTAATGGTGCCGTGAACCGAATCACCGTGCTGCTGGCCGACGACAACCTGATCGTCCGCGAAGGTGTGCGGGCGCTCCTGGCCCGCGATCCCGCCGTCGAGGTGGTCGGCGTCGCCGGCGACTACGACGAGCTGATCGCGCGGGCCATCGAACTTCGTCCGCAGGTGGTCGTCACCGACATCCGCATGCCGCCGACCTTCCAGGACGAAGGTATCGAGGGCGCCAAAGAGGTGCGCAAACGCCTTCCGGGTACGGGGATCGTCGTGCTCAGCCAGTACGACAGCCCCGAGTATGCCGTGGAGTTGCTGGCCGAGGGCGCGGCCGGATACGCCTACCTGCTCAAGGACCGGGTGGGCGACTCGGACCGGCTGTCGAAGGCGATCCGCGATGTCGCCACCGGCGGTTCGATGCTCGACCCGGAGATCGTCGCCGCGCTCGTCTCGCCGGCGCGGCGCGAGGGCGCGTTGACGGACGACGAGGAGGACCTGCTGCGGCAGGTGGCCGAAGGGCGTCCGGTCAAGGCGATCGCCATGTCGCGCAACGAGCCGGCCACGGCGGTCAACGACGCGATCGAGAGCCTGTTCCTGACGCTCGCGCGGGGCGCCAGCGCCGGGCGGGGGGACGCGCTGCGCCGCTTGCGCATGCTGCACGCAGCGATCCTCGAACGCGAGGAGCAGGGCGAGACGCTGTCGCGGCTGCTGCCCGGCGGGCTGGCCGAGAAGCTGCGCACCGACCGCGGTGCCGCCGATCGCACCGAGCGCCTGATCGTCACGGTGTTGATGTCCGATGTTCGTGGCTATTCGGCGATTGCCGAACGTTCTGACCCGGCAGCGTTGGCTGATCAGCTCAACGCCCACCGCCAGGCGATGAATGCTGCCATCCTGTCCGAACGAGGCACGGTGATGCAGTACGTGGGGGACGCCGTGATGGCGGTATTCGGGGCACCGGATCCACAGCCGGACCATGCAACGTGCGCGGTCCGCGCGGCCGTCGACATGCACGCCCGGCAGCGCGAGCTCGACACGACGTGGAGCAAGAAGGGGCTGGATGCCTTCGGGCTCGGCATCGGCCTGTCGACCGGCGAGGTGGCCGCCGCGCTGCTGGGCAGCGTCGAGCGCCTCGAGTACACGCTCGTCGGCGACACCGTCAACCTGGCCCAGCGGTTACAGGACCTGGCCCGCCCGGCCGGGACAACCGTCGTCAGCGAACCGACCGTGCAGGCACTCAGCGACCACAGCTGGGAATGGGACTCGCTCGGCGAATGCCCGGTCAAGGGCCGCGCCACTCCGGTCATGGCCTACCGCCTGGCCGCATCCACGCCCATGGAGGTAGTTCGATGACGCTCGCCGTTCAGGTCCGTAATGCCCGGCGGACGTTCACCGCCGAGCTCGCTCCGGTGCGCGCGCTGCGCGGGGTCGACGTCGACGTCGACGACGGGGAGTTCGTCGCGGTGACCGGGCCGTCCGGCTGCGGCAAGTCGACGTTGCTGAACGTCATCGCCGGGCTGGACCGCGTCGACGAGGGCAGCGTCGAGGTCGCCGGCCAGCAGATCGACGGACGCGACGAGGACTGGCTGGCCCGCTTCCGCCGTCACCACATCGGCATCGTCTTCCAGTTCTTCAACCTGCTCGACGGTGTGAGTGCGCTGGACAACATCGTGCTGCCGGCCGTACTGGGGGGTGTGCGCCGCCGGGCGGCCGAGACGCGGGCCCGCGACCTGCTCGACCTGCTCGGTCTCGGTGACCGCAGCGCCCAGGTACCGGCTGTGCTGTCCGGTGGTCAGCGCCAGCGCCTGGCGATCGCGCGCGCCCTGGTGAACGAGCCGACGCTGCTGCTCGCCGACGAGCCGACCGGGGCCCTGGACAGCGACGGTGGCCTCGAGGTGCTCGAGCTGTTCCGCCGGTTGCACGACGGCGGGCAGACCATCGTGCTGGTCACCCACTCGCCGGACGTGGCGGCCGGCGCGCAGCGGCAGATCCAGATGCACGACGGCCAGATCGCGGTAGCCGCGACCCCATGAGCATCGTCCTCGCCTGGTTGCGGCTGGACCTGCGCCGCCGATGGCGCTCGCTGGCCGTCCTGGCGTTGCTGGTCGCGATCGCGAGCGGCACCGTCATGACCGCGCTCGCCGGCGCCCGCCGCGGGGCGAGCGCGCTCACCCGACTGCAGGACCGCACCCTCGCGGCGACGGCGGCCGTGTACGCGAACACCCCGGGGTTCGACTGGGGATCGATCCGAGCGCTGCCCGAGGTCGAGGCACTGTCGACGTTCGTCGTGACCTACAGCAACGCACTGGAGGGGCTGCCCGACGGGGCCATCAGCTTCCCGCCGGCCGACGACTCCGCGATGCGCACGATCGAACGTCCGGTCGTGTTCGCCGGGCGAGTGTTCGACCCGGCCCGCATCGACGAAGCCGTCGTGACGCCGGAGTTCGCCCGGAACTACCACAAGGGCGTCGGCGACACGGTCGTGTTGCGGATGCCCACGCCGCAGCAGGTCATCAACGGCGACGCCACCGACCGCTGGCGGCTGGCCGGCCCGCGGCTCACGCTGCACATCGTCGGAGTGGTCCGCTCGCCGTGGCAAGCGCGGGATGCACTGAACAGCGACGGGATACTGCTGCCGTCACCCGGCCTGACGGCCCGGTACCGGGCGAATCTCGTCGGCGGCGGTGCCGGCGCCGAGTACGTGAACGCCATTGTGCGGCTACACGGCGGCGAATCGGCCGTCGCTGCATTTCGTCAGCACGTCGCGAAGGTCACCGGTCGTTCCAACATCGAGGTCGTGAACCTGCCCGACCAACAGCGCGAGGCCCAGCGGGCGAGCACCTTCGAGGCGCGTTGTCTGCTCGCCTTCGGCGGCGCCGCGCTGGTCGCGGCGCTCTTCCTGATCGGCCCGGCAATCGTCCGCTACACCGCCGCCAGCGGCACCGAATTGCAGACGATGCGCGCGCTGGGCCTGACCCCGCGGCAGGCCGTCGGGGCGGCGGCAGCAGGTGTGATCGGCGCCGGAATCGCGGGTGCGGTAGTCGGCTCGGTCGGTGCGATCGTGGCGTCGCACTGGTTCCCGCTCGGCACGGCGGCACTGCTCGAGTCGTCGCCCGGCGTGCATGTGGATTGGACCGTGCTCGGACCAGGACTCGTCGGCGTGATCCTGCTGGTGTCCGGCGCGGCCGCCGGTTCCGGATGGCTCGCGCGGGGCGCCGCCCGGCCGGCCACGACGAGCCGACGCTCCGGCATCGCCCGCGCGGCGGCCCGAGCCGGGCTGCCCGTGCCGGTGGTGATCGGCACCCGGTTCGCGCTGGAGGCCGGCCGCGGGCGAACCTCGGTGCCGGTCCGTCCGGCGCTGGTCGGGGCAGTGGCCGGCGTGCTGGGCATCGTGGCGGCGTTCACGTTCGCGCGCGGCGTCTCGGACGCGGCGAGCAGGCCCGAGCGGTTCGGTCAGACATTCCAGCTCGTCGGCTATGTCGGGCTCAGCAGCGAGGACTTCGGTCCGGCCGACTGGCTGTCTTCCGAGCTCGCAAAGAGCCCGGACGTCAGCGCATTGGACGATGCCCGGCTCGCGGTCGCGACGGCATCGGGCGGGAACACCTCGGTTTCGCTCTACAGCTACCGGCCGGTCGGGACGGGGGTGCCGGTCGTGATCACCTCCGGACGGATGCCCTTGTCGGCCAACGAGGTGGTCCTGGCACCGCGCAGCGCGGCAGCCCTGCATGTCCGGCGCGACGACACCGTCAGGCTCACCGGCAACACGGGGCCGCCGGTCACGCTGGTCGTCAGCGGGATCGGGTTCGTGCCGGAGGGGCCGCACAACACCTACGCCGACGGTGGTTGGGTCACCGCCGCGGGCTACAACCGGTTGTTCACCGGTTTCGACTACCACGAGGTGCTGGTGACCCTGCGGCCCGGCCGCGACCCGTCCGCCACGGCCGACAAGCTGGTGAGGGGCGTGACGACGGCGCTACCCGAGGCCCAGGGCTTCGCCTTCGATTCCCCGATCGAGCCGACGCAGGTCGCCGAGATCCGCCAGGTGCGGATTCTGCCGATCGTGCTCGGATTCTTCCTCGCGCTGCTCGCGATCGGCGCCGTGGGGCATGCGCTGGCGACGGCGGTACGCCGGCGGCGGCAGGACCTGGCGGTGCTGCGCGCTCTGGGCATGACCCGTCGGCAGTGCCGCTTGGTGGTGGTCACCCAGGCCACAGTGCTCGCCGTCGTCGGGTTGATCGTCGGGGTGCCGCTCGGCCTGGCGCTGGGCCGGTCGGTGTGGCGTGTGGTGGCCGACTACACGCCGCTCCAGTACGCCGCGCCACTCGCCCTGTGGACGCTGGTGCTCATCGCGCCCACAGCGCTGCTGCTGTCGAACCTGCTCGCCGCGTGGCCAGGACATCGTGCAGCCCGGCTGCGTATCGCCAACGTGCTGCGGTCGGAGTGAGCGCCATGCCGGTCATCTTCGCCTGGCTGCGGCTGGACCTGCGCCGCCGCTGGCGCTCGCTCGCGGTGCTGGCGCTGCTCGTTGCGATCGCGAGCGGCACCGTCATGGCCGCGCTCGCCGGCGCCCGCCGCGGGGCGAGCGCGTGGCAGCGGCTGGAGGACCGCACCCTGCCCGCGCACGCAGCCGTTCTGGCCAACACGCCGGGCTTCGACTGGAGCAAGGTCCAGGCCCTGCCCGAGGTCGAGGCGCTCACGATCCTGGGCGCCGGCACGACGATCGAGGGTCTCCCCAGTAACGTGGAGGCGGAATTCGCGATCGGCGATGCGGTCTTGCGCACCATCGAGAAGCCAGTGATCTACCAGGGACGGATGGTCGATCCGACCCGCACGAACGAGGCCTTGGTGTCGCGTAAGTTCGTGTCGCAGTTCCACAAGGGCGTGGGTGACACGGTCGTGGTCGACCTCCCCACCCCCGCGGAGCTGCAGGAGCACGCGGGGTCCGGTCCGGGTGGCGGGTACACCGGGCCGCGCCTGACCGTACGCATCGTCGGAGTGGCGGCCTCGCCGATTTACTCCGACCGGCCGGGCGAAAGCGGCGGGCTCGTCGTGTCGCCGGACGTGGTAGCGCACTACCCGGCGAACACGATCGGCGACCAGCGGGACCCGAAGAACACGCAGTACCTCAACGCGTTCGTCCGGCTGCGCGGTGGCGAGGCCGCAGTACCGCAGCTACGCAGCGACGTTGCTCGAATGACCGGCCGCTCCGACATCGACGTCTGGAATCTCGCTGATCAGTTCGGGCGTCCGGTCCAGCGCCAGATCACATTCGAGGCGCGCTGCCTGTTCGCCTTCGGTGCTGCTGCCTTCGTCGCCGCGTTGTTCCTCATCGGCCAGGCCATCGTGCGCTACGCGGCGGCAAGTACGACCGAACTGCAGACGCTGCGCGCGCTGGGCATGACGCCCCGGCAAGCCATCGCGACCGCGGCCGCCGGCCCCGCGAGCGTCGGGGTCGTGGACGGCGCGCTCGGCGTCCTCGGCGCGATCGTCGCCTCGCGATGGTTCCCGATCGGCACCGCGTCGCTGATCGAGCCCGCGCCGGGGACGTCGGCAGACTGGGTCGTGCTCGGCCCGGGCCTGGCCGCCGTCGCCGTGCTGGTCACCGGCGGCGCGGCGGCGGCGGCGTGGCTCGCCCTGGGCGCGGCCCGTCGGACGGCGAGGGCGCGGCGGTCCACGGTCGCGACCGCCGTCGCGCGGGCCGGATTCGCCGTGCCGGTCGTCGTGGGCACGCGTTTCGCGCTGGAGGCCGGACGTGGGCGCACGGCAGTGCCGGTGCGGCCGGCGCTGATCGGGGCGGTAACCGGAGTGCTGGGCATCCTCGGCGCGTTCACGTTCTCGCACGGGGTGTCCGACGCCGCCAGTCACCCGGAGCGGTTCGGCCAGACCTTCCAACTCAGCACGTTCGTCGGCATCAGCGGACAGGATTTCGGTCCCACCCACAAGCTGCTGGCCGCGCTGCGCGGCAATGACGACGTCCAGGGCGTCGATGACGCCCGCATCGCGGTGGCCACCGGCCCGGACAGCAACAGCTCAGTGACGCTGTACTCCTACCAAGCCGCCCCCAAGCCGGTCGACGTCGTCGTCACGTCCGGACGGATGCCCGACTCGGCCGGCGAGGTGCTGCTGGCGCCGCAGAGCCTCAAGACACTGCACACGCGGGTCGGCGAACGGGTCGCGCTGAGCGGGAACCGGGGCACCGCGACGTACACGGTCACCGGCGCCGGCCTCGTTCCGGTGGGTTCCCACAACGGCTACGCCGACGGCGGCTGGGTCACCGACGCCGGCTACGACCGGTTGTTCGAAGGCTTCAAGTACCACCTCGACTACGTGACGCTGCGTCCCGGCGCTCGGACGGCCGATGCGGGCACATTGCTCAGCGCCGCGATCGCCAAGACCGACCCCACGCTGGCCGACATCCCCTTCGATCCGCCCGATCCGCTGACGGAGGTCGCGGCGCTTCGGCAGGTCCGGGTGTTGCCGATCGCGCTCGGGCTCTTCCTCGCGCTGCTCGCGATCGGCGCGGTCGGGCACGCGCTGGCCACAGCTGTGCGGCGTCGCTCGCACGACCTGGCCGTACTCCGGGCACTGGGCATGACGCGACGGCAGTGCCGCGGGGTCGTGATCACGCAGGCCACGGTCCTCGCCACAATCGGGTTGATCTTCGGGGTGCCGCTGGGCCTGGCGCTCGGGCGGACCGTGTGGCGCGCGGTGGCCGACTACACACCGCTGCAGTACGTCCCGCCGCTGGCCGTGTGGACGCTGTTGTTGGTCGGGCCGGCGGCCCTGATCCTCGCCAACCTGCTCGCCGCCTGGCCCGGACGTCGGGCCGCCCGGCTGCGCATCGCGACGATCTTGCGGGCGGAGTGAGTGACATGCCAGTGATCATCGCCTGGTTGCGGCTGGACCTGCGCCGCCGCTGGCGCTCGCTCGCCGTGTTGGGGCTGCTGGTCGCGATCAGCGCCGGCGTCGTGCTGACCGCACTCGCCGGCGCCCGACGCGGGGCCAGCGCGCTCACCCGACTGCAGGACCGCACCCTGCCCGCGACCGCCGTCGCGCTGCCCAACCAGCCGGGTTTCGACTGGGACAAGGTCCGGGCGCTGCCCGAGGTCGAGGCGCTGACCGGGTTCGCCGTCGACTACAACATGGCGTTCGAGGGCTTGCCCGGTGACGTGGGCGGCTTCCCCGCGGCCGACGACGCGGTGATGCGCACCATCGAGCGACCGGTCGTACTGGCCGGGCGGGTGTTCGATCCCGCGGCCGCCGACGAGGTCGTCGTGTCAGCGTTGTTCGTCAAGAACTTCCACAAGGGCGTCGGCGACACGGTCGTGCTACAGCTGCCCACGCCCGCCGAGCGAGCGCTGGCCACCGGCGAGGTGGGCAAGCTGTCCGGCCCGCGCGTCACGCTGCGCATCGTCGGCGTCATCCGCTCGCCCTGGTTCAGCGACGCGCCCGGCAGCCCCGGCGGCCTGCAGATGTCGCCGGGCGTGACGGCCAAGTACCACGACAACATCATCGGCAGCGGTCCCACGGCCACGTTCGTCAACGCGCTGATCCGGCTGCGCGGCGGTGAGGCCACGATCCCGCGGTTCCGCCAGGACCTGGCCCGCGTCACCGGCCGATCCGACATCGACGTGTGGAACCGTCCCGACCAGCTGCGCCAGGAGCAGCGTTCGATCGCGTTCGAGGCGCGCTGCCTGCTGGCCTTCGGCGGGGCGGCGCTGGTCGCCGCGCTGTTCCTGGTCGGGCCGGCGATCGCCCGCTACGTGACGGCAAGTACAGCCGAGCTGCAGACCATGCGAGCGCTCGGAATGACTCCGCGGCAGGCCGTGGCAACCGCTGCGGCCGGGCCGGCGATCGCCGGACTGCTCGGGGCGCTGATCGGTACGGGCGGAGCGCTCGTTGCGTCGCGTTGGTTCCCGATCGGCTCCGCGTCCGCGCTCGAGCCGACGCCGGGAATCAGCGCCGACTGGACGGTGATCGGCCCCGGTCCGGCGCTCGTCACGCTGCTCGTCGTGGCCGGATCCGTGCTGACCGGCGGGCTGGCGCTCGGCTCGTCGCGCCGCACCGCGGCGAGCCGTCGCTCCGGTGTGGCGCTGGCCGCCGCCCGGGCCGGGCTGCCGGTGCCGGTCGTCATCGGCACCCGGTTCGCGCTGGAGACCGGACGCGGTCGCGCGGCCGTACCGGTACGTCCGGCGCTGATCGGCGCCGTGGCCGGCGTGCTCGGCATCCTCGCCGCCTTCACGTTCGCGCACGGCGTGTCGGACGCGGCGAGCAACCCGGCCCGGTTCGGGCAGACGTACGACCTCGGCACGTACATCGGCGAGAACGGCCAGGACTTCGGCCCGGCGCGGCCGGCCCTGGCCATCGTGGCCAAGAACCCCGACGTCACCGGCGTGAACGACGCCCGCGTCGCCGTCGCGACCGGCCCCGGCGGCGACACCTCGGTGACGCTGTGGACCGACGCCCCCGTCGACAAGCCGATCGAAGCGGTGCTCACCCAGGGTCGGCTGCCCCAGTCCGCGAACGAGGTCGTGCTCGCGCCGCAGAGCGTGTCGAGGCTGCACACGGGGGTCGGCCGTCAGGTGACGTTGACCGGGGACCGGAGCGCGGCGGCGCTGACCGTCACCGGAGTCGGCTTCGTGCCGGAAGGACCGCACAACGGCTACGCCGAGGGTGGCTGGATCACCAGTGCCGGCTTCGACGCGCTGTTCACCGGGTTCAAGTACCACCTCGGGCTGGTGGCGGTACGCCACGGAGCCGACGCCGCGGCCGTCGGGGATGCCCTGGCGAAGGCCGTCACCAGGGCGATCCCACAGGCGAAGGGGATCACATTCGACCGACCCGACCCGCTCACGGAGGTCGCTCTGCTCCGGCAGGTGCGGGTGCTCCCCGTCGTGCTCGGGTTCTTCCTCGCGCTGCTCGCGGTCGGTGCGGTCGGCCACGCGCTGGCCACGGCGGTGCGGCGCCGTTCGCACGACCTGGCCGTGCTGCGCGCGCTGGGCATGACCCGCGGGCAGTGCCGATGGGTGATCGTGACCCAGGCCAGCGTCCTCGCGGTCATCGGACTGATCTTCGGGGTGCCGCTCGGCCTGGCGCTGGGCCGGTCGGTGTGGCGGGTTGCCGCCGACTACACGCCGTTGTACTACGTCGCCCCGGTCGCGCTGTGGGCGCTGCTGCTGGTGGCGCCGGCTGCCTTGGTGGTGTCGAATCTGCTGGCCGCGTGGCCGGGCCGTCGAGCCGGCCGGCTGCGCATCGCGAATATCCTGCGGTCGGAGTGATCATGGACGCGCTACGCACAATGTCGTTGGTCCTCGCCGGGGCCTGGCTGATCGCCGCGGTGGTGACGCTGCGGGCTCGCCAACCTCGTCCGGCGCTGATGGCCCTGCTGATCGCCGGGGCGCAGGCGGTGGCGGGCGCGTGGCCCGAGCTCGCGCCGCTCACGCTCGCGGCCTGGTTGGTGGGCGCGCTGGCCGTCCCGCACGGGCGGCTGGACACCGGTGCGCGCCGGGCCATCGCCGGCGCCGGGACGTTGGCGTTCGCCGGGTGGGCTGTCGCCGGCGCCCTGGACGATCGCCGCCCGGGCACCGCGCCCTTCGTCGGCGCCGCGGTGGTTGTCGCGCTCGTCGCGCTGACCGGCGCGTACCTGCGCTGCCGCCAGGACGACGTCGCCGGCCGGCGGGTGATCCAGTGGCTGACGGCGATGGCGGTTCTCGCGGCGGCCTTCGGGCTGGCCTGCCTCGCCCTGCACGTCCTGGCCGGTACGCCGGATCAGCCGTGGGGCTGGCTGGCCGCCGGGTTGGTGCTCATCCCGATCGGACAGGCGTTCGCGGCCGTGCCCAGCGCCTCGCGCGTCGCGGCCACCGTGCTCGTCGAGTCCATCGTGGTCGCGGGGCTCACCGTCCTGGTCGTCGTGGTCTACCTGGTGGTCGTCGTCGGTCTCGGCCGCCAGCCGACGGGCCACGAGCGCGACGTCCTGCTGGCCAGCCTCGCGGCCGCCGTCGTGGTGTCGGTGCTGGCCCTGCCGGCGCGGCATCGCCTGGTCGGGTTCGCCACCGCGCTGGTGGGCGGCGGCGAGCCCTCGGCCGACGAGGTGGTGGGCGGCTTCGCCGCTCGGATGAGTCGCGCCGTGCCGATGGACGAGTTGATGCTGCAGCTCGCGGAATCGTTGCGTACGACGATGGCCAGCGGAGGTGCGGAGATCTGGGTCGGCGCAGACGGTGTCCTGAACCGCACGATCAGCGTGCCGACCCGCCCGGCGGCGCGGCTCGCGCTCGGCGACCGAGAGCGCGTGGTGGTCGGCCGCGCCCGCGTCGGCGGCGTCAGCTGGGCCACGGTGTGGCTGCCCGAGCTGGTCGACCCGAATGCATCGGCCGGCGCGAACGGCACCCGTCCCGACCTGCGGATCGCGCCTGTCGCGCACCTCGGCGAGCTGCTGGGACTCGTCGTCGTGCGCCGCGTCCCCGGTTCGGTGGACTTCACCGAGGAGGACGAACGGCTGCTCGTCGAGCTGGCCCGCCAGCTGGGCCTGGCCCTGCACAACGTCCGGCTCGACTCCGCGCTGCAGGCGTCGCTGGCCGAGCTCGAGCAGCGCAACACCGAACTGCAGGCGTCCCGGCTGCGTATCGTCTCGGCGTCGGACGAGGCCCGGCGCGGCATCGAGCGCAACCTGCACGACGGCGCCCAGCAGCATCTCGTCGCCCTCGCCGTGAAGCTCGGCCTGGCCCGGCAGATCGCCGAGGACGGAGACAGCGTGCTCGGCCTGCTCGACGACCTGCGCGGCGACGTCCAGACCACGATCGCCGAGCTGCGCGAGCTGGCGCACGGCATCTACCCGCCGCTGCTGCGTAACCGCGGCCTGGGCGAGGCGTTGCGCACGGCCGTGGCCCGCTCACCACTGGCGTGCTCGGTCGATGTCGACCTGCCGGAGCGCTACCCCGAGGAGGCCGAGACCGCCGCCTACTTCTGTTGCCTGGAGGCGCTGCAGAACGCCGGCAAACACGCCGGCGCCACCGCTGAGGTCACCGTTCGGGTCGGCGGCGACGGCACGGCGCTGTGGTTCGAGGTCGCCGACGACGGCGTCGGCTTCGAGGCGGCCGGAGCGGCGTCCGGGCACGGCTTCGTCAACATGCGCGACCGCCTGGGCGCGATCGGCGGGCAGCTGTCGGTGGAGTCGACCCCCGGCCACGGCACTCGGGTGTCCGCCCGGATTCCGACGCCCCCGCTCCGCGTCGCCGTACCGCACGGCGAGATCATTTCCTCATGACGGACGGATTCGACGCCTGCGTGGTCGGTGCCGGCCCCAACGGGTTGGTCGCCGCGGTGGTGCTCGCGACGTCGGGTCGGCGCGTGCTGCTGGTCGAGGCGGCCGATCGGGTCGGCGGGGCGATGCGCACCGAGGAGTTGACGTTGCCGGGGTACCGGCACGACGTCGGCGCCACGGTGCTGCCCCTCGCCCTCGCCTCCAAGGCATTCCGCGAACTCGCGCTGGACGTCGAGTGGGCGCATCCGCCGGTGGCCGCGGCCCACCCGCTCGAGGACAGCGCTGCCCTGATGTATCGCGATCTCGCCCGGACCGTCGAGGGCTTCGGCCGCGACGGGCGGGCGTGGGACGCGCTCATCGGGGCGACGGCGCGCGCTGGTATGCCTCTGGTCGACACGTTGATGTCGCCGCTCGGGCGGCCGCGGGCGCCGCTCGCAGCGATCCGGTACGGGGCGGCCGGGTTGCTGCCGGCAACGGTTGCCGCCCGCGCGGCCTTCCGCACCGACGCCGCCCGCGCGGCGTTCGCCGGGATGGCCGCGCACTCGGTGCTCAGCCTGCGCCAGCCGATCACGTCCGGGTACGGCATGCTGCTGGCGGCCCTGGCCCACTCGGTCGGCTGGCCGGTGGTTCGGGGTGGGACGCAGGTCCTCGCCGACGCCCTGGCCACGCGGCTGATCCGGCTCGGCGGCGAGATCCACACCGGCGTCCGGGTCAGCGACCTTTCCGAGTTGCCGCCGGCGCGCAGCATCCTGCTCGACCTGACGCCCCGTCAGGTGCTCGAGATGGCCGGCGATCGACTGCCGTCGCGGTACCGCCGTCGGCTCGGCCGATTCCGCTACGGCCCCGGCGTCTTCAAGATCGACTGGGCCCTCGACGGGCCGATGCCCTGGCGCGATCCGCGGGTGGCCGAGGCCGGCACCGTGCACCTCGGCGGCACCCTGGACGAGATCGCGGACAGCGAGCGCGACGTCGCCCGGGGACGACATTCGCAGCGGCCGTTCGTGCTGGTCGTGCAGCCGACCGCGGCCGACCCGAGCCGGGCACCGGCCGGCAAGCACGTGCTCTGGGCCTATTGCCACGTGCCGAACGGCTCTGACGTCGACATGACCGCCGTCATCGAGGCGCAGCTCGAACGGTTCGCGCCGGGCTTCGCCGAACGGGTGCTCGCGCGGCACGTCATGGCCCCCAAGGCGCTGGAGGCGTTCGACCCGAACCTGGTGGGGGGTGACATCGGCGGTGGCGCGGCCGACCTGCGCCAGTTCATCGCCCGCCCGGTGCTCTCGGCCCGGCCGTGGGCGACGCCGGTGCCTGGCCTGTTCCTGTGCTCGTCCAGCACCCCGCCCGGCGGCGGCGTGCACGGGATGGGTGGCTGGCAGGCCGCCCGCCTGGCGATGCGCGGCTAGCCGTTGCGGCGGAGTCCGACCGGCCGGGTGTCCTACCTGCGGGCCTTTGCTCTGCTTACCTATACGCACCACCGGGGCCTCAGCGCACCTGGCCCCGTCCCCGGTCGGCCGACTTTGCATCTGAGATCGACGCAATGTCGAGCCGGATCACTGCTCACAGCGTCGATCGTGGATGCAAAGTCGGGGAGGTGGGCTCGTGCGACGGGACCAGCCCGCGGCGCTAGTCGGCGAGGAGCTCGCGCAGGAGCCGGGGCGTCAGGTCGGCCTTACCGATGTAGCCGGCCGCCCCGCACGAGCGGGCGTCTTCGGGCAGGTCCTCGGCCGCGTACGTCGAGAGCAGCACGACCTTGACGTCCGGGTCGGCGGCGACGATCTGCCGGGTCGCCTCGATGCCGCTGATGCCCGGCAGGTTGATGTCCATCAGCACCAGGTCCGGATGCAGGCTCGCCGCCGCGCCGACCGCGTCCTCGCCCGAAGCGACCTCGCCGACGACCCGCCAGCCGCCGAGCAGGCCGACGAGGCTCCGCGCGGCGGACCGGAACGGCGCCTGGTCGTCCACGATCAACACCCCGCGGGCCGGCTCCTCCGAGCCGACGGCGCGGGGTTCCAGCGTCACGGCGAATCTCACGCTCCCAGTGTTGATGCGGTCAGCGCATGATCAAAGGGCGGGGCCACCCCGACCGGTGGGGGTGCTAGCTTCCCGCCGACGATCCGCGTTCGGACAGGTGCATCAGCACCGCCTTGACCCGCCGGTTGATGTCGGGTGTCGAGCCGAGGCCGAGCTTGGCGAACAGCGCGTTGATGTGCTTCTCGACCGCGCGCTCGGTGAGGAACAGCGCCTGGCCGACCGCCGCGTTGCTCTTGCCCTGCGCGACCTGGTCGAGCACCTCCAGCTCCCGCTTGGTGAGCGACGCCAGCGGCGACGCCCTGGCCCGGGACGATGCGGAGACGAGCAGGTCGACCACGGTCGGATCGATCACCGATCCACCCTGGGCCACGGCGCGAATGGCCTCGGCGAGCTGGTTGGGCTCGCTCACCCGATCCTTGAGCAGGTAGGCCCGCCCGGCGCTGCCGCCGTCGAGCAGCGCGTTCGCGTACGCGGGCTCGGCGTACTGCGAGAGCACGACCACGCCGATCTCGGGATGGGTCTCGCGCAGCCGCCCGGCGGCCTGGATGCCCTCGTCGCTCGAGCTCGGCGGCATCCGCACATCGGTCACGACGACCTCGGGCGGCTCGGCGTCGACGACGGCCAGCAACTGCGGTAGATCGTCGCATACCGCCGCCACGGTCAGATCGTCGTTTCGCTCGATGACCAGCCGGATACCTTCCCGGACCAGCATCGAGTCCTCGGCGATGACCACCCGCAATACCACGATCGAGCAGCCTATCTGTGGTGTTGGCCGCGTCGCCTTGTGGTGGTGACACCCATGACGGCGCGCGAACCCGGTGTCACGCTGCGGTATTCAGCGTCGACACTCCAGGGGGAAGTGGTAACCGTGCGCATCCGGTCGAAAATCGGTACCGCAGCAGCAATCGCAGTAGGCAGCGTGGCTGTATTCACGGCCGCGCCCGCCGGCGCGTATCCGACGAACCACGACCTGCACATCGTCCGCACCCTGTCGGCGGACTTCGTCGGGCCGCTGCAGTTCGCCGTCTCACACAACAAGGTCTACGTAACCGACTCGTTCACCTCGACCCTGAGCTTGATCGGTCGGAGCACGCCCGTGGCCACCGGTCCCGATCCCAGCCTCGGTGGCGACATCGCCGGGGTCGCCGTCGACTCCGGCACCCGGGCCATCGCCTACACGGCGAGCAACGGCGATCACTCCACGACGAGGCTGACGATCCGGCAACCCGGCGAGAAGCCCGTCGTGGCCGACCTGTCCGGCTTCGAGAGGACCCGCAACCCGGACGCCGTCACCCGGTATGGAGTCAGCCACCCCAGCCAGTGCGTCACGGACGCGTTCACGGCGCTCGACGTTCCGGTGAACTACGGCGGGCTGGTCGACTCGCATCCGTACGCGGTGACCGCCATCGGGCTCGGGGCGTGGGCCGTAGCCGATGCCGGCGGCAATGACATCGTCCAGGTCGACCGCCATGGACACGTCTCGCTGATCGCGGTGCTGCCCAGCCAACCGGTGAAGATCACCGCCGCCTTCGCGGCCGCGAACGGCTTGCCGGACTGCGCCATCGGTGTGACCTACAGGTTCGAGCCGGTACCGACCGACGTCGAGGTCGGTCCACGGGGCGCGCTCTACGTCACCACCCTGCCCGGCGGTCCGGAGGGTCCGGACGGCGGCAACCCCGGCAGCGTCTACGTGATCGATCACTGGTCGGGCCGGCCGCACCAGATCGCCACCGGATTCGCCGGCGCCACGAACCTCGCGGTCGACGGCCGCGGCGAGATCTACGTCGTCGAACTCTCGGCCGGAACCTTGTCGAAGGTGCACCACGGCCAGCCCGAACCGGTGCTGTCACTGCCCGGATTGGTCGCGGTCGAGTACGCCAATGGGCACCTGTACGCATCAACGGCACCGGCCGTCGTCGGGGCCGACGGACCCGGAACGGTCGTGATGTTGGGCCGCTGACCGGACAACGACAACGCCCGCGTCTGCGCCTGTCTCCGTTGGCGCCCGGACACGCGATCGTCGGCGTTCGGCAATGTGCGTGCAACGGTGCCTGGCAACGATCGAACCGGCCCTTCACCCGAGCCCCTGCGAGGCCGTCTTGCCCTCGATCGAGTCGCCCACGTCCGAGTCGCCCGCGCACGCCGAGGTTACCGACCCCGCCACGATCAGCCGCCGGGCGCTGCTCGGCACCGGCGGTGCGGTCGTCGCGGGCACCGCCCTGGCCTTCGCCACCGGCGCGGGAACGGCGGCCGCGAGCCCCAGTGCGTCGCCCACGTCGGATCCGGCCAACCTGCCCGCCCTGCGCGACATCCCCCATCGTGCGCGACTCGTCGACTACGAGGTGGTCGAGCTCGCCGCGCTGCTGCGGGCCGGGCGCACCACGAGCGTCCAGATCACCCAGGCCTACCTCGACCGCATCGCCGCGCTCAACGGACCGTTCGAGGTGTACGGCGACAACGGGCTGTACAACGCGTTCGTCCGCATCGACGCGAACGCGGCGCTGGCTACGGCCCGGGCGGCCGACAAACGTCTCGGACACGACGGCCGAGCACCGTTGCTGTGCGGCATCCCGATCGGCGTCAAGGACTCGGTCGCCGTCAAGGGGTTCAGCACGCAGGACGGCAGTGCGGCCTTCACCGGCAACATCGCCCTGGCCGACGCGACCGTCGTCGGACGGCTGCGCGACGCCGGCGCGGTGGTGGTCGGCCTGACGATCTGCTCGGCGTTCTCCGGATCCATCACCGGAACGTTCGCGGGCAACGCCTGGAACAAGGACTACGTACCGGGCGGGTCGAGCCAAGGTTCGGGCGTGGCCCCGATCGCCCGGCTGATCGCGGCGGCCATCGGCGAGGAGACCGGCGGCAGCATCATGTGTCCGTCGGCCGCGAACGGTGCGAGCGGCATCAAGCCGTCGCTGGGCACGGTGTCGATCGCCGGGCTGATGCCGCTCTCCCCCGGGTACGACGTGCTCGGGCCGATCACCCGCAGCATGCGCGACTCGGCGCTGATCCTCGCCACGATGCTCGGCCTGGACCCGGTGAACGACCCGCAGACGCTGTCGGCGCCGATCCCGTTCCCGCCGATCCCGCTGGTCGCGCGTCGCGGACGTCGGCCACTGGCCGGGCTCACCATCGGCATTCCGCAGACGGACTGGATGAATGTCAACGGCGCCGTCCAGGTCGGGGTGAGCCCGCAGGCCACCTACGGCGCCGGGCATCTCGACACGTTCACCCGGCTGGTCGGCCAGCTCCGGTCGCTCGGCGCGACGGTGATCGAGTTCCCGGGCCTGGACATCACCGATCCGGAGCAGAACCCGTACTTCGGGTCCTCGACCGTGCTGGCCACCGTCGACGGCTCGCCGGTGAGTCCTTCGGCGGCGGTGGTGAACGCCAATCGCTACGAGATCCGCTACGCCGACGCGGTGGCCGACTTCTGCGCCAGCGGCATCCCGTCGAGCGCCGCCGTGGCCACGCTGACCAGCCAGTACGGGCGGCAGGCGCCGGGCGAGACGACCCGCAGCTTCGCCAGCGCCGACCGGTTCAACGGCGGCATCCCGGCCGCGGTGCGCTACGAGGGCGAGCAGCGCCGCCGGACCCTGATCGCCAACTACACCAAGGCCCTCGCCGACCATGGCGTCGACTTCATGGTGGTGCTGACCCTCGGCGACGTGATCGGCAAGCGGGCCGGCGGCGGCCCCGGATTCCCGAACTTTCGCGCCTACTACCAGGTCCCCAACGCGATCGCCTGGCCGATGGTCAGCTTCCCGGTCGGGTACGTGTCGGGGCTGCCGGTGTCGGCCCAGTTCTGGGGCCCGCGCTTCTCCGAGCCCGGCATCGTCCAGGCGGCGCTGGACTTCCAGGCCAACTTCCCCGCGTACAACCACGCGGCGCCGACCGACCCGGCGGCGACCGCCCCGGCGGCCAAGGCGAAGATCACCCCGCAGGCGATCCCCGCCGCACCGGGTGCTCCCGAGGATCCCGGCCCGAGCAACGACCCGCTGATCGGTGAGGCGATGACCCGGGCGGCGACCCCGTGAGCGTCGTCGAGCCGACGCGGTTCCTGACCGTGGCATTCGGGGTTCCCGTCGACATCGGCCTGCTGCCCCAGGTTCCCGGCGGCACCGACGGCGAGCTGCTCACCGTGCGATGGACGGCCCGGCTCGCGACGTCCTACCTGCCCTACGATCCGGACGACGAGCAACCGGGCTAGCGGCGCCCGACACCTAGATCGACAGCCACGTCCGCGGAATTGGCGCTTGGATCAGACGCCGGCGGCCGTGGATCATCCAATGCCCATGAACGCTCCGCTGCTGGTCCTGTGGGACATCGACCACACCCTGATCGAGGTGGGCGGGGCGACCCAGCACGCCTACGCGGCGGCGTTTCACCGCGCAGTGGGCCGCCCGCTGCTCCACGAGTGGCGGTTCAACGGGCGTACCGAGCTGGCCGCCGCCGGCGACGTCCTTCGGTTCCACGGCGAGGACGCATCGCCGGCCCGGGTGGACGCCTTCATCTCGTTCCTCGTCGAGGAGCTACACGATCGGGCCGACCAGATGCGCCGCGACGGGCGGGCGTTGCCCGGCGCCGAGGACGCCCTGCGGGCCTGCCGCGCCGTCCCCGGGATCCACCAGTCCGTGCTCACCGGCAACCTGTACCCACTCGCCGTCTTGAAGGTGAACGTCTTCGGGTTGGCCGAACATCTCGACCTGCGCATCGGAGCCTTCGGCGGCGACGCGGTCGATCGCACCGATCTGCCGGCCCACGCGTGGGATCGCACCGAACGCGAACTCGGGCATCGCTTCCGGGGTCAGGACACCGTCGTTATCGGCGACACGCTGCTCGACGTCGCCACCGGCAAGGCCGCCGGGGCCCACGTGGTCGCCGTCGCGACCGGCCGGATCAGCGGGCCGGCACTACGGGCCGCCGGCGCGGACGTCGTCCTGCCCGACCTCACCGATACCGGCGCGGTTGTGGACGCGATCGTCACTCAGCGCGCGAAGTAAAGATCTCCGGATCACTCCTCTAAAACGCGCCGCCGCAACGGCAGGACATGCGTGAGCACCTTGAAGGCGGTGCCGAGACCCGGGATCCTCGCGAAGATGCGCTGTGGCCCGCGGACCATGTGTCCGGTGCGGACGTCGTACTTCGCGCCGTGCCAGGGCAGACGAGGCATCCGTCCGGATCGATACGGCCGGCCGCGAGATCGGCCCCGAGATGACGACAGCGACGGCTGACCGCGAAGTAGTCGCCGTTGTTGCCGGCCTTTCGTCGCATTGGCGGAGAGGCGGCCACCTGGTGCCAACGGTACGTAACTACCTGTGCTGTCCCCGGTCCGGCCCGCCGCCAAACATTCCGGGGTGTGCCATGCTGTGCCCGGTCGCCGGGTCGATTGTCACGTCTGAACCGCGTTTGCCGACTATCGCTGCGTTCCGCGAAGCGCTATAACCATTCGATCAAGCCCAGAGGCAGCTCTGGAGAGCTAGGCCGGGCGGCACCGCCGCTCGGAAAGCTACACGGGGGAAGGCTGGTCGTCATGCGTTCTGGCCGAATGGGCCGCTACGTCGCGTTGGCTGCGGCGGCAGCGCTGGTGGGTGCAGGGATCGTCCTCGCCGCGCAGCCGAGCGGGGCCGTCCACGACACGGGTCTGTTCGAGTTGGACGGCAACATCGCCCACAACGCGG
Source organism: Jatrophihabitantaceae bacterium (assembly GCA_036502575.1). GTDB lineage: Bacteria > Actinomycetota > Actinomycetes > Mycobacteriales > Jatrophihabitantaceae > DASXRA01. The sequence goes on along the minus strand of DASXYL010000083.1, from coordinate 221,906 downwards.
CCTCGACGCCGCCTTATGACTGGGCGAGCCTGTTCGACGCGAGCGGCAACCGCCTGGTGACCCCTGACCCGCTCATCGGCCCGGTGCTGGCGTCGACCTTCGCCAGCGACGCCGCGACCCCGGACCAGACCTACTTCACGTCGAACAAGGACATCCAGCCCATCGCCAGCGGACAGCAGCACTGGGGCTGCGACCCGATCAACAACCCGCTGAACAAGGACGACCTGCTCCACGCCTACGCCGCACTCGTCGACGTCCCGGCCAATGCCCCGGACAACGCCGGCCACCAGGTGCTCTACCTCGGCTCCGAGCGCGGCAGCCACAACGGCGTCTCCAACGCCGGGTTCTGGCTGCTCAAGGACCCGAGCGTGGGCTGTTCGGGCTCCGCCAACTTCTCCGGCCAGCACACCGACGGCGACATCCTGATCACCAGCGACTACACCAACGGCGGCGGCACCCAGGACGTCAACGTCTACCGATGGACGGGTAACGACGCGACCGGCGCGCCGGTGCTGCAGACCAGCGGAGCGGTCTGCGGCGGCCCCGCCAACGACAACGTCTGCGCCATCGCGAATGGCGTCACCGTGTCCAGCCCCTGGTCACCGACCAGTCACGAGTCGAACACCTTCGTCGAAGCCGGTATCGACCTCACCACACTGCTCGGTACGGCCGGCGGCTGCTTCACGACGTTCCTGGCCGAGACCCGTTCCTCGGATCAGCTCACCGCGACGCTGAAGGACTTCGCCGGCGGACAGTTCAACACCTGCCCGCAGCCGCCGATCACCACGACGGCCACTCCGGGCGGCGCACTGGTCGCGCCCGGGTCGGCGCAGCACGACGTCGCGACGGTGAGCGCGGTCGGCGCGCGTCCCGTACCTACCGGTACGGTGTCGTTCTTCCTGTGCGATCCGAGCCAGGTCACGCCGGCCGGATGCCCGACCGGCGGGACGCAGGTCGGCGGCGCGACCGCGGTGGTCGCCGGCAGCGCCACGTCGGCGAGCGTCAGCGGACCGGCCGACACGGCACCCGGCAAGTACTGCTGGCGCGCCGAATACGCCCCGGACGCGGCGTCATCCGGCACCTACCTGCCCAGCGGCCACACCAACTCAGACACCGAGTGCTTCACGGTCGTGCACGGGTCGCCGACGCTGACGACGCAGATCGCCGTGACCGGCGACAACCCTCCGGGCCTCGGCTTCACGACGCTCGGTGACACCGCGACGTTGAGCGGCTTCGTCGGCTCGGTCACCGGCGAGACGATCACCTTCAACCTGTACGGGCCGTTCGCCAGTGGCGTTACCCCGGTATGCACCGGCAACCCGGTGTTCACGACGACCGGTTCGCTGAACGCAGCGGGCGTCGCGACGACCTCCCAGACGTACGACCCGACGGTGGCCGGCACCTATACCTGGCGGGCGAGCTATGCCGGCAACGCGCTCAACGATCCGGCGACGCACGCCTGCGGCCAGGCCGCTGAGACGACCACGATCGTCGGGTCGGTCGTGAGCGTCGTCAAGGCGGCGAACCCGGCCGGACCGGTCAGCGCCGGAGACCCGATCGGCTTCGACATCACCGTCACCAATACGAGCACCGTCCCCGCGAGGGGCGTGCACGTCACCGACACCCTGCCCGGCAACGGCTTGGACTGGACGCTCGACCCAACCTTCCCGGGCTGCGCGATCACCGGAGCCGTCGGCTCGCAGGTGCTCCTGTGTGACCTCGCCACCGTCAACCCGCAGCAGAGCGTCGGCCCGATTCACGTGAGCGCCACGACGACGCCGGCCAACTGCGGTGTCGTCAGCAACCACGCCTCCGTCACGACGACGAACGGCACCGGCGGCGAGAGCAACGTCGCGTCCGTCACCGTCAACTGCCCGGACCTCACCGTGAGCAAGACGGCCGATGCGGCCACCGTCAGCGCCGGTGACCCGATCGGATTCACGATCACGGCGCACAACAACGGTCCCGGCACGGCACACGGCACGACGATCACCGACCCACTGCCGACCGGACCCGGCATCAGCTGGACGATCGAGGCGCAGACGCCCACCGGCAGCTGCGCGATCAGCGGGAGCACGCTGACGTGCTCGATCGGTGACTTCGCCCCCGGCGCCACGGTGACCGTGCACGTCATCAGCCCGACCACCTCCGCGAGCTGTGCCGGTTACGACAACACCGCCACGGCGACGGCCACCAACGCCCCGTCTGCGTCCGGCAGCGCATCCACAACCGTGCAATGCCCGACCGTGACCCTGACCAAGACCGCGGACGCCACGAGCGTCGCCGCCGGAGACCCCATTGGCTTCACGGTCACGGCCACCAACGCGGGCCCCGGCGTTGCCCAGAACGTCGTCGTCAACGACCCGCTGCCGACCGGCGATGGCACCAGCTGGACGATCGCGGCCCAGACTCCGAGTGGCAGCTGCGCGATCACCGGCGGCACGTTGAGCTGCACCGTCGCGTCGCTGACGGCGGGCGCGAGCCTGACCGTCCACGTGACCAGCCCGACCACCGCGGCGAGCTGCAAGGCGTACGACAACACGGCCAGCGCCACGGTGGCCAATCAGCCGACCGCGCCGGGCAACGCATCGGCCACCACCACCGTCCAGTGCTCCGGGCTGACGTTCACCAAGACCGCCGACGCCGCGAGCGTCGCCGCCGGTGCGCCGATCGGGTTCACGATCACCGCCAGCAATGCCGGACCGGCTGCGGCCAACGGGGTCACGATCACCGACGAGCTGCCCGCAGGTGACGGCATCGATTGGAAGCTGGACGCGTCCGCGCCGACTACGTGCGCCATCACTGGGGCGACGCCTACCCAGACGCTCACCTGCTCGGCGGTCAACCTGGCCGCCGGCGAGGACGAGTCGGTGCACGTGACGAGCGCGACCACGACGGATTCCTGCGCGAGCTACGACAACACCGCGACCCTGGACGCGCGCAACGCACCGAGCTTGACCGCGCACGCGACCACCAGCGTCACGTGTGCGTCGACCTCGCCGCCGCCCACACCGACGCCGACCCCGATCCCCGGGTCCGGATCGCCCACGCCACCGTCCGGCCCATCCGGCCCATCCGGCCCGTCTGGCGCACCTCCGCTGGCCGGCACCGGAGCCGGACCGATCCGCGCCGAACTCGCCTGGGCGATCGGCCTGATCGTCCTCGGCGGTGTAGCGCTGGCCGTGGCCCGACTCCGGCGCCGCCAGCACTGACCCGTAGGCGCCGTGGGTCAGAGCGTCTTGGCGAGGACGTGGAGGGTCTCGGCGAAGCGGCGAACGGTGCCGTCCGGTAGGTAGCTCGCGTAGCTGGTCGCAACCGTGCCGTGGCCCCAGTCGGTGTATCCGAGCCGGAGGTAGAGGCGGTGAGCGCGAGGGTTGTCGATGCCGACGCCCAGCGCGACCCGCCGGTAGCCCAACTGCCGGGCAAGTGTCTCAGCAGCGATGACGATCGCCGCGCCGATGCCGCGCCCCGATGATCCGGGTGGACCTCGAGATGGTTCAGCTCCGGAACACCCGGCAGCTGCGAGCGGATCTCGGGCTCGTAGACCGGAGCGCGCCACAGATACACGTCGCCGACGGGCCGCCCACCAACCCAGGCCACCAGGACGAGGCCCTCACCGCGATCGCGGCGGGCGAACCGGTCCATGAAGTACTCGCGCTGGCCAAGGCTTGCGACGACGTCGTCCAACTGGCGGACGGTGGCGGGCATTATCGAGGGCTGCAACAAGGGCACCCGGAGATCGACGCACGGCGGACGGCACTGGTCAATGCTGTGATCTTGGAGTTGTGGTCGCTATTTGACCACAACTCCAAGATCACCCCCGGGCAGGCTGCCGGGGCGTGCCGGCGGCGGGGTCAGCCGGTCACCGCCCGGTCTGTGCACCACCGAACCCGGGGAAGGCTCCGCCGCCGCCGACCCCGGGGATCCTGAACGTCCCCGTGCCGGTGCCGGTGCTGTTTGTGCTGTTCGGCAACGGCTGCGACATGTCGGCGAGGACTACCTGCTGGCCGGCCTGCAAGCCACTCTTGACCTGCGTCGCGTCGCTGCCGGCCACGCCGAGCGTCACCCGGACGGTCGTGGTCTTGCCGCCCTTGACCACCGTGACGGAGTGCTGACCGCCTGCGGTGGAGTGGATCGCCGAGTTGGGGACCGTGACGACGTTGCGGGCCGAGCCGGTGGTGATCACCGCGTCCGCGCCGGAACCGTCGAACACCTTCGGCGTGCCGGCGCCGAGTTGAACGGTGACCGGGAAGGTGGTCCGCGATCCGGACGTGCTGCTCAGCATTCCGATCGACGTGACCGTGCCGTGCAGCGTCGTCGATACCCCGTCGGCGGCGACGGTGACCGGCTGGCCGACCTTGACCTGATCGAGCTGGGACAGCGACACGCTGATGTCGACGCCCGCAATGCCGGTGCCGACGATGGTGATCGTCTGGCCGCTCGAGGACGATCCGGCGCTCAGCCCGACGGCGGCCACCGTGCCGGCGGCCGGACTCTTGAGCGTGGCGGTTGCCAGGTTCTGCTCGGCCAGGGTCAGTTGTGCCTGCGCGGCGTCGATCGATGCCTGGTCGGCGGCCAGCTGCGAGGCGCTCGCCGGCGTGCTCGTCTGCCCGGTCCCGCTCTGCCCGGTCCCGCTCTGCCCGGTCCCGCTCTGGCCCGAGCCCGACGGCGCCGAACCCGACCCGGACGGGGCCGACCCGGACGGCCGTGAGCCTGATCCGGACGGGGCCGAGCCCGACGGCGCCGACCCGCCCTGGCTCGGTCGGCCCGGCGCGCTCGTCCCCGAGTTCGGCGGCGTCCCACCAGACCCGCCCGAACCACTGCTCGCAGCCGCCTTCTGCAGCTGATCGATCAGCTTGTCGAGCGAGGTGATCGCCGAGTCGAGGTCCTTCAGGTAGCCGTCCTGCGTACTGATCTTGGCGTCGAGGGTCGCCATGTCCGACGCCAGCGTGTCGGCCGACGCCTCGTAGGCGGCCATCGCGCTCGAGCACTCGTCGGAGACCGGTGGCGGCGCCGACGAGCTGGACGACGAGCTGCTGCTCGTATCGCTCGGGGCCACTGCGCACGCGGACTTCTGCGCGTCGCGGAGCTTCACGTTCTGGGTGACGTCCGCGTCGACCGTCTGCTGCGCCTCGTCGATCGCGGCCTGAGCGGCGTCGACGTTCTGCTGCGCGGCGATCACCGCGTTCTGGGCCGCCTCCACCTGCTTGATCAGCGCGCTGATGCTACTCGAGGAGCTCGGCGGCGCGGCGGCCGCAACGGCGGCGATATCGACGATCTGCGCCGCTGAGTCGTAGATCGACGAGACGATGTTGGACGACGCGGCGGTGTTCGACGAACCAAGGGCGCTGCCGACGCTCGTCTGCCCGGTCTTGTCCGCCTCGAGTTTCTGCTTGGCGCTGGCGAGCGTCGAGTTGGCTGAGTCGACGTCGGCCTGCAACGCAGTCGTGTCCAGGGTGGCGAGGGTCTGGCCCTTGCTGACGGTGTCTCCGGTCCTCACGTTCACCGACTTGACCGTGCCCGACGACGAGAACGCCGGCGTCAACTTCAGCGACGAGGTGATCGTGCCGGACGACTCGACGGTCTGGGTCACCGAGCCGAGCGAGACGGTCGCGACCCGGCGGGCCGTCCCGTTGCCGCTGGTGGCGGCGATTCCGACCGCACTCCCCCCGCCGATCACGACGACTCCGACGGCGACCGCGACCGCTCGGCGCCGACGGGCGCGGCGTCGACGCGAGCGGTGAGCCGGTGACTGCTCAGCCACCGTTGGCCCCTCCCCCGAAACCGGTGGCGCACTGCCCGTTGGTCGGATCGGTGATCCGGACGGTGGTCGCGGCGACCGTGCCCGACGAGTCGGCCTTGCCCTGGGCCGTCACGCACTTTCCGACCTGCACCGAGGTCGACGTGGTGGACGCCTCGGTGGTGATCTTCGTGGTCGCGCCGACCGTCACGGACTTGTTGGTGGTGGCCGTGCTGTTCGAACTGTTCTGGCCGAACTGCCGGGCGGCGATCACCAGCGTCGAACCCGAGACGGAGGTGACCTTGCCGCCGGCGATCGCGCCGAAGTTCGGCCGGCCCGACGCGCCGCCCGACGGGAACCCGGACGGACGCTGCCCGGACGGGAAGCCCGACGGCCGTTGCCCGCCCCCGCCGCCTCGGCCGGCGCCGGCACCGCACGTGCCGTCGACGGCGGTGCTGACCGTCAGCGTGGTGGCGGTGAACGACGTCGCCGCGGCGTCGGTGCCGGACGGTGCGATGGCGGTGACGCAATCACCGGCCTTCACCGCGGTGAGGGTCGTGGTGACCTGGTGGCTGAACTTCGTCGAGGCGCTCCACGCCACCGCCACCTGGCCGGTCTGCTGGTTCTGCACCTGCATCGTCGTGCCGGAGATGGCGGCCACCGTGCCCGAGGCGGCCGGCCCACCCTGACCGGGCGCGCCGGCGCCGCCCGTCCCGCCCGGGGCCCCGGACGACGCCGGGGCAGAGGGCGAGTCGGACGAGGAGCCACCTCCGCCGGACGAGCTGCTGCACGCGCTGAGCGCGACCGCGGCGGCGAGGGCCGCGACCGCGACGCCCAACGCTCGGGTAGGGACCGAAGTACCGTGCGAGGTCATGCGTGATTCCTTTTGTTGACGAGGGGATGTCATTCGCTGCGCAGAGCGTCGATGGGTGACAACCTGGCCGCCCGGGCCGCCGGGTAGACGCCGAAGCCCACGCCGATGGCGATGGCCACGCCGATGGCGATCAAGATCCACGGAACTGAGATCGCGATCGGATTGGAGATGAAATGCGGTAAGACCTCGGCGCCGCCGACGCCGAGCGCGACGCCGAGCAGGCCGCCCGACAACCCGAGCATCGACGCCTCGGACAGGAACTGCCGGCGGATCAGCATCGGCGTCCCGCCGAGGGCCTTGCGCAGTCCGATCTCGCGGGTGCGTTCCTTGACCGACACCAGCATGATGTTCATGACGCCGATGCCGCCGACGAGCAGGGACAGCGCCGCGATCCCGATGAGCAGGTTGGTAAGGGTGTTGTCCACCGACGAGGTGGTGCTGATCACCGACTGCTGCGTCGTGATCGAGAAGTCCGAGGTGGACGACGCGGTGATCGAGTGCCGGTACTGCAGGATCGTGTTCGCTTCCTGGTAGGCGGCGCTCAGCCGTCCGGGAGAAGCGGCCTTGATGTAGATCGTCTGGACCGAGGTCCGGTTGGTGCCGCCGACGATGCGCTGCGACGCCGTGCTCATCGGCACGATCGCCTGGTCGTCCAGGTTGGTGGTGGAGTCCGAGCCGGCCGAGGTCAGCACGCCGACGACCTCGTAGGGGACGCTGTTGATGGTGACGCTCTGCCCGACCGGGTTGAGCGGCCCGAACAGTTCGGTGGCGGTGTCGGAGGCCAGCACCGTGACGGCCGCGGCACTCGACTGGTCGGCGTCGGTCAGGAACCGCCCGGACTCCAACGTACGCCCGCGTACGGAAAGCCACGAAGACGTGGTGCCGACGACGGTCGTCGTCCAGTTCGTCGCGCCGTTGACCAGCGACTGGTTGCTGCTCTGCAGGATGGGCGCCACACCGCTGACGTCCGGCGCCGACGTCTTGGACGTCAGCGCGGTCGCGTCGGCCGTGGTCAGCGTGGACGCCGACCCGAATCCGCCGCGCACGCCACCGGTGGACGAGCTGCCGGGCGAGACGATCAGCAGGTTGCCGCCGAGCGAGGCCAGCTGCTTGGACACCTGCTGCTGCGCGCCCTGGCCCAGGCCCACCGTGAGCACCACGGCGGCGATGCCCATCAGGATGCCGAGCGACGTGAGCATCGAACGCAGTTTGTGGGTGCGGATCGCGTCCCATCCATTGCGCAGGATGTCCGACCAGGTCATGAGACGGGCCCGCTCTCGTCGGAGGCGATCGCCCCGTCGCGGATGCGGATGACCCGCGCCGCGTGCTCGGCGATCTCGGCCTCGTGCGTGATCAGCACGACCGTGCGTCCCTGCCGATGCAGCTCGTCGAACAGGCGCAGCACGTCCTCGCTGGCCGTCGAGTCGAGGTTCCCGGTCGGCTCGTCGGCCAGGAGCAGGGCCGGATCGGTGACCAGCGCCCGCGCCACCGCGACGCGCTGCTGCTGGCCGCCGGACAGCTCGCCCGGGCGGTGCTCCACCCGATCGCCGAGCCCGACGCGTTCCAGCGCCTCGCGGGCTCGCCGCCGGCGGCGCTCGCGGGACACGCCCGCGTAGGACAGCGGCAACTCGACATTGCGCTGTGCGGTCAGGGACGCCAGCAGGTTGAACTGCTGGAACACGAACCCGATGCGCCGGTTGCGCACCTCGGCCAGATCGATCTCGTCCATCGCGCCGACGTCCTCGCCGGCCAGCCGGTACTCGCCGGACGTCGGCACGTCGAGGCAGCCGAGGATGTGCATCAGCGTCGACTTGCCCGATCCGGACGGTCCCATGATCGCCACGTACTCGCCCTGCTCGATCGACAGCGAGACCCCGCGCAGTGCCTCGACCTCCATCGCGCCGGTGCTGTACACCTTGCGCACGGCGTCCAGCTCGATGACCGGCGACGTCGCGATCGGCGTGATCGGTGCGGTTACCGTGGCCGGGCTAGCCACCGACGCCACCGATGCCGCCGCGGGGGAACTGCCCGCCGCCCGGGAACTGCCCGCCGCCGGGGAATTGCCCCCCGCCCGGGAACGTGCCGCCGGTGCGTCCAGTGCCGGTACCACCGCTACCGCCACCGACCCGGAGCTGCGGCACGACGATCTTGTCGCCCGCCACCACGCCGGACGTGATCTGCGTCTGCCCGCCCGAGGAGAGGCCGACCTTCACGGTGGTCTGGACGGTCTTGCCGTTCTTGACCTGCTCGACGTACTGGCCGCCGGCGGAGTTGCGGTGCAGTGCGGTCGTCGGGATGACGAGCACGTTGCTGAGTTGCTTGTAGATCAGCGTGGCGGTGACGTTCGCGCCGTCGTGCAGTCCGGTCGGCGAACCCGTCACGTTGACGACGACCGGGTAGCTCGCCGTCCCCGACGTCGCCGAGGACACCAGCCCGATCGAGGACACCGTCCCGTACACGGTCGCGGTCGCGCCGGTCACGGTCAGCTGGGCCTGGTTGCCCTTCTTGATCAGGTCGACCGAGCTGGCGTCAACGGTCGCGTTCACGACCCACGAGTTGGTGCTGATCACCAGGATCTGCGGATCGGACGAGCTCGACGAGGTGCTGCTGGTCGCGCCCGCGCCGGCTCCCGCTCCTGCGCCGGATCCTGCGCCGGAGCCACTCGAGGAACCCGAGCCGCTCGAGCTGGACGAGCTGCTGCCCGACACCGAGTCGCCGACGGTCAAGTTGACCGACGCGACCACACCGTCGATCGGCGAGGTCAGCGTCGCGGCCGCGAGCTGGCTCTTGGCCGACGCGAGCTGGTTCTGGGCCGCGGTGAGGGCGGCATTGTCCGCGGCGATCTGGGTGTCGCTGGCGCTGTTGCTGCTGTCGTCGTCGACCTTCGCCTGGTCGTTGGCCACGGTGGCCTCGGCCTGGGCGACATCAGCCGCCAGCGACGCCGAGTCGACCGTCGCGAGCGCCTGGCCCTTCGTCACCTTCTGGCCTTCAGCGGCCGACACCTTGGTCACGGTGCCCGAGACGGTGAAGTTGAGCTCGTTCTCGGACGCCGGGGCCAACGTCCCGGTGGCGGACACGCTCTGCTTGATCGTCCCGGTGGCCACCGCCTGGGTGGTGGTCGCGGTGGCCGCCGACGCCTTGTCGCCGCCCCGCACCCCGAAGTACGTGCCGAACCCCGCCCCGGCCAGGACCACGATCGCGATGCCCGCGGCCAGCCACGGATGCGTCCGCACCCGCCGCCGAATCGTCCTCATCGAACTGCCTCCGGCGTCGCCGTGCGGCCGACCCGCAGCGTGTACCCGACACCGCGCAGGGTGTGGATCAGTGGCGGGTCGAACCGGTCGATCTTCTTGCGCAGGTAGGAGATGTAGGACTCGACGACCCCGTCGTCGCCGCGGAAGTCGTACCGCCAGACGTGGTCGATGATCTGCGCCTTGGACACGACCCGCCCGCTGTTCTCGAGCAGGTAGCGCAGCAGCGCGAACTCGGTGGGCGACAGATCGATCGAGCTGTTCGCGCGGCGCACCTCGTGCCGGACCTCGTCCAGCTCCAGATCGGCGAAGCGCAGCACGCCGTCCTCGACCTCGTCGGTCGGGCCGGCCGAGATGCGGCGCAGTACGGCCCGGATGCGGGCCACCACCTCGTCCAGGCTGAACGGCTTGTTGATGTAGTCGTCGCCGCCGACCGTGAGCCCGGCGATCGCGTCCTCCGTCCGGTCGCGCGCGGTCAGGAACACGACGCCGACCTGCTCGCGATCACGACGGATCTGCCGGCACAGCTCGAAGCCGTCGATGTCGGGCAGCATCACGTCCAGCACCAGCAGGTGGGGACGGAAGTCGGCTGCTACCGCCAGCGCCTCCGCGCCGGTGTTCGCCGCGCGGACGTCGAAGCCGACGAATCGCAGCCCCGTCGTGAGGAGGTCGGCGATATCGGCCTCGTCGTCGACGACGAGTAGCCGCTCACCGCCGTGCGACCCGCTCTGCGACGCATCCGCACTCGATTCGTACGGAGGTCGCCTCCGATCTGTCATTTCTCTGCTCCTCGCACCTGGCACCGTCGCGGCCGGGTATCACCTCACCGCAGCCACCTGCGGTGAAGCTGCAAGGAACCTGGATGCCAGCTAAGAACTCCGCCCCCGACCAGTTGTCCGCGCTACGCAGCGGCGGGGCAACGCGAAGCGCGGACAACTCGCGGAGGTGGTCAGCTGTGCAGGGGCAACACGACCTCGAACGACGTCCCGACGCCGACCGTGCTGCTACAGGTGACCGCACCGCCGCTGGCGTGCACGACCGCCTCGACGATGGCCAGACCCAAACCGCTCCCGCCGCGGGCGCGGGAGCGACTCGGATCGGCGCGGTAGAACCGCTCGAACAGCCGGGCCACTTGGTCGGGCGGCAGCCCGGGGCCGTCGTCGGCCACCACCAACCGAGCCCGATCGCCATCGCGCACCAGCGAAACGTCTACGGCGGTGCCCGCAGGTGTGTGCATGAGCGTGTTGCCGAGCAGGTTCCCCAGAACCTGCCCGATGCGGTCCGGGTCGACGTCCACGAGCACCGGCTCGCTCGGGCCGGCGTAGTGGATGGGTCGCTCGGTGTCGCGGACCCGGGCGTCGGCCACGGCATCGGCGGCGAGCGCGCCCAGGTCGACCGTGCTCACCACGAGCGGACGTTGCTGATCGAGGTAGGCCAGCAGCAGCAGGTCGTCGACGAGGCCGCCCATGCGCGTCGCCTCGGACTCGATGCGTCCCATCGCCCGCTGCCGGGTCGTCTCGCCGACGAGGGCACCCTTGCGGGCCAGCTCGGCGTAGCCCCGCACCGTGGTCAGCGGCGTGCGCAGCTCGTGGCTCGCGTCCGCGATGAACTGCCGCAACGTCGCCTCGCTGTGCTCGCGGGCGGTGAACGCCGACTCGATCTGCGCCAGCATGCCGTTGAACGTGTTGGACAGGCGGCCGATCTCGGTACCGGGCCGGCCCACGGGCACCCGCCGGGACAGGTCACCGGCGGCGATGTCCTCCGCCGTGCGTTCGACGACGTCCAGCGGCTTGAGGCCGATCCGTACCGCCACCGCGGCCAGCACGAACAGCACCGCCAGCACCAGCAACGCCACCAGCCAGGTGATCATCTCCAGGCGGTTCACCGTGGCGTCGGCGGCCTTCAGCGAGATCGCCACCGTGCTGGCGCCGGTGCCGTCGGGGCGTTCGACGGCCCGGACCCGGAACCCCGCACCACCGTTCGTCGACGGCACCGTGAACGCCTTGCCCGCCTCGCTGCGTACCTTCGCGGTGTTCACCAGGGACACGTCCGGCATCGCCGCGCCCGGCGCGAGCGGACCGCCTCGCTGCTGCACCACCTTGCCGTTCGGGTCGATGTCGATGAACCAGAACTGGCTCGGCAGCTGGTCTCGCGTCGTGTCCGGCGGCGGCGGTGGCCGGTCGAGGGGCCGACGCCCCACCGCGGAGATTCCGCCCTGCAGCTGCTGATCGACCTGGTGCACCAGGTAGCTGCGCAGCAACGTCGTGCCGATCAGGCCGGTCGTGACGAGAGCGATCGCAACCAGCCCGACGACGCCCGCCAGCAGCCGCGCGCGCAGCGACCACTGCCGGACCGACAGCCGCGCCAGCAGGCTGCGGACGCTCGGACGCGCCATCACTCGGCCTCCCGGATCTCGTACCGGGCCCCGAGAGTACGGCTCGCGACGAAGCGAGTCCCCTATCGCGGCCGATCCGGCCGGCTGCGAGCATGGCGCCATGTTCGCGACATCGGGCAACGCCCAATTGGCTTATTCGTCGAGCGGTGCCGGTGATCCGGTGCTGCTCATCCACGCCGGCGTGACCGACAAACGCAGCTGGCGACACCTGACCGATCGGCTCACTCCGGACCACCAGGTCCTTGCCTACGACCAGCGTGGGTTCGGCGAGACCACCTACCGGCCGGAGGCCCATTCACCGGCCACGGACGCGGTGGCGGTGCTGGACGCAGCCGGCCTCGACCGGGTCGCCGTGGTGGGCTGTTCGCTCGGCGGTGGCGTCGCTGTCGAATTGGCGTTGGCGCATCCCGACCGGGTCGCGCGCTTGGTACTGATCGCGCCCGACGTGACCGGCGCGCCCTGGCTGGACGAGTATCCCGAGCCGATCAACACGCTGGGGCAGAATCTGGACGCAGCCGACGACGCCGGCGACGTCGACGAGGTGAACCGCCTCGAGGCCTGGCTCTGGCTCGACGGCCCGACCGCGCCGGAGGGTCGGGTCGGCGGCGAAGCCCGCCAGCTGTTTCTGGACATGAACGGCCTCGCGCTGCGGAACGAGAGTCCGGGCGACAGCATCAAGCCCGACTCCGTGTGGGAGGAACTGAGCAGGATCGCCAGCCCGACCCTGCTACTGGTCGGCGAGCTCGACCTGCCCGACCGGCTGGACGTGTGCGCCGGCATGGCCGACCGGATGCCCTACGCGCAACTGACGACCCTGCCCGGCGTCGCGCACCTTCCGCACCTGGAGAACGACGAGACCTGCCTCGCTGCCATCACCAGCTTTCTGGGTCCCTGAGCTGGTCGTTCAGCGACACCATTGAGAGCTACATTTTCCCTATCGGCTAACTAGGATTGGCGGGAACTGCGCTCCCATCACACGGACGGGGCGACGCACACCTCATCCGCAATGCCGGAGGGCGCGCGAGCGACGATGCCCCGCGCTCGCTGGTCATCTCCTACACACTGCTCGGCACGCGCGAGTGGTTCGTCATCCACCACACCGACTGCGGCATGGAATTCTTCACCGACGAGGTGATCCGGGGCCTGCTTGCGAACAGCCTCGAGACCGCGGCCCTCGGCGCCGACGGCTTCTACGACGTCGGCCAGGGGCCAGGTTCCGCCGAGGCGAAGTACATCGACTGGCTCACGATCAGCGACGCCGCGAAGAGCGTGGTCGAGGATGTGAGCCGGATCCGGTCACATCCACTGGTCCCGGCCGGCATCCCGATCTACGGGTACCTCTACGACGTCAAGACCGGACGCCTCGTCGAGGTGCCGGACGCGACGACGGCGGGCGCCGTCGCCTGAGGCCCGCGCTGCCCCGGACTTTGCATTCAGGATCGACGCTGCCAGCGGCTATCCAGGCCGTCATCGCGTCGATCTCAGGTGCAAAGTCGGGAGCCGCGGCGGGTGGGCGGGCGGACTAGCCGGGTAGAACGGCCTCGATGGCGGCCCTGATCTCCGGCGCGTCCGGTTCGGTGCGGGGACGGAATCGGCCCACCACCGTGCCGTCCGGGTCGATCAGGAACTTCTCGAAGTTCCACTGGATGTCACCGGCCGCACCCTCGGCGTCATTGACCTCGGTCAGCCGCGCGTAGATGGGGTCGCGGCCGGGGCCGTTGACCTCGATCTTGTCCGACAGTGGGAAGGTGACCCCGTAGGTGGTCGAGCAGAACTCGGCGATCTGCTCGGACGTGCCGGGCTCCTGACCCCCGAACTGGTTGGACGGGAAGCCCAGCACGGTGAAGCCGCGACCGGCCAGCTCCTCGTGCAGTGCCTCCAGCTGGGCGTACTGCGGGGTCAGCCCGCACTTGCTGGCGACGTTCACGACGAGCGCCGCCTTGCCGGCGGTCAGCGCGCCGAACGTCGTCGGCGCGCCGTCCAGTGTCGTAACGGGTAGATCGGCCAGATCGCTCAAGACAACTCCTCGGGACGGGACGGGTCTGCTGGTGCCAGCGCAGGTGGACCGCGGGCTATTCCACCCGGACGGCGCCCCAAACACAGGTAGTTTCCCGGGTTCGGTGCCCGCCCACGCCCCATACCGTCAGGGACGGTGGCGCACCGAACGGTCGCGCATGATCGAGGAGGACCAGGTGGGCGGCCAGCACCGAGGACACGGCACGACCGGGCCCGGCCCGGACCAGACCGGCGGCCAGACGTACCAACCCCACCCGTCGGCGTGGACGCAGCCGCCCGCCGCTCCCGGCCCGTCGGGGTGGACGCAACCTGGCTGGCCCACGGCTGGTCCGGCCGAGCAGCCGTCCGGGCGGGGCGCGTCGGCGTGGACCCACTTCAAGCGCGCGATCGACTGGGACGTCGCGACGGTCGTCGTATCCCCCCGCGAGGCGGGACGGCTCAGCCAGGCCGGGGTCGAGCCGCGGCTGCACGCCCTGTTCGCCTGGCGGCGCAGCTGCATGCTGGTGGCGCTGCCGTTCCTGCTCGTCGGCGTGGTGCTGTCGTTCATCGAGGCGAAGGACCGCCCGTCGCCGACCTCGTTCGCGACGGGTGACGGGCGAAGCGGCTTCACCGATTTCGGCAAGCTCTGGAGCTACCTGCCCTCGATCGGCCTGGTTCGCCCCGATCGGCGTGCTCGTCGTCCTCGCGACCTGGACCGAGATGCGCCGAACGTCCAAGCTGCTCACCGCCTGCTGGACGCTGTCCATCGTGATCCCGCTCATCGCGGCGCTGGTGCCGCTGCACTACGTCGTGGACCTCGGGGCGCTCAACTCGTCCGGGCTGGGCGGGGGCCGGCGACCTCGGCGGGCTGGGCGATCTCGGCGGTCTCGACCCCGGAACGGGCACCGACACCGTGACGAACTCGTTCGTGCTCGTCGCCCGGATCGGGCTGGCGATCAACTTCGCGACGTTGCTGTTGCCGACCGTGGTGTCGGTGCCGGGTGGCGTCGTCAAGGGGGCCGCGCGGATCAAGAGCATGTTCCCGGCGGCGTCCCTGCCGGGCTGGTTCCTGGTCGGGGTGGCGCCGTTCTACTCACTGTTCATGGTCGTGGTCTTCGTGCTGCTCGACCAGCTGGTCGGCAACGGCGTGCTCGTACTCGGCGTGGCGCTGCTGGCGTTTACACCCTGGCTGTACGTCATCTACCACAAGGTGTACACGCGTCGGCTGTCCAGCTGCGAGGCGCACGCCGAACTGTCGCGCGCCTCGCGGCTCGGCGGCTACATCCTGATCTCGGGCATCGTCGTCGTGGCGATCTTCCTCATGACGGCGACGGTGGCCGGCGAGGACGTCCTCGGCTCGAAGAGCGACACCGCGATGTTCACGTATCTGCAGATCGGCCGGACGCTGGCCGAGGTGATCGGCCGCAGCCTGATGACGACGGTGGTGTTCAGCATGATCTTCGTGAACATGGTCTTCGCCGAGTGGCGCTCGCTGGCCACCACCAGCGCCGAGGCGCGCGCGGAGCTCGACGCCGAGATGCAGACGCTGCAGCGCTACTACGAGCGCACCTGATCCGATCGCGCAACATCTGGCGGCCTGGGACCGCCGAACGTTGCGCGATCGGGGAAGGTCACGCCGCCAGCGTGTCCAGCGACACCTGCCACAACCGGGCGGCCGCATCCGGGTCGAGCGCGTAGGCGGCGACGCCGTTGCGGGCACTCAGCTTGCCGACCTCGGCCTCGTTGCAGTCGTCGAAGTAGCGCCCGCCGATGCCCTCGAGCAGCGGCGACGTCGCCAGCAGGACGGACGTGGCCGCGCCCTGCTCGGGCGTCTTCCACATGTTGTCGGTGGCCCCGGCGGCCTGGCGCAGCCGCTCGATCTCCTCGGGGTCCACGTAGCGCTGCAGGTTGGTGCGGATGCCGCCGGGCATCAGGGCATTGATCGTGATGCCGTCGGCCGCCCAGCGCTTACTGCCTTCCACGGCGAACAGCACGTTGGCCGTCTTGGACTGCCCGTACGCCGACCACGGGCTGTACTCGCGGCGCTCGAAATGGATGTCCTCGAAAACCACCGGTGACTGGTGGTGGGCGCTCGAGCTGACCGACACCACGCGGGCGTGTCCGGCGGCCGCGAGGGCGTCGTGCAGACCGATTGCCAGCGCGAAGTGGCCGAGGTGGTTCGTCGCGAACTGCATCTCCCAGCCCTGCGGCGTACGCATCAGGGGCGAGGCCATGATGCCGGCATTGTTGATCAGGATGTGTAACGGGCCGTCCCATCCGGCGACGAAAGACGCGACCGAGGCCTGGTCGGCGAGATCCAGCGGCGCGACGAGTACCTGCTTGTTGCCGGTGCTGTCGATGATGTCGGCGGCGGTGCGCTCGCCGGCCTCGACGTTGCGTACAGCCAGGGTGACCTCGGCGCCGGCGCCGGCCAGGGCGCGCGCGGTCTCGATGCCGATGCCGGACGCGCCGCCGGTGACGATGGCCCGGCGGTCGGTGAGGTCGATGCCGGCGATGACCTCGGCGGCGGTCGACTCGGCGTTGAACGGAGTGGTGATGCGGTCGGTCATGACGCTTCCCATCTCGGTAAGCTTGAAGCGGAGGGTCCTCCGCTCTCTAGTCTAACCGGAGGAGCCTCCGATTCGTTCCCAGGGAGGCGTGATGACAGCAGATCGGCCGCTGCGCGCCGACGCGCAGCGCAATCGCGATCGGTTGCTCGAGGTCGCCGTCCGCGCGTTCTCCGCTGACAGTGCGGACGGCGCGGACGTCACGCTCGATGCCATCGCTCGAGAGGCCGGGGTCGGCATCGGCACGCTGTATCGCCACTTCCCCACCCGGGAGGCACTCGTAGAGGCGGCTTACCGCAATGAGCTCGCCCGGCTGGGCGACTCGGTCGCCGACCTGTTGAACGACCGGCCGGCCGACCAGGCGTTGCGGGCCTGGATGGACCGCTTCGTCGACTACATGACCACCAAGCAGGGCATGGCCGACGCGCTGCATGCCGTGATCGCGTCCGGCGGCGACCCGTTCGCGCAGAGCCGGGCGCGGCTGACCGAGGCGGTGACGACCCTGCTGCGAGCGGGCGCCGCCGACGGGACGCTGCGCACGGACGTCGAGCCCGACGACGTGCTGATCGGGCTGAGTGGCCTATCGGTGGCCACGGGGGATCCGGCGCGCCGGGCCCAGGCCGGCCGGCTGCTCGACCTGCTCATGGACGCACTGCGCCGCTAAGCCTCGGCCTCAATCGTGGTGGATCACCCCGCCCCAGGCGGGCAAACCCACCACGATTCGCACACTAGCCGCTCGATCAGGTGCCCTTGATCTTGCGCCATCCACCGGCGCGGTTGTTGGCGATGATCTGCTCGAACATCGCGGTGAGGGCCCGCTTGTTGATCTTCTCCCCGTGGCGGTAGGACACCGTTCGCGCCGTCTTGTTGTCGTGGCCGGCGGTGATGATGCCCTCGGGATCCGGCACGATGGCGCCGTCGTAGAGGAACACGTTGACGTGGTCCCTCGCGGCCAGCAATGCGCAGATGTTGCCCTGCAGGACGAAGTACGGCTGCACCGTCCGCTTGATCGTCTCGACCACCTCGGGATCGGCGGCGTGGACGAGCTCGCGCACCTCGTGGCAGATCGCCTGCTGCCAATCAGGCAACGCGTCGATGTAGGCGTCGACCCGGGAATCGGCTGTGTAGCTCACGGCGTCACCTTATTGGGTGTCGCTGCGCGGTGCGGGCGGTTGCTGCAGCGGTCCGCTGCTCGACCTTCCCTCGGGTTTGGCGTGCGCGGCAGGGGCGCTCGTCGTACTTGCCTTTGCGCTGTCTGGTCGCGTCTTCGCCCTCGCCGGCTCCACGCGAACCCGGTCGGACCCGCCTCATGGCCCACCGCCACCGGACGGGCCAAGCCGCGTTCGTCGCGGCCGGCTGAACCGCTCCCGGCTGAGCCGGCCCCCGGCTTTAGAGCGGCGCAAGCGCTTTCGTCCAGCCTGGTCGTACTGCACCGACACGACGGGGGCTTCGGATATGACAACCCTGTTCAGCCGACGCGACACGGGCGTGGACGATCCCACCGCCCGGCCGGATGACAACCCGCTGCCGGCGCAGGCCCTGGGCGACGTGCACTGGGCGCGGGCGGAGCTGCGCGAACGCCACGAGCAAGCGCGGCTCGGCCCCGGACCCGCCGCCACCGAGCGGCAGCACGCCAAGGGCAAGCTGACCGTCCACGAGCGGCTGGACATCCTCTTCGACCAGGGCTCGTTCACCGAGATCGAGTCGCTGCGCCGGCACCGGGCATCGGGTTTCGGGTTGGAGGACAACCGCCCGTACGGCGACGGAGTGGTCACCGGATGGGGCACCGTCGACGGCCGGACGGTGTTCGTATACGCGCACGACTTCCGCATCTTCGGCGGCGCGCTGGGCGAGGCGCACGCCCAGAAGATCCACAAGGTGATGGACCTCGCGATCGCCGCCGGCGCCCCGCTGGTGAGCCTGAGCGACGGGGCCGGGGCGCGCATCCAGGAGGGCGTGACCGCTCTGGCCGGCTACGGCGGGATCTTCCAGCGCAACGCCAAGGCCTCCGGGGTCATCCCGCAGATCAGCGTCATGCTCGGACCGTGCGCGGGCGGGGCCGCGTACTCACCGGCGCTGACCGACTTCGTGTTCATGGTCCGCGGCACGTCGCAGATGTTCATCACCGGGCCGGACGTGTCCGAGGCGGTCACCGGTGAGCGGATCAGCCTCGACGACCTCGGCGGCGCCGACGTCCACGCCCGCACCTCCGGCGTGGCGACGTTCGTGTACGACGAGGAGGCGCAGTGCCTGGCCGACGTGCGCTACCTGCTCTCCCTGCTGCCGACGAACAACCGTTCGGTGCCGCCGCACGCGCCCACCGACGACCCGGTCGAGCGCGGCAACGAGGAGTTGCTCGACATCGTCCCGGCCGACCCCGGTCAGAGCTATGACATGTGCGCGGTCATCGCCGAGATCGTCGATGACGGCGAGTACCTCGAGGTGCACGAGTCGTGGGCCACGAACGTCGTCTGCGCCTTCGCCCGGATGGACGGGCACGTCGTCGGCATCGTGGCCAACCAGCCCCGATCACTCGCCGGCGTCCTGGACATCGACGCCTCGGACAAGGCGGCGCGGTTCGTGCAGGCCTGCGACGCGTTCAGCATCCCGATCATCACCGTCCTGGACGTCCCCGGATTCCTGCCCGGCAAGGACCAGGAGCACAGCGGCATCATCCGGCACGGGGCGAAGCTGCTCTACGCGTACTGCACCGCGACCGTCCCCCGCATCCAGCTCATCCTGCGCAAGGCCTACGGCGGCGCCTACATCGTGATGGACTCGCGCTCGATCGGGGCGGACCTCTCCTTCGCCTGGCCGATCAACGAGGTCGCGGTGATGGGCGCCGAGGCCGCCGCGAGTGTCATCTTCCGCAAGGAGATCGCCAACTCCGACGATCCGGTGGCCACCCGGGCGTACCGGATCGACGAGTACCGCCAGGAACTCATGCACCCCTACTACGCCGCCGAACGGGGGCTAGTCGACGACGTGATCGACCCGGCGCGGACGCGGGAAACGCTCATCCGCTCACTGGAGATGCTGCGCAGCAAACACGCCACGCTGCCCGCCCGCAAGCACGGCAACCCACCGGTGTGATCGCCATGACTCCACAGCTGCGCGTGATCCACGGTTGCCCGGACGAGACGGAGGTCGCCGCGGTGGCGGTCGTCCTGCTCACCCTGATCCAGGGCCGACCCGCACCGCGACCGAAACGTCGGCCTGCCCCATGGACGCCCGACGGCGACTTCCACCCGCCCGGCGACTGGGCGGCATGACGTCCATGACCAGTGAGGAGCACGGCATGACCCGATACCTGCCGCACGGAACGCGGCTGGCTTCGCACGCGGCGATCCGGGTGTTCTGCTTCCCGTTCGCCGGCGGCGGAGCCTCCGCGTACGCGCGCTGGTCGCGCCGGCTCGGCCCGGGGGTCGCGGTGCTGCCGGTGCAGCTGCCCGGCCGCGAGGGCCGGATGGCCGAGCCGCGGTTCACCGACGTGGACGAGCTCATCAATGACCTCGACGATGCCCTGGACGCAGACCTCGACCACCCGCACGTCTTCTACGGCCACAGCATGGGGGCCCTGCTCGCCTACGCGCTGGCCCGCCGGCGGGCCGAGCAGGGCAAGCGCCTGCCGCAGGCGCTGGTGCTCAGCGCCTACCGCGCACCGCACCTGCCGGCGCCCTACATCGCCAACCCCGACGCGTCCGACGCGGAGATCGTCACGGCGCTGGTCGGGCTCGGCGGCATCCCGCAGACGCTCCTCGACCACCCGGAGTGGCTCTCGATCCTGCTGCCGATCGTCCGCGACGACCTGCGGATGTGCTCCGGCCACATCCGCGGCCCGTACCGCCCGCTGCCGGTGCCGGTGCACACCTTCGCCGGCGACACCGACCGCCTGGTCACCCCGGCCGAGGTGCACGCCTGGCGCCAGCACACCAGCGACACCTTCCACGCGCAGGTCGTCCCCGGTGGGCACTTCTTCGTCCGCGACCACGAGGAGCAGTTCCTGCGATCGGTCACGGCAGTGCTGCGCCAGTACGTCGAGCGGCCGCAACCCCGGGCCGGCCACACCGCGGCGCCCTGCCCCCGGGCCCTGTACGCCGCCAGCTGATCACCGGAAAGGGCATCTCGTGGACACCAACGTCAAGCCGCTCACCGCGGTGCGATCTGAGGAAGCCGCCCCCCGCACGGCCCGGGTCAGTGAGGTGCGGCTGCGCCACCGCACCGTGCACGGTTACCGGCTGGCCTTCCGGATGGCCGGCAGCGGGGCGCCGGTGCTGCTGATCCACGGCATCGGCGACTCGTCGGAGACCTGGTCGGACGTGATCCCCGGCCTGGCGCAGAGCTACCGGGTCATCGCGCCCGACCTCATCGGGCACGGCGCGTCGGCCAAACCGCGCACCGACTACTCGCTGCCGACCTACGCCAACATGCTGCGCGACCTGCTCACCGTGCTCGGCCTGGAACGGGTCACTCTGGTGGGCCACTCGCTGGGCGGCGCCGCCGCGATGCAGTTCGCCTACCAGTACCCCGACCGAGTGGACCGCCTCGTGCTCGTCTCGACCGGCGGCGTCGGGCGCGAAGTCACGCCGCTGCTGCGCGCCGCCGCGCTGCCCGGCGCGCAGCTCGCGCTGGCCGCGCTGCGGCTGCCGTTCACCCGGTGGACGGTGAACTTCGCGATCCGGCTGCTGCAGGTGCTCGACAACGGTCTGGCCATCGATGCCGAGCACATCCTGGACGCGGTGAACTCGCCCCTCGACGCGACCTCGCGCGCCGCGTACGTCCGCACCCTGCGCGCCGTCGTCGACTGGCGGGGGCAGGTCGGCACGATGCTCGACCGCTGCTACCTCGCGCAGGGCATGCCGACACTGCTCGTCTGGGGCGAACGCGACGAGGTCGTGCCGCCCCTGCACGGCGGGCTGGCGCACGTGGCCATGCCGGGCAGCCGGTTGGTGTACTTCGAGGACACCGGCCACTTCCCGCATCACAGCCACCCGCAACGCTTCGTCTCGCTGGTGCACGAGTTCATCTCCTCGACCGCACCGGCCAGCTTCAGCCACGAGCAGTGGCGGCAGATGCTGCGGATCCGCCGCACCACCGAGCGGCCGGGCGAGGTGACGCTCGCCGCGGCACCCGCCGCCGGCTGAACCCGCTGAGGCCGCCGCCCGTGCCGGTAGCATTCGAGCTCCCACGAGGCCGACGGCCGGAGGCCCAGTGATCCGGATTCTGCTTGCCGAGGACACGCATATGGTCCGCGGCGCTCTTGTTGCGCTGCTCAGCCTCGAACCCGACATCGAGGTGGTGGCCGAGGTGGATCGCGGCGACCTGATCGAGGCCGCGGCCCTACGTCACGAGCCCGACATCGCCGTCATCGACATCGACATGCCCGGCCTGGACGGCGTCTCGGCTGCTGGCCGGCTGCGCGAGGTAATGCCGGGCTGTCGCGCGCTCATCCTCACCAGTTTGGGTCGACCCGGCATGCTGCACCGGGCGCTGGCCGCCCACGTGTCCGGCTTCCTGCTCAAGGACGCTCCGGCGAGCCGGCTCGCCGATGCGATCCGGCGTATCTCGAACGGCGAGCGGGTCATCGACAGCGAGCTCGCCCTCGCCGCCTGGGAAGGCGGGCACAACCCGCTCACCGGCCGCGAGACCGAAGTGCTCAAGCTCGCCGCCGAGGGCGCCGACATCGTCGAGATCGCCTCGCGCCTGTACCTCTCCCACGGAACGGTGCGCAACTACCTGACGACGATCGTCACCAAGCTCAACGCCCGCAATCGCCTCGACGCCGTCCGCATCGCCGAGCAAGCCGGCTGGCTGCTCTAGTACACGCCTTCAGTGCACGCCCGGCGAGACCGTCGCACCGGTCTGCGGCCCGACCGGCACCGGGCCGTCGACCGGCGCGGTCGCGATGACCTGGAACCACTCGCCGGACCGCGCCGCGGTGAGGCTGCCGCCGACGCCCGCCAGCCGCGCGGCGAGCGCGGACAGGCCCGCCCCGTCGTCCGCGTCCGGGGCCGGGCGAACGCCGTCGTTGCGGATCATCAGCCGGACGTTCGCCCCATCGCGGGTCGCCTCGATCTGACACCGCCGCGCGGCGCTGTGCTGCAGCAGGTTGGTGACGCCTTCGCGGATCGCAGTGGCCAGCACGGTGTCGAGCTCGCGGGGTAGCCGCCCGGCCGACACCAGGACGCTGGCCTCGATCTCGGCGGCGGCGAGCACCGTGCGCGCGGCGCTGGCCTCGACGGCGACGCTCAGGTCGCGGTAGCTACGGGCGGTCGCGCGCACGTCGGTCAGGGCTTGCCGGGACAGCCGGAGCAGCGTGTCGAGTTGCTCGCGGGCTTGCTCTGGACGGTCGGGCAGCATGCTCTGGGCGAGCTGGCCCTTGAGCAGGATGGCCGAGAAGCTGCCGCCGAGCAGGTCGTGCAGGTCGCGGGCGAAGCGCAGCCGCTCCTCCTCGACCGCGAGGCGAGCCCGTTCGGCGCGCGCCGCGTGCAGGCTGGCGACGAGGTCGGCCAGCCGGACGAGGGCAACCACGATAAGGGCGGTGAGAATGCCGGAGATCACGATGTACGTCGCCGAGCTGTAGGTCTGGCTCGTCCCGATGACGGCCGCGATCGTGCCCCCGACGATGGCGCCGAACATCGTCCACGATTCCGGCGCGGGGAGCAGCAGGAGGGTGGACGCCGCCGGGAAGGCCGAGAAGGACCCCCACACGAGGTGGTAGAGCACCACGGGCAGGAACGCCAGAATCACCTGGACCGGCACGGTCAGCCATACGTAGCGAGCGCGCACCGAACGGGTGCGGCGGGCGCAGTGGAACAGCTGCAGCGCGAAGATCCCGACGACGCTGACCAGGCAGACGAACAAGCGCGTCGAGTGCGGCCGGATGTAATAGACATTCAGCAATTGCAGGAAGAAATAACCCCATAGAACGAGAAATACGATTCGACCCGGCATTTTCGGCGTAAGAATTCCGGCCGACAAATCCGGCGCACCAGAGATGGCCTTTCGCCACAATCGCACGAGTGATTGCATTTCGCCCGCCCCAACGACCGAACCACCGGCAACTCAGCGCTGTCACCTCACTGCGGAGCATAGTTCCGCCCCCGCCCGAGTTACCGAGGTTGGCGGCAGGTTGGCAGCAATGTGCGAGGAAGTGCCTAAAGCACGACATCGGCATGGCATCCGCGGAAACATCCGCGGTCGCGGCGGTTGCCGAGCGGGCTAGCGCGACACTCGCTGGTGCGGCTGAGGGCCCGGCTTGGCTCAAAAGTGCGCACCCCCACAGCGCAGGTGATCTTAGGCGAGCGCGTCCGTAGCTCGTCCGGGAGTTTCACTGCGGATGTCAACCTGGGAGATCCGTTAAGGCAGGTGTCGGCCTAGCCAGCGCAGCGGTCGGCCGATGACTGGTGTGCGGTGCCAGCCCCGAGCGATGACGAGGTGGCGGACGTTGCGGAGCTGATCGCGTACGCGGGAGGCGGGCGAGGGGTGTCGCGCGTCGTCACGTGCGCGGGCTTGCTGATGTAGGTAGTGCGCGCACGGCAGACATACGCCGACTTCGGGATGGTTGCCGAGCCGGACCAGTTCTGATTCTGGATACGCCGTTCCGCAGCACCAGCAGTCCCGTGGCTCGGCGGCGTCCAACGCGGTTGTGGCCGGAGTAGTGGTCGTCATCGTGTCTGTCTCCGTCGCTCCGTTAGGCGGTGAGGCTAGCGAGTAGGTCGTCGCCGAACTGCTGCAGGTCGATATTGTGCTCGGCTAGCAGCAAGCGCGCCGGGGCGTAGGCCGAGGCGGGGCATGTCCCGGCGAGCGCCCGCTTGGTCAGATACTTGACCCTGTACCGGGGTACCGGGTTCATGCTGTCGGCATGCGTACGCATGAGGTTGCTGATCGGGCCGGGGTGAACGCGCAGACGCTGCGCTACTACGAGCGCCGGGGGCTGTTGGCCGAGCCGCCGCGATCACCAGCGGGCTATCGGGACTACCCGGTGTCGGTGGTCGGGGTGTTGCGGTTCGTGAAGCGCTCGCAGGAGGTGGGGTTCACCCTGGTCGAGGTCGAGGAACTGTTGTCGTTGGCGGAGGGTGGCCCGGACAGTTGCGACCGGGCCCGCTCGCTGGCGATCGATCACGTGGCCGAGTTGGACCGCAAGATCGCGGACCTGCAGCGGATGCGGGCCTCGCTCGGGGAGTTGGTCGCGACGTGTGAGCGGCCCCGCGCGGACCGGTCCTGTCCACTGCTGGACGCCATCGACAGCAGCGACCCACTCGCGGAGGTGCCCGATGAAGGTGCAGATCCTGCACGTGCCTGACTGCCCCAACACGGCTGTTCTGGCGGCGCGCCTGGACGAGGTCCTCGACGGCCAGACCGACGCCGAGGTCGAGGTCGAGGAGCGCGTGATCGCTGATCACGGCGAGGCCGTGGCGGCGGGGATGACCGGCTCGCCGACGCTGCTAGTCGACGGGTCAGATCCGTTCGCGGTGCCGGGCGCCTCGGCGAGCATGTCGTGTCGCCTCTACCGCGATTTGACCGGCGCAGCTACCGGCTCACCGTCGATCGCTGCGCTGCGCGCGGTCCTGGCCGGGCAGGCCCCCGCGACCGGCACACCTGACGGGTCGACACTGGCGGGATGGCGCGCCACGGGTGGCCGGCAGGCGCTGCTGCCGGGAGCGTTGCGCGGCCTGCATCAAGGCGTACTGCGCCACTTCCTCACCTACGGCCAGGCCCCGGACCGGGCCCGGATCCAGAAGCAGGCAGCAGAGCTCGGCCTGGACGCCGATCGCGCGATCAGGCAGCTGACGGCGGCTGACCTGGTGCACCTGGGCGCAGACGGTGTGGTGTCGGTGGCCTACCCGTTCTCCGGTGTGCCACGCGGGCACCAGGTGCAACTGGTCGGAGGTCCGGCGGTGTGGGCGATGTGCGCGATCGACGCGTTGGGGATCCCCCAGATGGCCGAGCGCGACACCATTGTCACCGCCGCCGACCCCTCCGACGGCGGCGCGGTGATCGTGCAGGCCCGCGCCGGGAGGTGGCACTGGGCGCCGGCGTCCACGGTGGTACTGGTCGCGCGGACGGGGGCAAACGGCCCGAGCATGGAATGCACCTGCGACCACATCAACTTCTACAGCCACGCTGAACACGCACAGGCCTATCTGGATGAACACCCCGAGCTGACCGGGCAAATCCTCGACCACGACACAGCGATCGAGCGAGCCGGCCAGGCGTTCGGAGGCCTGTTGCATGACCCTGAGCCAACCGACCCCGAAGCGCCCACCGCGGCCACAGGAGGCCCGTCCCAATGACCACCGACACAGGCGCCCGGCAACGCCAGATCGCGTTCTTCCGCGCGCAGCTGGACAGCTGGCCCCTGCCCGATCTCATCCCGCAGTTGGCGCGGCTACTGGCCGGCGGCGAACCAGTCAGCGTGCAGCAGGTGGCCACCGCCGGCGGTTGGACACCCGAGCAGGTCCAGGCCGCGCTGGACCGCCATCCCCGCGTGGACTACGAACAGGACGGCCGGATCGCCGGCTTCGGGCTCACCCTGCACCCCACTCCGCACAGCTTCACCTTCGACGCCCAGACCGTGTACGGGTTCTGCGCCAGCGATGCCCTGGAATTCCCCGTCCTCCTCGACCGGCCCGGCCGGATCGAATCCACCTGTCCGGCCATCGGCCGCCGCATCCGCGTCGAGGTCACCCCCACCGACGTCCTCACCGTCGACCCGCCCGACGCGGTGGTGTCCACCGTGCGCCCCACCCAAGCCGTCACCGACATCCGCACCTACTGCGACCTCGGGAACTTCTTCAGCTCACCCGACGCCGCCTCGGACTGGCTGACGCACAACCCGCAAGGCCAGATCACCTCAGTCGCCGACGACTTCGAGATCACCCGCCAAAGCCTGATCGAGGTCGGCTGGGTGAGGCCCTAAGCCCCACCTCGGCTGCCACCCCAACCGCCCGTTCCCAGCAGCAGCGGCCAGCCCGAGATCAAGAGCTGGCTAGCCGGTGCGGGTGAGGGCGGCCGCCGCGTCGACCCGGAACCAGCCGTCGCGGCAGGACACCGACAGCTCCCCGCCGATCCCGGCCAGCCGGGCCCGCAGGTTGTCCAGGCCACCGACCTGCCCGGGCTCGGCCAGCTGCGGGCAGCACGCCACGCCGTCGTTCTCGAGGACGAGCCGCACCTGCCCGCCGTCGCGGCCGGCGACGATGCGGCACTCCGTGGCCGTGCTGTGCCGGAGCAGGTTGGTCACCCCTTCCCGGATGACCGTGGCGAGCACGGTGTCCAGCTCCCGGGGGACGGCCCCGACGGTGACCTCGACGGTGGCGGCGATCCCGGCGGCCTCCAGCACCGAGAGGGCCGAGACCACCTCGACGTCCAGTGACAGGTCGCGATAGCTGCGGGCGACCGCCCGCACGTCCGCCAACGCCTGCCGGGAGATCTTCACGACCGTGTCGACGTTGTCCTGCACTTGCTCGGTGTCGGTACCGATGAGGCGATACGCGAGTTCACCTTTGAGGGTGATGGCGGACAGGCTGTAGCCGAGCAGATCGTGCAGGTCGCGGCTGAAGCGCAGCCGCTCCTCCGCCACGGCCAGGCGCGCGAGTTCGGTGCGGGTGCCGTGCAGGCGGGTGACCACCTCGGCGAGCCAGGCGAGCGCGTAGAGCCCGAGCCCGGTCAGGATGTTGAGCAGCTCGAGATAGGCGGTGTTCGCCCACCCCTGCCCCGAGACCAGGCTGCCGCTCCCCAGCGCGATCGCGATGCCCAGCGGCACCAGCCAGGACATCGGCGACGGCAGCAGCAACAACGCCGACGCGATGAGCAGGGCGGACATCCCGCCCCAACCGTTGAGGCCGAACCACAGCAGCGGCACGTAGGTCAGCACGGCCTGGATCGCCAGCGTGCCGGCGCTGGCGCCGCTCAGCGGCCGCCGGACCGGGCGGATGCTGTGCACGATCTGCAACGCCAGTAGCACCACGAACAACACGGCGGCGGTCGCGACCCGTCCCGGGCCGAGGTGCAGCGCCACGATGTTGACGAACTGGATGACCAGGAAGCCCAGCAGCACCACGATCATGATCGAAGCGGCCAGCCGCGGGGCGAGGAACTCCGGGCCGCGAGCGTCAGACAGTCCGGCTGGGCCGACCGGCCCAGCCGCCCGAGGCCGTCGCGACACCCGGGTCCAAGCGGTGCGCGGTCGGGTCGCACCGGGCTGCATGCGACCTCCCCGGCATCGGTCTGCTCACAGCATCTCTAACACGGATGTCCGTAGAGTAAATAAGACGTCACCGGATCGGACCAGCATCTAGCGGAGATTGTTGGGCGAAAGTCCGCTATAAGAACATTGGGAGGGGATTGAGCTCGTCGTAGCGGGTCGGTTTGTCCAGGCGGCCCAGCCGCACCGGCACGTCGTAGAGCCGGCCCGGGGCGAAGCGGGCCCAGAAGTGCCGAAGTCCGGGGACGATCACCTTGACCACGGGGAGCCCGATGTCCGGACGCGTCTGGTCGAGCACGAGCAGCTCGGAGCCGATCGCGCGCGCGACGCGGACGGCTGCGGCGACGTCGTCGCGCAGATCTGCGCGCGGCCGGTACTCGAAGTCCGCCGGCCCCCGCCCGGTCGCCGCCGGGTCGGGCAGCAGGTAGGGCTGGTTGGCCACCGTCGCGGTACGCCACCAGGCCACTGCGTCCGGAGCGTCGACTGCGTAGCCGCCGCCGTCGACGGGGAGCACCGCCGGCAGCAGCTGGTTGACCTCCGCGAGTGCGCGCCGCACGGCCAGCCGCGGATCGAAGTGCGCCCCGAACCCGAGCACGATGTCCTCGGTGGGGTGGTCGAGTCGGCGCGAGACGGCGGCAACGGCGGGGATGCCGAGGTCGGACGTGAGGTCCAGGGCCCACACCTCGCGGCCCAGTGCTCGGTGCATCGCCCGCAGCTCGTCGATCCACGGTTCGGCGAAGGCGTCCAGGTCGATCGCGGGCTGGCGGGTGCGGTTGTACCACCACAACGCCACGGCATCGCGCTCGGCCAGTTCCAGGAATCCCTGGACGATGGCGTCCTCGCGGCTGCTGCCAGCGGCGTTGCCGTTCGAGTCGGCAACCGTGCACCGGTCGCCGGCCACGGGCTCCGCGCAGGCAGAGCCGGGGAAGTAGGCCAGCCCGGTCGGTACCAGCACGTGCCGCTCTCGGGTGAGCGACCACACCGGCGTCCAGTCGATCGGCGTGTTCTCGTCGAACGGCTCGCACACCCACTGCAACCGCGAGTGGGTCCGATTCCACCGATCCCGGTCGGCGAACTGACGGGGGTGGTAGAGCTGGATCAGGTCGGGGTGGACGGCATCGGCGGCCAGCGCGCTGAAGGTGTCGCGGACGCGCAGTTCGTCGCCCTGCAGCTGCCCGGAGTATCGCTCCAACGACTCGCACAGCGCGCTCACCTCGGCGTCCAGCGAGGTCACGCCCTTGCCGCCGCAGGTGTCGCGCAGGCTGGCCTGCAGCTCGGCCAACGACCGCCCGGCCGGATTGCGGCCGGCCACGACGCAGTGCAGCATCGCCGGCCCGCGCCGCTCGTGGCGCAGCTCGCGGACGACGCCGGTCACCGGGCTGACCAGCTCGCCGTACTCGTCCAGCACGTCGCGCGGCGCGCGGGCGCGGTGCCCGGTGCCGGCACACGACCCCTTCGGCTGCGACCGCGCGACGACGGGCCGGCGGGCCTGCGCGGCGATCAGTCCGGGGTCCCCGCAGGAGGGACACTGCGGGCGGCGACGCACCTCGTGCCGACGCCACGCGCCGGCCACCGAGTCGAACGTGTTCACGGCCTGCTGCCCGTCGTGGCGGTGCCCGGCCAGCCACTTCACCGCCTCCAGGACGGCCAGCTGCCGGCCGATCGCGGCGACCGGGCCGAGCGTCGCGGCGGGCAGCTGCAACGGTCCCTCGACGTGGAGGGTCCGGCGCACGGGCGTGTCGAGCACCCGGTTGGCCCGCAGCCGAAACGCCAGGCACGACCAGCACGGGCCCGCGCCGGGCTGGAACACCGGCCCCAACCAGGGGGTGGCGCCGACCGGTTTGACCAGTAGCCAGGGACGCCCGGCCGCCCGGTGGGCCAGGTCGAGTGCGTAGAGCTCCGGCCGGAGGTAGTCATCGCAGGCGACGATGGTGATGGCCGGCCCGGGAACACTCAATTCGACGGTGGTGCCGGTGTGCGTCGCGGCCGCCAGACCGCCGGCGCCGCACGCCGTGGCGAGCGCCGCGCCGTCGACGTCGCCCACTGCAATCACGTCCACGCGGGCGCGGGCGAGACGTTCGCCCGCCGCGTGGCCGTCGAGCCCGGCGAGATCCCAGTACGCCTCCTCGGCGTAACGCTCGGCGCCGTGGTAGCGGACCAGGCCCGCGCGCATCAGCGCGCCGACGACCTGACCCACCTGGGCGGCTGCGACTCCCGGCGTCGCGGCTCGCAGCACGCTGGCGAGGTCACGGGTGCCGTCGAGCAGCGGGACGACGGTCTCGACGTCCGCGCCGCACATGGCGGTGACCCCGTGTTCGGACAGCAGGTACGTGGCATCGCCGTGCACCACCTCCGCGCGCAGGTGGCGCTTGAGGCCGATCAGGCGTCCGGTTGCGCTCATGTGCGGTCCCCCTTCAGTGCCAGACGCGCACGGCCCGCCGGTCGATGCCGGCAGACCGTGCGCGTTCAGTTGTCCTACGCCGCGAATTGCTGCGAGTGCCCGCACAGACAGAAGCTGGGAAAGCTCGAGTTCTCGTCGCCGAGCCGAACGATGCGGTCTTCGATCGGGATCGACAGGGTCGGCGGCTGCTCCCCGGGCTGCAGCGCCACGCCGTACTCGGCGAGGACGGTCCGCGGCTCGGCCTGGTAGCGGGCGATCAGTGTGGGCTCGACCCAGGCGTCCGCGATCAATTCGGAGAATCGCCACTCAGCGGCAATTTCCGCAGTGCGCACGGGCCGATCGATTACGAGGTTGTTGGCCATGATGGCTCCCCAAAGAATTGGATTGGCGTGAAGCCCCGGCGGCTTCCGCAGCGAAAGTTTCCGTGACCGCTCGTCGAATCAGCCAGTGGCGCAATCACCATTCGACCGTGAAATCGTCATGATCGGCCCAGTGGGTACTTCAGCCCCGATTGGTGCGCCGCGCACTGTCCGGTGGCCTCGTTCTGCTGGCACCGTGATGGCCGTGCGGCTGATCCACCGATCGCACGGAAAGGACGGGGGACAATGCACATCGCCATCCTCGGCCCGCTCGACGTGCGCCACGACCAGCACAGCGTGGTGCCGTCCGCGGCCAAGTCCCGAAAAGTCCTCGCCACCCTGGTCGTGCAGCCCGGGCAGGTCGTCACCGTGCCCACGCTCATCGACGAGCTGTGGGGCGACGACCCGCCGCGCACTGCCGCCACCACCTTGCAGACCTACATCCGGCACCTGCGCGTCAACATCGCCGGCGCGGGATACGACGCCCGGGAGGTCATCGGCACCCGCGCGTCCGGATACGTCTTCGCCGACCCCGACCCGCACCTGGACGCCCGCGAGTTCGAACGCCTGGCCCACGCCGGGCAGGACGCGCTGCGCGCCGGTGACGAGGCGACGGCCGCCGCGCAGCTGGACCGCGCCCTGGCGCTGTGGCGCGGACCCGCGCTGGTCGACGTGCCGGCCGGCCGCGTGCTCGAGGTGGAGATCCTCCGCCTCGAGGAGCTCCGGCTCACCGCGCAGGAGGCGTGCTTCACCGCGCGGCTACGGCTGGGGCAGCACCGCGAGGTGCTCGGCGAGCTCGCCGCGTCCACGGCGCGGCACCCGTTCCACGAGAGCCTGCACGCGCTGCTGATGCTCGCGCTGCACCGCTGTGGACGGCAGTCCGAGGCGCTGGCGGCGTTCCGCCGGCTGCGGGCGGCGCTCACCACCGAGCTCGGCCTGGAGCCCTGCCAGCCGTTGCAACGGTTGCACCGCGACATCCTGGGCGGGCAGATCCAGGAGTTCGGCGCGGAGGGCCTGTTGGCCACGGTCCGCACCGCCACCCCCTGATCGCTGCTGCCTCGTAGCCACGGCCATCGCCACCGTCCTCACGGCCGTCCGTCGTTGTCGTCGCCGTCCTTACGACCGTCGGAACCACCCGCGGCGACGCTCCGGCGGGGCAGCGGGACCGCTCATCTCGACGACCGCAGCCGTCCAGGTGAAACCCATGCCCGCGCCGACCAGCAGCACGCGCTGCCCCGCCGCGAGCCGTCCGGACTCCATCAGGTGGTCCAGGCCGAGGAGCTGGTCGGCGCCGCCGACGTGCCCGATGTCGCGTCCCCACTCATAGGTCGTGCGCTGCGCCGGGATGCCGAGTGCGTGATGGAACTGCGCCTCGGCGAGCGGGCGCGCGATGTTGGCGTGGACGAGCAGCTCGATGTCGCCCAGGGCGACGCCGGCGTCCTGCAGCGCCTGGTCGACGGCCGCTCGGGCGTTCGCGGCCACCCGGCCGTAGACGGCAGGCACGTCGGCCTGCTCACGCATCCACTCCTGCTTGCGTCCGCGCAGGTCGATCGGGCGGCAATCCAGGTGCGGCGCCGTCGTCCAGCCGCCGTTGCCGCGGAACACCGGCTCCAGCTCCGGGTCGGACACCGACGCGGTGGCGAGCAGCCGCAGTGGCCCGTGGTCGCGGGACAGCACCGCCGCCACCGCGCCGTCGCCGAACACGCAATCGCTGTCCGAACGCCACCGATCGAATCCGGGTAGCGGGAAGCTGTCGGCACAGGTGATCAATGCCGCCGGCGGCCCGCCTTCGCGCGCCATGAGATGGGACGCCGCGAGCTCGAGGGCAGCCAGGCTGCCGTTGGCGCCCTGGTAGACGTCGACCGCCAATGCCGGTCCGCCGATCGTGCCGCGCTGTACGTAATGCGCGGGCGTCCACAGGTCACGTCCCTGGTGGTACATCGAGGCGTGCAGGAGCAGCGCGAAGTCGGCGTCGCCGTGGTCACTGTGGGACAGCGCCCGCCGGGCGGCCCACACGGCCATGTCCGGCGGCGGTTCGTCCACGCCGGCGACGGTCACCCCACGGCACTCGTAGCGCTCGTACTCCTGCGCATCGAAGAGCCCGTCGGCGACCGCGGACGCGGCGCTCTCGCGCTGGGACGGCAGATAGGTGCCGAGCGCGGCCAGGTACAGGTGGTCCCAGCGCATGGAGGTGCCCCTTCGCGCTACACGTCACGGATGGGGGTGTGCTTCGGCCGGCGCGCCCACCGGCAGCGTCGCCGAGGCCGGTGCCTCGCTGGCGGCGGGCTGGCCGAGTCCGCGGAAGCCGATCAGCCCGTTGATCGCGCTGAGCGCCAGCATGACGAACAGGACGGCGAACGCCGTGCTCAGGCCCTTGACCAGCGCCTCGTTCGCCGTCGCGCCGTGGGCGACCAGATGCGCTGCGCGGGTGTTCAGCACCGTCACCGAGATCGCGATACCGAAGGCGGCGCCGATCTGCGTCGACGCGTTGAGCAGCGCCGAGGTCGTGCCCGCGTCCTCGTCAGTGGCGCCCGACGTGCCGACGATCGGCGTGGCGAGCAGGCAGGCGAGCAGGCCGACGCCGAAGAGGGCGGACAGCGGCAGCATGAACCGTTCGTAGCTCGCGTGCTGGGGGATGCCGACGGCGATCACGAGGACGGCTCCCAGGGCGACCACGCCGCCGAGATACATGGCCCGGGGCCCGGTCTTGGTGATCAGCTGGGAGAGCACCGGAGCCAGCAGGATCAGCCCCAGGCTGGTCGGCAGCCAGGCCAGGCCGGTCTTGAGCGGGCTGTAGCCCAGCACCTCTTGCATGTACAGCGGGAGCAGGAAGAACAGCGGCATCATCAGCGCGGCGGTCAGGAACTCGCCCAGGCTGCCCGCCACCACCGAGCGCGCGCGGAACAGTCGCAGCGGCACCAGCGGCGAGGGGCTTCGCTGCTCCACCACGACGAAGGCGGTGAGCAGGGCGGCGGACACGGCGAAGGAGCCCAGCGTGCGCCAGTCGGTCCAGCCGTGTTCGGTGCTGGTGACGATCCCGTAGACCAGCAGCACCAGACCGCCGGTGGCGGTGAGCGCACCGGGCACATCGGCCGGTGGTCGCGCGCCGGACGGCCGGCGGATGTGGATCAACGCGACGGCGGCGACGCCGAGCGCCACCCCGACGGGCACGTTGATCCAGAACGCCCACCTCCAGTCGGTGTTGACGATCGCGCCGCCGATGATCGTGCCGACGCTGGCCCCGATGCCGATCACCGCGCCCCAAACGCCGAAGGCCTTGCTGCGTTCGGCGGGGTCGGGGAACGAGGTCACGAGGATGGACAGCGACGCCGGCGACAGGGCGGCCGCGGCGATGCCCTGCACGGCCCGCGCGGTGAGCAGCTGCGTCTCGCTGTGCGCGAACCCGGCGGCCAGCGACGCGCCGGTGAACACCACCAGCCCGAACAGGAAGATCTGCTTCCGACCGATCACGTCGGCGAGCCGGCCACCGAGCAGCAGCAACCCGCCGAAGAGCAGCACGTAGATGTTCATCACCCACTGCAGCCCCGTTGTGGACAGCCCGATGGCCTCCTTGAGGCGCGGACCCATCACGTTCACGATCGAGGAGTCGATCGCGATCATGAACTGAGCGAACGAGACGACCGTGAGTACCCACCACCGTCGCGGGTCCGCCACGGACGTGGCCGCCGCGGACGGCTCGGCAAAATCGGTCGTCATGGTGGTCTCCTTGCCGGTCGAGGGGCCAGCCAGCGCTGACGTCGGCTTGCCGCGGACGGTAGGACGGCTCGCTTGAGCCCCGCTTGAGGCGATCAGCCCGGAGCTCGGCTCGGGGGCTCGGCTGGGCCGATCGGCTACGCAGGTGATCCGCAAGGCGACGACGTCAAGATCGACGGCCTGCACCATGTCCGCTCGCCCGCTGGAGATGCCATGACCGTTCAGCAGCACGACCACACCCCCGATCCGGCAGCGTCGGAGACCATCGAGGCGACGCGGTACGAGTACCCGTTCCACCGTCCGTCCGCGACCGAGCTGCCGCCGCTGTACCGGGAGCTGCGATCGCAGTGCCCGGTGGCGTCGGTGCGCTTCCCCAGCGGTGATCCGGGTTTCGTCGCCAGCCGGCACGCCGACGCGCGGACGGTGCTCGCCGACCCACGGTTCAGCCGGGCCGCGACCCTGGACCCGGACGCGCCCAAGCTCTCCGACCTGCCGGTCGTTCCGGGCAGCCTGTTCTCCATGGATCCCCCCGAGCACACCCGGCTGCGCAAGCTGGTGCTGAGCGAGTTCACCGCTCGCCGGGTGCGCGCCCTGGAGCCGCGCATTCAGCAGATCACCGACGAGCTGCTCGACTCGATGGAGCGCGGTGGCGCGCCGGCCGACCTGAACACTGCCCTCGCCTTCCCGCTGCCGGTCATGGTGATCTGCGAGCTGCTCGGCATTCCGTTCGAGGATCGGGACAAGTTCCGCGGCTGGTCGGATGCGTTCGTCTCGCTCAAGTCGCACGACACCCAGGAGATGCTGGTTCGACGGCAGTCGCTGGTCGCCTATCTGACCGAGCTGGTCGCCAGCAAGCGTGAACACCCGGGCGACGATCTGCTCAGCGGGCTGGTCCAGGCCCGCGACGAGCTCGGCAAGCTCAGCGAGTGGGAGCTCGTCGTCATGGGCATCACGTTGCTGGTCGCCGGACACGAGACCACGGTCAGCATGATCGGGATGTGCGTGTTCACCCTGCTGCGCCACCCGGAGCAGCTCGCCGCCCTGCGCGAGCACCCGGAGACGCTGCCGAACGCGATCGAGGAGCTACTGCGGATCAACCCGATCGGCGACGGCGGCCCGCTGCGGATCACCCTCGAGGACGTCGACCTGGCCGGAACCGTCATCCCCAAGGGAAGCGCCGTGCTCGCCGCGATCTGCTCGGCCAGCCGCGACGAGGCGATCTTCACCGACGGCGACCCGGACCAGTTCGACCACGCGCGGCCCACTGCGGGCGAGCATCTCGCGTTCGGTCACGGCCCGCACTACTGCCTCGGCGCGTCCCTCGCCCGGGCCGAGCTGCGCATCGCGATCGGCTCGCTGATCAAGCGCTTCCCCGGACTGCGGCTGGCCGGCGACGTGGCTGACGTCCGGATGACGACCGGCATGATGGTGCACGGGCTGACGGAGCTGCCCGTCGTGTGGTGACGGCTCGGCGCCGACCGGGGCATGCGGGGGCGGTGGATCTGTTCGCCGGCGAACCCGAGGCGGACATCCTCTCATCCCCAGACGATGGCGGTCGGATCGCCGTCAACCTCCACGAGGAGCTCCTCGACACTCGCCGACGCAGGCACGCGGTCGGTCTTGTGGAACTTCAGATTGCGGTCGCGCCAATACAGCGTCCATAACCGCGTCGCTTTCGTGTAGCGCAGCTGAGCGACTGAGCGCTGGCTTCCACCGCGCTGTCCATCGTGCCCGGCCCTGGC
Organism: Jatrophihabitantaceae bacterium; assembly: GCA_036502575.1. Taxonomy (GTDB): domain Bacteria; phylum Actinomycetota; class Actinomycetes; order Mycobacteriales; family Jatrophihabitantaceae; genus DASXRA01. The sequence continues at coordinate 185,662 of DASXYL010000083.1, read as the reverse complement.
CGGTGGGGTCCGGTGATCGGTCACCAGATACCAACACTTCAACGCGGCCTGCTCGTTGGGGAAGTGGCCGCGGGCCCTGATCGCCCGGCGGTAGCGGGCGTTCAAGGATTCAATCGCGCGGAGCAGATGACACGGCGGATCTGGTCGGCGACACCCTGCCCCTCAGGTCGGCTGTATCAGCTGTCGTCGGGTGGGTGGACGACGTAGTGGTGGTTGGTGGGGTCGGTCCAGTGGTAGGCGCCGTCTTGGGTTCGTTTTATCTGCCAGCCGGCGTTGTGTTTGGCGTTGTGGTGCCGTTCGCAGAGGGGATGCAGGTTGTGTTCGCAGGTGTGGCCGCCGGTGCACCAGTCTTCGCGGTGATCCAAGTCGCAGAGTCGGGCGGGGCGTCGGCAGTGCGGGAAAATACAGGTCTTGTCTCTCGCGATGACGTGGTCGGTGAGGTTCTGTGGGGGCCGGTAGGTTTTGCGGCCGTATTCCAGCAGCTGCCCTGACACGGGGTCGGTGAGTAGCCGGCGCCAGGTGCCGGTTTCATCAGCTGCGATGCGTCGGGCCATGGCGGCGGTGATGGGTCCGTAGCCCTCCAGGTCAGCCGGTAGTTCGTCGCAGCCCACCAACGTCGAGGCCGCGACGGTGACCTGAATCGACGGTCGCTGTCCGTGGTGTTCGGGCAGGTTCGGGTCACCGATCACCCGGGCGAACACGTCGATGAGGGCGTCGGCGCGGCGTTGGTCGATCACCCGACCATCACCCGGTGTCTTGGTCGTGGCGAGGGAGTCGAGCACGGTCTTGACCAACGCCGCACCTTCGGCGGGCAGCCAGGCCCAGAGTTCGGCCATGCCGTCCGGTTGTGGGGTGACCACCACCCGCCGCTCCAGAAGAGCGTCGGCATGGCGTTGCTCAGCCCGCCGCGGGTCGGCTGCGATCACCGCTCGACGAACGCTGGCGCTGAACTGGCCCACCGTCTGATCACCGGCCCGGCGCAGTACCCGTTCCTCGATCTCACCCGTCGTCTTCGCAGTGAACGGCAGCACCGATTCGGCGAGCTTCTTGGCGTGCAGGTAGGTGATCCGACCCTGGTCGAGCATGCTCAGGGTGGTCGGCAGTCGATCGACGAGCGTGCGCCCGACGGCGAGGCGATCAGCGGCATGACCAGGTGAGAGCCGCAACGCGGCCCCGACTTGTTCTTGGGTGTAGTCGATCCTCTGCTTCCCGTTCCAGTTCAACGCCGACCCGTCCAACTCAGCCAGCACCCGCTGCTGAGCGGCATGCAACCAGGCGATCTGACGCTCGAAGGCCACCAGCAGATCGATCCGCCCCGCGTCGTCAACTGCAGCCGGGTCGATCACCGCCAAGGGCGCGACCACCTCAGCACCCGGCGCGACAGTGGCTGCCCACGCGGCGACATCACCGGGTGCGGTCAGCGCATCAAACACCGTCGGCGGCCGAGTCGATGGGTCGAACACAAGTATGATTCTTCCGGTTCGACAGTACGACTGTCTACCCCTAAATCCCCTGCAGTATAAGGAGAATCTCAGGATCGGGTGGATGGTGGAGGCGGCCGCGGGGAGGGCGGAGAACAGCGGAGGGGAAAAAGCGGCGGGAGTAGGGGCGGAGGCAGAGGCAAACCTCGAGCTGGGCGCAACTGTCGGCCGGCAACGCGAACTGAGTCAGCTGGAAGCTACCTGCGTCGCCGCGCTCTTCAAACCCCGAGCGCAACCGCACGCCGACAACGAAGTACGCCCGGCGCGGACACAGACTATGGCTCAGCTGGTTACGGCTCGGTCGGTGCCGGCACCGCCGGTGACGGATCGTGGGGCGGATAGCCGTAGGCCCACGGGTAACCGTCCGAGCCGCGCAGACCGTACGCCTGCGCACGGTCGACCGTGATGTGGGCCAGCCAGGCCAGGCCGACCACCAGCAGCGGCCGGCGTCGAGTAAGCACGCCGGCGGCGAGGGCAACCGCCGGGCCGGGCAGACTGTGCAGCGCGTTGTACAGCCGTACTGCACGTGGATGCAGTTGCTGGTGGCGCAGTATCCGGCCCCGGCCGTAGACCAGGGCAACGTCCGGGCCGAGGGCACCGAGCCAGAACATCGGATCGGCCCGACCGCCCAGCCGCAGGGCACCACCCACCGAGAGCGCGCCGACCGTGCCGCTGGCCGTTCGGCCGGCCGGGTGGCGGTAGCTCCAGGCCGTGGCCGAGTGCACCGCGTGTTTCACCGCTTCGATGCCTTGCTGGTCATCCGGGCTTCCTATCCGTTGCTGGCTGTCCGTGGCCGGCTACCCGTGGCTGGCCGCGACCTGCTTCTGAGCCTTGCGCGGCCCAGGTGTCTGCAATTGGAAGTATGCACCAGATAGTGCCCGTTGGATCAGGGCCGGGTGGCTGCTCATCGCGCGGTACAACGCCCGGCGCATGACCGCCCGGGCCCCCTGCGCCGCGAACAGCCGCTCCTGCCGCAGTTGCAGCTTGCGCGAGCGCCGCACCGACTCCTCCCGGGACGCCTGGAACCGGACGAGCACGTCGTCGAGCGCCGAGCCCGACGCACCGCTGCTGAACGCCTCGGCCAGCATCGGGGCCGCCGTGACCGCATCGATGATCGCGTGGTTCACGCCCTGTCCCAGGATCGGGGTCAGGGTGTGCGCGGCGTCGCCGACGAGCAGCAGGCCCGGCCGCGACCACTTGGGCACGACCGTCGTGAAGATGTCCAGGATGGAGGTGTCCGACCAGCTGCGGACGTCGCGCCGCACCGATTCGGAGAGCTCGGGAGCCAGCTGGTCGAGGCGCTCGTACAGCGCCGGCAGCCCCAGTCCGCGCAGCTCCCGCAATCCACCCTTGGGGATGTTGAATCCGACCCGGACGCTGTCCGGGTGGGTCGGGATGAACAGGCCGTGGTGGTCGCCGGCGATCCGGATCCGGTACGTGCGGTCGTCCCACTCGGTCGGGAACGGGAGCCGCAGCCAGACGACGTCGCGCTCCAGCGGCACCCGCGTGTAGGCGAGCCCGGCCATCTCGCGCACCTTGCTGAACCGTCCGTCGGCGGCGACGGTCAGGGTCGCGCGGACCACCGCCTCGCCGTCCGGCGTTCGGACTCGTATCCCACTCACCCGGTCGCCCTCGTTGATCAGACCGAGGGCCGTCGAGCCGTGCAGGAGCGTGAACGACGGGCAGTCCGCGCCGACATCGGCCAGCGCGGACAGCAACGTCGGCTGCGGCAGCTCGATCGGGTACGGGTGCGGGTACTTGAAGTCTCCGAAGTGCGCCCGGAACACTCTCTTGCCGGCGTCGACGATCTCCATGTGCTGCATCTGCAGGTACTGGCCCTCGAGCCGGTCGAGCAAACCCAGCTCGTCGAGCAACCAGACCGAGTCCGGCGACACCGACTCGCCCCGGAACGAGCGGTCGAAGCGAGCACTCTGCTCCACCACGATCACCGATACGTTTCGCCGGGCCAGTTCCACGCCCAGCGTGAGTCCGGCCGGTCCGCCTCCAACGATGCACACCTGCGCGTCCAGGGTTGCCGTCATCGTCATGCCTCTTTCGCTCTCGGGGTCCGCCGGGGTCGCCGGGGTTCCCCGTGAGCCTGGGCGGCCGAACTAAAGCCACGCTTGATCGGCGCTTGTCCAGCGCTTGACGAGAGGAGCGGCGCCGGACGCAACCGCGTCGCAAGGGTCCGCGCACATGCTCGACGTCACGCGACCCTGCCCCGACAGGAGCGACATGACAGCAACGACCGAGCTCGCCCCGACCCCGCGGCGAGATGCCGAGACCGACCGAGCGGCCCAGACCGACCGAGATGCCGAGACCGACATCGTGCTGCGACTCGCCGGCACGACGACCGTCGCCGAGGGCGTCCTGGCCCTGGACCTGCGGGCCGATGACGGCGGGCACCTTCCCGCCTGGCGGCCCGGCGCGCACATCGACCTGGTCCTGGGTCCGGACCTCATCCGCCAGTACTCGCTGTGCGGGCAGCCCGAGCAACGCGACCGGTACCTCACGGCGGTGCTGCTCGAGGTGAACGGCCGGGGCGGATCCCGCCACATCCACGAGGCCCTGGCCCCGGGATGCACGGTGGTGGCGCGCGGGCCGCGTAACCACTTCGAGTTGCTGCCCGCGCGGCGATACCTGTTCATAGCCGGTGGCATCGGCGTCACTCCGCTGCGGCCCATGATCGCCGCGGCCGAGGCGGCCGGCGCGCAGTGGCAGCTCGTCTACGGCGGGCGCAGCCGCGCGTCGATGGCCTTCTGTGACGACCTGGTCGCCAGCTACGGCGATCGGGTGTCGATCTGCCCGCAGGATGAGGTCGGCCTGCTCGACCTGCCGGGGCTGCTCGGCGAGCCGCGACCGGACACGCTCGTGTACTGCTGCGGCCCCGAAGGATTGCTCGGCGCCGTCGAGCAGCAGTGTGCGACCTGGCCGTCCGGTTCGCTGCGCGTGGAGCGGTTCGCCCCGAAGGTGATCGACGCGCCGGTGTCCACCGAGGCGTTCGAGGTCGAGCTGGCCCGCTCCGGGCAGACCGTCGTCGTGCCGCCGGGGCGCTCGATTCTCGAGTGCGTTCTGGAAGTGGGTGTCGACGTCCCTTGCTCGTGCCAGGAGGGCACCTGCGGGAGCTGCGAGACGCCTGTCCTGGACGGCGTGGTCGACCACCGCGACTCGGTGCTCAGCGACGCAGAGCGCGATGCGCACAATACGATGATGGTCTGTTGCTCGCGGGCGGTCTCGCCGCGGTTGGTTCTCAACCTGTAGGACGCGTCTGATGGTGAGTGACACGCGGGCGCCCGACACGCTGTGGATGTCGGCCCCCCGCTTCGCCGTCGAGCTGATCGCCTGGATCGCGGCGCCGTGGGCGCTCGCTTCGAGGTCGGTGCTGCTCGCAATCGCTGCCGTGGTGCTCCTGATCGGAATCCCGACCCTCTTCGGCACGCCCGGCGGAAAGACGCAGCGGCCGATCGTCGCGATTCCCGGCGGGCTGAGCATCGTCGTCGAGCTGCTCCAGCCGGCCGTCGCGATCATCGCGTCATGGGCTGCCTGGCCGCCCGCCGTCGCCGCGGTCGTGACCGTCGCTGCGGTCGTTGCCTGCTACCTGCAACTGCCCCGGTGGCGTTGGCTCGCCGATCACTGATTGGCCGCTGCGGCCAACGGCCTGACTGCTGCGGCCGGCGGCTCGGCCGCTGCGGCCAGGCGCTCGTCGACCAGCGCCGTCGACAGTGCGGTCAGCATCGCGGTCGCGTTGATTCGCAGCCTCGCTGTAGATAGGGCGCGCGCCGCCAGGTCCAACTGCCGCTGCACGGCCAGCCGGGTCCGTTCAACGGCGTCGGTGCTGCCGACGATCTGCACCGCCTCGCGCGCGGCCCGGTTGCGGTCAGGGTCACGCAGCACGGCGGCCAGCTCCGGACGAGCCCGCAGCGCGTGCAGCACCGGCAATGTGTACACGCCGGCGACGATGTCCTGGCCCGCCGTGCGGGTCGACGCCGTCACGTCGCGCAGGTCGTCGACCAGTTGACAGGCGATGCCGAGATGTGACCCGTACTCGGCGAGCGCCGCGGCCGGCGCCGGGCCGAGCCCCGCGGCGAGTGCGCCGAGCTGGGCGGCCGCCTCGAACAGCGCGCCGGTCTTGCCGGCGATGGCGACGTAGTACGCCTCGTCGCGACGGTGGACGTCGAACCGCGCCGCGGCCTCCTCGGCCTGGCCTTCGCACAGGCGGACCAGCGTCTGCGCGGCAACCGCGCCGGCCTCCTCGCCGATCGCGCAGGCCGCGGCCTGTGCGCAGCCGATCAGGTAGTCGCCGGCGACGAGCGCCTGCGCGTTACCCGATTCGCCGCGCGCCCGGCGCGCCAGGCGGAGCAGCTCGACGACGACGGCGCTCCGCACGGCCAGGTCCCGCCGAGCCGGCGGCAGTTGGGGGCGGGCCGCGTACGCGCAGGCCAGGACGAGCAGCGGACGCAGTGGCGCGCCGCCGCCGCACATCGCCGCCACGTCGCTCGGGATGATCATCGGCTCGGCCCGGACGACGTCCGCGATGCGCGTGACGCAGTCGTCCAGGTCCACCCTCAGGCGGCGCTCGCCGACGACGCTCGCCACGGCGCAATGCGGCGCAGCGCCGAGTAGCAGCGTCGGCATGCGGCCATCGTGCGCCGCGGCGCTTTCCCGGCGCTTGAGCGGCGGTGGACCGTGAGCGCCGCAAGGCCGCCTTAAGGCCCGGCAGCGACTGTCGACCCGTGAGCCGGCCACCACCCGGAACCGCGGACCGGCCCGTGCCCTACCGGCCGTATTGCACCATACCGTGCGGTACGGAGGATGGCGTACCGGCCGTTCCGAGTCACCCCGGTGGTGCCGGCTCACACAAGAGCCGCCTGTTACCTGGAGGTCCGCCTTGACCACGCTTGTGGACGACACCCCGCTCGGGCGCCTGCGCGCGCTGCGAGCCGAGGACTACCCCGCGGCCGCCGGGCTGTTGCGTGACCTGGCCGATCGAGCCGATGCGGCCGAGCACGCCGAGGGAGCCGACGACCTGGCCCGCGCCGGTCGGCTGCTCGCCCGGCTCGATGCCGACGAGGTGATGGCACACCACCCCGATACCGACCAGATCAGCGTCGCGATCACCGGGTCGAGCACGCTGGCCGGCCTGGTCGCGCCGCTCACCGCGGAGCTCGCCCGGCACGGCATGCTGCTGCGCCCCACGATCAGCGACTATGACGCGTGGCTCCGCGACCTGCAGGATCCGTCCAGCGGCGTCTACGGCACCGACCTCGCCCTGTGCGTCCTGGACGCCTCGGTGGTGTTCGCCGCGGTGCCGCTGCCCTGGCGGGTGGACGACGCCCGGCAGGCCACGATCGGCCTGTTGGCCCAGCTGGACCAGCTCGCCGCCGGCTACACCGCGAACGGCTCGGGCACCCTCGTCCTGAACACCTTGCCGTTGCTGCGCACGCACACCCACCAGCTCGTCGACGCGGTCTCCCGCGCCGAGCTGGGCGCGGTGTGGCGCGAGTTCAACGCGGGCCTGCTGCGCCTGGCCGCCCGGCACGAACGGGTGATCACCATCGACCTGGATCCGCTGATCGCGGCTACCGGACCGGTGCAGGACACCCGCCTCGCCACCTACGCCAAGGCCGAGCTCGGTGACGAGCTGCTCGCCGGCTACGCGCGGGAGGTCGGGCACCTCGCGCGGGCCGTGCGCGGGCGCACCAAGAAGGTGCTGGTGCTCGACGCGGACAACACGCTGTGGGACGGCATCCTCGGCGACGACGGCGCGGACGGAATCGCCGCGGCCAGCACGTACCGGGGCGAGGCGTTCGGCGCCTTCCAACGCGTCGCCAAGCAGCTCGGCTCGCAGGGCGTCCTGCTCGCGGTGAGCAGCAAGAACGACCAGGAGCCCGTGCTCGACGTGCTGCGCAACCACCCGGACATGGTGCTGCGCGAGGACGACTTCGTTCGGATCAACGCGAACTGGCAACCCAAGGACGGCAACCTCGCCGAGATCGCCCACCGGTTGAACCTGGGCGTCGACAGCTTCGTCTTCGCCGACGACTCGCCCTTCGAACGCGGAATGGTCGCGGCCAGCCTGCCGGCGGTGGCGATCGTCGCGCTGGACGACGAGCCGGCCGAACACGTCTCGCGGCTGCTCGCCGACGGCTGGTTCGACGTGCGCGCGCTGACCGCCGCCGACGCCGAGCGCGCCGCCACGTACAAGACCGACGCCGCCCGGGCCGACCTGCTGGAGGCCACCGGCTCGACCGAGGAGTACCTGCGCCAGCTCGACGTACGGCTGAGCGTGTCGCCCGTCGCCCAGCACGAGATCACCCGGCTGGCCCAGCTCACCCTGCGCACCAACCAGTTCAACCTCACCACCGAACGGCTGCAGATCGAGGACGTCCGCGAGCTCGCAATCGACCCGGACCACTACGTGCTGGCGATCCGATCCGCCGACCGCTTCGCCGACAACGGCGTGATCGGCGGACTGTTCGCCCACCGCGACGGCACCGCGCTGCACCTGGACAACGCGATCCTCAGCTGCCGGGTGTTCGCCCGCGGCATCGAACAGTCAGCGGTTGCCGCGCTGCTCGCACACGCCAAGGCGACCGGACTCACCACCGCCTACGCGCGCTACCGCCCGACCAAGAAGAACGCCAACGTCCGCGACTTCTGGCCCTCGATGGGCTTCGTCCGCGACGGCGGCACCGACGACGCACCCGACTTCCGGCACGACCTCGCCGAGGTGCCGCCGGTACCCGACCACGTCACGCTCGACGCGTCCTTCCGGAGCGAGTCATGATGCCGCCGCTCGACCGGCCGTTCCGGTTCCGGATGCGACTGCTGCTACTGGCCAACGCGGCCGGCCGGACCGCGATGCACGGCCTGATCGGCCTCGGCGGATTCTTCGCCACCATCCCCAGCGAGCTGATCGTCACGATGCTCGACGAGACGTCCGCGCGCCGGGAACGCCGGACGCCGGTGGCGCATCCGGAACACATCCCGCTGACCACTCCCACGCAAGCGCCGCTCTAGAACGACCGCTCACCCTCACATCAGCCAACAGGGTAAGGACACGACGGTGACAAGATTCGAAACGTTCACGGAGCTCCTGCTCACCCGCTGCGCCGACCTGGGTGAGAAGGACGCCTTCATCTTCATGCGCGACACCACCGCCGGCATGCAAGCCGAGCGGCTGACCTACGCCGAGCTGGACGTCGCGGCCAAGCGGGTCGCGTCCTGGCTCGTCGAGATCGGGGCGGCCGGGCGCCAGGTGCTGCTGCTCTACCCGCCCGGCAACGACTTCGTGATCGCGTTCGCCGGCTGCCTCTACGCCGGCGCGGTCGCGGTACCGGCGCCACTGCCGGGCGATCAGGGCACGCACTTCGCCCGGGTGTCGGGCATCCTGCAGGACGCGCAGGTGCGCGCCGTGCTGACCGACTCGGCCAACGAGCCGGGCATCGCCGAGTGGCTGGCCCGGTCCGGGTTCACCGACGTGGCGTCGCTGGCCACCGACCGCCTGGACTACGGCGACGCCGCGGCGTGGACGGAACCCTCCATCGCCACCGACGACCTGGCGTTCCTGCAGTACACGTCCGGCTCGACGAGCGAGCCCAAGGGCGTGATGGTGTCGCACCACAACCTGCTCGCCAACGAGGCCGCGATCCAGCGTTCGACCGGGACGAACAGCGACAGCCGCTTCGGCGGCTGGCTGCCGTTCTACCACGACATGGGGCTGATCGGGCACGTGCTGCACCCGCTGTGGATCGGCGGCTCGGCGGCGCTCATGTCGCCGGTCTCGTTCCTCAAGCGCCCGCTGCGCTGGTTGCAGATGATCGACGAGTTCGACGTGACCGTCGGCGGCGGCCCGAACTTCGCCTACGACCTGTGCGTGCGGCGGGTCACCGAGGAGCAGGCCGCGAGCCTGGACCTCTCCCGGTGGGTCACCGCGTGCAACGGCGCCGAGCCGGTGCGGGCCGAGACGCTGGCCGCATTCACCAAGCACTTCGCGCCGTCCGGCTTCCGGCCCGAATCGTTCTTCCCCTGCTACGGCATGGCCGAGACGACGCTGCTCATCTCCGGAACGCCGATGGGCCGGGCCCCGGTGCTGCGCGTGACCGACGGCGCCGCGCTCGAACGCGGCGAGCTGCGCCACCCGCAGGTCGGCTGGGCACCGCGCACCCTGGTCAGCAGCGGCATCATCGCGGACCAGGACTTCGACGTGCGCGTCGTCGACCCGGAGACGTTCCAGGCCCAGCCCGACGGCCGGGTCGGCGAGCTCTGGATCAAGGGCGACAGCGTGGCCCGCGGCTACTGGGAACGTCCCGAGACGAACGAGGAGATCTTCAACGCGCGCATCGCCGGCGCGGACGCCGGCTGGCTGCGCACCGGGGACCTCGGCGTGCTCGAGAGCGGCCAGCTCTACGTCACCGGCCGGCTCAAGGAGATGGTCCTGATCAACGGCCGCAACCTGTACCCGCACGACGTCGAGCGGACGGTGCAGGGCATCGACGCCGCGCTGAGCATCGGTGGCGGGGCCGCGTTCGCGGTCGACAGCGGCCAGGAGCACCTCGTCCTGGTCCAGGAGATCAAGCCGAACGCGCCGGCTGCGGCCGACCTGCCGGCCCTGGCCTCGATGGTGCAGTCGGCGATCAGCCGCGAGTTCGCGGTACCGGCCGGCAACCTGCTGCTCGTCCGTCCCGGCACGATCCGCAAGACGACCAGCGGCAAGATCCAGCGCACGCTGATGCGCAAGCTGTTCCTCGCCGGCGAGCTCACCCCGATGCACGCCGTGCTCGAGGAGCCCGTCCGCGATCTCGTCGACGCCGCCCGGCGCGCGGCCTGAGACCGCGCGGCCTGAGACGAGGTGCGCCATGGAGCACGCCCCCTACCAGCTGGCCGAGTCGCTGGAGCAGGCGCTCGGTGATCCCGAGGGCCCGGGCACCGTCTTCTCGCACGCCAACTGCCTGGACTACGACGAGCAGGAGGCCTTCCCGGCCGAGATCTGCCGCTGGCTCGACGACTGGGGTCTGGCCGACTACTACGTGCCGGCCGAGCACGGCGGCGCGCTCGCGAACTACGAGCAGATCCTGCAGCTGATGCGGGCGGTGGCCCGCCGCGACCTGACCGTGGCCATCGGGCACGGCAAGACCTACCTCGGCGGCGTGTGCGTCTGGGTCGCCGGGTCGCCGGCTCAGGCCGCGATACTCGGCTGCGACATCCGGATCGGCGATGCCGTCTCCCTCGGCCTGACCGAACGCGCGCACGGCAGCGACCTGCTCGCCGGCGAGGTGTGCGGGCGGCTCGAGGGCTCGCACTGGATGGTCGACGGCGAGAAGTGGCTGATCAACAACGCCACCCGCGGCCAGATCATCTCGCTGCTGACCCGCACCGACCCGACCGGTGGCCCCCGCGGGTTCAGCATCCTGCTCGTCGACAAGCGCCACCTCTCCACCGGGACGTACCGGTGCCTGCCCAAAGTGCCCACGCACGGAATCCGCGGCGCCGACATCAGCGGCATCGCCTTCGACGGCGCCCGCGTGCCGGGAACCTCGCTGGTGGGCCCGGAGGGCGCCGGCATCGAGATCGTCCTCAAGGCACTGCAGCTCACCCGCACGATGTGCTCGGCGCTGTCCCTCGGTGCGGCCGACCACGGCCTGGACGTCGTGCTGTCCTTCGCCGAGCAGCGCGAGCTGTTCGGGCGGCGACTGATCGACCTGCCGCAGGCCCGCCGTACGCTCGCGACCGCCGCCGCCGACACCCTCACCGGGGAGGCCCTGGCCATCGTGGCCGGCCGGTCGCTGCACACGCTGACCGCCGAGCTGAGCGTCACGGCCGCGGTCACCAAGTACCAGGTCCCGACCGGCACCGACGCCACGCTGGCCGAGCTGGCCAAGATGCTCGGCGCCCGGGCCTTCCTCAAGGACGTCCACGCGCGCGGCATGTTCCAGAAGATCGAGCGCGACCATCGCATCGTCGGCCTCTTCGACGGCAACACGTTGGTGAACCTCAACGGGCTGATCAACCAGTTCCGGGTACTGGCCCGCGGCTGGGAACGGCGCGACGGCGTCGCGGACGGCGCCCGGCAGGCGTTCGACCTCGCCGAGCCGCTACCGCAACTGGACCCGACCCGGCTGTCGCTGCTCGCCCGGCACGGCAGCACCATCGTGTCGGCGCTGCCCGGACTGATCGACCTGGTGCGCGAGGCGGTCGACCGCGACGCGCCCGGGCTCAAGGCGGCGCTCGCCTCGGCCGAGCGGGTTCTCGCGGTCACCGAGGGCGTCCACCGGGCGATGCGGCAGCAGGAAACGGCGCTGACCGACGTGGCGCCCGCAACGTTCGACCTCGCGAAGCGGTACACGCTGTGCTTCGCTGCCGCCAGCGCGATCGGGCTGTGGGCCTACAACCACGCCGCCGCCGAGTCGGGCCGCACCGGCGGCCTGTGGCAGGACGCGCTGTGGCTGCGGGCGGTGCTGGACCGGGTGCTGGTTCGCCTCGGCGAGCCGCCGTCGGACGACCCGGATGTCTACGAGCAGCTGCTGGAGCAGCTGCGCGGCCACCACGAGCAGCACCTGCTGTTCTCGCTGCTACCGCTGCAGCTGTCCGCCGGGGAGGCGCGATGAGCAACGACCTGGCCACCGGGACGGTCGACGAGCGGATCGCCGCGATCGAGACCCGCTTCGGTGACCCGCTGGACGAGAGCAACCCGACCGGCAACACCGCGTTGCTCGCCGCCGACGAGGCGGCCGAGCTGTCCGTCGCCGGCGAGGCGCTGCTCGACGATCTCGCGCTCAACGCCGAGTTCGTGCCCGGTGCCCTGGGCGGGACGTTCCACCAACTGGACGACCTGGTGCGGGTCATGCGGCACGTGTTCCGGCGCGATGTGTGCCTGGGTCTCGGCTACGGGGCGACGTCGTTCATGGCGTCGGTCAACGCGTGGTGCGCGGGCAACGAGGAGCAGAAGCGCCAGCTCGCCGGCATGCTGCTGGACGGGCAGAAGGTCTCGGTGGCCTACCACGAGCTGGCCCACGGCAACGACTTCGTCCGCAACGAGTTCGGCGCGCGTCCCGACGGCGACCACTACCGGCTGCACGGCACCAAGCAGGTGATCAACAACGCGGCCCGGGCCAACGCCTGGGCGCTGTTCAGCCGGACGTCGGACGCGCCGGGCAGCCGCAGCCACTCCGTGTTCCTCGTCGAGCGGGCGGCGATCGATGCGCAACGGCTGCGCATCCTGCCCCGCTACCGGACGGTGGGCGTGCGCGGCTGCTACCTGTCCGGGCTGGAATTCGACGACTGCCCGGTGCCGGCCACCACGCTGGTCGGCGACATCGGCCAGGGCGTCGAGCTGGCCCTGCGCTCGTTCCAGCTCACCCGCAGCGCGGTGCCCGGCATGGCGATCGGCGCCACCGACTCGAGCCTGCGGACCGTCGTCCGCTTCGCCGTCGGACGCCAGCTCTACCGCAAGTCGGTGATGGAGATCCCGCACGCGAAGGCCACCCTGGCCAACGCGTTCGTCGACCTGCTGATCGCCGATTCGCTGAGCCTGGCCGGCACCCGTGCGGTGCACCTGCTGCCCGAGGAGACCAGCGTCTACGCGGCGGCGGTGAAGTACCTGGTGCCGCGCATCCTGTCCGACACCATGCAGGAGCTGTCCATCGTGCTCGGCGCGCGGTTCTACGTGCGCGAGGGCGAGTTCGGCTTCTTCCAGAAGAACGTTCGCGATCTGCCGGCGCTCACCCTCGGCCATGCCGGCTCGGCGGCGTGCCAGGCGACCATCATCCCCCAGTTGGCTCGCCTGGCGCGCCGGGCCTGGTTCGCCGGGGACGAGGCCCCGGCGCAGCTGTTCGACCCGCACGCCCGGCTGCCCGAGCTGCCCTTCGACCGGCTCACGCTGGCCAGTGGACGGGACAGCCTGTCCGCTTCGCTGGTCGCCGCCGTCGACACGCTGCCGGCCACGAACCCGGCCGAGCGGGCCATCCAGTCGATGGCGCTGCGGCTGATGGATGAGCTGCGCCAGCTGCAGGAGCAGAGCCTCGCGCTGTCCGCGCAGGAGCGCACCGCTCTCGCCAGCCCGGCCAGCTTCGCCCTCGCCGACCGGTACGCGGTGTTGCTGTCCGCGGCCGCCGTCCTCGGGGTGTGGCGACACGCGAGCGACCCGTTCCTGGCCGACCCGGCCTGGGCGGCCGCCGCGCTGCACCGCATCGCCGGACGGCTGGGTCACGCCCCGGCCGATCTACCCGAAGCCTGCGAGACCCGGATGCACGACGAGGTGCTCCGCCGCTTCCACGAGAACCGCAGCTACGACCTGTACGACACGCCGATCGCCTAGGAGCCCCCAAATGTCCGTGCCGATGACCGAACCGCCACGCACCCTCGAGGGCCTCACCGCCTGGCTGGTCGACCGCGTCTCCGTCTACCTCAAGCGCGCTCCGAGCGAGATCGACCCGGTGGTGCCACTCGCCGAGTACGGCCTGGACTCGGTGGCCGCGCTGAGCCTGTGCGGCGACGTCGAGGACGGCTTCGGGCTGATCCTCGACCCGACCGTCGCCTGGGACTACCCCACCGTCGACGCGCTGGCCACCCACCTCGTCGAGGAGTTCGCCACCGCCGGCGGAGCGCCATGACCGGGCCCATAGCCATCGTCGGCCTGGACTGCCGATTCCCGGGCGCGGCCGACCCGGCCCGGTACTGGGACCTGCTCACCCGCGGCGGCGACGGCGTCAGCGAGGTGCCCCCGACGCGCTGGGACGCCAATGACTTCTACGCCGAGGACGGCACGCCGGGGCGCTTGAACACCAGCCAGGGCGGGTTCATGCCCGACCCGGACGCGTTCGACAACGAGTTCTTCACCGTGTCACCGCGCGAGGCGGCGGCGATGGATCCGCAGCAGCGGCTGGTGCTGCAGTGCGCGTGGCGCGCGCTCGAGGACGCCGGCGTCGCGCCGGCCAAGCTGCGCGGCACGCCCACCGGGGTGTTCATCGGAATCATGAGCAACGAATGGGCGATGCTGCACCTCACCGACTACGCGCGGGTGACCGCGCAGATCGGCTCCGGGAACGGCTACTGCATGACGGCCAACCGGGTGTCCTACCACCTCGACCTCAAGGGGCCGAGCCTCGCCGTCGACACCGCGTGCTCGTCCTCGCTGACCGGCGTGCACCTGGCCTGCAACGCGCTGCTCGCCGGCGAGTGCGACTACGCCCTCGCCGGCGGGGTGAACGTCATCCTCACCCCGGCGCTGAACATCTTCTACACCGCGGCCGGGTTGTCGGCACCGGACGGACGCTGCAAGCCGTTCAGCGCGGACGCGAACGGCATCGGCCGCGGCGAGGGCGTGGGCATGGTCGTGCTGCGCCGCCTGGAGGACGCGATCGCCGACGGGCAGCAGATCTACGCCGTGATCCGGGGCACCGCCGTCAACCAGGACGGACGCAGCAACGGCATCACCGCGCCCAACCGCTGGTCGCAGCAGGAGGTGGTGACCGCCGCGTACCGGCGCGCCGGCGTCTCCCCCGAACAGGTCACGTTCACCGAGGGACACGGCACCGGCACCGAGCTCGGCGACATGATCGAGATCAAGGCGCTGGGGCACCTGCACCACGACCGGACCGACCAGCCGATGCTGCTCGGGTCGGTGAAGGGCAACCTCGGTCACACCGAGGGCGCGGCCGGCATCGCCGGGCTGATCAAGGTGGCCCTGGCCCTGCACCACCGGCTCGTCCCGGCCAGCCGCTTCGCGGCTCGGGAGAACCCGAAGCTGAAGGTGGCCGAGCACGGGATCAAGCTGCTGAAGGCACCGCACCGCCTGCGCGCCGGACCGACCATCGCCGGCCTGTCGAGTTTCGGGATGGGCGGGACGAACGCGCACGTGGTGCTGGAGTCGGCGCCCCCGGTGGCGGCATCCCCTTCGCGGGGTACCGGCGCCCTGCCGGTGTTCACCGTGACCGGCACCGCGCCGGACGCGCTGCGCCGCAACCTGCTCGAGCAGGCCGACACCCTGGCCCGGGGCCGCACCTCGGTCGCCGCCGCCTGCTGGAGCAGCAACCGGGTCAAGACCGGGCAGCGGTACCGCTTCGCCCTGCCGGTGTCCCCGAAGGCCAACCTGCCGGCCAAGCTGCGCGAGGCCGCGGCCGACGAGGACCTGCTGGCCGGGCTCGCCGGAAGCGGCGGACGTCCGAAGGTTGCGTTCCTGTTCACCGGGCAAGGGGCACAGTCCCCCCGGATGACAGCCGCCCTGTACCGCGATTCGCAGCTGTACCGGGACTTTCTCGACGAGGCCGACGCGGCACTCGCCCCGCACCTGGGCCGATCGATCCGCGACCTGATCCTGTCCGGCGACGAGCTGATCCACCAGACCGGGTTCACCCAGCCGGCGCTGTTCGCGGTCGAGTACGCCCTGGCGTCCGCGCTGATCGAGGCCGGCGTGCGTCCGGCCTACCTGATCGGGCACAGCGTCGGGGAGTTCGCGGCGGGGGTCGTCGCCGGTGCACTGCCACTGGCCGACGCGGCCCGGCTGATCGCCGCCCGCGGCACGCTGATGCAGGACCTGCCCGCCGGCGGCGGCATGCTCTCGGCGCAGGCGTCCGTCGACGAGGTCCGCGACCTGGTCGAGGCCGAGCCGCTCGTCGGCATCGGTGCGATCAACGGGCCGCGGGCCACCGTCCTGTCCGGCGATCTCGCCGCGCTGGACCGCATCGACGAAGCGCTGCGCGCGCGGGACATCGAGACCCGGAAGCTGACGGTGTCCCACGGCTTCCACTCGCCGCTGATGGCACCGATGCTCGACCGGTTCGCCGCGATCGCCGGCGAGGTCGGCGGCGGCCTGCCCCGGCTGCCGGTGCTCTCGACGGTGCGCGGACGGGTCCTGGACGGCGAGCCGATGGACGCCGCCTACTGGGTCGAGCACGTCAGCGCGCCGGTCCGCTTCGCCGACGCCGGGGCCGCCCTGCTCGACGCCGAGCCGACGCACCTGGTCGAGATCGGACCCAAGCCGGTGCTGCTCGGCCTGTTGCGCCGGCTGCGCCCGACCGCCGGTGTTCGGGGTCTGCACCCGGTGCCGGCCACCGAGGCGGGCGGGGTCGAGTTCGCCGAGGTGATCGCCGAGCTGTACCGCGCCGGCCTCGATCCGGAATGGGACGCCCTGTACCCGCCGGCGGATCGGGTGCCGCAACGGCTGGCCCCCTACGTCTTCTCCGCCGAGCACCG
The DNA here is from genome assembly GCA_036502575.1 of Jatrophihabitantaceae bacterium. GTDB lineage: Bacteria > Actinomycetota > Actinomycetes > Mycobacteriales > Jatrophihabitantaceae > DASXRA01. The sequence goes on along the minus strand of DASXYL010000083.1, from coordinate 168,989 downwards.
GTACTGGACGCAGGCCCCGGTGACCCCCGGGCCCCGCGCGGTCGTCACCCCGCCCGCCGCCGAGCGCGACATGGACGCCGAGAGCGATGCGGCGCCGGACGAGCCGGTGGCGCTGCGGGTCGCCCAACTGCCGAGCGCCGACGTCGACCCGGTGACCGGAGCCGTCCTGGACGTGGTCGCCCAGGTCGGCGGCTACGTGGCCGGGGAGATCTCGCTACGGGCCCGCTTCTACGAGGACCTGGGCTTCGACTCGGTGTCGATCATGGAGCTGAAGAAGCGGATCGAGGCCAAGCTGCCCGAGCTGGGTGAGCTGTCGCTCCAGGACCTGCTCCCCCGAATGTCGTCGGTCGGCGACCTCGCCGGCTACCTCAGAGAGCGGCCCGGCAGCGCCGAGCTGCAGACAGCGTAGGAGTCGCGATCATGGTTTATCTCGCCGCGGTGGGAACCGCACTTCCCGGGGATCCGGTCGACAACGCCAGCCTGGCCAAGGTGCTCGGCGTCAACGAGGACTGGATCGAATTCTTCATCGGTACGAAGACCCGCCACTTCGCGCGGGATCTGGAGAGCGGCGAGGTGTACTGGTCACTCGCCGAGCTGTGCACGCAGGCGGCCGAGGAGGCGATCACCGCCGCGGCCGTCGACCCGGCCGAGATCGAGTTCGTGGTCATGGGCACGGCGACGCCGGACGAGCTGATGCCGGCGACCGTCAACCACGTGGCCGACCAGCTCGGGCTGAACCACCTCCCGACCTACCAGCTGCAGTCGGGCTGCGCCGGCGCGGTGCAAGCACTGGGCCTGGGGCGCACCCTCATCGCCGCGGGCGCCGGCGCCGGACTGGTCATCGGCGGGGACGTGTGCAGCAAGCACCTCGACCTGAGTCGCGACTTCACCAACGCCGCGTCCAGCGAGCTGGTGAACTTCGTGCTGTTCGGCGACGGGGCCGGCGCGGCCGTGCTCACCGCCGAGCCGCGCGGGCATCAGGTGGCGCTGCGCACCGTGCTCAACCAGTTCACCGGACTGGGCCGCGCCCCCGGCCAGATCATCGAGTGGTTCGGCATGGCCGACCGCGAGTCCGGGAAGCAAGCGGTGAACGAGGACTACAAGGCCATCGAGGAATCGGTGCCGGTGATGGCCACCGAGATCCTCTGGCAGCTGCTCGACGAGCTCGGCTGGACGCCCCAGGACCTGACCTTCCTGTTGCCGCCGCAGCTGTCCGGACGCATGACCCAGTTGATCTGGGAGCGCCTGGACATGCCGGACGCGACGGAGGTCTCCTGCGTGGCCGACACCGGCAACAACGGAAACGCGCTGCCGTTCATGCAGCTGTCCCGGCTGCTCGACCAGATGGTGGCGGGCGACAAGGCGCTCGCGGTCGCGGTCGAGTCCAGTAAGTGGCTCAAGGCCGGCTTCGCGCTGGAGAAGGTGTAGGTACCGATCATGAACGACGTAGAGGACTTCGTGGTGCTGCTGCGCGAGGAGGTCGGCCTGCCGATCGAGCGCAGCCAGCTGACCACCGACCTGGACAACGTGCCGGCCTGGGACTCGCTGCTGCTGCTCAAGCTGGTCGTCGCCCTCGAGCGCGAGACCGGCCGCCGGATGCCGGTGGGCCGACTGATGGCGATGCGCAGCCTGCAGGACATGTACGAACTGGTGGCCGCGGCATGACGCGGCGCGGGTCGAGCGGCGTGCACGTACGCGCCGAGCGGGACCGCCGGCACACCCTGTACTTCCTGGAGTACGCCGACTCCCAACGCCTGGTCTACCTCGACACCGAGATCGACATGTCCCGGATCATGGCGCACCGGTCGGCGGCGGTGCAGCGGGGCGAGCGCTACTCGATCGTCACCTACCTGCTGCTGGCGACCGGACGCGTGATGGCCCGGCACCCGGACGCGAACGCGGCGATGGCGCCGGGTTGGCCGGGCGTGCTGCGCCGGCCGAAGATCGCCCGCTTCGACGCGGTGGTCGCGAAGGTGGCCCTCGACCGGCTCGTCGAGGGCCGCCGCATCGTGCTCTCCGCGCTCATCCCGGACCTGCCCAGCGCCGGCCTGGACGAGATCCAGCAGCGGGTCGACCGCTACCGGGCCGAGAACGTGGCCGACCTGCCCGAGTTCCGCGGCGTCCGGAAGCTGCGCAAGGTGCCGACGTCACTCGGCCGGCTGGCCTTCGCGGCGGCCCTGCGCCGGCCTCAGCGCCGGCCCGGCGTGCTGGGCACCGTATCGGTGAGCTCGCTCGGTCACCGCCCGGTGGACGGCTTCCACTCCAACGGGGGCACCGCGGTGACGATCTGCGCCGGACAGGTCCTCGATCGCCCGGTCGCCCGGGGTGGGCGGCTCGAGGTGGCGCCGGTCATGCGGCTGTCCCTGGCATTCGACCACCGGGTGATAGATGGCGCCGAGGCGTCCGACCTCCTCGGAGAACTGAAAGACACGATGGAGGAATTCAATGCTGGCGAGCCGAGCCCCGTCGTTCGGGGAGCCGATCAAGATCACCGGGCGGGACGGCCCGTGGGAGCCGGTACGCACTGACCTGCGCGACCGGGGCGTGGCGCTGCTGTTCGCGCGCCTCGCCGACTGGCGTCCCGATCAGGCCGGGCGGCCGCGTCTGCGCGCGCTGCTCGGCCGCGACTGGGCCCGCTACCTCGACCTCACCCATCCCGATATCCGGCAGCGGTTCGCCGCGTCCCGGGTGCTGCTGAAGTTCGCCGCCGCGGCCGCCCTGGACGTCCCGGCCGACAACGTCGAGCTGAGCTACGGCCCGTCCGGGCGGCCCTACCTGCGGGGCTTCGACGGCGTCGACATCAGCCTGAGCCACACCGAGGACCTCCTCCTCGTCGGGCTCACCACCCGCGGCCTGATCGGCGTGGACGCCGAGCGCGTGGGCCGCACCCTCTACGGCGCGGGCCTCGCGTCCCACCTGTGCACCTCGCACGAGCTGGAGCTGGTCGAGGCGCTGCCCGAAGCCGGCCGCGACCCGGCGCTGGTGCGGCTGTGGACGCTCAAAGAGGCGTACAGCAAGGCGATCGGGCAGGGCATGCTGTTCCGCTTCACCGAGTTCGGCTTCGGCCTGGACGCCGGCCTCGGTGGGGGCTCGACCGGAGTGCGCCGCCCGGACGGCAGCCCGGGCACCGGCGCCGAGTGGCACTTCGCCACCTTCTACCTCGAGGACGAGTACGTCGTGAGCGCGAGCGTGGGCGACAGCGGCTTCCGCACCACCGACACCACCGCGGAGACTGCCCTGGAGCCCAGCTTCGTCGCCGCGCTCACCGAGGCGCTCGGTGCCGACGAGGCCGAGCCGGGCGACGGCGCCGACCCGTGGTGACGCAACCGATCCTCTAGGCGGCGACGCGACGCTACGGGCATGTCGATGACTCTGGTCCGGGGAAGCGCACCGCACGACGTACCGGTTGCCCCGCCGGACTCCCCGTGGGACTCCTGGTCCTGGCAGCACCCGGTCGGTCGGGCCGTGAGCGGCGCGGTCGGCATCGGCGCTCTGGCCGCGGCCGGCGTCCTCGGTGGCCCGCTCACCTTCTCGTTCTGGGTGGGGCTGCTGGCCCCGGACGCCCCCTTCTTCATCCCGCGCCGCAGCGCGGAGGCGCCGGAACCCGGGGTGCTGCACACCGAGGCGATCGAGCTCTACAACGCACTGCACAACATCGAAGGACCGGTCCTGGCGCTGCTGCTCGGGGCGCTGACCGGCAACCGTCCGCTGCTGGTCGGCGGCCTCGGCTGGCTCGCCCACCTCGGCCTGGACCGCGCGCTGGGCTTCGGCCTGCGCCGCTCCGACGGCCACATCCACTAAGGACCGCCATGGATCACCTCGCTGAGCTCAAGGAGTTCGCCCGGCTGCACGCCGGCGGTCAGGGACTGACCGCGGCGCAGGTGGGCCGCGTGCTTCGCCACGTGCACGACGACGAGCCGGGCTCACCCCGCTCGTGGGCCCGGGTCTGGACGGCCGAGGGCGACGCTCTCGCCGCGCGCGGCGAGACGCTGGCCGCCTGCCAGCACTACACGCTCGCCCGGTTCCCCTACCCGGGCGACCCGGAACGGGTGCACGCCCAGCAGCGCGCCGTCGCCGCCTTCGACGAGTGGCGCACCGGGACGGGCGGCATCGAGCGGCTGACCCTGCACCACCCCGCCGGCTCGGTCGCGGCGTGGGCCGCCGGGCTGGACGCGCGGCGTCCCCGCCCGTTGCTGGTGGTCATGGGCGGGATCGTCAGCGTCAAGGAGCAGTGGGCGCAGGCGCTGCCGGCATTCGCCAAACTCGGTTTCGCCGCCGTGGTCAGCGAGATGCCCGGTGTCGGGGAAAATACGCTGCAGTACGGTCCCGACTCGTGGCGGCTGCTGCCGTGGCTGGTGAACCAGTTCCAGGGCCGGGCCGACACCAACGACGTGTCCATGCTGACGTTGAGCTTCAGCGGCAACCTGGCCCTGCGGGCCGCCGTGGACGATCCGCGGATCCGACGCATCCTCACCGTCGGCGCGCCCGTGTCGCGGTTCTTCACCGACGAGTCGTGGTGGCACCAGGCTCCGCGCATCACGAAGGACACCCTGGCCCGGCTGTCCGGCACGCCCGACCACGACTCGGCCTTCGCCACCCTGCGCGGGCTGGCGCTGGACGCGCCGACGCTGTCCGCGATCCGGGTGCCGGTCCGCTACGTCGTGAGCCGGCGCGACGAGATCATCCCGGCCGCCGACCCGGAGCTGCTCGCCGCCGCGGCGCCGCGAGCCAAGTTCCGCCGCTTCGACGACGTCCACGGCTCGCCGGCCCATCTCAACGCGATGCGCCGCTGGCTGGTGCTCAGCCTGCTGCGGCTGCGGGCCGTTGACCGGTTCCGGCGGGCCCGAGTGGCGGGCCCGGCGTCTCCGGTGCTGACCGGGAGCGCGGAGCCGTGAGCCGCCCCGGCAACGCCGACGAGCTGCGCGTGCACCTGGACGGACGCTGGGCCGAGATCCGCGACAAGGCCCGGCACCTGCTGGACGAACTCGCCGAGCTGGGCGCCCCGGCCGACGAGCCGTACGCTGGCGTATGGATAGAGGCGCAGCGGGTCCGCACGTACGAGCAGTTGCGGGTGGTCGCCGCGAGCGGCCTGCCGCAGCTGGCCCTGCCGGTCGAGGTGGGCGGCGGCGGTGACCTGGGTGGGGCGATCACCGGCTTCGAGATGCTGGCGATGGCCGACCTGTCGCTGGTGGTGAAGACCGGCGTCCAGTACGGGCTGTTCGGCGGGGCGATCCTGCACCTGGGCACCACCCGCCACCACCAGCGTTACCTGCCCGACGCGATGTCGCTCGCCCTGCCCGGCTGCTTCGCGATGACCGAGACCGGCCACGGCTCGGACGTCGCATCGCTGCGCACGACGGCGACCTACGATCCGGCGACGCAGGAGTTCGTGATCACCACGCCCGACGACGACGCCCGCAAGGACTACATCGGCAACGCGGCCCGCGACGGCCGGGTCGCCGTCGTGTTCGCCCAACTGATCACCGGCGGCAAGGACCAGGGTGTGCACGCGTTCATGGTGCCGATCCGGTCCCCGGAGGGACGGCCGCTGCCCCGCGTCCGCATCGGCGACTGCGGTCTGAAGGCCGGCCTGGGCGGGGTCGACAACGGGCGGCTGTGGTTCGACGACGTCCGCATCCCCCGCGAGAACCTGCTCAACCGCTACGGCGACGTCGCCCCGGACGGCTCCTACTCCACCCCGATTGCCAGCCCTAACCGCCGCTTCTTCACCATGATCGGCACCCTCATCCAGGGCCGGATCAGCATCGCCGCCGCCGGCGCGGCCGCGACCAAGGTCGCGCTTACCATCGCCATTCGATACGCCGGCGTACGGCGCCAGTTCGCGGCCCCCGGCAGTGACGGCGAGGTCGTGCTGCTCGACTACCTCACCCACCAGCGCCGGCTGCTGCCCGCCCTGGCCCGGACGTACGCGTTGCACTTCGCCCAGGAGGAGCTGGTGTCCCGCGCCCACGAGGCGTTCACCATCTCCCCGGACGACGTGGAGTTCGAGGCTGAGGACTGGGACGTCGCCCAGCACAAGGACGAGCTGCGTCGCAAGGTGGAGGCACGGGCGGCCGCGATCAAGGCGGCCGCCACCTGGCACGCCACCGCCACTATCCAGGCCAGCCGCGAGGCGTGCGGCGGTGCCGGCTACCTCGCCGAGAACCAGCTGCCCCAGCTCCGGGCCGACACCGACGTGTTCACCACGTTCGAGGGCGACAACACGGTGCTGCTGCAACTCGTCGCCCGCAACCTGCTCACCGCGTTCCGGTCGCACCTGGGTGAGCTGGACATGCTCAGCACGATCCGGTTGGTCGCCGACACGGCCGCCGGCACGCTCGTCGAGAACGCCGCCGCGCACAAGCTCGTCCAGCGGCTGCGCGACGTCGGGCCCGGCCGCGACGAGGACACCGGTCCCCTCGATCGGGCTTGGCAGGTGGCGATGTTCGAGTGGCGCGAGCGGCACCTGCTCGAGACGGCGGCCCGCCGGTTGCGTGCGGCCGGTGCGAGCAAGGACGCCTTCGCGGCCTACACCGCCACCCAGCCCCACCTGCTGCACCTCGCCAACGCCTACGCCGATCGGTTGCTGCTCGAGGCGTTCATGGCCGGCATCGAGACCGCACCCGAGTCGGTTCGTCCGCTGCTCGACCGCACCTGCGACCTGTTCGCGCTGTCGACGATCGAGGCCGACCGGGCCTGGTTCGCCGAGCACGGCCGGCTCAGTGCGCACCGCAGCAAGGCGGTCATCGCCGCCGTCGATGCCCGCTGCCGTGAGCTGCGCCCGCAGGCATCCCTTCTCGTCGACGGGTTCGGCATTCCGGACGCCTGCATCACCGCCCCGATCGCCCAGCCCCGGTGAGCGCCGTGAGTGCCGTGAGCACCCGGGCTACCCCGCGGCGGTGACGAGCCACATGCCGGGACGCACCTCGAGCGCCACCGGTCCGGGCCGCTGGCCACTGACCAGGATCCGCTGCACGCTGCGCCGGCCGAACTCGGCCCAGCGGCGGTCGCCCAGCTTGGCGGCGATGCGCACCACGTCCTCGTAGTGGCGGAACGCGTCGTCGCGGCGTCCGGCCCGCTCCGCGACCAGGGCCAGCCCGCGAACGGTGTCGGCCCGCAGCCGTGGCTCATCCGCACCGAGCCGGAGCGCAGCGGCGTACGCGCGACTGGCGTCGTCCGGCTGGCCCATTCCGAACGCGATGTCGCCGAGCCCGACCAGGCAGCTCGCTTGACCCGGCCGGTTGCCGAGCCCCTGGAACAGCCGTCGGGCGGCCCGGTAGTGCTCGCCGGCCGCGGCGGGCTGTCGCCGCTGCCAGGCCAGATCGCCCAGCGAGCGCAGCACTCCGGCTTCGGCGATGGTCGAGGCGGCTCGGCGGGTCGCGTCGAGGGCGAGCTGGTGCGTGTCCGCCCACTCGTTCCACAGCGCGGCGGCTGACAGGTACCCGACGAGGCTGTCGGCCAGTTCCCAGACCGGCCGCCACTGGTCGTGCTCGTAGGCGAGCCGCATCGCCCCGATCAGGCCCGGCAATTCGCCCGGGAACCAGACCGCCGGAATGTCGCCGTCCATCGTGGCGCCGGGGGCGGTGCGCTCGACCTGGTACCGCGCCGGCGTCCGGCCCGGCGACAGCGCCGCGTCGGCGCGCCGGGCCAGGTCGAGATACGCCGAGGACATGCGCGCGACGGCGGCCGCGATCTCGTGCGGGGGGTCGTCGGCGAGCAGCTCGAGGGCGAGCGAGCGCAGCAGCGAATGGAATCCGTACCGCACGGTACGGCCGGCGCCGATCCGTCGCGGCTCCAGCAGCTGAGCGGCGACCAGGCGGTCCACGGCTGCCGTCGACACCGCCGGGTCGACGCCGAGCAACGCGGCGGCGCACCACGGCGCGAAGTCCGGTGCCGGCGCCAGGGCGAGCCGGCGAAACACGACCTGATCGGCCGGATCCAGTTCGCGGTAGCTGGTCATCAGGGTGGCGCGCACGTCCAGGTCGCCGGCGTGCAGAACGCCCAGCGCCGCCTCCTGGTCGGTCAACCGCGCGGCCAGGTCGTGCGCCGTCCAGTCCGGATGCATCACCAGCAACGCTCCGGCGACTCGCAGCGCGAGCGGCAGGTGCCCGCACCGGCGGGCGATGTCGCGCGCGGTCGCGTCGTCGAGCCGCACGGTTTCTTCGTCGAGCCGCGTGCCCGCTACCGCGACGAGCAACCGCGTCGCGTCGTCCGGGCGCAGCACGGTCAGCGGCAGCCGCCGCGCGCTGTCCAGCCCGGGGAGCAGGCCGCGGGACGTCACGAGCAGCGTTGTCTCCGGTACCGCCGAGGCCACGGCGCGCACCGGCTCTTCGCTCGCGGCGTCGTCCAGGATCACGAGCAGCCGCCGCCCCTGCACCGCGCGCTGCAGCGACTCGGCGTCCGGTGGCCCCGGCTGATGCAGCTGGCGCAGCACGGCTCCGATGGCCTGCTGCGCGTCGAGCGCGGCCCCGTGGGCGTCGCGCAGCTGCACCAGCAACCGGCCGTCCGGATACGAGTCGCGCAGCTGTTCGGCCAAGCGCACCGCGAAGGTCGTCTTGCCGACGCCGGCGCGCCCGCAGACCATCAGCACCCGGCTCTGGTCGAGCAGCCGGCGCGCGGCATCCAGCTCGCCGACTCGGCCGGTGAAGTCGATGGGCAGCGGCGGCAGCCGCACCACCGGGCCGCTCACGGTCGCCGGCGCGGGCCGCTCGCCCCGCCAGAGCAACTTCGGATCCCCGCGCACGATGCGCTCGTGCAACTGGCGCAGCCCCGCGCCCGGTTCGATCCCGAGCTCGTCGACGACGATCCGCCGGGCTCGGCCGAACGCCCGCAGCGCGTCGGCCTGCCGTCCGGAGCGATACAGCGCCACCAGCAGGTGCGCGTGCAGCGTCTCGCGCAGCGGGTGCTCGCCGACAAGACTGATCAGCTCGCCCAGGATCTCCTCGTGCCGTCCCAGTCGTAGGTCGGCCGAGATCCTCTGCTCGTAGGCGGAAAGCCGCAGCTCGTCGAGCTTGATCGCGGCGTTCTCCAGCACCTCACCCCGCGGCACCCCCGACAGCGCGGGCCCGTTCCAGAGCCGTAACGCTTGCCCGAGCAGGTCCGCAGCACCGCTGTAGTCGGCCTGCTCGTAGGCCTGCCGGCCGCGCTGCAACTGGGCCTCGAAGGCGATCAGGTCGAGCTCGTCCTCACCCACCCGGAGCAGGTATCCCGGAGCGACCGTCCGCAGCCGGTCGCCGGGGAAGAGCTTGCGCAGGTGACAGACGTAGACCTGCAACGTGGTCGCTGCGGTGCGGGGCGGACGGTCGGCCCAGATCTCGTCGATGAGCGCGCTGGTCGAGACGACCTGGTTGTGCCGGACGAGGAGCGTGGCCAGCAGCGCGCGGTGCTTGCCGGCGGTGGGCGTCTGCGGATCCGCCGCCACCTGGCCCAGCACCCGAAACATCATGGCGATACTCAGCAGTCCTGTAAGACCCACGCCGTGGCGGTCGCCACGCGGCGAGCGCCCTGCGCGAAGCTCAGCGGCACCGTGGCCACCGGACGACCACCGGCTCGGGCAATCGCCGGTTCGCCGGTCACCGCCGCCCGCAGCGGCAGATCCGGTTCGGCGAACCCGCTGAACTTGGCCCGCCACTTGGTGAGGACGCCGTACCCGGCCGGGAAGCCGCACAACTCGACGCTCGCGAAGATCGCCAGCTGGCGGACCGCCTCGGACAGCGTCGCCGCCGAGACGTGGTCGTCCGTCCCCAGGGTCGGATGATCGGGTTCGGTGGCGACCCACATTTCCGGCCGGCTGCGGTCGTCCCGGGCCACGCGCACCAGCACGTTGCGCGGGTTGCACCGACCGACCCATTGCGGGGGCGCCGGGCGAGCGCCGGCCATCGCCTCGTCGGGCACCGCGCCGCTGGCTGCGCGCCCGTGCGCCCGATGCGCCCGGTACACGCCCGGTGAGAGGAAGACCAGCCGCGCCGCGGCCTGCGCCGCTGGTGCCTCGTCGATGCTCGCCGACGCCTTGCACCACACGCCGCGGGGCACGCCGTCGATCACGTCGATCGGGTGCAGCGCGAGATCCATCACGGCATGGGCGGACGCATCCCGCCGCCGCCAGGCCTCCACCGTGTTCACCTCGATCTCGCTCGACACGATGACCGGGACCCGCTCGGGCGGCACCCGGAAGTACTGCTGCGCCACGAGAAGAGCCGCACTGCGCATCACGTCGCCGACGAGGTTCACGTCGTGCACCCGCGCCGGCCCGTCGTCGTAGAGCGGATCGTCGCCGGTCAGCTCCGCCGACAGTGCGAAGTGCTGGGTCGTCGGCGACGAGGGCCCGAACGCGAGCGCGTCCGGCGTGGCCGGGCGGTGCACGAGATGATGCGGGAACGCGGCTGTCATGAGGTCACTGTGAACTGCCTCGACGGACGGACGCTGGACCGGCGCTGGAACTCCGGTCGAGCGCCGATCTCGCCCGCGCTGGAACTCAGTCGCGCGCTGGAACCCGGTCGAGCACGGCGCAACCGAGGCTTCAGCGCGTCGCCCTACGGTCGCCCCTACCTGCACCCATCACGGAATCGAGGTGCCCGATGCTCACTACACCACTGGGCCTGCCCGTGCCGGCGGCAATCACCACCATCGTGTGCGACTACGACGGCGTGCTCACCGATCCGCTGTCGCAGAGGTACGCCGCACTCACCTCCCGGGCCGGGATCGACATCGGCGATTTCATGCAGGCCCTGTCCAGTGCGAAGCGCGCGACCGGCATCGACCCGATGGCCGCGTTGCAACTCGACACGATCACCGAAGCCGGGTTCGTCGACCGGATCGAGGAGCACCTCCCAGCCGGCTCGCCGCCGCTCACCGCAGAAGCGCTACGCGCGGCCTGGTTCGACGGTCGGCCGGCGAACGACGCCTTCGTGACCTTCCTGCGGACGCTCCGGGCGTGCGGTTACCGCCTCGCGCTGCTCACGAACACCGTCGCCGAATGGTGGCCGCAGTGGCGGGCCCGCGTGCCGGTCGGCGAACTCTTCGACGTCATCGTCGCGTCCAGCGAGGAGGGCGTCCGCAAGCCCGATCCGGAGATCTACTTCAGGCTGCTGTCACGAATGCAGGTGCCGGCCACCGAATGCCTCTACATCGACACCGTTGCCGATCACTGCGAGGTGGCCAGCTCGTTCGGCATGCGCGCGGTGCACTTCCGGACGACGTCTCAGGCAACCAGCTCGGTCGCCGCCGCGCTGCTCGCTGCGGTCGAGCCGGAGCCGGAGTTCATCCTGGTGTAGGCGGGAGGCTCGCGGCCGTTCCGGACTAGCCACTCGTAAACCCGAGCACCCGAGCACGCGCTCGGCGCAGCGACCGAGGCGCGCGGCATCGCCAATAATACACAGGCTAGCTGTGGAAGTACGCACCCGGCGTCACGCCGGTCTCCCGGCGGAACGCGGCGACGAACGCGCTGGCCGTGTCGTAGCCGACCCGACGAGCGACGTTGCCCACCGGTTGGCCGGCGGCGAGTAGTGGCAGGGCGGCCCGGATCCGGGCGAGGGTGCGCCAGCGGGCGAAGCCCACCCCGGTGTCGGCCCGGAACGCCCGGGCGAGGGTCCGGGCGCTGGCGCCCACGTGCCGGCCCCAGTCCTCCAGACTGCGCTGATCGGCCGGATCGTCGAGCAGTGCCCGGGCGACGTCCACGGCTCGCGCGTCGCGGGGCATCGGCCCGTCGATGGTGGCCACCGCGACCGGTTCGAGGAGGTCGAGCAGCACGGCCTCGGCCCGTTTCCGCTGCCCAGGATCGAGCGGCGTCTCGGCGAGGTGATGGATCAGCTCGGCCAGCACCGGCATGGCTACTACCGGCTGGGGGCTGGTCCATTCGACGGGGCAGGCCGCCGGGTGAAGGTAGAGCGCGCGCATCGTCGCGGTGCCGTCGGCGGATGTCTCGTGCGGAACGCCGGACGGGATCCACAGGGCCCGGGTCGGCGGCAGCACCCACGTCGCGGTATCGGTCTCCACGGTCAGGACGCCACGCGGCGCCCAGGCCAGCTGATGCTCGTCGTGCACGTGTCGCACATAGCGCGTCGTCGGGCCCATCGCGAACGTCGCGACCAGGACGGCGGCTGATCCAACCTGTCCGGTAGGCGACATAGTCTGGCAGGGTACGCGGTAGACGACGTGGCGCCGCATTCCTAGCGTGGCCAGGTATGAACGAGAACCACGCGACCCTGTGCAGCAGCCCCGAGTGGGCCGAGTCCCTCCAGACCAAAGTGCTGACCCCGCTGCTCGACGGCGTCGAGCTCGGTCCGCACCTGATCGAGGTCGGTCCCGGACCGGGGGCGGCGACCGACTGGCTGCGCCGACGCGTCGAGCGGCTGACCGCCGTCGAGGCCGACGCCGCCGCCGTCACCGCTCTGGCCGAGAAGCACGCCGGGACGAACGTCGACGTCCGGCACGGCGACGCCACCGAGCTGCGGTTCCCGGACAACACCTTCGACGCCGCCGCGACGTTCACCATGCTGCACCACGTGCCGACACGGGACGGGCAGGACCGCGTCCTGGCCGAGATCGTCCGGGTCGTGCGTCCGGGCGGCGTGATCGTGGGCGCCGACAGCCTGGCCAGTGACAACCTGCGCAAGTTCCACGCCGGCGACACGTACAACCCGATCCCGCCGGCACACCTGCTCGGACGGCTGCAAGAGCTCGGGTGCGCCAACATCACGATCAGGGTCACCAAGCGCATGACGTTCGTCGCCCACAAGCCGGAAGCCGCCCTCGAGGGCTGAGGGTCGCCCCATCGTGCAGACTCCCGCCGCGCAGCCACAGCTGAGACGTAGCGTTTGGCCATGGGAGAACCAGAGGATCTGTTGAGCGAGGGTGACGTCAGCGGCTCGGTCACGTTCGACTCCGATGGCCATCTTCGAGGCGCGGACTTCTACCCGCCAGGTCGAGCCGACGGCTCCGATCCGCTGCATTGGGAGCCCGGCCAGCCGAACGCGTCGCCCGCCGATCCGGGCTGGATGCCGAACCAGAACCAGAGCCAACCGCCGATGAACCTCAACGACCTGCCACCGCCGGACGGCTTTCACTGGGACCCGGTCACGCACGTTCCGGTCTGGAACGGGGCGGGCGACGCGGCGCCGGAGGAACCCGGCCCGGGCGACTATCCCGAACCGGATCCGGACACCGGCTACGCCTGACAAGCGGACCTTGTTCGACCGTCAGCGTGCGATGAGCCGCCGACGGTCGAACGACTCGGGCTGGTCGGGTTACGTCGCGACGAGGCAGGCCGACGGCAGCTCGAACCAGCGCAGCTGCTCGAAGTCGTCCGACATGACCGACGCCTCGCCGGTGTGGTCGGGGTGCTCGGCGCGGAGGACGGCGCGAGCCTCGTCCAGATACGCCGCCAGCTCCGACTCGGGCGCCCGGTCGTCGAAGCGGGGAAAGGTCATCGCACCGTCGTTGGCGTACGCCACCTGGGTCAGCCGCAATGGTGGCTCCACCGGACCCAGACGATGCCGCCACAGCCCGTGGTCGGGGTCGAAGCGGTAGTCGGGCAGCAGCCGCCAACCTTCGTGGGCGACGATGCGCACCGCCTCGATGATGTAGTCGCAGACCACGTCGGAGATGAAGTAGTTGAAGTTCACCCGCACCCAGCCCGGCTTGATGCCCTCGCAGCCGTGCTCGATCTCGCGAGCGAACGCGTTCGACCGATCGAGGTCGATACCGAGCAGCTGATGCCCGTACGGCCCGGCACACGAGCAGCCGCCTCGCGACTGGATGCCGAACAGGTCGTTCAGCAGGGCTACCACGAAGTTGTGGTGCAGGTAGCGACCGCTCGGCGCGCGCACCACGAACGACACGATCGAGAGGCGTTCGGCGTCGAGGTTGCCGAGGATCTCGATGGCCGGCTCCTGCGCCCAGGCGGTGACCGCGCGCCGCAGGTAGTACTCCTCGTGCTCGCGGATGACGTCCACCCCGACGGCCTGTTTGAGCTGGAACACCAGCCCGGCCCGGATCGACTCGATGATCGCCGGCGTCCCGCCCTCCTCGCGCTGCACCGGGTCGTCGACGTAACGGTGCTCGCTCGGGTTGACGTAGGCGACGGTGCCGCCGCCCGGTACGTCCGGCACCCGGTTGCGCAGCAGCTCGCGCCGCACGACGAGCACGCCCGGCGTCCCCGGTCCGCCGATGAACTTGTGCGGGCTGAGGAAGATAGCGTCCTTACCGGACATCTGGATGTCGACGTAGGGCGCGGCGGCGGCGAAGTCCCAGAACGACAGCGCGCCGTGCTCGTGCAGCAACGCCGAGACCCGGTCCTTGTTGCTGACGATGCCGGTGACGTTGCTCGCCGCCGAGAACGACCCGATTTTCAAAGGACGATCGGCGTGCACGACCAGCTGCTTCTCCAGCTCGTCCAGGTCGATGTAGCCGTCGTGATCTTGCCGAATGACGATCACGTCGGCGATGGATTCCCGCCAGGGCAGCTCGTTCGAGTGGTGCTCGTAGGGACCGATGAACACGACCGGCCTGCTGTCGACATGCTCCGACAACCCGTACCGGTCGTCCAGCGACGCCGGGATGCGCAGTCCGAGGATGCCGATCAGCTTGTCGATGGCGCCGGTCGTGCCGGAGCCGCAGAAGATCACCACCGTGTCGTCGTCGCCGCCCACGCTGTCGCGGATGATGCGCCGAGCGTCCTCGCGCAGTCGGGTCGTCTGCAGGCCGGTGCCGCTGGACTCGGTGTGCGTGTTGGCATAGCGGGGCAGCACCTCGTCCCGGATGAAGTCCTCGATGAAGCTCAGCGACCGGCCCGAGGCGGTGTAGTCGGCATACGTGACCCGGCGCGGCCCGTACGGACCGGGCATCACCTGGTCGTCGCCGATGACGGCTTCACGGATACGACGGAGCAGCGGGGTCTCAGCCGGCGGGCGCGCGTTCATGCAGACAGTGTCGCCCCTCGCCGTCGCATGCGAAGATGCCGGACGTGACCGAGCCCGGACCGAGGCCGCAGCCCGGACCAATGCCGCAGCCCGGGCCGACGCCCCAGCCGGTCCTGGCGCCGCTCACCGGTGCAGCGATCTTCCTGGTGCTGACCATCGAGGGTGGCGGCGAGGCCGCCACCCGGGACCTGCTCGCCGACCTGTCCGGCCTGCAGCGTTCGGTCGGCTTCCGGGCCCTGGACGGTGGCCTGACCTGCGTGGCCGGCATCGGCTCGGCGGCCTGGGATCGGCTCTTCGGGTCGCCGCGGCCGGCGAGTCTGCACCCGTTCCGCGAGCTCACCGGCGAGCGGCACCACGCCCCGTCCACGCCGGGCGATCTGATGTTCCACATCCGAGCGGTGCGGATGGACCTGTGCTTCGAGCTGGCCACCCACATCGTGGGACGCCTCGCCGGTGCGGCCACCGTGGTGGACGAGGTGCCGGGCTTCCGGTACTTCGACGACCGCGATCTGCTGGGTTTCGTCGACGGGACGGAGAACCCGGCCGCGTTCGCCGCCGAGACCGCCGTCACGGTGGGCGACGAAGACCCGGCGTTTCGGGGCAGCAGCTACGTCATCGTGCAGAAGTACCTGCACGACATGCCGTCGTGGAACGCGCTGACCGTCGAGGACCAGGAGAAGGCCGTCGGCCGAACCAAGCTCACCAATATTGAGCTGCCCGACGACGTCAAGCCGGCGAACTCGCACGTCGCCCTGAACGTGATCACCGGTGCGGACGGCGAGGAGCGCAAGATCGTCCGCGACAACATGCCGTTCGGCCGGGTGGGCGCCGAGGAGTACGGCACCTACTTCATCGGCTACGCCAGCCGCCCGGACGTCATCGAGCAGATGCTGCACAACATGTTCATCGGCGATCCGCCCGGCACCACCGACCGCCTCCTCGACTTCTCCCGCGCCGTCACCGGCACCTTGCTCTTCGTCCCCACCGCCGACTTCCTGGACGGGCTCTAGCTACCCGCAGGAAGATCACGAGACGTTGCCGAGAGATAACCGTCCAGGAACTCGTTGCCGAACTTGCCGTTCGGGTCGTATTGCTCGACCAGGCGGACGAAGTCGGGCATCCGCTCGTAGTGTGCAGCCTGGCTGAACACCTTGGCCCAGTGTGGGCGCGGGTCGAACGGCGCCAGCTCGCGCTCGATCGCCTCGATCACCGGAGCGAGTGCCGCGTCGTCGGGCACCCACGTGAAGTGGAAGCCGACCGTCGCGCGGCGGTACGCCGGGCTGAGCCACAGCTCGTCGGCGGCTATCGTCCGGATCTCGGCGATCTGCAGCACCGGCGTGATCTGCTCGCGCAGGCCACGGAGGGCGTTGAGCCCGGCCACCGCGTGCTCGCGCGGCAGCAGGTACTCGCTCTGCCGCTCGTCGCCGCTGCTCGGGGCGAACTCGGCCCGGAAATGCGGCAGCCGCTCGTGCCACGGTCCCGGGATGCCCAGCTGCGGAGTGCAGTTGTCGGGTGACATGCCGGGCACCGGGTTGCGCGGCTCGAGGGCCGCCAGGGCATCGAACGCGATCGGGCCGGGCGGCGGATCGGCCGCCAGCAGCTTGCACCACAGCCGGTTGTGATCGTCGAAGTCGATGAACGCGCTGACGCTGTAGCCGCTGGCGAAGATCGCGTCGAAGTCAGCGTCGAGCCGCTCGTCCGGCAGGCTGTCGTAGACGTACTGGGCGATGTCGTAGGACGGGACGAGGTCAAGCGTCAATGCCGTGACGACGCCGAGCCGGCCGAGCCCGACCGGCATCCCCTCGAAGTCGGCGTCGCCCCGCTCGACCGTCACGACATCGCCCGTCCCGGTCACCATGTCGATCGACGCGATGGCCGTGGCCAGGCCGCCGTTGCCGTCGCCCGAACCGTGGGTGCCGGTCGCACAGGCGCCGGCGACCGAGATGTGCGGCAGCGACGCGAGGTTGGGCAGGGCGAAGCCGGCCTCCTGCAACCGGGGCGCGACCTGGGCATAGGTCAGCCCGGCGCTGATCCGCACCCGGCTCGACGCCGTGTCGATGTCGATCTCCGCGGGCAGCCCGGCGAGGCTCAGCAGCGGGCCGGTCGTGTCGGCGATGCGATTGAACGAGTGCCCGCTGCCGAGCACCCGGATCCGGTCGCTGCGCCCGACGAGTGCGCGCACCTCGTCGAGGGAGGCCGGCCGCTCGTACGCTTGCGCGCCGAAGGTGACGTTGCGAGCCCAGTTGGTTGCGGGCACCCACCTAGGCTACGGGCATGCCTCGACGACTCGTGCTGGTGCGGCACGCAAAGGCCGTGCAAGGCGGACCTACCGATGCGGAACGGGCACTCGCCCCCCGGGGCATAAGGGACGCCTCGGCGCTCGGGCAGTGGCTCGCCGCGGAGAAGGTCGCGCCCGACCGGGTGGTGATCTCGCCGTCCCGGCGTACCCGGCAGACCTGGGAGTTGGCCGCGCCGCCCGACGCGCCGGCCCCGGAGATCGACGAGCGGATCTACGAGAACACCCTGGACGACCTGCTGGAGATCATCCGTGAGACGCCGCCCGAGACGCAGACGCTCGTGCTCGTCGGCCACAACCCGTCCATGGCCGAGCTGGCGAACACCATCGACCGCCAGCTCACCGACTACCCGACTAGCGCCACGGCGATCTTCGAACTGGACGACTGGGCGCAGGCTCCGTCCGGCACGTTGATCACGTTCCGGGTGCCGCGCGGCTGAGCTACATCGCCGCGGCGCCGGCCTTGATCGCTTCGCGGATGCGGAAGTAGGTGCCGCAGCGGCAGACGTTGCGGATCTCGTCCAGGTCGGCGTCGGTGATCTCGTGCCCGGCCGCCTGGGCCTGGCGCACCTTCGCCACCGCGGCCATGATCTGCCCGGGCTGGCAGTAGCCGCACTGGGCGACGTCGTGGTCGAGCCAGGCCTGCTGCATCGGGTGCAGGTCCTGGCCGACGGTGGCGGGCAGTCCCTCGATGGTGGTGATGTCATCGGTCGGCTCGATGTCGCCGACGCGCACGGAACACGGGTTGAACGCCTTGCCGTTGATGTGGCAGGTGCAGGCCTTGCAGACTTCGAGCCCGCAGCCGTACTTGGGACCGGTGATGCCGAGCAGATCGCGCAGCACCCAGAGCACGCGCACGTCGTCCGGGCAGTCCACCGAGACCGGCGCACCGTTGACCTTGAATGTTTGGGTAGGCACGGCGGGCTCCTCAGAAGGTGTGTGCGAGCCCGTCGGTGGGGCTCTGCGGGATCGGTGGGACGGTGGGCAGCGGCTCGAAGCCGAGCGTGGAGTGGTTGATCGGGAACGTGGTCGGCATCGTCCCGGTGGCGCGGGCGTAGGCGCAGGCGACGGCGGCGAATGCCGCGGCCACCCCGAACTCGCCGGCTCCGCCGGGCTGGCCCGTGGTCGGCGGCATGACCACGATCTGCACGTCGGGCGGGACGTTCCACTGCCGCGTGTAGAAGTAGTCGTCCCAGCTGCCTTCGAGCGGCAAGCCGTCCTTGAGGTGCAGGCTGGACGTCAGGGCGAGCGCGATGCCGTCCATGACGCCGCCCAGCATCTGGGCCTCGAGGCCGCGCGGGTTGATGGGCAGGCCGACGTCCACGACGAACACCGCCTTGGTGACGCGCGGGCCGGCGACGCCGTCCTCGATGGGCCGGTTGACGGTGGCCGGCCGGCAGTCGATCTCGACGAGGGCGGCGCAGACCCCCTTGTATTCCTCGTGAAACGCGATGCCCTGGGCGGTGCCGGCGGGCATCGTCCGGCCCCAGTTGCCGACGTCGGCCGCCTTGTCCAGGACAGCCCGGCTCCGATCGTCCTTGAGGAACGCCTGACGGAACCGGTACGGGTCACGTCCCATCGCCTTGGCCAGGCGATCGACGACGATCTCCTTCGCCACCGTCACGTTCGGCGAGTAGATGTTGCGCATGCTGCCGGTGTGGAAGCCGGTGTCGACCTCGTTGAGCAACTGCGTCGTCACGCCGAAGTTGTACGGCACGTTCTGGGTCAGCTCGAACACCGTCTCGGAGAAGCCGAGGTTGCCGACCGGCAGGCTGGCCGACAAGGCGGTCAGAATCTCGCCGAGGCCGTGGGTGTAGTCCGTCGAAACGCTGGTGTGCCGTTGCTCGAAGGTGAGCACGTTGCCGGCGAGATAGGTGGCGCGGATCCGGGACGTGCACATCGGGTGCGTTCGGCCGTGGCGGAAGTCGTCGGTGCGGTGCCACATGAGCTTGACCGGCTTGCCCACCGCCTTCGAGATCTCGGCGGCCTCCCGCGCCGCGTCGAAGAACAGGTGCCGCCCGAACGAGCCGCCGCCCTGCGTCACGTGCACCGTGACCTTGTCCAGCGGCAGTCCGAGCTGCCCGGCGATCGTCTGCTGGGCCACGATCGGCGACTTGAGGCACGACCAGATCTCGGCCCGGTCGGCCCGGACGTCGGCGATCGCGCAGTTCGTCTCGAGCGGGCTGTTGCTGGCAAAGGCGAACGTGAACGACGCGTCGATGGTCTTGGTCAGGATCGGGACGACCGGCACCACCATCGGCAGTTCGGCGTTGCGCACCTCCCGCAGCACGCTCGCATCGGACTTACCCTCGGCGGTGCCAGGACCCCAGGTCACGTTCAGGGCGCGGACGGCGTCGATGCACTGGCCGAACGTCTGCGCCCGGACAGCGACGCCGGTCGAGACGGGGAGGACATCGGTGACGCCGGGCATGGCCTGGACGGCGCTTCGGTTGTTCACCGCCTTGACCGTGCCGTTGATGGTCGGCGGCCGGCAGACCATCGTCGGCAGCGCGCCGGGCACCTGCAGGTCCATCGCGAACTGCTTGCGGCCGGTCACCGCGTCCCGCGCGTCGATGCGGTTCTGCGGCGTGCCGACGAGGGTGGGCTGATCCTTCAGCTGCACGCGGGCCGCCGCGGGCTTGCTCGCGGCCGCCGCCTTGGCCAGCGAACCGTACGCAGCAGTATGGCCGCGGCCGCGCACGACCCCGTCGCTGGTGGTCAGAATCGCGGGGTCGACGTTCCACTGCGCCGCCGCGGTCTGGACGAGGCGCTGCCGGGCCAGCGCCGCGGCGGTCCGCACCGGCGTGTAGAGCGAGCGAATCGTGTTCGAGCCGCCGGTCAGCTGGTTGAACAGCAGCTCGGGCCGGGCGTCGGCGAGCGACATCTCGACCTGGTCGAGCGGCAGGTCCAGCTCGTCGGCAATGAGCATGGCCACCGCTGTCGTGATGCCCTGGCCCACCTCGGCCCGGGGCAACGCGAACGACGCGGTGCCGTCGACGTTCATCCGGATCGTGATGAGCCCGGACGTCGGTGTAGCGGCGAGGGTGAGCACGTCGCCGAGGTCCATGAGGTCGGACGGCTCGGGCAGCGACGGCACGGCCGCGCCGGCGGGCTTCGCCTCGAAGGCGTCCTTACCGAGCTTGGCGGCAACGACCAGTGTCGGCGCCGCCAGCACATAGCCGAGGAAGCGGCGACGCTTCATGCCAGATTGTTCAGGAGTCTCGAGCGCTTCGGATTCGACGGGCCCACTGCTCATGGACGCACCCCTTTCACGACGATCGCCGGAGTGTGACGCAAACCACCCGGTGCGCGCGACTTGTAGCCCGGCATACCGGGCACGTCGCCCACCCGCGTCCCGGTTTTGGTCGCCCGCCGTCAAATAGACACCTGGGCGACCAAAACCGATCAGGATCAGCGCGGGACGAGGATGCGCAGCGCCTGCGGCACGACACTCACCGTCACCGGCAGCGGGGCCACGTACTCGCCGTCGGCGTAGGCGCGGATGCCGGGCGACTCGACCCGCACCGACGCCGTCCGGAACGTCTCGACCTCGTCCTGCTCGATGTGGGTGCCCTTGAAGATCGTCGGGAAGAACCGCAGGACGCGGCGCCGGGGCATCGCCCGCACGACGGTGATGTCGAGCAACCCGTCGGTCGGGTCGGCGCCCGGGCAGACGAGCATCCCGCCGCCGTAGCTGCGGGTGTTGCCGATCGCGGTGTGCAGCAGCTCGCGCTCGATCACGGTGCCGTCGTCCAGCACGAGCCGGAACGGCAGCGGGCGCAGGTGGGCCAGCTCGAACACCGTGGCCACGTTGTAGCGCATCTGCCCCCGGGGCCAGCGCATCCGGTTGGCCCGGTCGTTCACGAGGGAGTCGAAGCCGGCCGCCATGACCAGGCCGAAGTACTTCGTCGGGCCGTCGTCGGCCGCGATCCGCCCCACGTCGACGACCCGCACGTGCCCGTCGGCGATCACGTCGGCCGCCGCTTCGGGATTGCCCCGCGGCAGTCCGTACTCGCGGGCGTGGTCGTTGCCGGTCCCGGCCGGGATGACGCCGAGCGGCACGTCGGTGCCGACCAGCACCTGCAGCGCGAGCGCGATCATGCCATCGCCCCCGACGACGACGAACGCGTCGATGCCGTCGTCGACGGCCGTGCGCGCCAGCCGTTCCGCATCAGCGCCGTCGGTGCCGACCAGGTCGCGGACGTCCAGCCCGCGCTCGCGCAGTCGAGCGACCGCTCGGCGCGACGCCTTGGCCCCCCGTCCGGCGCCGGCCGTCGGGTTGGTCAATACCGCCACCGTCGTCATGGGATCAGCTTGCCCGGGTTGAGGATGCCGACCGGGTCGACCGTCGCCTTGACCGCCCGCAGGATCGCCACGCCGAGCTCGCCGACCTCCTGCTCCATCCACGGTCGGTGATCCACCCCGACGGCGTGGTGATGGGTGATCGTGCCGCCGTTCGCCATGATCGCGTCGCCGGCGGCCCGCTTGGCCGCCGTCCATTGGGCGATCGGATCGTCGTGCTGGGCGGCGACCACGGTGAAGTACAGCGAGGCGCCGGTCGGGTACACGTGCGAGATGTGGCACAGGACGAGTGACGCGCCGAGCGCTGTCTGTAGGGCGTCCGTCACCGCGGCCTTCAAGGTGTGCAGGTTAACCCAGGACGTCGCCGTCTCGAGCGTCTCGCACAGGGCGCCGTTGGCCAGCAGGGCGTCGCGCAGGTAGGGCGCGTCGAAGCGGCCGTGCTCCCAGGCGTGGGCGGCGTCCTCGCCGAGTGACGTGCCCCCGGCCGCGGCCAGAACCGCGCTTGTTGCCTCGTGGCTCGTCGTGACGTGCGACGCGGTGCCCTCGAACACCGTGATGGCCAGGCAGCCGCCGGCTGGCGGTGCGGCGCCGATCTTGTCGGTCAGGGCGAGGTTCACGCCGGTCTCGGCCTCGTCGGAGAGGCGGACGACGGTGGGGCCGGTGCCCTGCTGCTCCACCGCTCGCAGCGCGTCGGCGCCGGTGGCGAAGTCGGGGAACGTCCAGGCCTCGTAGGCTTTCGCCGCCGGGACGGGATGGACGCGGACCCGCACCGCGGTGATCACCCCGAACGTGCCCTCGGAGCCCAGGAACAGCTCACGCAGATCGGGACCGGCCGCCGACGCGGGGGCACGGCCGAGGTCGAGGACGCCGGCCGGCGTCACCACGCGCAACCCCCGCACCATCCCGTCGAAGCGCCCGTACCCCGCGGAATCCTGTCCGGACGATCGGGTCGCGGCGAACCCGCCGATGGTCGCGAACCGGAAGCTCTGCGGGTAGTGGCCGAGCTCGTAGCCCCGTTCGGCGAGCAGTTGCTCGGCCTGCGGACCGGTCAGCCCGGCGCCGAGCGTCGCCTCGCCGGACACCTTGTCCAGTGCGATGTCGTCCAGGCGCCGCAGATCGAGCGAGACGGTTGCCGTGAACCCGCCTCGGTCAGGATCGACGCCGCCGACCACGCTCGTGCCACCGCCGAACGGCACCACCGCGATGCGCCGCTGGGAACAGGCGGCCAGGATCGCCGCGATCTCGTCCTCGCTGCCCGGCACGACCACCGCGTCCGGCGCATCCTGCGGTTCCCGGCTCTTGCGGCGCAGCAGGTCCAGCGTGGACTTGCCGCCCGCGCGGGGCAGCCGGTCGGCGTCATCGGTGCTGATCTCGGCCACGGCCGCCAGCGCGTCCCGATCTTCCCCGGTCAGCGCGGACGGGCGCACGCGCACGTCGTCGATCGTCAGCGGGTCCACGTCGTCGGCCGAGACGCCGAGCGCGGTCTTCAGCAACGCCTTGACGTCGTCGGGCAGCGGCTTCGCGAGCACCGGGTCGCCCCAACCGTCCCACCGCATTGGCGGCCTCGGCAACATGCGTTACAGTTTTACACATAATGTCAAGTAGTAACGACATCCTGGACGCCGCCGCCGACCTCATCCGGCAGCGCGGAGTGCGACGGGTGCAGCTCAGCGAGATCGCCCGGCACGCCGGCGTCAGCCGTCCCACCGTGTATCGCCGGTGGCCCGACGTGCACGCCGTCATTGCCGCCCTGCTCACCCGTCAGGTCCAGGCGATCCAGGCCTCCGTGCCCCTCGACGGAACTGACCGCCCGGCCCTGGTCGCCGCCATCGTCGCGACCGCGGTGCGCATCCGCGACGACGAGCTGCTCGGCGGGCTGCTGCTCTCAGACCCGGACGTGCTCGCCGAGTACACGGTGCAACGCCTCGGCACCAGCCAGCGCGGCCTGCTCGAAGCGCTGCGCGCGGCCATCACGCGCGGCCAGAAGAGCGGAACCATACGCCGGGGTAGGGCGAAGGAGATGGCGGCCATGGTGCTGCTGATCGCCCAGTCGACGGTGCAGTCACATCGCCTGGTCGCGCAGGTGCTGCCGGACCAGGCCTGGCGCCGCGAACTGGCCACCGCCCTGAACGGATACCTGGCGCCATGACCCGGCCTCGTCAGCGATTGCGCAACGTTCGGCGGTGCCAGACCGCCGAACGTTGCGCGATCGGGGAGGAGGCCCGATGAGCTCGGCCCTGAACGCCGGACGGCGCCGCGCCGAGCTCGAGTCGCTCACCGAGGTCGACGTCCTCGTCATCGGCGGGGGTGTGACCGGCGTCGGCACCGCCCTGGACGCCGCGACCCGGGGCCTGCGCGTGGCGCTCGTCGAGGCGCACGACCTGGCGTTCGGCACCAGCCGGTGGAGCTCGAAGCTCGTCCACGGCGGGTTGCGGTACCTGGCGTCCGGGCGGATCGGTGTCGCCCGGGAGAGCGCCGTCGAGCGCCACATCCTGATGACCCGCACCGCGCCGCACCTGATCCGCGCCTTGCCGCAGGTCGTTCCGTTGCTACCGTCCGTGAAGCACCGAGCCCTGATCCGGGCCGGGTTCGTCGCCGGAGACGCCCTGCGGGCCACCGCACGCACGCCGGCCTCGCTGCTCCCGCGGTCGCGCCGGGTGGACGCCGCCGCGACCCGAGCGCTCACCCCGGCCGTGCAGATCGACGGTCTGGACGGCGGCCTCGTGGCGTACGACGGCCAGCTCGTCGACGACGCCCGGCTGGTCGTCACGATCGCGCGCACCGCCGCCGGGCACGGGGCGATCGTGCTGACCCGCGTCAGGGCGAGCGACGTCACCGGGACGTCGGCGACGCTCACCGACACGCTCACCGACGAGACGCTGGCCGTGCGCGCGAAGGCCGTCGTGAACGCCACCGGGGTGTGGGCCGGCGAGGTCGACGCCTCGATGCGACTGCGTCCGAGCCGCGGTACGCACCTGGTGTTCGACGCCGCGACGTTCGGCCACCCGCGCGGCGCGCTGACGGTGCCGGTGCCCGGATCGATCAGCCGCTTCGTGTTCGCACTCCCCCAGCAGCTCGGACGCGTGATTCTCGGGCTCACCGACGAGGACGCCCCCGGCCCCGTACCCGACGAGCCGGTGCCGACCGAGAAAGAGATCGACTTCCTGCTCGCGACGATCAACACCGCTTTGGACGAGCCGGTGACCCGGGCCGACGTGCGGGGCGCCTTCGCCGGACTGCGGCCGCTGATCGAGAGCGACGGCGACACGTCTGACCTGTCGAGACGGCACGCCGTCGTCGAGTCGCCGTCCGGCGTGATCACCGTGGTCGGCGGCAAGCTCACGACGTACCGCCGGATGGCCCAGGATGCCGTCGACGCCGCGATCCGGCTGCGCGGCCTGGTCGCCACGCCGTGCCGCACGGCCCGGTTGCCACTCATCGGGGCCGACGGCGGGTCCACGCAAGGACTGCCGGCCTCGCTGATCGCCCGGCACGGCGGCGGCGCCCGCACGGTGGTCGACGCCGCCACCGTGGAGCGCCCGCTGGATGCCATCGCCGACGGCATCGACGTCACCCGGGCCGAGGTCGAGTTCACCGCCACCCACGAAGGCGCCCTCGACGTGGACGACGTCCTGCACCGGCGCACCCGCATCGGCCTCGTCCCCGCCGACGCCGACCGGGCCCGTGGCGCCATCGAGGAGATCCTCGGGACTGACGCGCGTCAGCCGAAGCGGCCGTGGACGTAGTCGGCGGTGCGCTGGTCGTGCGGGTCTTCGAAGATCTGGGTCGTCGTGCCGGTCTCGACGATGTGACCCGGGGTGTCGTGCGTAGCCAGGAAGAACGCGCACGAGCTCGACACGCGCGCCGCCTGCTGCATGTTGTGGGTGACGATCACGATGGTGACCTGCCCGCGCAGCTCGGCGATGGTGTCCTCGATCCGGCGGGTGGATGTCGGGTCCAGCGCCGAGCACGGCTCGTCCATGAGCAGCACGTCGGGCGAGACAGCCAGCGACCGGGCGATACACAGCCGCTGCTGCTGTCCGCCCGAGAGTGCCCCGCCGGGCGCCTTCAGTCGGTTGGCCACCTCCTTCCACAGCCCCGCCCGCTGCAGCGAGGATTCGACGACGGCGTCCTTGTTGTCGACCTTGATACCGGCGAGCTTCAGCCCGCTCGCGACGTTGTCGTAGATCGACATCGCCGGGAACGGGTTCGGCTTCTGGAACACCATCCCAATACGCCGGCGTACGTCGGCCGGTCGCTTGCGCGCGTCGTAGATGTCCTCGCCGGCCAGCAGCACTTCACCGGCGAGCGCCGCGCTGCGCACCATCTCGTGCATCCGGTTGAGGATGCGCAGGTAGGTGGACTTGCCGCATCCGGACGGGCCGATCAGCGCGGTGACCTCACCGGCCGGCATCGTCAGCGAGACGCGTTCGAGCACCTTGTGGCTGCCGAACCAGGCCGAGACGTCGCGGCTCTCCAATCCGAACAGCGGGTGCGCAGGAACTACAGGATGGCTGCCGTTCGGCACAGCGGGCAGCATCGTCGTCATCGGCGCCGGCGCGATGACGCCGGTGTCCCCGGCGGTATGCCCGTCGGCGCCGTCCAAGGAGTGGTTCACGAATGGTCCTCTCAGTACAGGTTCGGTAACAGCGCGGCCGCGTTCTCGTAGACGTTCCAGGTCGCCGCGACAGCGACCGGGACGAAGCACAGGTAGGCCGGCCAGCGCGACCACCGATAGGCCGCCACCGTCCCGACGATCGAGGTGAGCAGCAGCACCTGTGACCACAGCAGCAACGGGATCAGGCTCGCGTCGACATTGGCCTTCAGGCCGTCCTCGACCTTCGCGATCGCCGGCAGGCCACCCGGGCTCGGCTGCACGGCCGTGCGCAGGTCGGCGCTGACACTGACAGTCGAGTGGGCGACCGTGCTCGAGTCGGCGGTCGTGAGCACGAGCCGGTTGTCCGAGTTCGCGGGCGCGGGATGGTCGCGATCGCCGAACGACGAGACGACATAGGTGGCGACGCCCTGGCCGGTGGTCACCGTGATCGGGTCGCCGACATTCAGGCGCATGAGGTGAGCGAACGGGGCTCCGAACGTAGAGCGGCGACCGTAGACGACGCTGACGCCGGCCTGCCCGGGCAGCGGGGTGTCGCGGCGATGTCCCGGGCCTTTGGTCAGTTGCCGCGAGTCGGTGCCCTCGACGACAACCCCCTCGTGCAGGCCGATGGCCGGGATGTCGAGGACGGCGACCGGCCGGCCCAGCCCGGTCGGGCCAACGGGGGCGACGGCCTGATCGAGCTCGCGTTTGAACGTCTTGTACATCGCGTTCTGGGTGTGCGCCTCGGATAGCCGAGACAGGCCGAACAGGTACAGCAGGAACCCGAAGATGAGCAGCACGACCAGGCTGAGGATCGACGCGACCCGGCGCAGGGCGATGGGCGGGGCCGAGCGCCGAGGTGGCGCCGGCTCGGCGGCCGGCGCCGCCGTGGACTCGAGCGCTGCCTCGGCCGGACGCTCGTCGGTGATCGTCACGGCGACCCGGCCCGGCGGCGCCGATGCAGATACGCGCCGAGCAGGGTCGGCACGAGCACCGCCGCGACGAGTTCGAGCGCCGTCAGAACGGCGAACACCGGGCTGCCGCCGGGGTGCCCCGACAGTGACACCGGTACGGCGCCCACCGCGTCATTCGTCGCGCCGCCGTCCTGGGCGGTGATCTGCTTCCCCGTATCAGGATCGATCTTGTTGCTCGCCGCGCTCGACTTGGTCCCTGCCCCGGCGTTGCCCGCTCCACCGGAACCGCTGCCGCCACCGCCGGCGGACCCGTTGCCGCCGCTACCCGAGCCCGCACCCGAGCCACCGGACCCGCTGCCGCCGCTCGATCCGCCGCCACCACCTCCGCCTGTCCCACACGTCAGCGGTGCGCCGACCTTGTCGCACTTCGACGGTAAGGGCGCCTTCTTGATCAGCAGGTTGACGCCGTTGCTGTAGGTCGGGTTGTTGCAGCCGTTGAGCTGCTTCTGGTCCGGGATCGCGATGTGCCCGGGGATGTAGGCCTCCTGGTGGAAGCCGCCGACCACGAGGTTCTTCGGCAGCGGCGAGTAGCCCAGCGCGCCGGCTTTCTGCTGCGCGCCGCAGAGCACGTAGTTGAGCCACGTCGACAACGTTTCGCCCTTGTCGTCCTTGCCGTTCTTGTCCGAGTCACCCTTGAACCTGGGAGGCGGGAGATACGTCGTGCCGTTGATCACCCGGCTGGCGCGCGGCACGATCAGGTAGCTGTAGCTGGAGACCGGGTAGGCGCGCGGGTCGGAGTTCGTGTAGACGTGGTCGAGGTTCTGCATCAGGAACGTGACGCTGTTGGGGTTCTCGTCGATGACCGCTGACTGCAGGGCGATCGCCACATTCGAGTCGGTGGGCAGCGCGTAGTAGCCGGCCCGGTTGAGCACCTTGACCACTGGGATGCTGCTGAGCTTGGCGTAGGCGTATTCGTCGTATCCGATCGAGCCCTCGCCGATGCCTTTCGAGTTGATGTAGTTGGCCACCTGGTCGGAGCCGTTGCGCTGGATCGAACCGGAGAAGCCGGGGTAGAACTCGGTGGGGCCGCACGCGCCCGCCCCCTGATGGTCGTGGCAGAACGTCGCCCATTGCCGGCCGTACTGCTTCCACAGCCAGCGGGTGAACATGTAGCTGGCCCCGGACCCGTCGGCGCGGGTGATCACGCTGATGTGCTTGCCGGGCAGGCGCATCCCGTAGTCCTTCGTGATGCGCGCGTCCGACCAGTTGGTGATCTGTCCGGTGAAGATCTTCGCGATCGTGTCCCCGGACAGCCGCAGGTTCGTGATTCGTTTCCCGCCGACGACGAGGTTGTAGAGGAACGACGTGCCCCCTGCGACGATCGGGATGTAGGAGTAGGCGTACTGCGAGAACTCGCTGCCGCCACCGAACGGGTCGGGGTTGTCGGCGGTGATAAACGCGATGTCGGAGGCGGCGAAGTCGGCCTGGTTCACCGTGTAGGCGCTGCGCCCGGCCTGCGACCCGTTCGCGCTGAAGTTGATGCTGATTCCCCGAGGCTTGACGTCTCTGGACCACTGATCGATCGCCGGACCGGCCCACGACGACCCGGAGGCTTGCAGCGAGACGAAGGCGGTCGCCCGGGCCGGAGTCGAGGTGACACCGACGATGGCGATGCACGTCGCGAGCGCACCCGTCCAGTGCGCCAGCCGCCGAGTACGTGGTCGCATGACTAGACCCCTCCTGAATCGGTTGCAGCCACGTCGGCAACCGGCCGGAACATGCGCCGGCGTTGCCGCCGAGACAGCTCACCCGGCGCCTTGCCGCCGATGAGTCGAGCGACCGCGAACAGCGCGAGCACCATGATCATCAGCGCCAACCCGGCGCCGAACGCGCGCGACACCATGTCCGGCTGCGGGTACCGGACGTAGTTCCAGATGTAGAGCGGCAGGCTGGTCTGCGGTTGGTTGAACGGGTCGGTGTTCAGCTCCTTGGTGAATCCGGCCGTCAGCAGTACCGGCGAGGTCTCGCCCACCGCTCGCGCCATGCCGAGCACGACCGCCGTGGATAGCCCGGATCGCGCCGTCGGCAGCACCACGTTCCAGACCGTGCGCGCCTGGCTGGCCCCGAGCGCGTAGGACGCCTCGCGCAGCCCGCCCGGAACGAGTCGCAGGATCACCTCAGAGGCTCGCGTCACGATCGGGATCATCATCACGGTCAGCGCCAACGACGCCGCCAACCCGCTCGCCTGCACACCCAGCGACAGAATCACGAACGCGTAGATGAACAGCCCGGCGATGATCTCGGGCAGGGCGGTCATCGCCTCGACGATCGTCCGTACCGGCCGGGACATGATGCCGCCCACCTCGACGAGGAACAACGCCGCGAGCACCCCGAGCGGCACCGAGAAGGCCGTGGCCAGCGCCATCTGTTCCAGCGAGCCGACCAGCGCGTGCACCATGCCGCCGCTGGTCAGGGGATCGAGTGGCCCCGTCAACGCCATCGTCTGGGTGAAGAAGTTGACGTGGTGCAATGCCGTGGAACCGCGGAAGGTCGTGTACCCGATCTGATCGAGCACGACGACGAGCACGAGCAGTCCGACGCTGGCGAGCACGACGGCTACGAGCCGGTCCAGGACGTCCTTCGGGGTCCACTGCGTGAGCCCGACGATCGCGTACAGGGCGAGGAACATGCCGTAGCAGCACAGCCAGAACCCGAGCGCACCGGACAAGGGCAGCACCCGCTCGTACAGCACCCAGACCAGTCCGACGGCTCCGGCCGCGGACCCGACCAGCGACCAGACGCCCTCCTCGGTGATCCGCCGGATGCGAACGCGACGCTCGCCCACGGACGTTGTCGGTGGTGGGGCGAGCGTGGCGGCGGTCACGGCTCAGGCCTCGGTCTGCGCGCCGGAGCGCGACCGGTTGACGACGATGGAGGCCAACGCGTTGACGGTCAGCGTGACCGTGAACAGCACCAGCCCCGCGGCCATGAGCGACGACAGCATCTGCGCGGTCGACTCCTGGTAGCGCAGGGCGATCAGGGCCGAGATCGACATGCCGTGGTTCTCGAAGATGCGGGTCGCGAAGTCGTACGTCGGCGAGATGATCAGCGCGATGGCGATCGTCTCGCCCATGGCCCGCCCGAAGCCGAGCATGATCGCGCCGATCATGCCGCCCCGCCCGTACGGCAGCACGACGGTGCGAACCATTCCCCAGCGAGTCGAGCCCAGGGCGTACGCCGCCTCGCGCTCACCCGCCGGCGCCTGCGAGAACACCTCGCGCGATATCGACGCGACGATCGGGATCACCATCAGCGAGACGACCATGCCGGCGATGAACGTCGACGTCGTGAACGCGCTCGGCTCGTGATCGCCGCGGACCTTGAAGATCGGGATGAAGCCGAGGTGCTCGGACATCCAGCGGATGGTGCCGATGACGTGCGGCTGCAGGAAGAACACGCCCCACAGGCCGTAGAGGATGCTCGGGATGGCCGCCATCAGGTCGACGAGCGCGATCAGCGGGCGGCGCAGCCGGTAGGGCGCGTACTCGGAGATGAAGATCGCCGCGCCGATCGCGATGGGCACCGCGATCACGAGCGCGATCAGCGCGATGATCGCCCCGTTGGGCAGGATGCTGAGGATGCCGAACCGGTTGGCGCTCGGGATCCACGTCTTGGTGGTGAAGAACGACAGGCCGGCGCGCTTGAACGCCGAGCCGGCCCGCAGCACCAGGAACAGGGCGATCAACCCGGTGATCACCAGGACGGCGAGCCCGCCGCAGCGCAGCAGCAGCCGGAATGCGCGGTCGCCGGGAGCCATCGGGCTGACGATCCGCCGCGGCCGATCCTCGGCCGGCGGTGGGCCGGGCAGCAGGACGGTGCCGTCCGGCGCCGGGGGCATCAATGGCCGCGTCCGAATCTGAGTAGCGACCGTAACCGACGGGCGATGTTCGGCCCAGCTCCACTCGCCCACGCCAGGTAGACGCCGGGGCCGCCGAGCAGCAACACTCCACCTACGGCCAGCAGGATCGGCAGCACCAGGCGCGCTGGTCCGGCGGAGTCGCCGTGCTTGGTGCCGAACGCCGCCGGAACAGCGTTGGGGCTCTGCCCGGTGACGCTGTGCGGGCCTGCACCGGAGGTCGGCCCGGTGGACGACGCTAGGCCCGATCCCGATCCCGATCCCGTTGCGCCGTTGCCGCCGGCTCCGTCGGTGCTGGCGCTACCGCCGCTACCGCCGCCGTTGTTGTCGTTGTTTCCGCCACCGTTGTCCGACGGCGGGTTTCCGGTCGGCGGGTTGGGTGGGCAGGCCTGGGCGCGCACGGCCTGCGCGGCGGCGGCAGACTGGCTCTTCTGCCCGGCGTTGAGGGCAACGTAGCCCGGGGCGAGCGTCCCCGGCTCCTGGCCGTACTGCGTGCTCGCGGCCTTGTCGAGTAGCGCGCCGATCGCGTTGGCCTTGGCGCCGCTGAGCCCACACGTCGGCACCATCGCGTAGTCGACCATGGTGAGCGGGTACGCCTTCGGATCGGTGTTGTCGAAGTTGGCGCTCTGGGTGATCTTGTCGACGTTGGTGGTCATGCCCTTGACGGCCGCCGCCATCGACTGCGTCGTCGGCGCGACTGCGACACCGGCGCCGTTGACCAACCTGGCCACCGGGAACTGCTCGGCGGCCGCGTCGCCCGCGTCCACCACCGCGAACGTGACCCGGCTGCCGATGAGGCTCGGCGCCATTCGCGCGTACACACAGTTCTGGGCGCAGTCCCCTTGCGGGACGGTGATGTCGACGCCGCTCGGCCGGTCGATCAGCGCGCTGGTGACGACGTTGTCCAGACCGCTGATGGGCGACCAGGCGACCTGCATGGTGCCCCAGCCCGGATGGTTCGTGGGGCCAGGTCCGGCGTAGCCCGGATCCTGGACCTGGAACTGGTCGAGCGGATAGTCGATACCGCGGTAGTAGGTGTTGACGTGCATGCCCGACTCGTCGGGCTTGCCGTCGAGGAATGCGGCGGCGTCGGGGTCCGACTCGATCCAACGGGTCAGCTCGTAGGTCAGATCGCTGTTCCCGGCCAGCACCAACGGCAGGAACTGCCCGATGTTCACATCGGCGCTGTGACTCGGGAAGCCCGGGTTGAGATGCTGGAACTCGGGGTCGGCGAAGATCGACACCGGATTGCCCCGGACGCCGGGATCACAGTCCGCCGCCTGCTTCGACGGATCGGCCGAGTTCGTGCAGCCGTAGCGCAATGCGTAGGACTGGGTCAGCAGCTTGGCCATCAGCCGAGCGTTCAACGTCACGTTGCTGACGAAGCCGCCGGTGCTCGGATCGTCGACGCGCACGGCGATCGCGATGCCGGAGGTGGCCAGCGGGGCATAGGTGAAGTGGCGCGCGCCGGCCGGTAACGACCCCGCCGGCCTGGTCACCGCAGCGACGTCCGTCGCGGACGTCAGCGCCCCCGACCCGGACAGGAACGACTCCCGGGCCAGGTACTCGTTCGTGCCGGAGTCGAAGTCCAGGCTCAGCGGTGCGGAGTCGGTGCACCAGCCGGCCTGCCACAGTTGCATCGCCCGCTCCAGCATCGGCGAGCCCTGCGTGGCGAACGCGGGCTCCTTCGCCGGGCAGTCGTTCGGCGTCGGCGCGAAATGCAGCGGCACCACGAAGCGATCGGCCCACGAGCACGAGAGCGCGATGTTGTTGTCGCTCGCGTAGCGGCCGAGCAGGTTGCCCTTGTCCTTGGAGTGGTCCGCGCAGCTGACCCCCGTGCCGCTCTTGGGTTGCACGCCACCCCAGTTCGGCACGATGACCAGCGAGCACGCCTGGGTCACGCTGCACCCGAGCTGGTCGTTCGCTTGGGACGTCTCGACGTGGAAGAACGCCTCGCCGGTGTTGGTGGGTCCGGTGATCGCATTGGCGACGTTGCCCACGCCATGATCGGAGTTCGGGTTGTCCGGCGTGAAGCTGTAACAGGTTTGGGTATCGGATCGCCACGTCACCGCGGGATCGACGCCGCGACACTGCCTGATCTGCACCGGGTAGTACGCGGAGCCCCCGCCCGCCTTGTAGGACGGAATGGGGTTGCCGCTCAGGTCCGTCGTGGGGCTGAAGTTCTTCCAGGTCACGTGCACGACCTGATCGGTGAGGTTGTCCGTCTGATCGACGGAGACGCTCGGCGCCGCGGTCATCGGCGCGTTCGTCTTCGGGTCCCACGCGAAGTCGCCGGACCGGGTGCCGGTGATCGTCGTGCCCTCGGCGTGCGCCTGCGGCAACGCGCTCGGCGCCGCGATCGGAGCCATCAGCGCCACGAGCGCCCCGGCGGCGGCGACCGCGAGCAAGCGCAGTCGCGCGCCCGGCAAATGGCGCGTGCGGTTCGACATGGTGGGGTTCCTTGGCTCGAAGCGATCCGGTGAAGTCAGGCTCACGGGGCAATCTGTCCCAGAGCAATCCCATGCGTTAACTAGGGGCAAACGCCGTGAACGCTCTGTGTGGTGGTCGAGCCCGGGCGGTGGCGCGGGTCCACCCGGGCTCGACCGATCTCGGAGATCAGGACGTGCTGTACACCCAGTTGGCGGCGAAACTGCCCGCGCTCTGGCCGGCCACGAAGTAGCTGGTGCCGAGCGCGTCGTCGAGGTAGGCGGCGCCGGCGGCGTCGACCTGCAGGTCGGTGGCGGAGAAGCTGTTGTTGTCGCCGTCGCGGTGGACCGAGCGGGTACCCCGGGCGTCGAAGAGTGCGACCGGGGCGCTGGCGCCGGAAGGCACGGCGGTGAGCTGATCGCGGAACAGGTCGAAGACCAGGCTGCCCAGCTGAACCGACTTGCCGGTCTTGTAGTTGACGACCAGCAGGCCGCCGCTGTGGTCGAGATGGCCGGTCAGGGTGCTGACCCGGGCAGTGCCGCCGGTGACCGGGAACGTCTCGGTGACCGTCTGCGCCGCGTCGTCGTAGCCGGCCGATGCCGGCGACAGCGGGATCTCGACGATGCCCGCCTTGGCCAGCGCGACCTCGGTGCCCACCGGGACGGTGATGGTGCTGGCGCCGCCCGTGACCGGATCCGCCGATGCGGCCGGAGCCCCGGCAACGAACGCGGTAACGCCGAGCGCCACGGCCGAGAACGCGACAGCGCAAGCAGCTGACTTCTTCATTTCGGTTGCTCCTTCGAATGGATGCCGCCGGGCCTGGCCGGGCATGGTCTGGCCTGCCCGGGGGATCGCCCAGGGCAGGCCAGACACGGGGGGTTCGAGCTAGAAATCGCCCTCTTGGAAGATCGTTCCGCAGTTGTCGGCGAGCGACAGGAACCCGAAGCTCGAGAGGTCCGCCTGGGCGGTGGCGTCGGTGCACAGCCAGCCGGTACCCGCGCCGCTACCGAAGATGCCCTGCAGGTAGCTGGGCACGGTCAGGTTGGCCGGGTCCGAGCCCGTCCCACGCAGCACGTTGTAGACCAGCCGCACGAAGTCGAAGTCGGGGTTGATGGTGGCGTTGGGAGCGGTGCCAGCGGTCGGCGAGTTGCCGTTGACGTTGTGCAGGGTCAGGCTGCCCTGGTCGCCGGCGCCGTGGCCGTGCTCGGTCTGGGCCAGGTACACCGCGACCGAGTACGGGGACACCACGTTGGCCGAGTTGGCGCCCGTGAACACGGCGTTGGTGCCCTCGTTCTCCTCGACGGAGTTGTCCTGCCCGAGGACGCACGAGCCGAGCGTCGGGTTTCCGATCTGGCCGAGGAAGAACGACCGGGTGCCGGAGCTGGACTGCGGGATCACCGGAACCACCGCCGCAGTACCGGTGCCGCCGACCTCGTTCCAGGTCACCGGGTTGCCGCTACCACCGAGCGCCGAGTCATTGCAGGAGTAGATCGCCTTCAGCTGGGCCGGCGTCAACGTGGCCGGGGCGTTGGTCGTGCTGCTCGCCGACCAGGTCACCGCGTCCTCGCCGTAGGCCACCCAGATCAGACCGGCCGCATCGCCGGTCTGGAAGCCGCGCGAGGAACGGGCGTAGTCGACACAGAAGTCGGTCGCGTCACCGGCCGGACGGGCGTTCTGGCTCAGCGCCGAGATGCCACCACCCGAGCCGTTCGGCCGGGCGATCGCGGTGCAGTCGGCCTTGGGCGTGATGTTGCCACCACCGGTGGCGTCGAAGCTGTAGAGCTTCGGCGTGTGCGAGGTGTTGTAGTCGGTCGAGAACTGGTTGACGACGCCCTGCGTGGTGTCGGAGCCGACGCCGACGACGTCGGTGTGCCCAGGGGTGGTGCCGCTCGGGGGGTTGGCCAGTGCCTGTCCGGCCATGACGCCGACAGCGGCGGCGGCGATACCGCCGATCATCAGCAGCTTCTTGAGCTGTTGCACGATGGTCTCCCTTTCTCGGAGATCAGGGTGATGCCCATTGGGTGTGGGGCAATCGGGACTGGGGAGCCCGACGTCCCGAATCTGGTCAGCGCCGCGGGCCGGGTCAACGAATCGGACAGACTGGCCAACCCGGGTTTGCCCCCCGTTAAGTACGGATTCTCGACGTTGGGGCTACGGCCACCTGAGCCGCCGACCGTCAAAGCCGAGGTCGACGCCTCAGCGCAGTACGCGCAGGAACTGCTCGTAGGAGCGCTGGCAGGTCGCGCGACGTTCGTAGGTCCGCGCCGAGTTGGCGACCACGACGCCGGCGTCGTCGCTCGCGATCCACATCCAGCCCAGCCGTCCTGCGGGATGCGTCACGACGACGCTGAGCGTGTCGACGATCGTCGCGACGAGATGGAAGGCCGCCCGCGCCGCGGCCGGCGCCTCGAACGGCAGCGCGGACATTGCGATGACCCGGCCATTGGCCGCGGTCAGGTGCCAGCGGTACCGGCCGCTGGTCGGATCGCTCACCGTGTGCAATCGGACGCCGTGTGTGCGCGGCGCGGACCAGGATGTACCGCTGGCGCCGTGCGGCATGCCACGTCCCTCCTCATCGGCGAAGCCTGCTCGCCCGACGGCGCGACTGCCCGTTCCAGGCAGATCATCACCGTTCTTCACACTTTCATGACATGTCTGATGCGTCCAATAAACGGCACTCGAACACCGCGTTAACTCGGCGTCGGATTGCCGCCTATTGCACGGCGGCTCTCGCGGGCCTTACGTTTTTCCAGAAAACGTTTTCCTGAACCTGGAGGTCGCCCCATGAGTGTTGAGCCGTCGTACGCGTCGGGCACCTCGGCGGCACCCCTGCTGGGCGACACGATCGGCGCGAACCTCGACCGGACGGTGGCGCGCTTCGGTGACCGTGACGCGCTGGTCGAGCACGCGAGCGGGCGCCGCTGGACGTATCGAGAGCTGGCCGCCGAGGTCGAGGCGGTCGCGCTCGGGCTGCTCGACCTCGGCGTGGGCCAGGGCGACCGGGTCGGCATCTGGGCGCCGAACTGCGCCGAGTGGCCGTTCGTCCAGTACGCAACAGCCAAGCTCGGCGCCATCCTGGTCAACATCAACCCGGCGTACCGCTCGCACGAGCTGTCGTTCGTCCTGGAGCAGGCCGGCATCCGCACGCTGATCGCCGCACCCTCGTTCAAGACCTCCGACTACGCGGGCATGATTACCGAAGTACAGCCGTCCTGTACGGCGCTGCGCGACGTGATCCTGATCGGCCGACCCGAGTGGGACGCGCTGGTCGCCACCGGACGTTCCGGTGACCGGACCCAGCTGGACGAGCTCGGAGCCGGCCTAACCCCGGACGACCCCATCAACATCC
Source organism: Jatrophihabitantaceae bacterium (assembly GCA_036502575.1). Lineage (GTDB taxonomy): Bacteria > Actinomycetota > Actinomycetes > Mycobacteriales > Jatrophihabitantaceae > DASXRA01. The sequence continues at coordinate 132,270 of DASXYL010000083.1, read as the reverse complement.
AGTACACATCCGGCACGACCGGCTTCCCCAAGGGCGCCACGCTCAGCCACCACAACATCCTGAACAACGGCTACTTCGTCGGCGAGCTGTGCAACTACACCGAGGCCGACCGCATCGCGATCCCGGTGCCGTTCTACCACTGCTTCGGGATGGTGATGGGCAATCTGGCCGCGACGAGTCACGGCGCCTGCATGGTGATCCCGGCGCCTGCGTTCGACCCGGCCGCGACCCTGGAAGCGGTGGCGGCCGAGCGGTGCACCTCGCTGTACGGGGTGCCGACGATGTTCATCGCCGAGCTGGCCGACCCGTCGTTCGAGTCGCACGACCTGTCCTCGTTGCGGACGGGGATCATGGCCGGATCCCCTTGTCCGGTCGAGGTGATGAAGCAGGTCATCGACCGGATGGGCATGACCGAGGTGTCCATCTGCTACGGCATGACCGAGACCTCGCCGGTGTCGATGCAGACCCGCTCCGACGACTCGATCGACCTGCGCGTGGCGACGGTCGGACGCGTGCACCCGCACCTCGAAGTCAAGATCATCGATCCCGAGACCGGCGTCACCGTACCTCGGGGTACGGCAGGTGAGCTGTGCACCCGCGGCTACAGCGTCATGCTCGGCTACTGGCAACAACCCGACAAGACCGCCGAGGCCATCGACGCCGCCCGCTGGATGCACACCGGCGACCTCGCCGTCATGGACGGCGCCGGCTACGTCGGCATCACGGGGCGCATCAAGGACATGGTCATCCGTGGCGGCGAGAACGTTTACCCCCGCGAGATCGAGGAGTTCCTTTACACGCACCCCGACATCCTCGACGCCCAGGTCGTCGGCGTGCCGGACGAGAAGTACGGCGAGGAACTCATGGCCTGGATCCGGCTGCGGCCCGGCGCGACGCCGCTCACCGCCGAGGCCCTGCGCGAGTTCTGCACCGGCAAGCTCGCGCACTACAAGATCCCCCGCTACGTCCACCTCGTCGACGAGTTTCCGATGACCGTCACCGGCAAGGTGCGCAAGGTGCAGATGCGCGAGGAATCCGTCGCGCTACTCAGCAGCTACAGCCCGTCCTGATCGTGCCAGTGCTCCTGCCAGCGCCAGTCGATCGGATCAGAGACCCGCTGGTACCGGATGTCGGTCGAGAGCCTGATCCGGCGACCCGGGTCGACGTTGTCGGTGGCGGCGTGCACGACATAGGCGGAGTGCACCACCACATCTCCCGCTTTGTAGTCGGCCATCAGCCACCGCGCGTCGTGCTGTTCGGCCAGCCCGGGTAGATCGGCGGTGAGGGTGCGGGCCGGCGGTCGCAATCCGTCCTCGCGCTCGCGCGCCAGTACCCAGTGGTGGCTGCCCTCCAGGTAGGCGAGCCCACCCAACTCGACCGGGCAGTCACCGAGCGGGATCCACATCGACAGAACGCGGTCGCTCCCTTCGCGCAGATAGAGCAGGTCGTAGTGCGCCGCCGTCGCCGTCCCGATCCCGAACTCACCCGGTCGGACGTGGCGAATGATCTTGCGTCGGTGCAGATGCACCGCGGCATCCAGGAACCAGGCGAACCAGTCGTGGATGGCTGGGTGCGCCGTCAACGCCGCGTAGCTGTCCCCCGGAACGATCTCGTCGAACAGGATGCGCCGGAGGTTGGCGCGATCCACCTCGCCCGCGGCGTCGAGGCCGCACCGCGGCGGAGCGTCGGGGTCGACGAGTCCCGTCGTGGCGAGTTGGCTGAAGTAGTAGCCGCGGAACGACTCGACCAACTCGGGGTCGAGGTGCCCGTCGAGGTACAGGTAGCCATCCGACCGCAGGCGCGACCACATCGCCGACGCGTCCGCGCGCAGTCCGACGGGCAGCGGCTCGAGGTGGCCCAGCCGATCGGGTGACTCATCGAGGACGTAGCCGTTGGAGGTCAGCATGCTTTCCACGATGAGCGACACTTGAACTATTCGTCCATGGACTATCGCATCGACTTGTTGGATTATCAGGCATTTGGGAGGTCGACTTGGACAAGAGCGACCGGTGGGCCGCCTTCGGGAGCCCGCCCGACTCGATCCGTCGATACTCGATCTGCGCGCTCGGTGCAGGTGCCCAGAGCGGCCGGCTGCGTATATTTCGTGGGCGGTCACTGCCCAGCCACGGCCTCGTGATCATCTCGTCGGGCCGGGGCAGCTACGTGGACGCGACCGGTACCGAGCACCCGGTGCGGGCGCCCGTCTTGATCTGGCTGTTCCCCGGCGTCGAGCACGGCTACGGCCCGGATCACGACGGCTGGAGCGAACGATGGGTGCTGTTCGGCGGTGTCGGGGCCCAGCTGTACGAGGAGCTGGGTCTCATCGCGCGCACCGAGCCGGTCACCGCCGTCCGCTCGATCCCCGCCGACCTCGATGCGCTCATGGAACAACTCCGGGCCGCGCTCGAGACGCTGAGCATCCATGACCAGTTGCGAGCATCGATTGCCGTGCAGCGCGTGCTGGCGCTGGCGATCGGCGCGAGTATCGATCCGTCGGGAAGACCGGACGGTGACCCGGTCCTGCGGGCGTTCGGCCGCACCGCCCAGCTGCCGCTCTCGATGGCCGAACGGGCCCAGCGCCTGGGGATGACCACTCGAGCGCTTCGCGAAGCGATCCGCGCCGCAACCGGGCTCACTCCCCAGAGCTATCTGATCGAGCTGCGCGTATCCCGGGCCCGGAGCCTGCTCGCGGAGTCGAAGCTCGACGTCAACGTTGTCGCCGCGCAGACCGGTTTCGACGATCCGGCCTACTTCTCGCGGACGTTCACCAGACGCGTCGGCGTATCCCCGCGCGCCTTTCGTCAGCAACAAGGCTGAGCTAGGAACTGCGCGCCGTTCCGGTCCGGATAACGCGAACGCCTCGGCGGCACATGGCAGGTCGTGCCACGTAGTTGACACGAAGCCAGCGGAGCACGATGCTACTCGGAACATTGTTTCATGTCTGCCTGAGCGCCGGCGACGGCGAGCATGTCGCCCCTACTGGTACAGCGAGGTGTCATGAGAAGGTCACACCGCATCCCCATCCTGATCGCGGGGATCTCCGCGCTCGCGCTCGCCGCCTGTTCGGGTCCCAGCAACGGCAAGTCCGACCAGTCTGGCCAGTCTGGTCCGAAGGCAACGCTCAATCTGTTCATGTATCAGAAGCCCGTGGGTGTCTTCGGGCCGCTGGCCTCCGCCTCCGGTCCTGATCAGGAAGTGAACTCGCTGATCTACGACACGCTGCTGCTCGCCGATTCGCAGGGCAAGCTGGTTCCGATGGCTGCGACGGCGGCACCGACCGTGTCCGCCGACGGAAAGACCATCACGTACAAGCTCAAGCCGGGGCTGAAGTGGAGTGACGGGCAGGCCCTCACCAGCAAGGATCTGGTGTTCACCTACACCAGGGCGGCCGACACGAACACGGTCGGCGCCTGGTCGACCTACCTGACGAACGTGGAGGGCGTCGCCGACTTCGAGGCCGGCAAGGCCAAGACGATCGCCGGGTTCTCCGCCCCCGACGCCCAGACGTTCGTGATCAAGCAGTCCGTGCCGGACGTCGGCCTCGTCGGCCGGGTGAGCGCGATCGGAATCCTGCCCGAGCACACACTGGCCACCTTGCCGATCAAGGACTTCGGCAGCAACGCCTGGTTCCGGAAGCCGACCGTCGTGTCCGGCCCGTTCACTTTCGTCGACTACAAGACCGATCAGTTCGTCCACGTGACGGCGAACCCCAAGTTCCGCGAGCCGGTCGGGGTCAAGGACGTCTACGTCAAGCCGGTGACGGCCGATGTCGCTACGCAGGAACTGTCGACCGGCGAGATGGACATCGCCTGGATCTCGGCCGACGACGTCAAGACCGTCGAGGGATTCTCCAACGTTGCGGTCGACGAGGTGAAGGTTCCCGGATTCGTCCGAGCGGCCTGGAACCAGCAGGAGGCGCGGTTCAAGGATCCCCGGGTACGACAAGCCTTCCTGTACGCGGTCGACCGGGCCGGCCTGGTCGACAGTGCGTTGCAGGGCCACGGAGTCGTGGCCAACGACATCCTCGACCCGATCTGGGCCGGCACCGACATCAACCAGTACCCCTACGATCCGGCCAAGGCCAAGGAACTGCTCAAGGCCGCGAACTGGGACTCCAGCAAGGTGGTGAAGCTGTCCTGGGTGCCGGGCGGTAACCCGGACCGCGACGCCGCGGCGACCGTCCTGCAGCAGCAACTGAACGAGGTCGGCATCAAGCTCAAGCTCGACCAGGTGCAGTCGTCGTGGTTCACGTCCGCGTACAAGAACCACTCGTTCGACATGGTGCTTTTCGGTGGCGGCGACTACAAGACCGAGCCGTCGAACATCGGTCCCCCCACCGGTTGCAGCAACTGGGTACCCGATGGTCCGAACGTCGGTTCCTACTGCAACAAGCAACTCGACGCGCTGGTGGCCCAGGCGGCCGGCGTGGTGGATCCCGAGCAGCGCGCGGCCATCTGGAAGCAGGCCGCCAAGATCGAGAACGCCGATCCGTCGATGATGTGGCTGTACAGCCTGAACAATCTCTTCGGCGTCAACAAGCGGGTCCAGGGTTTCCAGCCGCTGAACAACACCAACTGGTTCGAGCCCTGGAAGTGGACGGTGGCCGGCTGACCGTCGGACGGGACGCACCGCAGTCGCGCCGGAGGGCTCTCACGGGTCCCGGCGCGACTGCGACGCTAGTGCCTCAGGAGGTAGCAACGAGTGGGTGCATTCTTCGTCCGGCGGATCCTGACCATGATCGCGGTGTTCCTGCTGATCACCGTGATCATCTTCTGGCTGGTGCACATGGCGCCGGGCGATCCGGTCAGTCGGCTGATCCCGATCGACGAGTACAACGCCGGGACGCCGGCCTTCATCGCGCAGAAGCGCCACGATCTCGGCCTGGACCAGCCGCTGATCGTCCAGTACTTCCGCTGGTTCGGTAACGCCCTGCAGGGCAACCTCGGGTACTCCGTGGCGAGCGGCCGTCCGGTCAGTTCCATGATCGGCGAGCGCATCAGCCCGACGATCGAGTTGATGGGCCTCTCACTCGCCCTCGGCATCCTGATCGCGCTGCCGCTGGGCATCCTGGCCGCGGTGCGGAAGAACGGCATCACCGACTATCTCGCCACGCTGGTCAGCCTCGTCACGATCTCGACGCCGACGTTCTTCCTGGGCATCATCGCGATCTACGTCTTCTCGCTGAAGCTGCAACTGCTGCCCTCGTCGGGCATGTCCAATCCCAACGACGGGTCGCCCGCCGATCTCATCCGGCACCTCATCATGCCGGTGTTGATCCTGGGGCTGGCGACCGCCGGTCAGCTCACCAGGTACGTGCGCTCCAGCATGCTCAGCGAACTCACCGCGGAGTACGTGCGCACCGCGCTGGCCAAGGGCATGCCGATGTGGCAGGTCCTGTTCAAGCACGTGCTGCGCAACGCGCTGATCCCGATCATCACCGTCATTGCGATCTTCCTGCCCGGGCTGCTCGGCGGCGCCGTCGTCGTGGAGCAGATCTTCGCCTGGCCCGGCATGGGGCAGCTGGCGGTGACCGCGGTGACCCGGCAGGACAACTCGGTGATCATCGCCTTCGCGTTGCTCGTCTCGGTCCTGGTGCTGCTGTCCAACCTGCTGGCCGATGTCCTGTACGCCGTCGTCGATCCTCGGGTGGTGTTGAAATGAGCCTGCTCGACGGCCCGGAGCCGGTACTCGCCGACCGACCGACCGCGGCCGGCTTGCCCGCGCCCGGCTTGCCCGCGCCGGAGGAGTCCTCGATCGGTCGTCGGTCGCCGCTCGCCCTGGGTACGCGCCGCTACCTGCGCAACTGGCTGGCCGTCATCGGCGGGGTCGTCCTGATCGCCGTTCTGCTGACCGCGTTCGCCCTCCCGCTCGTCATGCACCTGGATCCGTACGCCATCGACCTGCGGCACACCCGCCAGCCGCCGGGCCACGGTCACCTGCTGGGCACCGACGGCACCGGCCGCGACGTGTTCGCCCGGCTCGTGTACGGCGGACGGATCTCGATCGGCGTCGGCCTCGCCGCCGCGGCGCTCGCGATCATCATCGGGGCGGCCCTGGGTTCCATCGCCGGGACCTTCGGCGGCTGGATCGACATGATGATCATGCGGACCGCCGACATCTTCCTGTCGTTCCCCAGCATCGTCGTCGTCATCGTGCTGGCCGGCATCTTCGGCCCGAGCGTATGGATGCTGATCGTCGCCCTCGGCGTGTTCGTGTGGCCGACGACCGGGCGCGTGGTGCGCGGCGTCGTCATCACCGTGCGGGAGCGCGAGTTCGTCCAGGCCGCCCGGGCGGTCGGGGCCGGTCGCGGCTGGTTGATCACCCGCCATCTCCTGCCGGCCGCGCTCAGCCAGATCGTGGTGATCTTCACGCTCACCGTGGCCAACTGCATCCTGCAGGAGGCCGCCCTGTCGTTCCTGGGGCTCGGCGTCCAGCCCCCGCGGCCCAGCTGGGGAAACATGCTGACCAGCGCCCAGGGCGTCACGGTGATCAGCTCGATGCCCTGGCTGTGGTTGCCGCCGGGCATCGCTGTCGCGCTCATCGTGCTGTGCGTCAACTTCGTCGGTGACGGCCTGCGCGACGCTGTCGATCCGCGCCAGCAGTCGGGACGTCAGTCATGACCAGCCCGTTGCTGGAGGTCAAGGATCTGGCCGTGCAGTTCCGCACCATGGACGGCACGGTGCGCGCGGTCGACGGGGTCAGCTTCACCGTGGACGAAGGCGAGATCCTCGGCGTGGTCGGCGAATCCGGCTCCGGCAAGAGCGTCACCGTGATGTCGATGCTCGGGCTGATCCCGCAGCCGCCGGGCCGGATCGTCGGCGGATCGGTGTTCTTCCAGGGCACCGACCTGCTGCACACCTCGAAACGGCATCTGCACCAGGTACGCGGTGAAGAGATCGGGATGATCTTCCAGGACCCGATGACCGCGCTGAACCCGGTGATGCGGATCGGCAAGCAGATCGCCGAGGCGATCCTCATCCACCACCGCCGAACGTCGTCCAGTGCGGCGCTCAGCCGGGCTGTAGACCTGTTGCGACTCGTGGGGGTGCCGCAGCCGGAGTCCCGCGTGCACCAGTACCCGCATCAGTTCTCCGGGGGCATGCGGCAACGCGCGATGATCGCGATGGCGATCGCCAACGACCCGTCGCTGCTGATCGCGGACGAACCCACCACGGCCCTGGACGTGACCATTCAGGCCCAGGTGCTGGACATGCTGCGCCGGGCCCAAGCCGAGACCGGCGCGGCGACGATCTTCATCACGCACGACCTGGGCGTGGTCGCCGAGCTGGCCGAGCGGGTGATCGTCATGTACGCCGGCCGGATCATGGAGAGCGGCTCCGTCCGCACCATCTTCACGACCCCTCGGCACCCGTACACAGCCGGGCTGCTTAATAGCCTGCCCTCGCTCAAGCACGACACCGAGACGCTGACCCCCATTCCCGGCAGCCCACCGAACCTGCTGATCCCGACCCCCGGCTGCCCGTTCCAGCCCCGCTGCGAGATCGGCCGGGACCGTGAGATCTGCACGACCACCCGACCACCCCTGGTGGAGGTGGCCTCCGGGCACGAGTCCGCCTGCCACTTCACCGAGGAGGTGCTGAGCCGATGAGCTCCGTCGACAGCGGATCGGACGCCCTGCTGGTGGTGCGCGATCTGGTCAAGCACTTCCCGATCCGCAAGGGCGTCTTCCGGCACGTCGGCAGCGTCGTCAAGGCCGTCGACGGCGTGAGCTTCGACCTGGTACGCGGCGAGACCCTCGGACTGGTCGGCGAGTCCGGCTGCGGCAAGACGTCCACCGGCCGGCTGCTGATGCGGCTCGAGGAGCCGACGTCGGGCCAGATCCACTACGGCGACCGGGATCTCGCCTCGCTGTCGGGGCCGGCCCGGAAGCTGATCGCCCGCGACATCCAGATCGTCTTCCAGGATCCGTACGCCTCGCTGAGCCCCCGTATGACGGTGCACGACATCGTCGCCGAACCGCTGCGGGTGCAGAAGCTCTACGGACGGACCGGCTCGGCCAAGGTGAACGAGGTGCTCGAGTCGGTCGGCCTGAGCCGGCAGCACGCCAGCCGGTACGCGCACGAGTTCTCCGGCGGGCAGCGCCAGCGAATCGGCATCGCCCGGGCCCTCGTGCTGAACCCGAGCGTGCTCGTGTTGGACGAGCCGGTGTCCGCCCTCGACGTGTCGATTCGTGCCCAGGTGATCAACATGCTCGAGCAGTTGCAGAACGAGCTCGGGCTCGCCTACCTGTTCATCTCGCACGACCTGTCGGTGGTCCGGCACACCTGCGACCGGGTCGCGGTGATGTACCTGGGCAAGATCGTGGAGACCGGCACCCGGCCCCAGATCTTCACCACGCCGACGCATCCCTACACGCAGGCGCTGCTGTCGGCCATCCCGTCGCCTGACGTTGCGGACGGAGCCGACGGCGACCGGCACGGGCGCGAGCGGATCGTGCTCCGCGGCGACGTTCCCAACCCGAGCAACCCGCCGAGCGGGTGCCGCTTCCGTACCCGGTGCTGGAAGGCCCAGGACATCTGCGCCACCGAGGAGCCACCACTCCTCCCGCAGGCGTCCGAGCACCTGGTGGCCTGCCACTTCCCGAACCCGATCGACGTCCTCGGGGGCGAGCCGGTCGGCCAGTACAGCGACGCCGAGTAGCCGGTCCCTCCAGCCAGGCTCGCCGCAGGACGGCGCCCGATTGACGCAATCGATCGGTTGCTATAAGGTAGCAACCATCGAGTTGCTACTTGGAGGCTGTGATGAGTTTTCCCGATCGCATCGAGCGGACCATGGAGGTCGCGCACCCGCCCGGAAAGGTGTGGGCAGCGCTGACCACGGCCGAGGGGCTGGCCTCCTGGTTCGGCCACGAGGCGACGATCGACCTGCGTCCGGGCGGATCGGCTCAGCTGAAGTGGGTCGACGGCGACACGGTCGACCTACGCGTGGAACGAGTGGACGAGCCCACAACGTTCGCGTACAGCTGGCAGGTCTACGGGCTGCCCGAGGGCGATCCGCGTCGGACCTATGTCGAGTTCACGCTCGAGGCCGTCGGTGCCGGCACTCGGCTCAGAGTGGTCGAGACCGGATTCGCCGAACTGCCCGACGACGCCTACCGCAAGGTGTACGACGACCACAGCGAAGGTTGGACGAGAGAGCTGGGCGAACTGATCGACTACCTCGATGCCGCCTGACATCGAGGCGATCGCCGAGCAGGTCTTCACCGCTCTGGCCGATCCCAGCCGTCGCACCATCCTGGCCGCGCTGGCCTCGGGCGGTCCGGCCACGGCGACGGACCTGGCCGCTCGGCTGCCCATCACCCGGCAGGCGATCGCCAAGCACCTGGCCCTGCTGACCGACGCCGGTCTGGTGACCGCCGAACCGGGCGAGCGGCGCCGGGTGCGCTACCGGCTGCAGTCAGCCCCGATGCAGATCGCCCAGCAGTTCCTGGCCGCGCTGGCCCGCGACTGGGACAGCCCGCTCGACGCGTTGAAGGCCCACCTCAACCAGTGAACGGCTGGGTCAGGCGACGCCGAGCGCCTGGCGCGGGTCGCCGTCGAGCAGCCACTCGAGCGTCGCCGGTTCGATCGGCGGCAGGCCGTCCCGCCCGGTCGCGGCGAGTTCGCGCAGGCTGCGGGCGGCGTCGGCCGGGGTCCAGAGCGGGAAGTCCGAACCGAACAGCAGCTTGTCGACGACGTGCCACTCCTGCGCGCGGGCCAGCGCCAGGTAGCCGTCCAGCGGGCGAGCCCAGGACGCCGAGACGTCGGCGAACACCCGCCGGTTCTTGCGCAGGGTCACGATCGTCTCGCGCTGCCACGGGTGGCCGAGGTGGGCGATGATCTGGGTCAGGTCCGGGTGCCGGCGGGCCACCTCGTCCACGACGAGCGGGTTGGACACCGACAGCTTCCCGGCCGGGCTGGGCGTGGCACCCATGTGCCACAAGACGATCAGCCCGGCGTCGGCGGCGGCGCGGTAGAACGAGTCGTGGCGTTCGTCGGTCGGGTCGAACAGCGCCAGCACCGGGTAGAGCTTGATGCCGCGCAGCCCGCGCTCGACGCCGTCGCGCAACTGATCCAGGACGTCGTCGTCACAGAGGTCCAGGGCCATGAAGCCGATCGTGTTGGTCGACGTCTCGGCGCAGAACCACTCGACGTACTCGTTCGGCGTGTCGATGCCGGCCGCGGTGGCCCGCAGGCCGAACACGAACGCGAGGTCGACCCCGCGCATCGCCGCGTCGTACTCCGCCGGGGTGCGGCTGGGGTAGTCGTGGCCGTAGACCGGCTGCCAGTGGTCGTGCCATTCCGGGCCCCAGTGCTGCGGGAGGTGGCAGTGCGTGTGGACATCGATCACGTGGCTTTCCTTCCGCGCAGCACCGACCCGGGGCCGCGCCCGGTGTGCCGGCCGGCGTCGATGACCGGTTCGCCGCCGACCAGCACCAACTCGATCCCGTCCGGGTACTGCTGCGGCTGCTCGAACGTGGCCCGGTCGGCCAGCCGGTCGGGCGAGTAGACGACGAGGTCGGCCGGCGCCTGCTCGCGCAGCACCCCGCGGTCGGCCAGCCCGGCGATCAGCGCCGGCGCCGCGGTGCACTGGGCGACGGCGCGGGCCAGCCCGGATCCGGATCGCTCGGCGTAGCGGGCCAGGAAGCGCGGGAAGCACCCGTAGGAGCGCGGATGCGGCGCGCCGGCCCCGGTGATGCCGTCCGGGTCGAGGCACAGCCCGTCCGAGGCGACGACGGTGGCCGGATGATCCAGCACGGTGCGCAGGTCGTCCTCGCTGCGACCGCCGGCGATCATCAGCACGGACGAGCCCAGCTCGGCGAGCAGGTCGAGCACGAACCCGTCCGGGTCCGCCGAGGCGGCGGACCCGACGGTACGGCCGACCAGGGCGGTGGCCGGCGAGTCCTCGGGGACGCGGCTGATCGTCACCTCGTCCCAACCCAGCGGACGGTTCTGCCACTCGGTACGGATCCGGGTACGCGCGTCGTCGGTGCGCAGCCGCACGGCCATTGCCTCGGCGCCGCCCTCCTGCGCCCAGGGTGGCAACATTTGGGACAGCGGCGCGTTGCCGAACAGGTACGGGTAGATGTCGACGCCGACCGGCAGCCCCCGATCCCGGGCCGCGTCAACCAGATCCAGCGCGCGGCGGACCGATCCCCAGTTGCGCCGGCCCACCACGACGAGGTGCGAGATCTGCACCCGGCAGCCGGCCCGCTCACCGACGCGCAGGGCCTGCTGCACCGACGGCACGAGGTCGTCGGCGTAGTCACGCACGTGCCAGGCGAAGAAGCGGTCGTGCTCGGCGACCACCCGGGCGAGCTCCTCGAGCTCGTCCTCGGCGGCGTAGCAGAGCGGGGCGTAGGCCAGCCCGGTGGACAACCCGACCGATCCCTGTTCGAACGACGCCGCCAGCAGGTCTTGCATGGTGTGCAGCTCGGCTGTAGTCGCGGCGCGGTCGGCGAAGCCCACCACGCCGGCCCGCAACGGCAGGTGACCGGTGAGCGTCGCGACGTTGAGCGACGGCCGCTCGGCCGTGACCGCGTCCAGGTAGCCGGCGGTGTCCGGCCAGTTCCACCGCAGCGCCGGATCCAGGTCGAGGTAGCTCACGGCCCGGCGGATCCCCGCGACGTCGGCGCCGGCCGGCAGCGGGGCGACGCCCAGCCCGCAGTTGCCGACCACCTCGGTCGTCACGCCCTGGTGCACCTTGCTGCGCGCCGCCGGCCCGGCGAGCACGGTGAGGTCGGAGTGGGTGTGGATGTCGACGAAGCCGGGGCACACGATCGAGCCCGACACGTCCCGGACCTCGACCCCGTCACTCAACGCGGCGCCGGAGTGGACGCCGGCCTCGACGATGCGCGCGATGCGGCCGTCGCGGACCAGCACGTCTGCGCGCCACGGTGCCTGTCCGGTTCCGTCGACCAGCAGGCCACCGGTGAGCAGCAGACTCACGACGCGGGCGGCCCGCCGCGGCTCACCACGTTCCGGCCGCCTCGTCTTGCGCGACGCCGGCGGCGCGCAGCGACCGGTGCACGATGCGCAGCGCGGCGTTGAAGTCGGGATCGACCGCGAGCTGCGCCGACACCTCTTGCAGCGACGCCACGAACGAGTTCTGCTGGGACGCGGTGAACTCCGCCGACGGCCCGGAGACGCTGATCGCGGCCAGGCACTCGCCGTCGATCTCGACCGGGACGGCCACGCAGCGCAGCCCGGCACTGCGCTCGTTGTCGTCGACGGCGTAGCCCCGGCGCAGGGTGCGGCGCAGCTCGCGGGTCAGCTCGTCCAGCGAGGTGATCGTCTGCTCGGTGAAGGCCGGGAACGGTTCGGGCGGGACGCACGCCGGCAACAGGTCGACCGGGACGTGCGCGAGCAGCATCTTGCCCAGGCCGGTGCAGTAGCAGTGGTCGCGCGTGCCGGGCGCCGCGGTGAACCGCAGCGGCCGGTTCGGCTCGTTGACGCAGATGTGCAGGACCTGCCGGCCGTCGAGCACGCCGAGGTTGGCCGTCTGGCCGGTGCTTTCGGCCACCGGGGCGAGGTAGGCGTCGGCGACCACCGACAGGTCGAGCGAGGACACGTAGGCGGTCGCGAGCCGCTGCACCTTGTGCCCGAGGCGGTAGGACGGCCGATCGTCCACCCGCACGGCGTACTCCAGCTCGCAGAGCACGCTCAGCAGCCGGACCAGGGTGCTCTTGGGCAGCGCCGTGCCGTCGGCGAAGTCGTTGAGGGTCAGCGGATGGGACTGCGTCGCCATCTGCTCGAGCAGGGCGAGTCCGCGGACCAGCGCGTGCGCGTGGTAGTTCGCCGAGGCCGGGCGCATCTCCTCGATCGGTGCCGACTTGCTGCGGCGTGCGGGTGCGGATGCGGCCACGGTCTCGTGCCTCCTACTGGAGCGGTTGACAACGACATTCTTGCTCACCGCAGCTCGTTATCCAGCGTGCCCAGATCGCCGATGGTCACGGCCATCCGATCCCCGGCGCTGAGATAGTCGCCGGTCGCAGCTCCGACGCCGGCCGGTGTTCCGGTGAGGATTATGTCGCCGGGCTCGAGCGTCATCAGGCGCGAGGCGTGCGCGACCAGCTCGGCGACCGAGAAGATCATCTCCCGGGTGGACCCGCTCTGGCGCAAGACCCCGTTGCGTTCGAAGCGCACCGCGAGGTCCTGCGGATCGGGCACCTCGTCCGCGGTCACCAGGTAGGGGCCCATTGGGGCGAACCCGTCGAACCACTTGCCGGCCAGCCAGTCGAAGAACCACACCGCCTTGTCGTCCGTGTCGCGGACGATGCCGTAGTCCACCGACCGGGCTGAGATGTCGTTGGCGCACAGGTAGCCGGCCACGGCGTCCAGGGCGTCGGCGACCGCGACGTCCTTGACCGGACGGCCGATCACCACGCCGAGCTCGGCCTCCCAGTCGATCTGCTTGCTCAGCTCGGGCAACTCGATCGCCGCACCGGGGCCGGTGACGGAGGTCGACGGTTTGAGGAACAGCCGGGGCGACAGGGCCGACTTGTCGAGCGGCGCCCCGCCGGTCTCGGTCACGTGGGCCTGGTAGTTGGCGGCGGCGGCCAGCAGCTTGCCCGGACGGGTCAGCGGGGCGCGCAGGCTGATCTCGTCCACGCCGTAGCGCGCCCGGACGGGTGGCAGGTCGGCGAGATGCAGCGGGAAGACGTCCTGCAGCAGCGCGAGCAGGTCGCCGTCGCCCAGTTCGTGCACGTCCGCCCCGTCCAGGCGCCCGTGCCGCAGCGATCCGTCCCTGTCGTAGCTAACCAGCCGCATCGGTGGCCTCCCCGGTCGTGACGTTCTCCGGCCGCCCGGATGCCAGCGACCGGTAGGCGGCATCGAGCACCCGATGGACATGGCGGGCATCGTCCAGGCCGACGGGCGGCTTGGCACCGGACGTCACCGCCCGGCAGGTCGCGTCCACCAGGGTGGCGACCGGACCCGGGCCGACCCATGGCGACGAGGCGGCCGAAGCGGTACGCACGCTCAGCGCGGGCTGGCCGGCGTCGACGTCCAGCACACCGTGCGAGCCACTGATCCGGTACCGGTGCCGGATCAGGCTGCTCGGCGCGACGTCGTCCAGCTCGCCGGTGCGCCCGGTCACGATGGTGCCGGTCACGCCGTTGTCGTAGTCGATCAGCAGCACGACGAAATCCTCGGCGCCGGGCGCGGCGTGCCAGTAATTGCCGCGCCGGACGTGAACCCGCCGCGCGTCCAGGCCGAGCAGGGCGTGCAGCACGTCGACCGGATGTACAGCCAGGTTGAGCAACTCGCCGGTCGGCGCGAGTGAGCCACCCGCCACGAGGAAGTCGGCCTGGACGTTCCAGGGCAGGCCGACCCGACCGGCCGCCAGCGCCGCGCGCGCCGACAACACCGGACCGGCCAAGCGGTGCGGAAGCGCCGGCACCAGCACCCGCGGGTGAGCGGCCAGGACGTTGGCGATCGCCTCGACCTCGTCGAGAGTGGCGGCCAGGGGCTTGTCGGCGAGGACGTGCTTGCCGGCCCGCAGGGCGGCGGTCACGACGTCGACCCGCTGGGGCAGCGGTACCGCGACGCTGACGAGGTCGACGCTGTCGTCGGCCAGCGCGACGTCGAGGCGGTCACGGCACGGCACGGCCAGCTCGGCGGCCACCTTCTGCGCGGTCGCGAGGTCGCCGGCCTCGCTCGGCACCACGGCGACGATGCGCGCGCCGGCCTGCGCCCGCCACGCCGGGAGGTACATCGCACTCTGGTGGTCCTGGTCGCCGATGCCGGCGAACCCGGCCAGCAGCACGCCGATCATGCGCGGATCGCCTCGAGCGTCTCGGCCAGCTCGACCGGTTCGCCCCGCTCGATGGACAGCTCGGACGCCAGGCCCAGGGCGACCGCGAGCACGGCGTCGTCCGGGCTCATCACCGGGTCGCCGCCGCCGAAGGAGTCGAGCCAGGCGGCGAGTTGCCGGGCGAAGGCATCGCCCCCGGATGCAGGCACCTGCGCCAGGCCGCCCTCGGTGAACAGCAGCGACGACTCGGCGTCCCACCCCTGCTCGATCACGCCGTCCGTGCCGGCCACGAGCACGTCGCGGTAGCCGAAGGATCCCGGACGATGGGCGCGGCTCATCTCGCACACCGCGGTGCCGCCGCGGGCATATTCGACGGTCATTTCGAGGTAGTCGTAGATGCGCAGCTCGCCTGCGGTTTGCCTCCGGCCGCGGGCGTACACGCGGCGGGGCTCGTCGCCGAGCCACCAGGTGACCAGGTCCAGCAGGTGCACGCCGTTGTGCAGCGAGTGCCCGCCGGAGCGCTCCGGATCGAGCACCCAGGCCCGCCAGTCGGGCCAGATCCAGCCGCCCAGGATGGACAACCGAGCTGCGACCGGGGTGCCGATCGCGCCGGATTCGATCACCGACCGGACGGCGATGCCGTAGTCGTACCTGCGGTGCGTGTGCGCCGCGGCGACCACCCGGCCGGCCGCGGCGAACGCGTCCACCACCCGGCGGGCCCCGGCCACCGATGTCGCGAGCGGCTTCTCGACGAGCAAGTGCTTGCCGGCGGCGGCCACGTCGAGGGCGATCGCCACGTGCGTGTCGTTGGGGGTGCAGACGATGACCGCGTCGACGTCCGGCCAGGTCAGGGCCTCGGCCAGATCGGTGCCGTGGCGGGCATTGCCGTGCGCGTAGCCGAAGGCGGCCGCCCGGGCCGGGTCCACGTCGACCACGCCGGCCAACGCTGCGCGGGGCTGCGCAGTGAGGGCTCGGATGTGCGAGTCGGCGATGAATCCCGCACCGACGACGAGGACCCCCACCTCAGTCATGAGCGCGCGACCATTCCGGCGACGATGCGGAACGTATTTCCATGTCTCGGATATCCTCGTCATTGACGGCGGGTCCTGTCAAGAACCGTCGGCGCGGGTCGGCCGGATCAGCTGATTGACAGTGCGCAGGGGCCAGCATATCTTCGATTTGGAACGACATTCCATATGGAGAAGAGTGAGCATGTCCGCGACCCGCGAGGACGTCCACGCGTCGGCGATCGATCCGTCCCGAGGTCGCGCCCTCGCCGAGGCAGCGGCCCGGGTCCTGCCCGGTGGAGTGAACTCGGCGACCCGGTCCATCGGTGCGCCCTACGCGTTCGCCGCGGCGGACGGCGCCTGGGTCACTGACCTGGACGGGCGGCGCTATCTGGACTATCACGCCGCGTTCGGGGCAATCCTGCTCGGGCACAACGAACCGATCGTGAACGACGCGGTGCGCGCCGTCCTCGCCGGCGGCCTCGACCTCGTCGGCCTCGGCGTCAGCGAACTGGAAGTGGAGCTCGCGGAGCGGGTTGTCGAGCTGGTCCCGTCGGCCGACATGGCGATCTCCACGATGACCGGCTCGGAAGCGACTTTCCAGGCGGTGCGCCTGGCCCGGGCCGCGACGGAGCGTCGTTACCTGATCAAGTTCCAGGGCGGCTTCCACGGCTGGCACGACTCGGTGGCCCGCAACGTGATCTCGGCTCCGGACCGCGCGTACGGCCGCGACCCGCTGTCGGCCGGCATCCTCGAGGAGATGATCGACGCGACGTTGATCGCGGAGTTCAACGACCTGGCCTCGGTCGAGGCGCTGTTCGCCCAGTACCCGGACCAGATCGCCGCGGTGCTGCTCGAGCCCATCCCGCACAACGTGGGCGCGCTCGTCCCGACCCAGGAGTTCGTCACCGCATTGCGCCGGGTGACCGACGAACAGGGCGCGTTGCTGATCTTCGACGAGGTCATCACGGGCTTTCGGCACGCCCTCGGCGGCTACCAGCAGATCTGCGGGGTCACGCCCGACCTGACGACGTTCGGCAAGGGCATGGCCAACGGCGTGCCGATCGGCGGGCTGGGCGGGCGTCGTGACCTGATGGAGCGCTTCGACGGGCACGGCGGCGACGTCTTGCTCGCCGGGACGTTCAACGGCGGCCCGATCGGCACGGCCGCGGCGATCGCGACCATCGACTACCTGCGCGCCAACCCCGACTTCTACGTCCGTACCTACGCATTGGGCGATCGGATGCGGGCGGGGCTCCGCGCGATCGTCGACGAGCTCGGACTGGCCGCGACCGTGGCCGGATTCGGCGGCGTGTTCTGCGTGTACTTCACGCCCGGCGAGGTCCACGGCTACCGCGACCTGCTGGCTAACGACACCGACGCCTACGTCGCCTTCCACCGGCGGATGACCGAGGCCGGGCACCTGATGCTGCCGCTGGCCCTGAAGCGCAACCACATCTCCGGCGCGCACACCGAGCAGGACATCGACACGACGCTCGACGCCGCCCGCACTGTGCTGAAAGGCATGCAGGCGGACGGCATCGCGCGCCCGCGGCTCACTGAGTGAGCGCTCCCGGCGCCCCCAGCGCCGTCACGTTGATCTCGTCGAAGCTGGCCTCCATGTTCACGGCCTTGTCCCCGTTGGTGGTGAAGGTCAGGCCGTCGAAGCTGGTAGCCGGGTTGGCCCTGACCGCCGTGCTCACCGCGACGCCATTGACGGTCAGGGTGGCCTGATCGGCGGTGGTGTCGATCGTCACCGGGACCAGCACCTCGTTCGCCGGCTGCGGGATCGCCCCGGTGCTGATCACCTGCCAGGCGGCGCCGTTCCACGCCGAGAGGGTGAACGCCTTCGCGGTGAAGTTCGGCGTCAGCAGGAACCGGTAGCCCGGCACCTGATTGCCTGACGCGTCCTTGCCGTTGACGTCCCAGATGATGCCCGCGCCGTATCCCTCGCCGGAGTACGCGAAGGATGCGTGCTGCGCCGACACGTCCGGCGTCGGCAGCGTCGCCGTCGCGGTGGTGGTCGGGTCCATGTCGACCAGGATCATCCGCTTCTCCGAATGCCAACCGGGGAACAGGTAGTCGGCCACCGTCGCGTAGCGGGTGTCCGTGAAGCCCCGCGGAGTGGTGTTCGGGGCGTCGTTCTCGAACGTCCAGGTGTCGGGGCTGTAGAGCTCGAGCTCGGTGATGGTGGTCGCCCGGTGGTCGGTCGGCGTCACCCGGACGTACTTGGCCGTGGTGGTGGGGAACGTGTAGTAGCGCATCGCGTAGTCGACCGTGTCGCGGATCGCCACGATCGGCGCACTCCAGCTGTGGCCGTCCATCGACGTCTGGATGTCCACCGACTGCGCGACGCCGTTGCCGAGCATCAGGCCGAGCTGGTTGATGGCGCGCGGCTCGTCGAGCTGGACGGTGAAGTCCGTTCCCTGCTTGAGGAAAGCGGCCGCATTGACGCCGGTGGATCCGTCGATCGCTCCGGCCAGTCGCGCCTCGGGCGCCAGCCGGCCGGCCGGGCGGACCTGCCCCTCGAGCTTGACCGAGCCGTCCAGGTAGCGCGTCATCAGATCGAGCTTGCCGGCGCCGCCCTTCACCGCGTCGACGCGCCGGACGAAGACCTCGTTGGCCTGCCCGTACTCGCGGCACAGGTAGATCGTGTGGCAGGTGTCGCCCCAGTAGAGCGCGTAGTTCGTACCCACAGCCTGGATGGTGGTGTTGCCACTGGACCCGTGGTAGCGACCAGGATCGGTGGTCGCCGCCGGGTTGGCGAACACGGTGTCACCCTTGTCCCACGTATTCCCGGTGCCGTCCCAGGAGATCAGCACGGAGTTGTCCGGCCGGCCGTAGGACGCCATCATCGCGCCGTTGGACAGCAGGATCAGATTCGGATCAGCGCCGGCGTTGGGCATCCCGGCCGGGGCCTTCAGCACGGTGAGCGGGCTCCAGGTGCGGCCGTCGTCGGTGGAGAAGGTCTGCAGCAGCTGGTACAGCTGCAGCAGCCCGGACGGCGAGCCGGCCTGGCGAATCAGCGCCACCAGGCGGCCGTCCGTGGCGCGCACCATCGCCATCTCGTTGATGCCCCGCGCTCCGCGCAGGATCGAGCGCACGGTCCAGTGATGGCCGCCGTCGGTGCTCTCGAACACGAGACTGACCGCCGCACCGGTCGCCTTGATCGCGCCGTACCCGGTCAACAGCAACGTGCCGTCGGTCAGCTCCATCAGGGTGCGCTGCACCCGGATCCACGCCAGCGGTTCGGACGGTTGGACCAACTCGGAGTCCCAGGACTTCCAGGTGCGCCCGACGTCGTTGCTCGATCCCATGCGGATGCCGAGCCCGGTGGGGCTCTGCGTCGCCGCGCTGAACTGGGCCGTGAGGATCTGCCCGCTGCGCAGGCGGGTCGTCGTGGTGAGGTCGAAGTTCTCGAACGCCTTCCCGTCGAGGTCGGTGGTGAAGGCCAGCCCGTTCTGCTCCGACACGCCCACACCTCCGTCCTGCGGTGCCGTCGGATCGTCGTAGTGGCGCGACCACGTGGACAGCACCCGCTTGGCCGTCGTTCCCGCGCACGGCATCCGTTGCAGCGCGGTCGGTTGGCTCTTGCAGTAGGCGCCGCTCAGTACCTGGTCCGTGGCGAAGCCGACACCCCACGTGCCGAGTTGGCCCGGCGCCGGGTGCCACGGACTCCACATGTCTCCGAGGGACAGCACCTGGCCGTTCGGGTCCGCGCCGCTCGGCAGCGCCGGCGCCTGGGTCGTGGGACCGGCCGCGGCGAGACCTGACACGGTCACGACGACGATCGCGCCCACCGCGACCATGAGTCGCCGGCTCCTCCCCGGGGCGGTCCGATTCCACACGACCGGCGACTGAACGCGTACACCCATCAGAACTCCTTAGGCCAGTTCGAGATCGCACTCGGGAATGAGGTCGAGCAGCGGTTCGCCGTTCAGGTCCCGTCGCAGGTTCCGGTTGAACAGGTCCCAGATCCGCTCGCGGTAGTACGTGCTGCCGGTCGAACCCGACACGTGCGGCGAGACGATCGTGTTGGGCAGCTCCCAGAACGGGTCATCGGCCGGCATCGGGGTTCGGTAGTGATCGTCGAGCGCGGCCCCGGCGATCGTGCCCGCGCGCAATGCTTCGATCAGGGCGCTCTCGTCGACGACTTGCGCGCGGGCCGGGTTCAGCAGCACCGCGTGTGGCGGCAACTCGGCCAGCGCCGACCGGTCCAGGTAGCCCCGCGTCGCACTCGTCGCCGGGGTGGTCACGACGAGGTAGTCCAGGCCGCCGAGGAACTCGGCCCGCTCGCCCGGTAGGAAGCGGCGATCGGGAACGGGCGCCGGCGCCTCGACGGGGTGGTAGCGGAGCTCGCGTGCCCCGGAGCGAAACCGCGAGAGCGTCCACACCTGCAGGCCGAGCGCGTGACAGTGACGGGCCACCTCCTGGCCGATGTTGCCGTAGCCGAGGATGCCGACCCGGCGCCCGCGCAGTTCGGCCTGGAATTGGACGTCGCGATTCCACCGGTGCGCACGCTGCTCGTCGAGCATGCGGACGAGCCCCCGCTCGAACGCCAGCATCATCAGCACACACCATTCGGCGATCGGGATGTCGTTGACGCCGCTGGCGTTGCAGACCCGGACGCCGCGGGGCAGCGCGATGCCGTTGAACTGCGAGTAGCCGTGTGAGCCGAGCTGGATCCAGCGTAGCGATGCCATCTCGACAGCGTTGGCCGGCGCGACGTCGGAGAAGAGGATCTGGGTCCGGGCGGCCTGGTCGCCGGACAGCACGTGGCCCGGCCCGAACGGCGCGGCGATCTCGACGGTGGCCATGGTCCGGCACTGCTCGAGCCCGGCGGCATCGATCGGTTGCGCGACCAGGACGTGCGGCACGGCCGGCTCAGCTCGCCAGGACCTTGCCGGGCACGCTGGAGAACTCCTCGACGCCGGCGACGAAAGGGAATCGGTTCTTGGTCTCGTCGCTGAGCTGCACGCCGAGTCCGGGGGCCTGCGGGGGCAGCACGTGGCCGTCCTCGACGACGAAGTTGTCGCCCCACAACCGGGTGTGCAGCTCGCCGGGGTCGGGGATCCCCTCGACGATCACCGTTGCCGAGCAGGCGAAAGCGGCGTGCAGGTTCTGCATGACGCCGCCCCCGGCGCTCCACGAGTGCGAGGCGATACCGGCGCCGTCCGCCGCCGCCCGCACGCCGACGGTCATGAAGTCCGACAGGCCCAGCCAGGCCGCGTCGGGCTGGACGATGTCGAACGCTCCCCGATACGTCCAGAGCCGGAACTCCTCGGCGCTGGTCAGCTGCTCACCGCCGGCAATCGGAACGGTGGACTCCGCCCGCAGCTGCGCGTACTCCTCGGGATCGTCGTAGGCGAGGGGCTCTTCGAAGAACAGCAGGTCGTAGGGAGCGAGCGCGTGTAGCGCGGCGGCGGCGGTCGGCCCGTCCCACCGGTCGACGCCGTCGCGGTGACCCATGTGCCCGTCCAGCGCGATGCCGACGTCCGGGCCCAGGTGCGCGCGCATCATCTCCAGCTTGTCGACCTCGACCTGCGCGCTGGCCTCGGGACCGGCCGGTCCCGAACGTGCAGCACGGCTGAGGTCGAGGTACCCGGTGGCGACCTTCATCGCCGTGAAACCAAGTTCCAGGTAACGGTCCAGCTTGCGCCGGAAGCTGTCGACCGGAAGCAGGGACGGACCGCCGGTTGCGTACAGGCGCAACCGCTCGTGCCGGGCCCCGCCGAGCAACTCGTACACCGGGACGCCGGCCGCCTGGCCGGCGAGATCCCACAGCGCCGCCTCGACGCCGGACAGGATCGCCGACCCCACCCCCACCCGCGCCCAGAATCCCAGGCAGCGGCGCATTCGGTTGGTCAGCACCGCGACGTCGACCTCGTCGGCGGCGAGCAGGATCGGTCGGACGTAGTCGACGACGGGCGCGACGAGTTCCGGGGCGAAGTACCCGACGTAGGTCTCGCCGACCCCGACCAACCCGTTGTCGGTACGGACCTCGACGAACGCCGCGGTACGCAGCCGCTTCGCGACCGAGATCCATCGATCGTTGCTGGACGGCCCGGACAGCAGAACCGGTTCGACGCTGGTGATGCGCACGCGAATCCTTCCGCCGAAGGGTGTTTCGGGCGGCCGAGTAAGGGCTGAAGCGTCGTATGGAACGCCTTGCCATGTCAAGAGTGTCGCTGTTACGGTTCCTGAAATCGCGTTCCACATTGCCTGGGGGCACGCATGCCGTCCTGGACGACGACCGTTGCATCACCCGCCCGTGGCGCCACGATCGGATTCGCGACCGCGTTCATCCTCGTAGGGGCCGCCACCACGGCAGTGAAGCTCTCCGGCGGGTCGTTGCCGCTGAAGGGCGACGAGTTCGTCGCCGGCGACGGCGCGCCGCCGGATCGGTTCGCGACCGGAGTTGGCTCGCACTGGAACGTGCTCAACTGGGCCCCCGGGCTGGTGGCGGCCGCGCCGGCGTCGTTCGCCAAGAACATCGTCGACCCGTCCGGTCGGACGGTGCAGCAGATGTACGTCACGACCGGAGCGAACCCCGATGTCGGCTCGGCCGAAAGCGTGCTGAACCTGTCCCGATCCGAGGACTCCGGCCGGTCGTTCCTCACCACACAGCACAACTCCCCGGCGACGGCGCTCACCATGATGCGGCGGGCGGACGGGTCGCTGCTGTCGGTCGACTTCATCCCGGAGTGGACCGATGCCACGCACACCCAGATCTACCTGCGGGTGCGGACCTCGAAGAACGGCAGCACGTGGACGCTCCACCAGGCACCGGTGACGATGCCGGCGGACAAGGTGCTCGGGCCGATGACCAACGGGCTGCGCGTGAACCGCCGCCCGATCCTGCTGGGCGACGGCAGCCTGATCCTGTCCGCGTACACCGTGTTCAAGGGTTCGAGCCGGCAGACCTCGATCGTGTTGCAGTCGAGCGACAACGGGTTGACCTGGTCGCTGCGCTCGGTCATCCCGGCGGCGTCGACGCCCGGCACGAACGAGGTCGGGTGGGCCTACACGCTCGATGGCCGGTTGACCGCGATCATGCGCACGGTCAACTCGCCGGAGGCCTTTCTGGTGCAGTCGTTCTCCGACGACGACGGGCGAACGTGGAGCGAGTCCACACCAGTGTTGGGGCCGGACGGAAAGCAGGTGCACGGCATCCTGCCCGACCTGGTGCTGCAGCCCAACGGCACGCTGCTGCTGCTCACCGGCCGTCCGGACGTGCGCGTACTGGTGAACTACGACGGCACCGCGAAGACCTGGAACACCCAGACGACGGTGTTCGCGAACTACCCGTCCACCGGCAACAACGGCCGCTATGACGGAACCAGTGGCAACAACTCGATGGAGACCGTCGGCGCGAACCGGGCCGTTGTCTTCTACGACCAGTGCCACGTGTGGGGCTGCGGGGCCTACAACGAGCAGTTCGGCATCAGCGCCAACTACGTCAGTGCACTCACCCCCGGGGTCGGCCGGATCGACCTCATGACGAAACTGCTCGACGGCACCGCCACGGTGACCGGGACGTTCGCCAAGAAGAATCGGGCCTTCCCCGAGCAGCGACCACTCGGCGCGTTCGACGGCAGTTCCGTGCCGGGGGCCGAGGCCGTGCTCTCGGCGCGGAAGGGCGCGGCGCCGGACCTGGTCGTCAAGCTCGACCGGCCCTACAACCTCGACAAGATGGGGCTCATGCTCGGGCACGGCACCCAGCCGCAGAGCGCGACCGTGCAGCTGTCCACCGACGGCGGGCAGTGGTCGGCCCCGGTCGTGACGGCCACCGATCGGACCGACCGCGCGCTCGAGTACACCGACTTCGCCGCCCAGACCGCGCAGTACGTCAAGGTCACCGGACCGGCCGGCGTCACGACGACGGTGACCGAACTCGAGCTGTACTCGGCCGACGTCGACAGCTTCGAGAACGAGACCGCGTTCGGCATCCCGCGCGGCTGGACCGGTGCCAAGAACGCCTGGGTCAGCGACGTGCCCGACAACCCGGCCTACGCCGACTTCGGCGGCTACCACAGCTCGACCGCGCTGCGGCTGTTCGACAAGTGGACCGACGACAACGCCCGGATCACCCGTCCGTTTGCCGCCACCGACCACGCGAAGGTCAGCCTGCAGTGGGGGTACCAGGACGCGCGGGCGAAGTTCACCGTCTCGGTCGGCGACGCATCGGCCGCGGGGTGGAAGTTCGACATCGTCGCCGGGGCCACGGCGACGGTGCCGCAGTCGGTGCGCGCCTTCGACGGCACGAGCTGGATCACGCTCGGCCGGCTCAGCACGGTCATCCCGCCCCGGACGTACGTGCCGATGAGCCTCGACGCCACCGACTCGTCGGCGACGCTCACCCTGAACGGGCAGGCCTTCACCACCCCGGCCAAGGCGGGGCCGGCGACCTCCTTCGACGGCGTCACGTTCAGCACCGGGGATCCACCGGAGTACGGCGGCTTCTACCTGATCGACGACGTTTCGGACGGTGACGCATGAAGGTCATGACGATTTACGCCCACCCCGCGGACACGATCACCAACTGCGGCGGGACCCTCGCCCGGCACGCCGACGCCGGCGACGAGATCGTCGCGCTGATCCTCACCCACGGCGGACGCATCCATCCCAACCGGTACGCCGAGGAGTGGCGCAAGGACGCCCCGGATGCGGAGGTCGTCGAGGCCGGGCTGGCGGAGGTCGTGGCGAACAAGAAGCACGAGCTCGAGCGAGCGGCGGACATCGTCGGCATCGGCAAGCTGCTCACCCTCGACCGGGACGACGCGCTGACGACCCTGCACGACGACGTGGTCGAGCAGGTGGCGCAGGCGGTGGCCGCCGAGGCACCCGACATCGTCATCTGCGACTACCCGCAGAATCCCGTGGTCACGTCCAACTCCCACACGGCGGCAACCATGACCGCGCTCGCCGGGATCGGGCGGGCCGGCGTCTACCTGCAGAACCTGGACGGCCGTCCGGAGGTCAACGTCAAGCAGGTCTTCCTCACCTCGCTGCCCGTCGCCACGACCGACGGGCTGAGCCTGTACGGAATACGCAACGACGTCTACGTCGACATCACCCCGGTGGTGGGCCGCAAGATCGGGGCCATGGACTGCTTCGCCAGCCAGGGGTACGCCGGGCTGTTCTCGCGCAAGCTGATCGAGTCCAACAACGGCGAGTTCGGTCGGGCCGCCGGCGTGAACTTCGCCGAGGCGTACTGCCGGAT
The DNA here is from genome assembly GCA_036502575.1 of Jatrophihabitantaceae bacterium. GTDB lineage: Bacteria > Actinomycetota > Actinomycetes > Mycobacteriales > Jatrophihabitantaceae > DASXRA01. Next base: position 107,286 of record DASXYL010000083.1, on the reverse strand, counting down.
GCACAACGAGACGCACGCCCTGTTGCCGGTCACGGACGCCGCGATGACCGAGGACCCACTGACCCGGCATCTTCAGTACTCCGAGATCGACCTCCGGGCCACCTACCCGGTGCGAGGGACGCCGTGACGTCGGTCGAGGCGGCGCTGGACGCGCTCGGCGTCACGTCCGGCGCGCTGCCGGCCGAGGCCTACGCCGAGTTGGACGACCGGGGCTTCGTGGTGTTGCCCGAGGTGATCGACCCGGACTGGCTGGAACAGATCCGCGACCGTCTCGCCGAGCTGCAGGAGCGTGAGGGTCGCGCCGCCGCCCACGAGGTCGGCGGTGGGCAGCCCGGAGCCGACCTGCTCGCCGACCTGATCAACAAGGGCGAGATGTTCGAGCGGATGCTGCGCGAACCACGCGTGCTGGCCGGTGTGCGCCACGTGCTCGGCGACTTCCGGGTGAACTCCCTCAACGCCCGCGCGGCTCGTCCCGGCGAGGGTGATCAGCACCTGCACTCCGACTGCGGCGCGGCGCGCGGCGACGGCCGGTTCAAGATCTGCAACTCGATCTGGCTCGTCGACGATTTCACCGCGGACAACGGGGCCACCCGGGCGGTGCCCGGCACGCACCGCAGCGGACAGCTGCCGGCCGAGGTGATGGACGACGTGTTCGCCCCGAATCCGGACGAGGTGCTGCTCACCGCCGAGGCCGGCACGGTGATCGTCTTCAACGCGCACGTGTGGCACGGCGGTACCCGCAATCGCACCGCGGCCCCTCGCCGTGGCCTGACCTTGTCGTTCTGCCGGCGCGACGAGCCGCAGCAGTTGAACCAGGCCGAGTACATCCGGCCGGCGGTGTACGAGCGGCTCTCGCCGGCCGAGCGCTACCTGCTCGACGTCTGACCCCGATCCCCCGGAGGCCGAGCATGTCCAGATTCCGCAACGTCCTGACCGCTCTCGGTCTGGTGTGCGTCACCGCGATCGCCGGGTCGAGCGGCGTCGCCGGCGGCCGGTCCGGACCATCGCGCGACACGGCCGCGGCCACGACACCACCCGAGTCGCCACCGGTCGAGGACACGCCGACATCGGGCGCCGATCCAGAGGGCTACGCGATCCAGCAACAGCAGCCGACGACCGTGTTCGAGCCGGGGCCTAACGTCATCGCCGCCGCACCGCTGGCCGACGCCTTCGACGCGGTCGACGCCAACGGACGCCCCACCCGGTCGGTCCTGCTCAGCTGGACCGAGAACTCCGACGTTGCGACGGTCGACGGCGTGCGCCCGCTGATCACGTCCGCCGATCACGGCTACACGTTCCCGAGCGCGCAGTACACCGGCGGCATCGGCGGTTTCTACGCCCAGCTGCACGACGGCACGATCCTCGGCGTCGGATTCATCCCGGCCACAGTCATCGACGCGCACACCGCGCAATTGACCGAGCAGGTGTCCCGCGACGGCGGTAAGACCTGGCAGACGCAATTGGCCACCTTCACCACCGACAAGACGTTCGACCCGACCCGGTTCAACCGCGGACTGCGCGTCGACCGCGACATCACCCCGCTGCCGAACGGGGACCTGCTGCTGACGTACTACACCGCGTACCAGGGCGAGTCGGCCGGCACGTCCGAGCTCGCGATCAGCCACGACCAGGGCGGCACCTGGCAGCGCTACGCAACGATCTTCCCGCCCCAGGGCACGCGCACCTTCAACGAGACGGCGGTCAGCTACAACGCCGCCGGTGACCTGGTGGCCGTCGCGCGCAGCCACGTCGGCAGCACGCTGACCGGGATGTACACGTCGCGGTCGACGGACGACGGGCTGACCTGGTCGCCCGCCACCCCGGTACAGATCGCGACGGCGACCGGTGACCCGGCCCCGGTCACGGGCATCATGCCCGACCTGCGGCTGCTGCCCAACGGCGTGCTGGCGCTGCTGTGGGGCCGGCCGGACAACTGGGTCGCGATCTCGCCCGACGGTCTGGGGACGACGTTCGTCAACGCCCAGGTGATCTATCACAACTACCCCGACCAGGACACAGGCGCGTACCAGCGCTCGCACGGCTCGTCGGGCAATGGCGCGCTGGCCGTGGTGAACTCCAACCGCGTGCTGGCCGTCGGCGACAACTGTGCGGCGTCGTGGGGTTGCCCGCCGGCCGACTCGGGGTACCAGGTCGACGGCAAGTACCGGGTATGGAAGAAGTTCGTCGACGTCGTCACGCCCGGGGTCGGCAAGATCGACCTGCTGGACAAGTACCTGGCCGGCACGGTGACGGTCTCCACCGACCTGACGTCGACGCAGCGCCGGCTGCCGGAGATGCGTCCGGTGGGGGCGATCGACGGCAGCACCGACTGGGGTTCGTCGGCGGTGCGCAAGTCCGGCCAGGGCCCGAGCACTTATACAGTCACGCTGGACAAGACGTACACACTCACCAAGGCTGGGCTGAGCCTGCACCCGGGCCAGCCGTCGTCCGCGACCGTGGACGTCAGCACCGACGGCACGAGCTGGCAGACCGTGGTGAACACCGGCGCGCTGACCAGCTACGCGCTGACGTACTTCGCGATCAGCGGGGTGCCCGCGAAGTACGTCCGAGTGACGGTGAACGACCACAACACTGATCGCTCGGGGTCGTTCCTGAACGAGGTCGAGCTGTACTCCACCGTCGACTCGTTCGCCAACGACGCGGTCGGCTACGTGCCGCGTGGATACACCGATGCGGTCGGGGCGACGGTGACCGACATAAACACCCCGGTCGGCGAGGCCCACGCCCTGCTGCTCGCCGACGCGTGGAACGACAAGATCGCGCAGGCGCGCTGGGTCAGCGCCGCGGCGCCGACCCAGGACCTGTCGTTCCAGTTCAGTTCCATCGGGTACGCGCGGACGTTCCAGTTCGTCACGAACGGCACCCTGGCCGACGGGTCCACGGCGAACGCCTACCAGGTCGCGGTCATGTCGGACGGCAGCATCGCCTGGTACAACGCCGCGACGAAGGCCTGGACGAAGCTGACCCCACCCGGCGCGGTACCGCTGAAGACCTGGCACACGATCAGGGTGTCGGCAACGCTCGCCGGCGCGCAGGTCTCACTGGACGGCACGGTCGTGGGCACGGCCCCGCCGACCACCCCCGGGGTCACCGCGCTGACCGGGCACACCTTCAGCTCGTCGAGCACCACCTCGTCCCAGGACACGTTCGTGATCGACGACGTGGTCCAGAGCTGACTGCCCAGCGCGGCACTAGCCGAATCGGGCCAGGGGTTCGACGAGCTCGCGTTCCTCGTAGGACAGGTGCGACAGCAAGGCGTCGGTGAGCAGGTCGAGTGCGGCGCGCAGTTGCTGCAGGCCCTCGGGATCGGCGACCACCGCGACCAGGGCCCGGTCGATGCGGTCGAGGATTCCGGCGATCACCTCGTGCTCCTCCTCGAGCCGCGCGATCACCGGACGCAGCGCCGGATCGCCGTGCCGCAGCCGCGGGAACACGAGCGTGTCCTCGCCCGTGTGATGCATGGTCAGCATGCGGCAGTACGACTCGCAGTAGGCGCCGAGCGTCCAGTTGTTCTGCCGCAGGGTCATCGTGTTGATCAGGTCGCGGGCAGCGCCGACCTCGGCGGTGCCGGCCTCGACCTGCTCGACGAGATCGTGCAGCTGGACCAGCTCCCGGCGGAACATGTCGTGTACGTCGATCAGGTGCTTGCCCGTCGCCAGCTGGTCGACCGTGTAGCGCCGTCCCGGGTCGGGCTCGGGCCCGTGCGGCCGGGTGGCCTCGTCCCACGCCTTCTCGTCGCTGCGCCGGACGCCGTCGTCGAGCGTCGCCCGAACGGTGAACGGTTCGCCGCTCGTCGTGGCTGCCGTGGGTCGGGTCGCCCGGCTGCGTCCGGCGGCGACCAGCTCGCGCACAGCGGGCGCCACATCGTTGCCGAACCGGCGGATCGCGTCCGGATCGTCGCCGGCCAGGATGAACGTGCTCATGCCGTGGGTCAGCGCGAGGTCGGCCAGCTGCTCGGGGCCGACCTGCGCACCGACGTTGTACAGCCGGCGCACGTCGGACGGGGCGCGGCCGGCGGCGCGCGCGGCGTCATCGATGATCGCGTTCATCGCGGGCAGCTGCTCCGGACCGGCATAGGACATGCTCGGCAGCCATCCGTCCGCCTTGGCCCCGGTGAGGGCCAGCATCCGCGGTTTGTAGGCGCCGAGCCAGATCTCGACCGGATGCGCCGGCGCCGGTCCGGGGTGCGCGCCGACCACGCGGTAGTGCTCACCCTGATGGCGCAGGGACCCGCCGTCGACGTCCCAGACCGCCCGGATGATGTCCAGCGCCTCGTCGAGCGCGGCCACGGCCTGCGCCGGGGTACGGCGCGGACCGCCGACCGCCGCGATCGCGTCCTGGAACCCGCCGGCGCCCAGGCCCAGCTCGACCCGGCCGCCGGTGAGCAGGTCCAGGGTGGCAACGCTGCGGGCCAGCACGACGGGCGGGCGCAGCGGCAGGTTGGCGACGTTCGGGGACACCCGCAGCGTCGAGGTGCGGGCGGCGATCACCGCCAGCAGCGTCCAGGTATCGAGAAACCGCGCCTGGTACGGATGATCCTGGATGGTGACGAGATCGAGCCCGACGAGTTCGGTGAGCACGGCGAGTTCGACCACGGCGTCCGCATCGACCGCCGACGGCGTGAGGAACGTCCCGAACTGCAACTCGTGCCCGTAGTCCACGTCGCCCATACTAGTTGAACGCGCAAATAACCCGGTGCGGTCGAGGCCGGGCTAGCGGGCGGCGTCGGAACGGAGGCTCGGGCGGGCGGCGCCGACCGAACGGATGAAACGGCCGGCATGGTCCAGGGCGTCAGCGGCCTCGGGCAGGAACGACCAGAAGATGTGGAAGTCGTGGGTGCCGATCGGATAGAGCTCGAGCCGGGCGTCGCCGCCGTGCTCCTGAACGCGGTCGACGAACTGGCGGGCGTCCTCGAGCACGGCATCGCCGGTACCGGCCTGGACGAGCAGGGGCGGCAGCCCGGACAGGTCGGCGTGCAGCGGGCTGAGCAGCGGGTCGTCGAGGGAGTGCTCGCCGATGTAGGCCGGCGCGCACCGCCGGGCCGCTTGCATGGTGAGCATCGGCTGGGCCTCGCCGGGCGCCGCCTTCTGGATGGTGCAGCTCAGGTCGATCCACGGGCACATCAGCACCGCGCTACCCGGCAGCGGCGCGCCGTCCTGCCTGAGGCGCAGCAGGAGCGATACGACGAGGCCGCCGCCCGACGAGTCGCCGACCACCGTCACCAGCGTCGGGTCGACGCCGGTGTCGAGCAGCCAGCCGTACGCGCGCACGGCATCGTCCAGGGACGCCGGGAAGGGGTACTCGGGCGCCAGCCGGTACTCCGGCAGCAGGACGCCGGTGTCGGCCGAGACGGCGAGCGCGCCGACCAGGTGTCGGTAGCCGAACGCCGAGCCCATTGCGTGGCCGCCACCGTGCAGGAACAGGGTGGTGATCGGCCGCTCCGCCGGCGTGAGCGTCAATGCCGGGACGCCCGACGCGTTCACCGGTGCGATCGCGAGCTCGGGCGGGACCGGGAACTGCGCGTGCAGGTCCTCGCAGGCGGCCCGGAGCTCCGGCAACGAGCCGTCGTTCGCGGTCAGCACGTCGGCCGGGCCCCACAGCTTGGTGATGCGTTCGGCCAGCTCGCCGCCCACCGACCGGGTGGCCGAGATCGCCTGGTCCAGGCCGCGCAGCAGCTCCCGGGCTCGGTCGAGCAGCGCCTCGCCGGCGAGGGTGAGCTCGACGCGATGGGTCGAGCGGCGCAACAGATCGGGACCGACGAGCCGCTCCAGCGCCCGGATCTGGCGGCTCAGCGCCGGCTGCGAGAGATACAGGCGGGACGCCGCGCGGCCGAAGTTGAGCTCCTCGGCCACTGCGACGAACGCGCGCAGGTGCCGCAGCTCGATGGCGTCGGGCGCCGAGGGAAGCGCGAGCACGGCGGCGCTGTCGTCATCCACGGCGTCCAGTGTGGCCCACGTCGGCGCCCGCGGTGATGCAAACGCGGCACCACCGTCATGCGCAACCGGCCTTTCCCTTCACGGGTGCGCCGATGCCATCGTCGGCACATGGTCACTGAAGAACGCGACATTCCGATCCGCCGCACCGCGGACGTGCAGCTTCGCGGGGGGGTGCACGGGCGCATGTACTGGCCGGCCCCCGGCGCCGGCCCGGCTCCACTGCTCGTGCTGTTCGCCGCCGGGTACCCGCTGCCTGGCGTCGTGGTGCTCGCGACGTGCCCGGATACCGAGGAGCAGGCGATGGCCACCGTCGAGTGGGCGGCTGACCACGCGTCCGAGCTCGACGCGAGCACCACGCCCCTGCTGATCGGTGGGGATCCCGAGCTCGCCGGCGCCGTTCTCGCCCGGGCCGGCGAGCAGGGCTGGCCGCCCGTCGAGCTCTTCTCGCCCGGCACCGATGAGTTCCGCCCGGCCCGCACGTCCTAGCTACCGACGATGTCGAGAACGCAGGTTCAGCCCCGACGTCCTCATCGACGACAACGAATCGAACAGGGAGTCTTGGATATGAAGACCGACCGATCCCGCTGGCTGGCCCTCTACGTGCTCTGCGCCGGCATGTTGATGATCGTGCTCGACGCGACGATCGTTAACGTGGCGCTGCCCTCGATCAAGGACGACCTGCACTTCTCGCCGAACAACCTGTCCTGGGTCGTCAACGCCTACCTGATCGCCTTCGGCGGGCTGCTGCTGCTGGCCGGACGCATCGGCGACCTCGTCGGGCAGCGTCGAGTGTTCCTGAGCGGGTTGACGGTGTTCACCGTCGCCTCGCTGGCGTGCGGGATCGCGCAGGACCAGGTCACGCTCATCGCCGCTCGGTTCGTGCAGGGCGTCGGCGGGGCGTTCACCTCGGCCGTCATCCTCGGCATGATCGTGACGATGTTCCCCGAGCCCAAGGACATGGCCAAGGCGATCGGCGTCTACGGCTTCGTGGCTTCGGGCGGCGGCTCGATCGGCCTGCTCGCCGGCGGTGTCCTCACCAGCGCGATCAACTGGCACTGGATCTTCTTCGTCAACCTGCCGGTCGGCGTGGCGACCGTGCTCCTCGCGCTGCGCTTCGTACCGAACCAGGACGGCATCGGCCGCAAGCAGGGGGCCGACGTGCCCGGCGCCGCGCTGATGACCGGCGGACTCATGCTCGGCGTCTACGCGATCCTGCAGGTCGAGCGCGTGGGTTGGGTCGCATTTCGCTCGCTGGGGTTGGCCGCCGTCGCGGTCGCGCTCATCGCCGCCTTCGTGGTTCGCCAGAGCCGGGTCGCCAACCCGCTGATGCCGCTGCGCCTGTTCCGCTCCCGCACGGTGGCCGGCGGGAACGTCGTCCAGGCCCTGGCCGTCGTCGGGATGTTCGGGATGTTCTTCCTCGGCGCCCTGTACCTGCAGCAGATCCTCGGCTACAGCGCGCTGAGCGTCGGCCTGGCGTTCCTGCCGGTCACCGTCGTGATGGGCGCGGTGTCGCTGAAATTCGGCGCCCCGGTGGCCGCCCGCTTCGGCGCCACCCGCACCATGGTGACCGGCCTGCTGATCATCGCCGCCGGACTGGTGCTGTTCGCGCACTCGCCGGTACACGGCCACTTCGTCGCCGACGTCATGCCGCCGATGCTGCTGCTGGGCCTCGGCGCCGGGCTGGCTTTCCCCGTGCTGATGCAGGTCGCGATGTCCGGCGCCGCACCGGAGGACTCGGGGCTGGCGTCGGGGCTGGTCAACACCACCGCGCAGGTCGGCGGCGCCATCGGCCTGGCCGTGCTGTCAACGCTGGCCGCTGAGCGGACCGACGGGTTGAAGACCCGCGGGCACGAGGCGCTCAGCGCGCTGAACTCCGGCTACCACCTGGCCTACCTGATCGCGGCCGCGCTGACCGTGGCCGCCGCGCTCATTGCCGCGACCGTGCTGCGCACCGACTCGGCCGCGGAGCAGGAGGTCGGCGTCGAGGCCGGATCGCCCGAACTCGTCAACGCCTGAGCGACATATCCCGCCAAGCCGGCCGGCCCCCTCCCTCGGGGCCGGCCGGCGTCATACGGTGTGCGGCATGACCGAGCATGTCGAGGGCACCCTGTCGTCCGGGCAGTACTGGCAGGGCTGGACCGGCGACGCGCCGGTGAAGGGCGTCGTGGTGCTGGTGCACGGCGTCCACGAGCACGGCGGCCGCTACGCCTCCGTCGCGTCGCGCCTGGTGGCGGCCGGCTATCCCGTGTACGCGGTCGACCACCCCGGGCACGGACGCTCACCCGGCACCCGCGGCAACATCGGGTCGATGGCCGCGACGGTGGCCGGGGTGGACGAGCTGGCCCGGCTCGCCGTGTCGCGGCACCCCGGCGCGCCGGCGTTCGTCTACGGGCACAGCCTCGGCGGGTTGATCGCGCTGCAGTACATCACCGGGACGCCCATCGAGCTGCGTGGCGCGATCCTGTCGGCGCCGGCCGTGGACGTCAGTGCGGCCAACGGCGTGCAGCGGGCGGCGTCCGGGCTGCTGTCGCGACTCACCCCGAACCTCGGCGTGCTCAAGCTGGACCCGGCAACTATCAGCCGTGACCTGGACGTCGTCCGCGACTACCGCACCGATCCGCTGAACTACCTCGGCAAGCTGCGGGCCCGCACCGGCGCCGAGATCCTGCAGACCGTGGTGGCCATGCAGCCCCGACTCGAGGCGTTGAAGCTGCCGCTGCTGGTGTTCCACGGGACGGCCGACCGGCTGGTGCCGCCCGCCGCAACCGAGTTCGTGGCCGAGCACGTCGGGTCAGCCGATCTCACCGTCAAGATGTACGAGGGCTACTACCACGAGGCGCACAACGAGCCCGATCGCGAGGGCGTCCTCGACGACATCGTGGTTTGGCTAGACGCCCATAGCTGAGCTCAGCTGAGCTGGTCGGCGAGCCACGTCATCTGGGCCAGCTCGTGGAACGCCCCGCCGCCCTCGTGCTGGTTGTAGGCGTACTCGCGGATCTCCTTCGCCCCGGCGTAGGAGTTGTACGCGGCGTACACCGTGGACGGCGGACACACCTCGTCCATCAACGCCACCGAGAACAGCGCCGGTGCGCTCGCCCGGGTGGCCAGCACCGCACCGTCGAAGTAGCGCAGGGTGTCGAACACGGCCCCGGTCTGATCGCGATGCGCCTTGAGGTAGCGGACGATCTCGCCGTACGGGTCCTTGTCGCTGATCTCGGTGGCCCGCCGGATGTCGCACAGGAACGGCACGTCGACCATGACGCCGACCAGGTCGTCGACCAGCGCCGAGACAGCCAGCGTGATGCCGCCTCCCTGGCTGGGACCGACAATGGCCACCCGGGCCGGATCGACACCCGGCAGGGAACGCACGGCGTCGACGGCGCGGGCGGCGTCGGTGAACAGGCGCCGGTAGTAGTACGTGTCGCGGTCGAGGATGCCGCGTGTCATCACGCCCGGATGCGCCGGCGCACCCTCGTTCGGATCGGCCGTGTCGCCGACGGAGCCGCTCGAGCCCTGGCCGCGGGTGTCCATGACGAAGTGGGCGTAACCGGCCACCGCCCAGCGCGCGCCCTCGTGCGCCAGCCCGCGACCGTTGCCATACCCGCGGTACTCGACGACGGCCGGTAGCGGCCCGGCCGCACCCGCGGGGCGGTGCAGCCAACCGCGGATCGGGTCGCCGCCGAATCCGGGAAACTCGACGTCATAGGTCTCGATCAGGCGCAGCGGCGTGTTCGCCGGCCGCAGCGACGGTGCGCCGCCGTGTTCGCGGGCCGCGGCGAGCGTGCCGTCCCAGAACTCGCCCAGGTCCGGCGGCGGTTCGACCGCGCTCTTGTAGGTCCGCAATTCCGTCCCGGTGAGGTCGAACATCGGCATGCCGGTGAGCATCGCACGCGACAATGGAGCGATGCAGGCTTGGGTGGTCGATCACGTTGCCCCGATCGACGAGGGGCCGCTGGCCCGCGTCGAGCGCGACCTGCCGTCGCCGGGCGCCGGCCAGGTCCGCGTCCGGGTGACGTGCTGCGGGGTGTGCCGCACCGACCTGCACCTCGCCGAGGGCGACCTGCCGCCGCACCGCCCGGGCACGACGCCGGGCCACGAGGTGGTCGGTCGCGTAGACGCGCTCGGCGACGGGGCCGCCCGGTTCGCGATCGGCGACCGGGTCGGCGTCGCGTGGCTCGGCGGCACCGACGGCAGCTGCCCGTATTGCCGGCGGGGCGACGAGAACCTCTGCGCGGCGCCCACCTTCACCGGCTGGGACGTGGACGGCGGGTACGCCGAGGCCTGCCTGGTCGACGAGCGCTTCGCCTATGCACTGCCGGAGACGATCGAGGACGAGCAGGCCGCCCCACTGCTGTGCGCCGGCATCATCGGCTACCGGGCACTGCTCGCGGCCGCCGTCCCGCCCGGTGGGCGCCTGGGCATCTACGGCTTCGGCGGCAGCGCACACCTGACCGCCCAGGTGGCGCTGCACCAGGGACTGCGGGTGCACGTGCTCACTCGCGGGGCGGGCAACCAGGACCTGGCCCGTTCACTCGGGGCCGACTCGGTGGGCGACGCCGCCGACTCACCACCCGAGCCGCTGGACGGCGCCATCCTGTTCGCCCCGGTCGGCACCCTCGTGCCGGTGGCGCTGCGGGCGCTCGACGCGGGCGGCACCCTGGCCGTGGCGGGCATCTGGCTCTCCGACATCCCGAGCCTGAACTACGACGCAGAGCTGTTCCGTGAACGCCGGCTGCGTAGCGTCACGGCGAACACCCGCCACGACGGCGAGCAGTTCCTGGCGCTCGCGGAACGGTTCGGCATTCGCGCGACGACCAGGCCGTACCCGATGGCCGACGCGCCCCGCGCACTGGCCGACCTGGCCCACGGCCGGTTCAGCGGCGCCGCCGTGCTGCACAACTGACGCCCGTCCGCGAGTTGATGTTGCGCGCTTCTCAGCGGCATCGTGGTATTCACTTTCAGTGACCGTTGCGGTGAATCAGTTCGTGACGCCTGCGACCGGCCTGACCGACGCCGAGGTGGCCGAGCGGGTGGCGGCCGGGCGCACCAACGCGATCGAGAGCCAGACCAGCCGCACCGTCACCGAGATCGTCCGCGCCAACGTATTCACCGTCTTCAACGGCCTGCTGCTCACCCTGTTCGTCATCATCCTGGCCACCGGACGCTGGCAGAACGGCCTGTTCGGCGGCGTGATCCTCGCCAACTCGGCGATCGGCATCTTCCAGGAGCTGCGGGCCAAGCGCACCCTCGACCGGCTCGCCGTGCTCAACGCCCCGCGGGCCCGGGCCGTACGCGCCGGTACGGCCGTCGAGCTGGCCGTCGAGGAGGTCGTGGCCGACGATCTGCTCGAGCTGCGAGCCGGCGATCAGGTGCCGGCCGACGGCGTCGTCACCGAGGCGAACGGGCTGGAGATCGACGAGTCGCTGCTCACCGGGGAGTCCGACCCGATCGCGAAGGGGCCGGGCGACGAGGTGCGCTCGGGCTCGATCGTGGTGGCCGGGCAGGGACGCTTCCAGGCCACCGCCGTCGGCGACGAGGCGTACGCGACGAAGCTCGCGACGGAGGCGCGCCGCTTCACCGTCACCCATTCCGAGCTGGTGGCCGGCACCAACACACTGCTGAAGTGGATCTCGCTCGTCATGCTCGTGGTGGGCCCGGTCCTGCTGTGGAGCCAGTTCCGCACGAAGGACAACCACGGCTGGCAGGACGCGGTCACCGGCACCGTCGCCGCGCTGGTCGGCATGGTGCCCGAGGGGCTGGTGCTGCTGACCAGCGTGGCGTTCATGCTCGGCACGGTCACCCTGGCTCGCCGGCAGACGCTCGTCCAGGAACTGCCCGCCGTCGAGGGGCTGGCCCGCGTCGACGTCGTCTGCCTGGACAAGACCGGCACGCTCACCCACGGCGATGTCGCGTTCGACCGGATCGAGACGCTCGACGCTCACGACGAGGTGCCCGATGCCCTCGGACTGCTCACCCAGGGCGACGACGCCAACGCTACCGCCGCGGCGGTGGCCACCGTCTACGCGACGACCACCTGGCAGGCGACGGGCAGTGTGCCGTTCTCGTCGGCGCGCAAGTGGTCGTCGGTGACCGCCGACGGGCGGGGCACCTGGGTGTTCGGCGCGCCCGAGATGGTGTTGCCGTCGCCGGCGGACGACGCCCAGCACACCGCCCGCGGGCAGGCCGACACGCTCGCCGCCGAGGGGCACCGGGTGCTGCTGCTCGCGCGATCGGCCGGCGAACCGCCGACCGGCGACGACGGCGAGGCCCGGCTGCCCGCCGACCTCACGCCGGCGGCGCTGGTGATCCTCGCCGAGCGGGTGCGTGACGACGCCGCCGACACCCTGCGGTACTTCACCGAGCAGGGCGTTGCGCTGAAGGTGATCTCCGGCGACAACCCGCGGACGGTGGGCGCGGTCGCGGCCCGCGTGGGTGTGCCCGGGGTGAGCGGCGCCGCCGATGCCGTCGATGCCCGCACCTTGCCCGACGACCTCGACGAGCTGGCCGAGGTGCTCGAGGAGCGCAGCGTCTTCGGACGGGTGACCCCGCAGCAGAAGCGGGCGGTGGTGGCCGCGCTGCAGAGCCGCGGCCACGTCGTGGCGATGACCGGCGACGGCGTCAACGACGCGCTGGCGCTCAAGGACGCCGACATCGGCGTCGCCATGGGCAACGGCTCCCCCGCGACCCGGGCCGTGGCGCAGCTCGTCCTGCTCGACGGCAAGTTCTCGCACCTGCCGGACGTCGTCGCCGAGGGACGCCGCGTCATCGCCAACATCGAGCGCGCGTCCAACCTGTTCCTGGTCAAGAACATCTACTCGCTCGTGTTGGCGCTGATCACCGCGGTGACGGTGGCCGCGTACCCGCTCGCGCCGATCCAGCTCACCCTGATCTCGGCGATCACCATCGGCATCCCCGGGTTCCTGCTGGCGCTCGGGCCCAACCGGCGGCGGTACGTGCCGGGCTTCCTCCGCCGCGTCATGATCTTCGCCATACCCACCGGTATTGTCACCGGCGCCGCCGCCTACGCGGGGTACCGGACGACGCGGCTCATGGAGGACGGCGCGACCGTCGCCGAGGGACGCACCACCGCCACGCTGGTCGTCCTCATCGTGTCGTTGTGGACGCTGCTCATCCTGGCCCGGCCGCTGGCCGGCTGGAAGCTCGCACTGGTCGCCGCCATGGCCGGTGGCGTCGCCCTGATCGTCGCCGTGCCTCCACTCGGGCACAGCATCTTCCTGCTCGACACCACGCCGCTGCGGCTCCTCGTCGCCGCGATCATCGGCGCGATCGGCGCGTTCCTGGTCGAGCTCTCCTCCCGCGCCGTCGCGCTGGCCGCCCGGGAACTACGTCACGGGGAGTAGCAACCCGGCGATTCGAGTTGCACAGCGAGCGTTTCAGGTGTGAGCTTTGGGTGAGATGGATCTTGCCATCTGTCACGGGGGACTCGAGGGGGACGACCATGGCCGGAGCATCCGCGATAGCGCTTGCGCCTGTCCGGAGAGCACAGCACGACCGGGACGAGCGGTCATGACCCTCGTCTGCGAACCGGATCCGGACGCCGCCCACCGGCTGGCGACCATCGTCGGCGGCGAGGTGCGTACGGTCGATTTCCTGCCGAATGTCGCCGACCTGTTGGGCGACGTCACGCTCATCGTCATCGGCTCCGGCATCCCGCTGGGCAAGTCGCTGCAGTTCAGCATCCGGCTCCGCCTGGCCGGCATCGCGGGCGGTGTCGTGCTGCTGCACGACTCCCCGGACACCGAGTTGCGCGCGCTGGCCGCCGCGGCCGGGGTGCGTGAGGTCGTGGCTACCGGTGACCGGGTCGGGCTCGCGGCGGCGTGCCGCCAGGTCCAGGACGCCCTGCCGATCGGCCCCGAGCCCCGAGGCGGCCAGGTGCTCACCGTCTTCGCCGGCAAGGGCGGCTGCGGCAAGACGACCCTGGCGACGAACCTCGCCGTTACCGTCCACGCGACCGGGCGGCGGGTGTGCCTGCTCGACCTCGACCTGGAGCTCGGCGATGTCGCGAGCACGCTGCAGCTCGTCCCGAAGCGCAACCTCGCGAGCGCCGACCCCCGGGCCCGCGGCCTGGACGCAGCCGGCGTCGCCGATCTCGTCACGCCGCTGCAGCACGGGCTGGACTGCATCCTGGCCCCGGACGCCCCCGGCGCCGCCGAGCGCATACCGCTGGCGCTGATCGAGGAGTTGCTCACCGTCCTGCCCACGATCTACGACTGCGTCATCGTGGACACGCCGGCGCGGTTCTCCACCCACGTGCTCGCGGCTCTGGACCTCTCGCACCACCACGTCCTGCTGACGACGCCGGAGAGGCCGGTCCTGAACGCGCTGCGCCTCACCCTCGACAGCCTCAATCTGCTGTCCTACCAGCAGCGGACGCGGTCGATCGTGCTCAACCGCAGCGACCCGCAGGCGGGGCTCGACGGGGCGGACGTGGAACGCGCCATCAACACGCCCATCAGCGCGCAGGTTCCGTCCAGTCGGGACGTCCCGGCCTCGATCAACCGCGGGGTGCCCCTCGCCGCGAGCGACCCCGATCACCCGGTGAGCCAAGCCGTACAGCGCTTCGTCGAGGAACGCGTGCCGGCCGTCGACCGTACGGCACAGTACGGAGCGACCACCCGGCCGTGAGGCCTCACCGATCGCGCTGATCAACAGCCGGACTGTAGAGCTGCCTTGACGTACCCCCCGGTCTGGTACAGGTACTGGTACCCCCAGGTCAGCCACGAGATGCCGCGACGGGCGGCCACGAGGTAGAGCGGCCCGTCAAGGCAGCGGTGGAAGATCACCCGCGCCCGAGAGACGTGATACGTAGACGTCACGACGACGACGGACCGCCAGCCGTGCTGCCGGGCCAGGTCACGGATGTGCTCGGCCTCGCCGCGGGTGGTAGCCGGATGGGGCTGGAAGCAGATGACCGTGAACCCGTCCTGCGGGTCGGTGCAGACGTGTTTCACCTGCCGCTGGCGTTCGGACATCACCGAGATGACCAGGTTCGACGCCACGTGTCGGTGGATCAGGTCGAGTGCCGTGTCGACCCGGCCGTTGTTGTCGGGTGGGCCGAGCACGACGATCACGTCCGCGTGTTCGGGGTGGTTGACGGTCGGATCGACGACCACGAGATAGCCGGCGATGAGCCAAGCGACGAATAGCACCAAAGCTCCGATGCCCGCCCCGGCCGCGATCCGCTTGCCGCGCGTCGCCGGCCACCCCACCCGCATCGCCGCAGCCTACGGGGACACCTTCTGTGACATCGTGTCACTGATAGGGACGGAGGGCGCGTGATCGACGAGCTGAGCGACGAGCTGGGGTCGCGCCGGAGCGCCTCGCCGCGCTACGCCGATTCAGCGAGGACGAGCAGTGCTGCCGATGCTCGGGTCACTCGACGAGCAGCACCTCTCGGCGCTCGGCGCGGTACCCGAGCTCGCCTACACCGGCCCGCGGGCGTGGCTGGCCGGCTCGACCCGGCTGCCGCCGACCGTCGTCAATTCCGTCCTGAACGCGCTGCGGGGTGCCCGGCTGGGCGGCCGAGCACCGTGATCCGACCGGACGCAACGATCTGGGTACCCACGATCGCCCGCATGAGCGTCGTCTTGCCGCAGCCGCTGGGCCCGAGTAGACCGACGACCGTACCCACAGGTACGGAGAAGCTCAGGTCGGGCAGCACCGGGACGCCGCCTCGCACCACCCGCAGTGAGGAGCATTCGACCGCAGAATTAATCACGTGATTAATTACAGGCTAAGATGGGCCCGGTTGTCAACTGAATGGGAGCGATGTGGCCGGCAGAGGACGAAGGCCAGGGCCGAGCAATACCCGCGACGAGATCCTCGCGGCGGCCCGGGCGCTGTTCGCGCGACGCGGCTTCCAGGACACGACGATGCGCGCCATCGCGGCCGAGGCCGGGGTCAACGCGGCGCTCGTGCACCACTACTACGGCAACAAGGAGCAGCTGCTCATCGCCGCGATGAACCTGCCGCTCAACCCGGCCGAGGTGGTGGAGAAGCTGCTCGACGGCGGGCCCCGCGAGCAGCTCGGCGAGCGCCTCGTGCGCTTCTTCGTGCGGGCGTGGCGGGATCCGAGCACCGGCCAGCCCCTGCAGGCGCTGCTGCGCGCCGCCGCGGCCACCGAGACGAGCGGCGCGACGATGCGGCAGTTCATGGAGAACGTGATGGTGCCGCGGCTCGCCGCCGTGCTCGGCGTGCCACCGCTACGCGTCGCCGGGGCGTTCGCCCAGCTGGTCGGCTTCGCGCTGGCGGGCACCATCATCCGGATCGAGCCACTGGCCTCGGCCACCGACGACGACCTGGTGGAGCTGCTCGCTCCCTCCGTTCAGCGCTACCTCGACGGCTAGTCGAGCTAGTCGTCGAGGGGAGGCTGCCGCCGCTGCCGCGTGCCGGCGGCGGCGCCCGCACGTACGCTTGATGCCGTGCCGGAACTGCCCGAGGTCGAGGCGCTCGCCGCGTTCCTACGTGAGCGAGCGGTCGGACGCACGGTGGTGCGCGCCGACGTCGCGGCGCTGAGCGCGGTCAAGACGTTCGACCCGCCGCTGTCCGCGCTGAACGGTGCGACGGTCACCGGCGCCGCCCGATACGGCAAGTTCCTCGATCTGGACGTGGACGGCCTGCACCTGGTGATGCACCTGGCCCGGGCCGGGTGGCTGCAGTGGCGCGAGTCGCTGCCGCCCGCACCGCCCCGTCCGGGCAAGGGACCGCTCGCGTTCCGGCTCCACCTCGCCCCGGAGCTGCCCGGCGGGCCAGTCAGCGGGTTCGACCTGACCGAGGCGGGGACCCAGAAGCGGCTGGCCGTCTACCTCGTGCGCGACGTCGCCGACGTGCCCGGCATCGCCCACCTCGGGCCGGACGCACTGAGCCTCGACACCGGCCAGCTCGCCGAGCTGCTGTCCGGCCAGCGGTCGCAGATCAAGGGTGTGCTCACCCACCAGTCGGTCATCGCCGGCATCGGCAACGCCTACTCCGACGAGATCCTGCACGCGGCCCACCTGTCGCCCTTCAAGCTCGGCGCCAAACTCACCCCGGACGAGATCGAACAGCTGCACACCGCGATCAACGACGTCCTGACCGACGCGGTCGCCCGGTCGGTGGGCCAGAAGGCGGCGACGCTCAAGGGCGAGAAGCGGTCCGGCCTCAAGGTGCACGCCCGGGCTGGGTTGCCCTGCCCCGTGTGCGGCGACACGATCCGCGAGGTCTCCTTCGCCGACAAGTCCTTCCAGTACTGCCCGACGTGCCAGACCGAAGGCCGCGAGCTGGCCGACCGCCGGATGTCCAAGCTGCTGAAGTAGAGCGAAGGCAACCGCGGCGAATGCGGCGTTGCGGGTAGCTGTCGCCGCCGGTCGGACGGTCGGGGGCGCCGTCCACCCGCCGACATACGGCATACCGAACCGTACGGACGACTTCGCCCCGGTTGCCGCCATCGTCGCAGTGTGCAAGGTGGGTGGCCGCCCAACGCCGAGCGACTACGGCTCGTCGGTGATGCCTACGTACACGACGCGCGGGTCGGCCGGTTGTAGGCGATCGAGGAGAAGCCGTCGTTGACGACCATCACCAGCCCGAGGAACTGATCACGATCGTGCGCGGCCAGCAGGCGGTGGCCCTGAGGCGGCCGCCCGCCAGCTCGGGGTGAGCCTGCGGACCGTCCATCGCCGAACCAGCGTGTTGATGGCCGAGCTCGACGCCCGGACCCGCTTTCAGGCCGGTCTGCTGGCGGCCCGGCGGGGTTGGCTGCCCGGATAGCCGCGCCCTCGAGGCGCTCTCGGCGCATCCGGCAGACTGGAGGCATGCGCCCCAGCGACATCCCTACCGTGTCGGTCGAGGAACTTCCGTCCGACGTTGTCCTGCTCGACGTCCGCGAGCCCGAGGAGTGGGCGGCCGGCCACGTCGAGGGCGCCGTCCACGTGCCGATGTACGACGTGCCCAACCGCACGGACGAACTCGCGCGCGACGCCGCCATCGTCGTGGTGTGCAAGGTGGGTGGCCGCTCCGCGCAGGTCACCGCCTGGCTGAACCAGCAGGGCTACCGCGCGACCAACCTCGACGGCGGCATGCTGGCCTGGGCCGCGGCGCGCCGGCCGATGATCAGCGATACCGGCGCGCCGCCCGAGGTTATTTAGGGCAGCATTGACGGCGTGAGACCCCGGGCGTCGCGCCAGGCCCGCACGCGCCCGCAACGTCCGCTCGTTGTCGCGCATCGGGGCGCGTCCTTCGACGTCGCCGAGCACACGCTGTCGGCCTACACCGCCGCGATCGAATCCGGCGCCGACGCCCTGGAATGCGACGTGCGGCTCACCCGCGACGGCTATCTGGTCTGCGTGCACGATCGCAGCGTCAACCGGACCTCGGACGGCCAGGGCCTGGTGAGCGAGCTGGACCTCGCCGGCCTGAACGCCCTGGACTTCTCGTCCTGGCACGACGACTGGCCCGGCACCGCCGACCACCTGCTGCGCGACGAGCCGTACCTGTCCGGGGTTGCGCCGGACCGTGACGCAGCGGGCGGCGTGCTGACGTTGGAAAAGCTGCTCGAGCTCGTCCATGAGGCGTCGCGCCCGGTGCGGCTGCTCGTCGAGACGAAGCACCCGACCCGATACGGCGGGCTGGTCGAGAAGGAACTGGTACGCCTGCTCGCCCGATTCGGATGGGCCGGCCAACCCGGTCCGGTCAGCAGCATCCGCCGACGGCCGATCGAGCCGGCCGAGGGCCGGGTCACCGTCATGAGCTTCGCGCCGATCGCACTGCGCCGGGTGCGCCTGCTGGCCCCCGACGTGTCGACCGTCCTGCTGCTCGAACGGCTGCTGCCCGGGCGCCGCGACGGGTCGTTGCCGGCCGGTGTCGGCATCGCCGGGCCCAGCCTCGCCACGCTGCGGGCGTCCCCGAAGTTCGTCGCCCGGACCCACGAGCGCGGCAATCTCGTCTACGTATGGACGGTGGACGAGCTGGACGACATGCGCTTCGTCCTCGACCTCGGCGTGGACGCCGTCATCACCAATCGGCCGGCCATGGTGATCGCCGAGCTAGCGCGACGCTGGGGTGGTTGAACCCATAACTTTCCGTTTTGGGGTGTTAGACGAGGCATCGGTTGGGGCACACTGCCTGCAGGTCTCGGCGAGACGCTGGGCGCTTCCGGACACGACGAGCGGGGAGCACGTGGGCACGCGGTGGGTGCGGGCGGAGCCGGAGAGCGCTGCCATCATCCGGCACGAGATCGCCCGCGAACTGCTCGACGAGGGTGCCGACCCCGAGGTCGTCGACGACGTGATGCTCGTCGTCTCCGAACTGGTCGGCAACTCGATCCGGCACGCACGCGCCTTGCCGGCCGGGCAACTTGCCATCACCTGGAAGCACACCGCCGGCGGCGTCACGATCCGGGTCACCGACGGCGGCGGCCCGCAACGTCCCCGCCCGCGCAGCGCAACCCCCTACGGCACGACCGGGCGCGGCCTGTCGCTCGTCGCCGCGCTCACCGACTTCTGGGGCGTCAGCCACGACCCCGACACGGTGACGGTCTGGGCCCACCTCCCCCAACACCGGGTACCCGAAAGACCAGCCACCCAAGTAGCAATCTCCGTCTAACTGGGCAGGCTGCGCATTACCCGCAGGGCCACCGACAGCGTGGCCAGGTCGACGGTGTCGCGTCCGAGCGCCTCGGTCACGGTGGCGCGAGCCCGGGCGACCCGTTCGGCGTTCGCCTTCTCCCACTGGGCGAGTCGCTTGGTCGCGGTCAGGTTCTCATCGGTCGAGCGCAGCACCGCTCCGGTGATGGTCGACAGCGCGGCGTACAGATCGTGGCGCAACGCCGCCCGGGCGAGCGCGGACCAGCGATCGTCTCGGGGAAGCTCGGTGATCCGGGTGAGCATCAGGTCGACGGAGAATCGATCGGACGCGGCGAAGTGCAGCTCGGCGACCTCGGCCGCCGGGTGCCCGCTCGTCCGGGCGATCTCGACGACGTCCAGCAGCAGGAACGCGCTGAGCAGCTCACCGATCCGCAGCGACAGGTCGCGCGGCAGACCCAGCCCGACGAGCCGGTCCACGTCCGCGTAGAGGTTCTCGCGCTCGAGGCCGCACAACAGCTCCGGGATGCGGTCGGAGAGCTCGCGCACCGTCGGCGCGAATCGCTCGATCTCGCCGGCGACGTCGGTGATCGGGAACCGCACGTCGACCAGCCAGCGGGTCGCTCGATCGATCAGCCGGCGGATCTCGGAGTACGCCGCGTGCTGGGCGATCGTCGGCACCTGGTTGTCGAGCGCCTCGATGTCGGCCCACAACCGTTCCAGGCCGAATACCTCGCGGCTGACCGCGTAGGCCCGGGTGATCTGGGCGGGATCGCTGCCGGTCTCCTCGGTCGCGCGGTGCACGTAGGTCGTTCCGCCGCGGTTGACCATGTCGTTGACCACGCAGGTGGTGATGATCTCGCGGTGCAGCGGGTGGGCCAGCAGGTCGAAGTCGCTGCGGTTCGCGATCGGTGCCGGGAAGTAGCCGGACAGCACTCGCTGGAACCACGGTTCGTCGGGCAGCGTCGAGTCCTCGATCTGCTCGGTGAGCCCGATCTTGACCCACGCCGCGAGCACCGCCATCTCCGGCGTGCACAGTCCGACACCGGCGGCCTCGCGCTGGGCGAGCTCGCGCGCGGTCGGCAGGTACTCCAGCGCCCGATCAAGGCGTCCCGCGTCCTCGAGGGCTTCGATCAACCGGGCGTGCACGGTGACCATCGCCGGGCCGATGTAGCGCGTCATCGCGAGCAGCACGTTCTGCTCGTAGTTGTCGCGCAGGCACAGGGCCGCCACGTCGTCGCCGACCGAGGCGAGCAGCTTGTTGCGTTCGTCGCGATCGATGCGCCCAGCCGCGACCGCCCGGTCGAGCAGGATCTTCAGGTTGATCTCGTGGTCGGAGATGTCGACGCCCGCGGAGTTGTCGATCGCGTCGGTGTTGATGCGTCCGCCGGCCCGGGCGAATTCGATGCGTCCGAGCTGAGTCAGGCCGAGGTTGCCGCCCTCGCCGACCACCTTGGCCCGTAGCTGGGCTCCGTCCGCGCGCACCGCGTCGTTGGCCTTGTCGCCGGCGTCGGCGTGCGACTCGGTGGACGCCTTGACGTACGTGCCGATGCCGCCGTTCCACAGCAGATCGACCGGCGCGATCAGGATGGCGTGGATGAGCTCGTTCGGCGTCATCGTCGTGACGTTGTCGGGCAGGCCGAGCGCCGAACGTACCTGGGGCGTAACGGGAATCGCCTTCAGCATCCTCGGGTAGACGCCCCCGCCTTCGGAGATCAGCGACGTGTCGTAATCCGCCCACGACGACCGAGGCAGCGCGAACATACGCCGGCGTTCGGCGAACGACGTGGCGGCATCCGGCGACGGGTCCAGGAAGACGTGCCGGTGATCGAACGCCGCGACCAGGCGGATGTGCTGGGAGAGCAGCATGCCGTTGCCGAACACATCGCCGGACAGGTCGCCGATGCCCACGACGGTGAAGTCCTGGGTCTGCGTGTTCACGCCCAGCTCGCGGAAGTGGTACTTCACCGACTCCCACGCGCCCCGGGCGGTGATGCCCATCGCCTTGTGGTCGTAGCCCTGCGAGCCGCCCGAGGCGAAGGCGTCGCCGAGCCAGAAGCCGTAGTCGGTGGCGATCTCGTTGGCGAGATCGCTGAACTTCGCCGTGCCCTTGTCGGCGGCCACCACCAGGTACGGGTCGTCCCCGTCGTAGCGGCGGGTCTGCGGCGGCGGCACGACCTTGCCGGTGGCGTCGTAGTTGTCGGTCAGGTCGAGCAGGGACGAGATGAACGTCCGATAGCAGGAGATGCCCTCCGCCATCCAGGCGTCCCGATCGACGGCCGGGTCGGGCAGTCGCTTGGCGACGAAGCCTCCCTTGGCGCCGACCGGCACGATCACCGCGTTCTTCACCATCTGCGCCTTGACCAGCCCGAGGACCTCGGTGCGGAAGTCCTCGCGACGATCCGACCAGCGCAGCCCGCCCCGGGCGATGGGACCGAAGCGCAGGTGGACGCCCTCCACGCGCGGCGAGTACACCCAGATCTCGAAGCGGGGACGGGGTTGGGGCAGTTCCGGGATGCGCCGCGGCTCGAGCTTGAACGCGATCGCGCTGCGCCGGTTGCCACCGGGAGAACCGTCGTCCACCCGGTAGGCGTTCGTGCGCAGCGTCGCGTTGATCAGGCCCAGCAGGGAACGCAGGATGCGGTCCTGGTCCAGGCTGGCCACCTCGGCGAGGTCGGCCTCGATGGCCTCGAGAAACGTTGTACCGCCCTCGACCACCTGCGCGGTACCGGCCCGGTCCGGGTCGAACCGGGACTCGAACAGCTCGACGAGCTTGCGCGCCACCGGCGGATGACCGACCAGCGCCTGCTCGATGTAGCCCTGGCTGAACGTCGTGCCCGCCTGCCGAAGGTACTTGGCGTACGCGCGCAGGATGTTCGCCTGCCACCAGGTCAGCCCGGCCCGCATGACCAGCCCGTTGAAGCCGTCCTGTTCGATCTCCTCGCGCCACAGCAGGCGCAGCGTGTCGACGACGTCGCTCGCGCGGTCCGGGCCCAGGTCGACGCCGTTCGGCAGGCGCAGCCCGAAGTCGTAGATGTAGGACGCGGCACCGTCCGGGCGGGTGAGCTCGTACGGCCGCTCGTCCAGGACCTCGATGCCCATCTGGCTGAAGATCGGCAGGGCCTTCGCCAGCGACAGCGCCGGACCGGTGCGATAAACCTTCAGCCGCCGATCGGCCTCGTCGTCCGACGGCGGCGTGTAGACGTGGAAACCCAGGCCGTCGTCCTCGGGCAGGGCCTCCATGCGCTTGAGGTCGTCGACCGCGGTCGCGGCGCCGAAGTCCTCCTTGTACGCCTCGGGGAACGCCCCGTCATAGCGGCGGGCCAGCCGCTCGCCCTCCTCCTCTCCGTGTCCGACGGTGAGCAGGTCGGCCAGGTCGTCGCTCCACCGTCTCGTGACTCGCAGCACCTCCTGCTCGACGGCGTGCCGATCCGGACTCGGCGGGGGCGTGCCGGGGCGCAGCGCGATGAGGAACTGCATCCGGGCCAGGCCCAGCTCGACGATGCGGTCGTCCCGGTCGATCACGTCGCCCGGCCAGTGGGCGGCGATCACCTCCTCGACCCGACGGCGGGTCTCGGGCCCGAATCGTTCGGCCGGGAAGTAGACGAGAATGCTCGCGAAGTCGCGGTTGAGGTGGGTGCGGGCGAACACGCCGACCTGGCCGTGCTCGGCCCGGGCCACGACGAGCTGGGCCAGCCGCAGCAGGTCGGCGGTGGGCGCCTCGAGCAGCTCGTCACGGGGCAGGGTTCGCAGCGCGGCGAGCAATTGGCGGCCGGTGTGGCTGTTGCCGCGCACCCCCGAGCGCAGCAGGATCTCGGCGATGCGCTTGCGCACCACCGGGACGCGTCCGACCGTGCCGTCCTCGCTGGTCGTGATCAGCCCGAGGAAGACGTGGACGGTCTGCCCGTCGCTGACGCCCGCCGGGGTGACGACGGTGACGCAGTCGTAGTGCGACGAGCGGCGCACTCGCGACACGAGCGGTGACTTGAAGATGACCAGCGGCGCCCCGCTGCGGAACGCCGGAAGCAGCTCGAGCGGCGAGATCGTCGCATCCCCACGCAGCACGCCCTTCGCGTCGGCCGGGGCGGAGGACCGGGCCGGGCTGGCCAGGTCGTTGGCCGAGTAGGCGGCGTGGCCCAGCACCATGTAGCTGCCACTGGCCAACCAGCGCAGCAGCGCCGCCGCCTCGGAGCTCGTCTCCCGATCGAAATGCCCAGGGTTAGCCTCGAGCCCGTCGGCGAGGTCGCGCACCAGCTGGTACATCGCCGGCGCGTCCTCGACCGCGTGGTGGACGTCGTCGAACACCCGGCGCAGCGCGGTGGTCAGCCCGGGCGCCTGGGCCGCGCTGATCGTGTCGATCTCGACGTACATCCACGACTCGACGGACGCGCCGGGTGGGACCTCGGCGTTGTCGTCGATGTCGGAGACGTCCACGAGCGTGCCCGTCTCGTCCCGAGTCACGACGATCTGCGGGTGCAGCACCCGCTCGACCGGGTGGCCCAGACGGCCCAGCTCGGCGCGGACCGAGTCGACGAGATACGGGGCGTCTGCGGTGACGATGTCGATCCCCGTCGTCGACCCGTCGAGATCGCTGATGCGGATGAGCGTCTCGTCGTCCTTGCGGGTGCGGCCGAAGGCCACCGCGTCGCGGGCGAGCAGGGCCAGCGCACTGCTGGCCCGTCCGGGCAACTGGCTCGAGGCATGAGCCAGATAGCGGCGGGAGAAGACGTCGAAGACAGCGTCCGGCGGGCGCGTGCCTATCTCACTCATACGGTGTCACCTCGTTGTGACGTGTGGGGGACCACCCGTCATCCTCCCATTCACCATCCTCGCACCGGCACAACGCCATCGCGAAGATCCGTTCGCGATGGCTCCCCCGTTCTTGATCATCTCTGCTGAAACCGCCAGATATGGCCGCCAGATATGGCCGTTTGGACAGAGGTGATCAAGGCGACCCCTCGCGGCGAGCCGCTGCCTAATCGCGGCGTTTGCTCTGCTTACCTATACGCAGCAGGGCCACAGCCCACCGCCTCGCTGCGCCCCCGATGCGCCCCCGATGCGCCCCCGATGCGCCTCCGGTGTGCCCCCGCCCCACCCCGATGCGTATAGGTAAGCAGAGCAAAGCTCGGAGTAGGGCACACGGTCAGGCGACGCGGTGGCCGGCGCGCCAGACCTCGGCGATCAGAGGCACGCCCGGGCGGTAGGCCAGGTGGATGTAGGACGGCGCGTCGAGCACGACCAGGTCGGCCCGCCGCCCCGGGGCGATGACGCCGATGTCGTCACGACGTAGGGCGCCCGCCCCACCCGCCGTCGCCGCGCGCACCGCCTCGGCCGGCGTCAGACGCATCTCGCGCACCGCCAGGGCGATGGCCAGCGGCATCGACGTCGAGTACGCCGATCCGGGATTGCAGTCGGTGGCCAGGGCGACGGTGGCCCCGGCGTCGATCAGCCGGCGCGCGTCGGGGTAGGGCGAGCGGGTCGAGAACTCGGCGAGCGGCAGCAACGTGGCGACAGTGGACGAGCCGGCCAGCGCGTCCACGTCGGCCGACGACACGTGCGTGCAGTGATCCGCGCTGGCGGCGCCTACCTCGACGGCGATCTGGACGCCGGGGCCTTCGGTCAGCTGGTTGGCGTGCACCCGGGCGCCGAGCCCCCGCGACAGTCCGGCTCGCAGCACGGCGCGCGTCTCGTCCTCGTCGAAGGCCCCCTGCTCGCAGAAGGCATCCACCCAGCGGGCGTGCGGGGCGCAGGCCTCGAGCATCTCCTCGCACACCAGCGAGACGTACTCGTCGCGGGACATGTTCGGCGGGACGACGTGCGCGCCGAGGAACGTCGTCTCCGGCGTGAATTCGCGGGCGATGCGCACCGACCGTTCCTCGGTGGCGACGTCCAGGCCGTAACCCGACTTGCACTCGAACGTGGTGACCCCGGTCCGCAGCAACTCGCCGGCCAGCCGCTCGACGTTGCCCCGCAGCAGCGCGTCCGACGCCGCCCGCGTCGCCGCGACGGTGACCCGGATTCCCCCTGCGGCGTAAGGCATTCCGCGCATCCGGGCCTCGAACTCAGCGCCCCGGTCGCCGGCGAACACGAGGTGCGCGTGCGAGTCCACGAAGCCTGGGAAAACGGTCTGGCCGGCCAGCCCGACCCGAGCGTCGGCCGCCGGCGCCGATGCCGCCGAACCGACCCAGGCGATCGACTCGCCCTCGACCACGATCGCCGCGTCCCGGATCTCGCCGAGCGCAGCGTCCTGCGTGGCCAGCAGCCCGATGTCGACGAGCAGCGTGCTGGTCACTTGGCCTTGGCCGCGGCTTTCATCTGCTGCTTGTAGGAACGGACCTTGGCCAGCGACGCGTCGTCGACGACGTCGGCGACCGAGCGGTACACACCGTCCTCGCCGAACGTTCCAGCCGCCTCGCGCCACCCGGTCGGCCGCACGCCGAGCTGCTTGCCCAGCAGTGCCCCGAAGATCGCCGCCTTCTGGGCGCCGAACCCCGGCAGCTTCGACAGCCGCGCGATGAGGTCCGACCCGGACGAAGCGCCGGCCCAGACGGCCGAGGCGTCCCCGCCGTACTCGGCCGCGATGATGCGCCCGAGCTCCTGGACCCGCTTGGCCATGGCGGCCGGGAAGCGATGCAGCGCCGGCGGCGTCCGGAACAGCTCCTCGAATGCGTCGGGGTCATATCCGGCGATGGTGGCGGCGTCGAGCGCGCCGCCCAGCCGTGACCGCAGTTCATAAGGGGACGTGAACGCCTTCTCCATCGGGATCTGCTGATCGAGCAGCATGCCGATCAGCAAGGCGAGCGGATCGTCGGCGAGCAGCGCGTTCGCTTCGGGCGTGTAGGCAAGGTGCATGCCGCGATTCTCCCCACCGGCGCAAGCCCGGGTTGATCCAAGCTGTGATGTACGTGAGGATATCGTCACTCTGCGCAAGTCGACCCCACCGACGGAAGGGCCTGCCTTGTCCGCACGTACCGCGAAGTTCGGCCTGCTTGCGTTGAGCGCGATCTGCGCATCCGCGATGGCCGTTGCCACGGGCGCCGGCGCCGCACCGGCCGGCCCTCGCCAAATCGTCACCAGCGCCGGCGTTGCCAAGTCACCCAACGGCGTCTACATCGTCGAGCTCAAGGACCAGCCCGTCGTCAGCTACGAGGGCGGGACGTCGGGCCTGGCGCCGACGGCGATCCGGCCGGGCGCGAACCTGGACAAGAGCGCGGCCAACGTCCGCAGCTACGTGAGCCACCTCGACCAGCGCCGGGCCACTGTGCTCAGCACGGTCAGGGGCGCGCACAAGATTCAGGACTACAACTACGCGACCGCGGGATTCGCGGCGGCGATGAGCCAGCAGCAGGCGACGAAGCTTTCCGGTCGATCGGACGTGCTCTTCGTCGTGCCCGACTCGGTCGTCACGGCCGACGACTACCAGACTCCGACCTTCCTCGGCCTGACCGGCCCGGGTGGAGTCTGGGCGCAGCTCGGCGGCACGAAGAAGGCCGGCGACGGCGTCATCATCGGCGACATCGACACGGGCATCACCCCGGAGAACCCGGTGTTCGCCGCCTTGCCGCAGTCCAAGACCGACAAGCAGATCGCCAAGCGCTGGCACGGCAGCTGCGTCGCCGGCGACGACGGCCCGCCCGTCACGTGCAACAACAAGCTGATCGGCGCGAAGTGGTTCGGCCCGGGCACCGTGCAGACGGTGCCGCGCGAGTTCCACTCCCCGCGCGACTACGACGGCCACGGCTCGCACACCGCGAGCACGGCGGCCGGCGACTACGGCGTGCCGATGACTGTCGACGGCGTGGACTTCGGCAAGTTCAGCGGCATGGCTCCGGCCGCCCGGATCGCGATGTACAAGGCGTTGTGGCACAAGGCCGACGGCACCTCGTCAGGCAACAACAGCGACATCAACAAGGCGATCGACGAGGCGGTCGGTGACGGCGTCGACGTCATCAACTTCTCGATCTCCGGCTCGCTCACCACCGAGGACGACCCGACCGGGCTGGCGTTCTACCGGGCCGCGAAGGCCGGCATCTTCGTCTCGGCGTCGGCGGGCAACAGTGGCCCGACGGTGAGCACCGTCGCGCACAACTACCCGTGGGTGACGACAGTGGCCGCCGGAACCGACGACGTCGCGCACCACTCGACGGTGACGCTCGGCAACGGCGCGACCTACCAGGGCGTCGGCCTCGGCGCGGCTGTACCGAGCTCGCCGATCGCGCTGGGCACGTCGGTCGCGCTGGCCGGCGCCGGCGCGACCGGAGCGCAGCTGTGCTACTCCAAGACCTGGGATTCGGCCCACCCCGAGGGCTACCTCGACCCGGCGAAGGTGGCCGGCAAGATCGTGGTGTGCGACCGCGGCGTGAACGACCGCACCGATAAGAGCAAGGCGGTCCGGGAAGCCGGCGGCGTCGGCATGGTGCTGACCAACACCTCGCCGAACTCGCTCAACGCCGACGCGCACACCCTGCCGACCGTGCACCTGAACAACACAAACGGGGCAGCGGTCAAGGCGTACCTCACCGGCACCGCCGCGCCCACGGCGTCGTTCGGGGCCACCCACGTCGATCGGGCCGAGGCGCCGACCGTAGCGGCGTTCTCCAGCCGCGGTCCGGGCGTGGCCACCGGGGGCGACCTGCTCAAGCCCGACATCATGGCGCCGGGCGTCGACATGCTGGCCGCGGTGGCGCCGCAGAACCACCTGGGTCGCAACTTCGACTTCGAGTCGGGCACCTCGATGTCGGCCCCGCACATTGCCGGCATCGCCGCGCTGCTGATCCAGGCTCATCCGAAGTGGTCGCCGATGGCCGTCAAGTCCGCGCTCATGACGTCCGCGAACACCATCGACAACGACGGCAACCCGATCCACACCGACGCCGGGGCGATCGCGACGCCGTTCGACGAGGGCGCCGGGCACGTCAACGCGTCCGGGGCACTCACGGCCGGGCTCGTGTACGACAGCACCGCCAAGGATTGGGACAAGTTCCTGTGCGGACAGGGATCGACGCCGCCATCAGGCACCTGCAAGGGCAGCATCGACGCGTCCGACCTGAACCTGCCGTCGATCGCGATCGGCGACATGGCCGGCAGCCAGACGATCACCCGCACGCTGACGAACGCCGGCGAGGACTCCTGGGTCGGGCACGCGGTGGTCAGCGCCCCGCCAGGGGTGAGCGTCAAGGTCGAGCCGTCGGCCTTCGCGATCCTGCCGGGCAAGAAGAAGACCTTCACCGTGACGTTCACCCGCACCACCGCCGCGCTGAACGCATTCGTCTTCGGCAGCCTGACCTGGCGTAGCTGGGGCGGCGCCGGTGACGTGCGCAGCCCGATCGCCATCCGTCCGGTGCAGCTCGGCGCCGTCGCCGAGGTGCACGGCACCGGGGCGAGTGGGTCGGTGGGCGTGAAGGTGCAGCCTGGCTACTCCGGCACGTTGGCGACCTCGGTGTCCGGGCTGGTGCCGGCGCTCGAGCAGTCAGCGGCGCTGAAGAACGCGACCGGCGCGGACTTCCCGACGACCGCGCCCGCGGTCAACGACCATGTCGCGAAGTTCACCGTCAACGTTCCGGCCGGCACGTCCTACGCACGGTTCGCGACCTTCGCCGGAGATCTGTCGGCCGGTACCGACGTGGACATGTTCGTGTACCGGGGCGGCACCTCGACCCTCGCGGCGGCCAGTGCCACCGGCAGCGCGTCGGAGTGGGTGGCCATAGCCAGCCCGTCCGCGACGAGCTACGACGTGTACATCGACCTGTTCGCCGGCCCCGACCAAACCGTGAAGCAGCCGTCGTGGGTGCTCGCTGGTAATGCGGGCAACCTGACCGTGACGCCGTCCCCGGCAACGGTGACGACGGGTACGCCGGTCACGCTCAACACGGCCTGGTCCGGGCTGGACGGGACCTTGCGCTACCTCGCGCGGCTGTCCTACAGCGACGGGACGACTACCTCCGCGCTGACGACGCTGGTCTGGGTGAACGCCTAACGCGGGAGCGGCATACTCACCGGCATGAGGTTCCGCGCGACGGTGCTGCTCGGCGGCAAGACCGCCGAGTCGCCGCACGTCAGCCAGAAGACGCACTGACGTGCGGCAACCGGCCGACAGCTGGCTCACCGACATGGACGGCGTGCTCGTTCGCGAGGAGCACGCCCTGCCCGGCGCCGCCGAGTTCCTGCAGCGCCTGGTCGACCGTGACCGGCGCTTCCTCGTCCTGACGAACAATTCGATCTTCACGCCGCGGGACCTGACCGCGCGGCTGGCCCGGTCCGGCTTGAAGGTGCCGGAGGAGGCGATCTGGACGTCGGGGCTGGCTACCGCGACGTTCCTCGCCGACCAGAAGCCGGGCGGATCCGCATACATCATCGGCGAGGCCGGCCTGACGACGCCGCTGCACGAGGCCGGCTACACGCTGACCGACCTGGAGCCGGACTTCGTCGTGCTGGGCGAGACGCGCACCTACTCGTTCGAGGCGATCACCAAGGCGATCCGG
Source organism: Jatrophihabitantaceae bacterium (assembly GCA_036502575.1). GTDB lineage: Bacteria > Actinomycetota > Actinomycetes > Mycobacteriales > Jatrophihabitantaceae > DASXRA01. The sequence continues at coordinate 77,271 of DASXYL010000083.1, read as the reverse complement.
CTGATTCTCGGCGGCGCCCGATTCATCGCCACCAATCCGGACGTGAGTGGTCCCTCGGCCGAGGGACCGCTGCCGGCGACCGGATCGGTGGCCGCGCTGATCACGACGGCGACCGGCCACCGTCCCTACTTCGTCGGCAAACCCAACCCGATGATGTTCCGCAGCGCGCTGAACCGCATCGCGGCGCATTCGGAGACCACCGTCATGGTCGGCGACCGTATGGACACCGACATCGTGGCCGGCATCGAGGCCGGGCTCGACACGATCCTGGTACTCACCGGCTCGACCCAGCCGGCCGACATCGAGCGGTTTCCCTACCGCCCGGGGCGCGTGCTGGACTCCATCGCCGACGCCATCGAGCTGATCTGATCCGGTTTTGGTCACCCGCCGTCAAATAGCCACCTGGGTGACCAAAACCGCGCGGTGTCGGCGGGGTCGGCGATACTTCTCGGCATGGCGTCCGTCCCGCCCGCTCGGCACCTGCTGCGCGCGAAGGATCTCGCCGACGCGCGGTACTTCGAGCCGCTCGGCGTCGACGATCTGGCTCGCGCGGCCGGGCTCTCGCGGGCACATTTCAGCCGCGAGTTCCGCCGCGCGTTCGGTGAGTCACCGCACGTCTACCTGCTGACCCGCCGCCTGGAACGGGCCGCCGCGCTACTCCGCACGACCGACCGATCCGTGGCCGACATCTGCATCGCCGTCGGGCTGGACAGCATCGGATCGTTCACCACGAGCTTCACCCGCACGTTCGGACGGACGCCCACCGCGTACCGGGCGGCATTCCCGCCGGCCGCCGACCGCGCTCTGATCCCGGCCTGCGTGCTGCGGGCCTATGGGCGGCCCCAACACCGCACGTTTCGAGAAGACGCCGTCGTCGCCCGCTGAATAGCGTCGGGGGCGACAACAACAGCCCAGGAGGGCAACATGATCAAGATCGGCAACGCGCAGGTATGGGTCCACGACCAGGACGAGGCGTTGGACTTCTACACCCGTAAGCTCGGATTCGAGATCCGCTCCGACGCGACGGTTCCGGAGCTGGACAACTTCCGCTGGCTCACCGTGGGGCCGCCCGGTCAGGACGACGTCGCCATCACGCTGATGGCGATCCCCGGTCCGCCGGTCATGGACGACGACACCGCCGCCCAGGTGCGCGACCTCATGGCCAAGGGATTCGCCGGCGCGATCTTCCTCACGACCGAGGACTGCCAGGCGTCCTACGAGGAACTCTCCGCGCGCGGCGTCGAGTTCACCGAGAAGCCCGAGGAGCGTCCGTACGGCGTCGACTCCGGGTTCCGTGATCCGTCGGGCAACACCTTCCGGCTCACCCAGGTCCGCGACGGCTGGGCGTCCTAGTTACGGACGATCTAGTTACGGACGATCTGCTGGATCGACCAGGCGTTGCCGTCGGGGTCGCTGAAGTAGACGAAGCGGCCCCACGGCAGGTCCATCACCTCGGTGACGTCGACGCCGCGGCCGGCGAGCTCCGCGCGGATGGCCTCGGCGTCGTCGACCACGACCTGCAGCCCCTGCAGCGAGCCGGGCGTCATCGTGGTGAGGCCTTCGCCGATCGTGATCGAACAGGCCGAGCCGGGCGGGGTGAGCTGCACGAACCGCAGCGTCTCGTTCACCCGGTGATCGTGATCGGCGTTGAACCCGACCTGGTCGACGTAGAACGCCTTGGCTCGATCGACGTCGGTCACCGGTACCGGGATCAGCTCGAGTCTCATGTCCATGCGCGGAAACCTATCGGGTCGATCTGACAGGCTGGCGACCGTGCGAGTCGTCGTCGGAGCCGCGATCATGCGGGGCGGGCGGGTGCTCGCGGCCCGGCGCAGCGCTCCCGCGGCGCTCGCCGGCGGCTGGGAATTTCCCGGCGGCAAGGTCGAGCCCGGCGAGTCGCCCGCCGCGGCGTTGGCGCGCGAGTGTCGTGAGGAACTCGGCGTCCGGGTCGCCGTCGGCGAGTTGCTCGGTACGGCCGACGTGGCTCCCGGCATCGTCTTGCACGTGCACGTCGCCGGGCTGATCGCCGGGGAGCCGCAGCCGCTCGAGGACCACGACGAGCTGCGCTGGCTGGCCGCAGACGAGCTCGAGGACGTCGCCTGGCTGCCGGCCGATCGTCCGCTGCTGGCCGCGGTGCGCGCGCGAATCATCTCAGTGGAACCTCTTCGTGATCTCCCCGAAGGAGGCAGCGCTCATGAGGCGTAGGAACACAGCACGCGCACTGGCCGGCACAGCAGTCGTGGCCTTCACGGCTCGACCACGCGCAGTACGAACTATGCCTCGATCGTGATCAGCAACCTCGCGACCAACCACGTTTACGACATCTCGGTGCAGGGCGAGCCCGAGCTGAAATGGGAGGCGAGCGCGCCGCTCGTCGTGACGCTGGCCTGATCAGGACTCGCGCATCGGGATCCGCACGTGACGCTCGGCTGCGACCTCGACGGCGCGGTCGTAGCCGGCGTCGACGTGCCGGATCACGCCCATGCCCGGGTCGTTGGTGAGGACACGTTCGAGCTTGGCCGCGGCGAGCGGCGTGCCGTCGGCGACGCTGACCTGCCCGGCGTGGATCGAGCGTCCCATCCCAACCCCACCACCGTGGTGGATCGATACCCAGGACGCCCCACTGGCCACGTTCACCATGGCGTTGAGCAGTGGCCAGTCGGCTATGGCGTCCGATCCGTCGAGCATCGACTCGGTCTCGCGGTACGGCGAGGCCACTGACCCGCTGTCCAGGTGGTCGCGGCCGATCACGATCGGCGCGCTGATCTCGCCGGACGCGACGAGCTGGTTGAACTCCAGCCCGGCCCGGTCGCGTTCGCCGTAGCCCAGCCAGCAGATGCGCGCGGGCAGGCCCTGAAAGTGCACCTTCTCCTGGGCCAGGCGGATCCACCGAGCCAGCGACTCGTTCTCCGGGAACAGGTTGAGGATTGCCTTGTCCGTACGGGCGATGTCCTTCGGGTCGCCGGACAGCGCCGCCCACCGGAACGGCCCCTTGCCCTCACAGAACAGCGGCCGGATGTACGCCGGCACGAACCCGGGGAAGTCGAACGCCCGGTTGTAGCCGGCCTCCTTCGCCTCGCCGCGGATCGAGTTGCCGTAGTCGAACACCTCGACGCCGCGATCCAGGAAGCCCACCATCGCCTCGACGTGTCGCGCCATCGACGCTCGGGCCCGGCCGGTGAACTCGTCGGGCTTGCGGGCCGCGTAGTCGTGCCAGTCGTCGAACTCGACGCCGATCGGCAGATACGACAGGGGATCGTGCGCGGACGTCTGGTCGGTGACGATGTCGATCGGGGCGTCGTGCGCCAGGAACTGCGGCACGAGCGACGCGGCGTTGCCGAGCAGCCCGATCGAGAGGGGTCGCCTGGCATCGCGGGCCTCGACGGCCAGGCGCAGCGCCTCGTCCATCGAGTCCGCGGACACGTCCAGGTACCGGTGCTCGATGCGCCGGGCGATGCGCGAGGCGTCCACGTCGATGCAGATCGCCACCCCGCCGTTCATCGTGACGGCCAGCGGCTGCGCGCCGCCCATACCCCCGAGCCCGGCGGTGAGCGTGATCGTCCCGGCGAGCGTTCCCCCGAACTTCTTCGCGGCGACGGCGGCGAACGTCTCGTAGGTGCCCTGCAGGATGCCCTGCGTCCCGATGTAGATCCACGAGCCGGCGGTCATCTGCCCGTACATGATCAGGCCGAGGGCCTCGAGGCGGCGGAACTCCTCCCAGTTGGCCCAGTCGCCGACCAGGTTGGAGTTGGCGATCAGCACGCGCGGGGCCCACTCGTGCGTCTGCATGACGCCAACCGGACGTCCGCTCTGCACGAGCAGCGTCTCGTCCAGCTTGAGGTCGGTCAGGGTGCGCACGATCGCGTCGAACGAGGGCCAGTCCCGGGCCGCCTTGCCGGTGCCGCCGTAGACGACGAGCTGGTCGGGATGCTCGGCCACCTCGGGGTCGAGGTTGTTCTGCAGCATGCGCAGCGGCGCCTCGGTCGCCCAGCCCCGGGCGGTCAGTTTGGTGCCGCGGGGGGCGCGGATCTCGCGGGTCATTCGGTGTGTTCCTCTCGCCGGTGCTTCGTTCCTGACGGACCTTGATACCTATTGCGCTGCCATGACGTGCCACAGGTATCAAGATCCAGCGCCGTGGATCCCCTCAGCGCAGGGGTTCGGCCAGGGCGGTGTCCGCCGCAGCGACGGCGGCGCCGGTCCGGACGAACTCGACCGCGGCCTCGATCTCCGGGGCCAGGAACCGATCGGAACCCGGACCGTCCACTGTGGACCGCAGTGCGGCTACCACGGCACCGGTCGCCGGTCCGGGCGACAGTGGCGCCCGCAGGTCCAAGGCCCGGGCGGCGGTGAGCAATTCTGTCGCCAGCACGCGTGTCAGGCCGTCGACGCCACGGCGCAGCTTGCGGGCGGCCGACCAGCCCATCGAGACGTGGTCCTCCTGCATCGCCGACGACGGAATGGAATCCACCGAAGCCGGGACGGCCAGCCGCTTGAGCTCGGAGACCACCGCCGCCTGCGTGTACTGGGCGATCATGTGTCCGGAGTCGACGCCGGCGTCGTGGGCCAGGAACGGCGGCAACCCGCGCGAGCGGGCGACGTCGAGCATCCGGTCGGTGCGCCGCTCGCTCATCGAGGCGACGTCCGCGACCGGGATCGCCAGGAAGTCCAGCACGTACCCGATGGGCGCGCCATGGAAGTTGCCGTTCGACTCGACCCGGCCGTCGCGCGTGACGACCGGGTTGTCGACGGCGGACGCCAGCTCGTAGCCGGCCACCGAACGGGCATGGGCCACGGTGTCACGCGCGGCACCGGCCACCTGCGGCGCGCAGCGCATCGAGTAGGCGTCCTGAACGTACGTGTCGTCCGGGCCGGCGTGCGAGGCGACGATCGGCGACCCGGCCAGCAGCGCCCGCATGTTCGCGGCCGCCACCGCCTGCCCGGGCTGCGGGCGCAGGGCAGCCAGGTCGGCCGCGAAGACCCGATCGGTACCGAGGAGGGCCTCGACGCTCATTGCCGCCGTGATGTCGGCGGTGCGCAACAGCCGGTCGAGATCGGCCGCCGCCAGCAGCAACTGCCCGAGCATGCCGTCCGTGCCGTTGATCAGCGCCAGGCCCTCCTTCTCGGCCAGCTCGATCGGGGTGACCAGGTCGGCCGCCGTCCGTAAGTCGCCGGAAGCGTCTCGCACCGGGCCCTCGCCCATCAGCGCCAGCGCCACGTGGGCCAGCGGCGCCAGATCGCCCGAACACCCCAGCGAGCCGTACTCGTGCACCACCGGCGTGATGCCCGCGTCCAGCAAGAAACACAGCGCGGCTGCCGTCTCCGGACGCACCCCCGTCCGGCCGGTGGCCAACGTCGACAGGCGCAGCAGCATCATCGCCCGGACGACCTCGCGCTCGACCTCGGGTCCGGACCCGGCCGCGTGCGAGCGGATCAGTGAGCGCTGCAACGCCGCGCGCTGCGACGACGGGATGTGCTTGGTAGCCAAGGCGCCGAATCCGGTCGAGATGCCGTAGTGCGGCTCGACGTCGTGGGCGAGCGCCTCGACCGTCTTGCGCGATTCGGCGATCGCGTCGCGGGCATCGGCAGCCAGCTCGACCCCGGCGCCCTCCCGGGCGACCGCGACGACCTCGGCCTCGGTGAGCGGCCCGCGGCCGACGACGATGCGCTGCATGCCCCAGGACGCTAGTACGCCGCGGTCACCGCCGACGCGAGCAGTGCCGGATCGACGTTGCCGCCGCTGATGATCAGCCCCACTCGGGAGTCCGGCTCGATGTCGATCTTGCCGGTGAGCAGCGCGGCCAGACCCGCGGCCCCGGCGGCCTCGGCGGCGAACTTGGCCTCGCGGGCCAGGACCCCGACGGCGCCGATCAGCTCCTGCTCCTCGACGAGCACGATCGAGTCGACCCACGACTGCACGCAGGCCAGCGTGTGGTGCCCGGCGAACGGAGCGGCCAGGCCGTCCGCGACCGACTGGGCGTTCTCGAGGTGGACCGGCTGCCCGGCCTTGAGGGCAGCGCTCATGCCGGCGGCCCAGGCCGGCTCGACGCCGATCACGCGGGTCTGCGGGGAGAGCACCCGCACCGCTGCCGCGACTCCGCTGATCAACCCGCCGCCGCCCACCGGGACGACGATCACGTCGAGCTTCGGCGCATCCTCGACGAACTCGAGGCCCACGCCGCCGGCGCCGGCGATGATGCGCGGGTCGTCGAAGGGATGGACGAGGGTGAGCTTGTGCTCGTCCTGCACCTCGGCCATCACCTCGGCCAGGGGCCGGTCGGTCTGGACGACGTCGCCGCCGTAGGACTGGGTGGCGGCGACTTTGGCCGGACTGGCGTACTGCGGCATGACGACCGTGGCTCGGGTGCCCGCGATCCGGGCGCCGTAGGCCAGCGCCGAGGCGTGATTGCCCGCCGACATCGAGACAACACCGGCCAAGCGTTGCGGCTCGCCCAGTTGCAGCAGCGTGTTCAGCACCCCGCGCAGCTTGAACGAGCCGGTCGCCTGCAGCAGCTCGGCCTTGATCCACACGTCGTGCCCGGCCAGCGCGGCCAATCCCGCCGCAGGCACCGTCGGGGTGCGCGCGACGAACTTCTTCGTCCGTTCGTAGGCCGCCTGCAGGTCGCTCAGGTCGAGGACGGGCGCGGCCGGCGCCGGGTCCTGTTCCTTCACAGAGTCCATAGCTGAGCCTCCATCCCACACACATTGCCCCAGCCCGGCACGGGTGTCACCTTGAAGCCCGGCAAGATAGGGCACATGCGTGCGGTTGTCATCACCGAACCCGGCGGACCTGAGGTACTGCAGGTGCGCGAAGTGCCCGATCCGGTGCCGTCGGCGGGTGAGGTGCTCATCGACGTGGCGGCCACGGCGATCAACCGGGCCGATCTGCTGCAGCGGCAGGGCCACTACGATCCGCCGCCCGGAACGTCCCCTTATCTGGGCATGGAGTGCGCCGGGACGATTGCGCAACTGGGCGACGGGGTTACCGGCTGGCGGGTCGGCGACGCCGTGTGCGCGCTGCTCGCCGGAGGCGGCTACGCCGAGCGGGTCGTCGCCCCGGCGGGCCAGCTGCTGCCGGTCCCGCGGGGACTGTCCACTGTGGACAGCGCGGCACTGCCCGAGGTCGCCTGCACGGTGTGGTCGATGGTGTTCGACATCGGCGGGCTGCAACCGGGCGAGACGTTCCTCGTGCACGGCGGGGCCAGCGGGGTCGGCACGATGGCCATCCAGGTCACCCATCGGTACGGCGCCCGGGTGATCGCCACGGCCGGCAGTGCCCGCAAGGTCGACGCCTGCCGCGAGCTCGGCGCCGACGTCGCCATCAACTATCGCGAGCAGGACTTCGTCGAGACCGCCTGGGCGGGCGGCAGCGGCGCCGACGTCATCCTCGACAACATCGGCGCGGCCTACCTGACCCGCAACGTCGCCGCGCTGGCCGTGGGTGGCCGGCTCGCCGTGCTCGGACTGCAGGGTGGACGCAAGGGCGAGCTCGACCTCGGGGTGCTGATGGCCAAGCGGGCCAGCGTGCGCGCGGCGACCCTGCGGGCCCGACCGCTCGAGGAGAAGGCGAAGATCGTCGCGGCGACGGCGGCGTTCGTGTGGCCGATGATCGAGTCCGGCGACGTCCGCCCGATCATCGATCGGACGCTGCCCCTGGACCAGGCCGCCGAGGCCCACCGGGTCGTCGAGGCCAGCGAGCACATCGGCAAGGTCGTGCTCACGACGTAGCTAGCTTGGGGTCGGGCAGCCCGGGTATGGGACCTCGCTCAGGTCAGCGAATCCGCCCAGCTGCTGCAGTCCTTGACCGCCGTCGGCCGTGTAGGCGACCCGGAACTGCACGGGCAGCGGCCCGGGGCAACGCACCAACACGTCGAGGGTCAGCGAGATCCAGGCAGTGGCCGTCGGCTCGATGCGACGGCCGGTGACGCTCTCCGTCGAGTTGTTGTCACATTGGCCCGCCTGGCTGTCCACTTGCCGCAGTCCCCCCAGCGGAAACACGCCTTGGACGTTGCGGAGCACAACGGGCTGCGGGCCGCCGTTCACGATCTCGATGCCCACCATCAGCGGCCGGCCGTTGGACGCCAGCATCCCGACGCAGGTGTTGCCGGTCGTATTCAGCTTGGGCACCTCGGCGAGCGCCGAGCCGGCCGGCAACGACTCGCTGATGCTCCGCTCGGCAGTGCCGGGCGGGGCCAGCACCGTCCGGGTCTTGCCGTGCCCACCAACGAGGTAGCCGATGCCGATGCCGGCCGCCAGCACGATGGCGAGCAGCCCGACGAGCCATGACGGGCGCAGACTCCACCGGACGGGCGGGCGGGGCGAGCGTCCGGGGATGACATCGCCGCCGTCGGGATCCGCCGCGGCAGCCGCCGTCGTCGTCTCGACGAACCTCAGCTCCGGCTCATCATCGGTCATACGAACTCGTCGAGGGCCCGGGCCAGTTGCTCGATCTCGGCCCGGGTGGTGTGCGGCATCAGCCCGACGTGGACGGTGCCGCCCAGCTCGTCGGCGCCGAACGTGCTCATGAACAGGCTCATGCCGCTCGGGCCCGTCCAGACCGAGATGCCGCGCGACTTGAGGTAGTCACCGATCTCGAACGCCTTGCGGCCGTCGATCGCGAACGATACGAGCGGAACCCGGTTGGTCGGCGATCCGAGCAGGGTCACGCCCGGCATGGCCCGCAACCGCCGGTCCAGGAGGGCGAACAGCGACCGCTCGTACTCACCGGCCGCGCGCAGCGAGGCAACCAGGCGCTGGCGCCGGGACCCGGTGGCCCACTCGTCGAGGCTGGCCAGGTGATCGACGGCGGCGACCACACCGTCGAGCAACTCGACCGGCAGGTCGCCCAGCTCGTAGCGCCCCGGCACGGGGGCGGTGGAGTCCTCGTCCAGCTCGTAGAGCAGCCCTTCGCGGGCGATCATCGCCCCGACGGTCGGGCCGCCGAAACCCTCGACCGGCACGCCGATCAGGTCGCAGCCGAGCTCGGCGAGGTCCAGGGGCAGGTGCGGCAGGGCGGCGCCCGCATCGACGACGACGAGCGCGCCGACGGCGTGGGCCAGGTCGGCGATGCGGCGCGCGTTCGGGATCGCCCCCGTCGCCAGGTTGGCCAGCGGCACGGTCACCAGCCGGGTGCGGCGGCTGATGAGCCGGTCGTACTGCCACTCAGGCAGCTCGCCGGTCTCGACGTCCACCTCGGCCCAGCGCACGATGGCGCCGACCGTCTTGGCCGCGGTGAGCCACGGGCGCACGGTGCCGTCGTGGTCGAGGCGGCTGATCACGATCTCGTCCCCGAGTTGCCACTCGCGGGCGATGAGCGCGGCGAACTGCTCCATCAGCACCGAGACGTTCGAGCCGAACACGACGCAGTCCGGCGGTACGCCGATGAGATCACCGATGGCCCGGCGTGCGTTGTCGAGCGAGGCAGCGGCCCGTTGCGACCGCGCCGACTGCGATCCGGGCTGCGACGGAGACGAGCGAAGCGTGGTGATGATCGCGCGGATAACGGTCTCCGGCAGCAGTGCGCTGAAGTTGCCGTCGAGGTAGGCGATGCCACCGCCGAGCGTCGGGTAGAGGCCGCGGACGCGCGCGACATCGAAGCTCATTGGTCGACACCCATGGCTCGGCCCCCGCCGGTCACGGTCATGATCGCAAAATTCGTGTCCGGATCGGCGTGACGCGCCGTCGGATGGCTCATCGCCGCCAACCTCGCCTCCGGTTTGCGGGCCCTACGGCCCGGGGCTCATCGTCGTTGCCATCCGGCTTGCGCAAGACTGGGTGCATGACCAACGACACCCAGCACAATGGCGAGCCCCAGCACTCGAACGGATCCGACGAGGCTGCCGACGCTGTTGTCGCAGCTTCCGCCGCTAGCGATCATGCCGATGCTGGTGACGACGGTGACGAGATTACGACCATGGTCGAGCAGCCCGCCAAGGTGATGCGAATCGGGACGATGATCAAGCAGCTGCTGGAGGAGGTTCGGGCCGCCCCGCTGGACCAGGCCGGACGCCAGCGGCTACGCGAGATCCACGATCTGTCGATCCGCGAACTGGAGGACGGCCTGTCCCCCGAACTGCGCGAGGAGCTGGAACGCTTCACGCTGCCGTTCAGCGAAGAGGTGCCCTCCGAGGCCGAGCTGCGCATCGCTCAGGCCCAGCTGGTCGGCTGGCTGGAGGGCCTGTTCCACGGCATCCAGACCGCGCTGATGGCCCAGCAGATGGCCGCGCGCGCCCAGCTGGAGGAGATGCGTCGACGGGCCCTGCCGGGCGCGCCGGGCGTCCCGCCGGGTGGTCCGGTGATCGTGGGTCCGGGCGGGCAGATCATCCCCGGACAGCGCCTACCCGGCGACGAGGGCGGCCAACCAGGCGGCGGCCAGTACTTGTAACACGCCCGCGGACTCTTCGCGCGAGCGCTCATCGCGTTCGTGGTCGCGCTTGCCGGGGTTAGGTCATGTGGGCGGTGAGCAAGCCTTCGATCAGGGTGGCGACACCGTCGTCGTCGTTGGACGGCAGCACCTCGTCGACGACGGCGAGCACTGATGGGTGCGCGTTCGCCACGGCATAGGCGCGTCCGGCCCACTGCAGCATCGACACGTCGTTGGGCATGTCGCCGACCGCGGCGACCTCGTCCGGGCGGATGCCGTGGGTGGCGGCGATCTCGGCCAGGCCGGTGGCCTTCGTGACCCCGGGCGGCGCGATCTCCAGCAGCGCCGTGGTCGACGAACCGGTGACCGTCGCCCGACCGTCCAGCAACCGGGACGCCTGCGCCCGGAACGTGTCCGGATCGAGCTCACGATGCTTCGCGAGCAGCTTCACCCCGGGCTGACGGATGATCTCGGCGAGCTCGGCCACCAGCGGCGGTGCGATCAGGTTGCCGCGGCGATCATGGGTGGGGCTGATCTCCCAGTCGTGGCGGTACCCCGGCTCGTATCCGAAGTTCAGGCCGTACTCGACGCCGAAGCGGACCTCAGGGAACGCCTCCCGAAGCCCGGAGGTGAGCTCGGCGAGCAGCGGTGGGTCGAGCTGGTGCGCGCGCAGCACCGTCTCGGTCTCCAGGTCGTAGATGACCGCGCCGTTGGCCGAGACGGCGACGCCGGTGTGACCGGTCGCGTCACCGATCTCGTGCAGCCAACGCGGCGGGCGTCCGGTGGCGAACGCGACGATCAGGCCGGCGCCGACGGCGGCCTTCAACGCGGCGCGCGTACGGTCGCTCACCGTCCCGTCGCTGCGCACCAGCGTGCCGTCCAGATCGCTGGCCAGCAGCCGGACGGTCATGCTGAGGCCAGCACCTCGCGGCCGCCCAGCCAGGGGCGCAGCGCCTTCGGCACGTAGACGGTGCCGTCGGGCTGCTGGTGGTGATCGAGGAGGCAGGCGATGGTGCGGGCTACCGCGCACAGCGTGCCGTTCAACGTGGCTACGGGTGTCGTGCCCGCCTCCGTACGCTGGCGTATGTTCAGCCGTCGAGCCTGGAATGTCGTGCAGTTCGACGTCGACGTCAGCTCGCGATAGGCACCCTGCGACGGGAACCACGCCTCGATGTCGTAGCGACGCGCGGCGCTGGAGCTCAGGTCTTCGGCCGCGGTGTCTATGACCCGGTAGGCGAGCTCGAGCTTGTCGAGGAACTCGCGCTCCCAGGCCAGCAGCCGCTGGTGCTCGTCGCGCGACTCCTCGACCGGAACGTAGGAGAACATCTCGACCTTGTCGAACCAGTGCACTCGGATGATGCCCTTGGTGTCCTTGCCGTACGAGCCGGCCTCGCGGCGGAAACACGACGAGAAACCGGCGTACCGGCGCGGCAGCGAATCGAGGATCTCGTTCGAGTGGTACCCGGCGAGCGCGACCTCGGACGTCCCGACCAGGTATAGGTCGTCCTCGGCCAGCCGGTACACCTCCGACGCGTGCGCGCCGAGGAAGCCGGTGCCCTCCATAATCTCGGGCTTGACCAGCGCGGGCACGATCATCTGCGTGAATCCGGCCGCCTGGGCCTGCTCCATCGCCAGGTTGACCAGCGCCAGTTCGAGCTGGGCGCCGATTCCGGTGAGGAAGTAGAAGCGTGCACCGCTGACCTTGGCGCCGCGCTCGGTGTCGATGGCGTGCAGGTCGGCACCGATCTCGGTGTGATCGCGGGGATTGTCGATCGTCGGTGGCGTGCCGACGACCTCGAGCGTGACGAAGTCGTCCTCGCCGCCGGGCGGCACTCCGTCCTCGACGAGATTCGGGATCGCGAGATGGGCCGCGCGCAACTCGGCGTCGGCCGCGTTCTGATCGGCCTCGGCCGCCTTCACCTCCTCGGACAGCGCCTTGGCCTTGGCGAGCAAGGCCGGCCGCTCCTCGGGGGACGCCTTGCCCACCTGGCGGCTCATCGTGTTCTGCTCGGCGCGCAGTGCGTCGGCCCGGCTCACCGCGGCGCGGCGTTTGTCGTCGGCGGCCAGCAACGCGTCGACGAGCATCTCGTCCGCGCCGCGAATGCGTTGCGATGCGCGAACCCGGTCCGGGTCCTCGCGCACCACTCGAAGGTCGATCACCTGCCCAGGTTACTGACCCCGTCACGCCGGTTCGTGCCGGCGGCGCACCGGCATGCCCCCGCCGCGCCGCGACAAGTCGGACGCTTGCGGGCGTTCACGTTGTGTTTACCGCAAACCCCTACCGTCCACCACGACCGCACACCCTCGGGGAGCTGCTGATGGACGTCTCGTTCCTCGTCCTCGTGGTGATCATCACCGCGCTGGCATTCGACTTCACCAATGGCTTTCACGACACGGCCAACGCGATGGCGACCTCCATCGCCACCGGTGCCCTCAAACCGAAGATCGCGGTGGCGATCTCGGCCGTGCTGAACCTGGTCGGCGCGTTCATCTCGACCGAGGTGGCCAAAACGATCTCCGGCGGCATCGTCGACGACGCGAAGGTCACGCCGGCAATCATCTTCGGTGGCCTGATCGGCGCCATTCTGTGGAACCTCGTCACCTGGCTGCTCGGGTTGCCGTCCTCCTCGTCGCACGCGCTGTTCGGTGGCCTGATCGGTGCGGTATGGATCGCGTCCGGATCCGATGCGGTGCATTTCAGCACGGTCGTGTCGAAGATCTTGCTGCCCGCGGTGATGTCGCCGGTCGTCTGCGGCGTGGTGGCGCTACTGGGCACGTTCCTCGCCTACAAGATCACCGCGCGGGCCCGGGCGCGCTCGGTCACCGAGGGCTTCCGGCACGGCCAGACGATCTCGGCCTCGATGGTGTCGCTCGCTCACGGCACGGGCGACGCGCAGAAGACGATGGGCATCATCACCCTGCTGCTCATCACGTCCGGGCACCTCAGCTCCAACGCCGGGCCACCGTGGTGGGTGATCCTGCTGGCCGGTACGGCGATCGCCAGCGGCACCTATATGGGTGGCTGGCGGATCATCCGGACGATGGGCAAGGGGCTCGCCGACATCGAGTCGCCGCAGGGCTTCGCGGCCGAGACGTCCTCGACGGCGGTGCTGCTCGCGTCCTCGCACCTGGGCTTCGCGCTCTCGACCACGCAGGTCGTGTCCGGCGGCATCCTCGGGGCCGGCCTCGGTCGCAAGCTGGCCGAGGTGCGCTGGACGCTCGCCGGCAAGATGGCGCTGGCCTGGGGCTTCACGCTGCCGGTGGCCGCTCTGGTCGGTGGCCTGTCGGGCAAGGTGGCCGACTCCGGCAACGGCGGCGTCATCACCATCGCGGTCATCGCGATCGTCATGGTCACCGGCATCTACCTGCTGTCGCGGCGCAACGCGGTGACTGCGGACAACGTCAACGACGCCCGTTCCGTGTCACTCGAGCCCGAGGCGGTGCCGGTATGAGCTCCAAGGTCGACATCCACTGGGCGGCGCTGTTCAAGGTCGCGGGCGTCAGCCTGGCGTTCGGGGTCGGCGTCGTGGCGGTGTTCGCGGTGGGCGTGCTCGCCCTGTCGCAGGTCGAAGCCGCCCGCGCGGACGGCCGCGAGGCCCGCACCGGATACGCGATGGCCGGCACGGCGTTCCTGATATGCCTGGCCGCCGTCGCCTACGGCCTGTACCTGATCATCCCGCAATTCCACTGAGCGAGCGGGACATCGCGTCGAGCTCGGCATCGAGCCGGGCCTGCTGCTCGGCCTCCTGCTGGCTGCGCTGCCGGAACTGCTCGACCGCCTGGCTCGTCGCGGTCTCGGCCCGCTCGAGTTCCGCGGCCTCGGCCTGGCGCCGCTGGCCCGCCCCGACCAGCCGCTGCCCCAAGCCGCGGGGCGCATACGCCTGGGCGATGTCGGTCCGGACCGCGGACAGCGCGGTCTGGTCCGGGCCATCGGCCGTGATCGCCACGACCTTGCCCCGGATCCGGACGCTGGTCGCCTCCGGTGAGCTCAGCCGGCCGTGATCGACGATCTGCTGGGCCATCGCCCGCAGCCATAAGACCGCGGCTCGCACCGCGACCGGTCGCGCCCCCGCCGGCGCCGCGCCGCCGACGATGTCGGTGTGCACCAGCTCGACGACGGTGCCGGCCGGGTCGTCCCAGGGACGGTAGGCGGGCGGCACGGCGCCGTCCTCGACCACGGCGCGCAGCTCCTCGACCCGGCGCAGCAACGCCCGTTCCGGCTCGTCGCCTTCGTCGACCAGGCAGCCGACCAGCTCGCGCAGCGGCATCAGCATGGGGCTCGGCCCGGCGTCGGTGTCGGCGGCCGGCGCATCCGGCTCGGGCTCGATGCACGACTTGTGCAGCGCGGCGAGCGCATCCACGGCGGAGGCGGCGCCTGTCCCGGGAGACGCGGCCGTCGCCCACGGTTCGGGCAGCGGCTGGCCCTCGGGCGGGGCGCCCACCGCCGTGCGCAGCGCGCCGGCCAGCACGTCCTTTGCGGACGGCCCGAACGCGCCGGCGGCCGTGGCCAGCCAGCACAGGCGCTGCGCCCGGTTCACGTCCGGGCCGGTCGGCGTCGGCAGCAGCGCGCTCAGCTGGGCAGCGTCCGGCTCGGACGGTCCGGCCAACCGGGTCGCCGCGGTCAGGAAGTACGCGGCGCGGGCGCCGTCGATCTCGGCGGCCCGGGCCGCGTACCGGTCGGCGGCAGCGCTGTCGCCGGTGAGCCGGGCCTGCAGTGCTCGCGCGGCAGGCACCAACCAGTAGCGGTCCACGTCCGGCAACTCCAGCGCCGCCGGCGGCTGCCCGGCCGTGATCGCCGCGAGTGTCTGCCGGACCCGGTGCCGGGCCACGGCGGCGTCCCCGTGGAGCGCCAGCTCGGCGCGGATGTCGGACAGCTCGACGAACGCGTCGAACGCTGCCGCCAGCCGATTCACCTTCTGCTGCAGGTCACCCTGCACCTGCGCCAGCTGACTGCGCAGTCGCGTCGCATGCCCGGAGGTCGTGCTGACCGAGGCGCGCAGATCCTGGATCTGGTCCCGTTCCCACCGCTCGCGGTGGTAGTCGCTCCACCACCACTGCGGGCCGGAGCTGTCGCTGTCCAACCACGAGCTCATGTGATCGCGTCCTCCCCGTCGCGTTCGGGAGCATTCGGCCCGAACGCGACGAGACGATAGCGCGAGGTCAGTTTCGGCCGAAGCCCACCGGCGCGGCGCACGTCGGCACCCGGCCGACCGCCAGCCCCCTTCGACTTTGCCCCCGTGATCGACCCTGCGGGCGGCAATCCGGGGCGACATTGCGTCGATCTCGGATGCAAAGTCGGGGCGTCGCGGTCGACGGCGGCACCGTAGCCGGATCGTCAGGCTGTCAGAATCGATGCCGTGCTGGACGTCTCGCCGCGGCGGTTCGAGGACCTGGTGGACGACGCCCTGGATTCGATACCCCCGGAGTTGCTCGGGCTGCTCGACAACGTCGTCATCCAGGTGGCCGACGAGGATCCGGACGAGCCGACGCTGCTCGGCGTCTACAACGGCACGGCGCTCACCGACCGGCTGACCGACTACACGTTCGCCCTGCCCGACACGATCACCGTCTACCGCCTGCCGATCGTCGCCGCCTGCGACGACGAGGACGAGGTGGCGCACGAGGTGGCCGTCACGGTCGTCCACGAGATCGGCCACCACTTCGGCATCGACGAGGGCCGACTGCACGAGCTCGGTTGGGGCTGAATTCGGCCGGCCGCGACGGCGAACACTAGGCTCGGATGGGTGACCGACCGGCTGCCGATCAAGATGCTGCACGACCGCATCCTCGTGCGGATGCCGCGCGAGGAGGGTGAGCGGCGCTCATCCGGCGGCATCGTCATCCCGGCCACCGCCCAGGTGTCCACCCGGCTCATCTGGGCTGAGGTCCTGGCGGTCGGCAACCACGTCCGGTCGGTCGAGGTGGGCGATCGGGTGCTGTTCAACCCCGACGATCGCCACGAGGTCGAGATCTCGGGCGAGGAGTACCTGCTGCTGCGCGAGCGGGACATCCACGCCCTGGCGGCCCAGCGCATCGAGCCCAACACCGGCCTCTACCTCTAACGGTTTTGGTCACCGGCCGTCGTATAGCCGGCTGGGTGACCAAAACCGGAAGGCGATCAGCTGTGGACGGCGACCTGGTGGCCGTACACGACGACGTTGCCCATCGGGGCACCCTGGCGCAGCAACCCGCCACAGGTGATCAGCCGCAGCGTCGGCGCCCCGGTGGGTGCGTACACCTTCGTCGTCGGAAAGTTCTTCGGCGAGTAGGTCGCCACCTGGTCGACGCCGTAGATGACGATCTTGCCGTCCGCGCGGCGCAGCTCGACCCGAGCGCCGACCTTGAGCGCCCCGAGCCGGGAGAAGACGCCGGGGCCCTGCCGGCTGGCGATGTAGCCGACGACGATCGTCGGGCCGGTTTCACCGGGCGTGGCGCCCTGCTTGAACCAGCCGGCGCGCGCCGGCCCGGGCAGCTGCATGGTCTTGTGGTCGGCGTTGAGCCCCAGGCTCTGCAAACCCCCGTCGACGCCGATCGCGGGAATGGTGAGGCGCACCGCCTCCGAGCGAGTGAGCCCCCGCTGCTGCAGCGGGTGGCTGGCCTCGTGGCTCGTCGACGGCGCGGGCGATGACGGCGGGGTCGAGGTCGCCTTGGGGGTCCGGGCGAAGCCGAGCACGCCCAGCCCGAACACCGTCAGCGCGCCGGTCACGATGAGCACGACAGCCACCGGAGCGCCGAGGCTCCGGCGGCCGGCGCTCGTGCGCCCTCCGATCACGGGGTGTGCGCCGGTAGCTGCGTGGCCGCCATGGGCTGCATCCCGTGCGGCGGCGCGAGCTCCCGCAGGCGGTGCACCACTTCGTCGACAACCGTCCCGAGCGGGCCCCGCTTGATGCGGAACTGCGGCGTGACGGCGGCCTCGTGGCCAACGGCGACCTGGCTCTGCTCGACCCGGGTCATCCCGGCGGCCGACGTGCCGCGCGCGTTGGCCGTGCCGGCACCGAGGCAGACGAGCCCGGCGACGAGCAGGCCGACCTTGAGCGATCTCCGAATGAAAATGGTCATGGGGTGAACCTCTCTCGTGATTCGAAGGAGTCCCGCTACTTGTAGACCGGGCGGAATCGGGTGGTGGTCTCGGTGGCCGTTGCGTCGGCCGTCCCGTACCTACCCGTACGGTGACGCGGCCGGACGCCGGCATCGGTCGCGGCGAGGCGCGCGGGCGCTCCGCCTCGGGAGCCGGTCAGGGCGGAGAGCGCTCCGCCCAGCAGGAGCATCATGAACAGGAACCGACCCAAGACTCCCCCGCGGTGGGTTTCCGGCCGGATCACCGTCTTGCCGGTCAGCAGCGCGTGCCGACCGACGTAGGGGTTGTCGCCCTGCTTGCGCCGAAACTTCGAGTGGCGGGCGGCGTATTGCGCCACCGCCTGCCGTTGGTTCATCCGCGTGTGGTGCGCGAGGTACTGGCTCACCGGATCTCCTAGTAAGCGATAGACGGCGAGCCGGCGAAGACGCCAGGCTCGCGGCGGCGTGCGGTTCGAGCCGCAACGACCGCGGCGACGGCCGCCGGGGCAGAAGTGCCCCGGCGCCCGTCGCGCTTGCGTGAATCAGTCACGCCTTGCCTGACTTGCGGCGGCGCAGCCCTCCAGTTAACGCCGCCGCAGCTACCAGGCCGAGCCCAGCGGCTGCCAGGCCCCTCTTCTTACGATGGCGTCCCGGGCCGCCTACCGTACCGGAGGGTACGGATGCGGCGGCCTGGTCGGCCGGTGCTGCGGTGGTGGAGCCGGCGGCCTTGCGGCCGCCGACCTTCGTACCAGTGGATGTCACGACAGCTTCCCGAGAGGAAGCGCCGAAGCGGCACCCCCGACCGCCAGCACATCGGTGATCGAACCGAGGTCCGAGACACCGTCAACCGGCAGCGCGCCCGGCGTACCGCCCGGCAGCGACAGGATCGCCACCAGACCGCCGGCCGTGTCGAGAGCCTGCTGCGGCAGGGTGGCCACTCCGGCCATCAGACCGCTGATCGGGTCGGTCGTCGCGTTGGCCGCGTCGAACCCGGCCCCCGGAGTGAACGCCCCTGCGCTGTCGACCGAACCCAGACCCGGGAGGCTGACGCCAGGGGTCGTCGGCGAACCGGGAACGATCCCGGTTGCTCCGGAGACAGTGCCAAGACCCGGAACGGTGGCCACCGGCAGACCCGTCAAGGGCAGGCCAGGCAGCGACGGGATCAGGGTGATCCCGTCCGCGATGAGCGGCAGGTTCCAGTTCTGGATGAGGTGCAGCGGACCGAACGGCGATCCCGCGCTGTCGGCCGGAGCCAGCAGCAGAGCCGGGGAGTCGTTCTGGGCACCGTTGCCCGTCCCGATCATCACACCGTTCGCATCGATCGGCGTGTGGCCGTTGCCGGCCAGACCCAGACCCGAACCCGCCCCGAGGAACATCAGCGTCGACGAGCCGTTCTGCGAACCGTTACCGGTACCGCCGGCCACGCCGCTGCCGTTGATCGGGAAGTTCAGGTTGTTGCCCAGCAGGTTGGCCGCGAAACCGGAGTTGCCACCGGCGTTGGTGTCGACCTGCGTCGGGTTGCCGTTCTGCGAACCGTTGCCCGTGACCAGCGCCACGCCCGCCCCGTTGGCCGGGATGTTCGTGTTGTCGGCCAGGCCGAGCGAGAATCCGTTGTTGCTCTGCTGGTCGATCTGACTCGGGCTACCGTTCTGCCCACCGTTGCCGATACCGCCAGCAACGCCGGCTCCGGTCAGCGGGATGTTGAGGTTGCGGAAGATCCGCAGACCCTCACCGAAACCGCCGTCCCAGCCGGTTGCGTCGGTGTAGCCCGGCATGCCGGTGTACACCTGCGTCGGGTTGCCGTTCTGCACCCCGTTACCGACCACACCAGCAACACCCGCGCCGGAGCCCGGGATGTTCATGTTGTCGGCACCGGAGATGATCGAACCGGAGTTGTCCGACTCGTCGACCTGGGTCGGGTTGCCGTTCTGGGCGCCGTTGGCAACATCGCCGGCGACACCCGCCCCGCTGATCGGGATGCTCCAGTTGCGAGCAATCTGGATCCCCGAGCCGTACGCGTACACGGCGCCGGCGCTGGTCGTGGTGCCGGGGGCGCCGGAGTTGTACTGGGTCGTGTTGCCGTTCTGCGAACCGTTACCGACCACACCGGCAACACCCGCGCCGGAGCCCGGGCTGTTGAGGTTGTCGGCACCCGAGATCAGGGAGCCGGCGTTGTCCATGGCGTCGGTCTGCTTGGTGGCACCGTTCTGCGAACCGTTGGCGATGTCACCCGCGACACCCGCACCGCTGATCGGGATGTTGAGGTTGCGGAACGCCTGGATGCCGGAGCCCCAGCCGCTCGTCACAGTGCCATCGCCGAAGCCCGGGTCACCGGAGTTCTTCTGGGTGACCCAGCCGTTCTGCGAGCCGTTGCCGACCACGCCCGCGACGCCGGCACCATCGCCGGAGATGTTGGCGTTGTCGGCGATGCTGATCGTCGACCCGGTCGAGGCCTGGGTGTCGAACTGGCGCACCCGCTGGTTCTGCGCGCCGTTCGCGATGTCACCCGCGACGCCGGCCCCGGCGATCGGGATGTCGATGTTGCGGAACCCCTGAACCACCGAGCCCCAGCCGTGAACCGCGTCCGTGACACCCGGCTCCTGGGAGTTGGCCTGGGTCACGTCGCCGTTCTGCGAGCCGTTGGCGATCACGCCGGCCACGCCAGCCCCGGAACCGGGGATGATCGTGTTGTCGGCGACCGTGATCATCGAACCGGGGTTGTTGGCGGTGTCGATCTGGCTGTGGTTGCCGTTCTGCGAACCGTTGCCGATGTCACCGGCGACGCCGGCCCCATCGATCGCGGAGTCGAGGTTGCGGACCACCTGGACACCGGAACCCCAGCCGGCCACACCGTCGCCGCCGACGCTGGCGGGCGCGTTGGTGTTGACCTGCTCGTGGTTGCCGTTCTGGGCACCATTGCCCACAATGCCGGCCACACCAGCACCCGTCCCCGGCACGACCGCGTTGTCGGCGACCGTGATGTAGGAACCCGGGCTGTTCGCGGTGTCCACCTGGCTGGTGTCACCGTTCTGCGACGCGTTGCCGATGTCGCCCGCAACGCCCGCCCCGTCGACCGGGATCCGGATGTTGCGCACGATCTGCACGCTGGAGCCGTAGGCGTCGGTGCCCGCGGCGCTGGCGGTGTAGCCGTTCGTCACGGCGTCGGTGCTCGTCGGCGAAACGACGTTCACCTGGTTGGTGTCACCGTTCTGCGACGCGTTGCCGATCATGCCTGCAACGCCGGCGCCGTTGAGCGGGATGTTGACGTTGTCCGCGCCCAGGAAGGACGCGCCCGACTGGCTGACCGAGTCGAGCTGCGTGACGTTGCCGTTCTGCGCCGAGTTGCCCTGCGACAAGACGATGCCGCTGCCGTTGACCGGCACGTTCAGGTTGCCGACGACCTGGTCGGTCGAGCCGCTGCTCGTGTCGAGCAGCTGCTGGCTCACGTCGCCGTTCTCGGCCGAGTTGCCGGTGTGGACGCTCAGGCCGTGCCCGCTCAGTGGCATGTTCACGTCGTCGAACAGGCGCATCGTCGAGCCGGTCCCGGTGTTGTCCGAGGACTGGTCCACGTTGCCGTTCTGGACGTTGTTGCCGCTGTCGAACGTCAGGCCGTTGGCGTTGATCGGCACGTTGACCACGCCGAGCAGTCCGGTGCCACGCCCCACGCTCTGGGACACGTCGCCGTTCTGCGCGTTGTTGCCGCTGTCGATGCTCAGTGCGGTGGCGTTGATCGGAACGTCCACGGCACCGAGGAACCGGAACGAGTCCGTGCTGGTGTCGGTGCTCGTCTGGTCGATCGTGCCGTTCTGCGAGTTGCGACCGCTGTCGACGCTCAGTGCGGTGAAGTGCAACGGCGCCGAGTAGTCGCCGAACAGGCCCGCGGACGAGCCGGCGACGGCCGGTGTGACGTTGGCCGTCTTCGCCCGCGGCTTGACGCCCATGTCGAGGATCTCGATCTCGTGGTTGCCACCCGTGGGGATGACCGCATAGACACCGAGCAGGCCCAGCGCGCTGGTCACGCCGATCGGGCCGTCCGGAGCCTGGCCGTCACGCTGGCCGTACCCCAGATCAAGACCCGCGGGAACCCCGGCAATACCGGCCGGGACGTGGAGGCCGTAGCCACCGGTCAAGCTGCCCGACACAACGTTGCTCAGGTCCGGCAGGCTCGGCAGACCACCGTCGAGGGACGGAAGCGTGGTCGGGATACCCGGCAGTGCCTGGCTGAAGCTGGGCAGGTCGCTGGCCTTCGGAAGCGCCGCGGCCGGAACCGCCATGCTCGGCATGATCTTGGCAGGCAGGGTCCGCGTGGGCATTCCGGGTACGGCGCCGAGCACCGGCACCGAGGTCACGCCGGGCAGGCCACCGGTCGCAACCGGCGTCGACAGGTTCGGCATCGCCCGCGTCCCGCCGCCAACGGCCGGGAGGGCCGGCAGCGAGCCGGTCCCGCCGAGGATCGGCAGACCCGGAAGCCCGGGCAGGCTCGGCAGCGACGGCAACGCGCCACCACCGAGGATGGGCAGCGACGGCAGCCCGCCGCCGAGAACCGGAATCGAGGACAGCGCGCCGGTCGGCAGGCCGATGTTCACCGGACCACTGGTGGCTGCGCCGCCCGTGGCCGGCGCCTTGGCCGGTGCCGGGAGCGTGCTCGACGGGCCGGTCTTCGACGCGGCCCTGGACAGGCGCGTCATGGCGGTGTTCTTGGCGGCCGCCGACTTGCGCGCGGCCGAACGGCGAGCCTGACGGTTCGCACCCGGAATGGCGGTCGCCGCCTTCGAGCCCGGCGCGGACGCGGCGGGCGGCGTGGCGCCGCGCAGGACCGTCGTGGTCAGCTGCGTGGCGTTGTCGAGCACCTTGCCCAGCGGATCGCTGGTACCACTGTTGAGCGGGTTGTCACCCAGCAGCGACTGCTGACCGGAGACGACTGGCAGGTTAACGCTCGGAAGTCCCGTCGAAGGTGAGTCGCTGCCGTGAGCACTGGCTACACCAGTGCCGATGGCGACGAACCCGCCTGCGATGAGGCCGACCTTGAGCGATTTCCGCACCCATATATTCATGGAGAA
The DNA here is from genome assembly GCA_036502575.1 of Jatrophihabitantaceae bacterium. Classification (GTDB taxonomy): domain Bacteria; phylum Actinomycetota; class Actinomycetes; order Mycobacteriales; family Jatrophihabitantaceae; genus DASXRA01. The sequence goes on along the minus strand of DASXYL010000083.1, from coordinate 54,795 downwards.
GGAACCTCTCTTGACGATTTCTGATCGAGCCCACTGCGACCGGATATGCCGGCGCAGGGCAGTTCAGGGAGATCGCGGAGAGGTACTAGTCAGGCGAGACAGGCGGTTCGGTCGCGCTGTTGCGCACCGGGCGCGAACGCGCGGACTCGGCCGTGCCGAGCAAGGGCGCGTCGTGCCGGTAGACGTCTGCGGTGCCGTATCCGGAGCCGGAGCTCGCGCCCGATCCGGAACTGCTGGTCGCGGTCAGGCCGGACCCCGCCACGAGGGCGGTGTCCGGCCCGACCGGCGGGAGGGCCGGCAGGGGCGCCGGAATCCCAAGTCCGGCGAGCTGGCCGTGCGGGGGGCTCGCCGGAGCCGGAGTTGCAGACAGCGACTCGTCCGCCGGCCGAGAACTGGACGCGGAGCTGGGCTGTCCGGACAGATCCGCGTGCAGAACGCGGGGCGTTGCAGACGTCGGGATGCTCGCCGGGTGCGAGCCGGTGGGAGCGGGGTGGCGGGTGGCGGGCGGCGTGGAGACGGCGTGGCCGCCGCCGAGCAGATCCTTCAGCCCCGGCAGCAAGAGTGACGGGTCGAACGCCGTCGAGCCGGCCGGGTGCTGCGAGAGCGCGGCGCCGGCTTCCGCCAACCCCGAGAACAGTTTGGACGCGGCATCGGACAGCGGCTGGGTGGCCGGGTTGGGCTGTGGCGGCGCGGACAGCGCGCTCGTCACGGGCGCGACCAGCTTTGTGACGGCTTGAGTGACCGGGTCGGGCTTGGCGACCGATGCGGGCTTGGCGACCGATGCGGGCTTGGCCGTGGCGAGGGGATCGGTTACCGTCGCCGGCTGCCCCGCGGGGATCAGCTGCGGCAGCCCGAGAACCCCGGCCGGCGAGCTCGCGCTCGTCGGATCAGCGGACGCGTGCGACGCGCTGATCATGGCCAGGCCGAACCAGCCCAGGACGACGAATCCGCCGAGGACCAGGAGTCGTCGGGGCAGCGTCGAGAAGCACGCGGCAACAACGCTGCTGCGACGCGACTCGGTGCCCGGAGACTCAGGCAACGTCACCCCTCGTTAGAGAAAACGTACGGAACGTAACCCGCTCTGAGGGCGATGGCAAGGAGCCACGCGATCTTCGTTTCGGCGCTTCATGCCGACCTCAATTCAGCATTTGCTCCGAGTTAGAAAGGGTGTTTGGCCCGCGTACGGGCGTGGCGCGCTCGCTCCGTACGTCCCAGTGCCGGCCTCGGTTCGACCCAGGCGCGGGCACTACGAAGTGATCTCTATCAAACGCAGAATTAACAGGCCGAAATCAGCTGGCGCCGGTCGCCCGGACCCGTGCCAGCCAGGCGCGAGCGTCGACGAAGTCGCGGTCCTCGCGCCCGCTCGGCACCTCGGTCTGCACGCCGTCGCGCCGCACGTAGGAGCCGAGGAAGCGAACGTCGGCGCAGATGCGGTGCAGCGCGGCGACAGCATCGCCGACCCGTTCCTCGTCGATGTGCCCCTCGCAGTCGATCGAGAAGCAGTACTGGCCGATGCGGCCCTTCGTGGGCCGCGACTCGATACGGGTCAGGTTCACCGCGCGGGCCGCGAACTCGGTGAGGATCTCGAGCAGGGCCCCGGAGTGGTTCTCGCGCAGGTACGCGACGAGCGTGGTGCGGTCGTTGCCCGTGGGTTTGCCGGGCGGCGTCGGGCGGGCGAGCAGCACGAACCGGGTCACCGCGCCGTGGTTGTCGGCGATGTCGTGGGCCACGCTGGCCAGGCCGTAGAGCTCGCCCGAGTACGGCGGGGCCACGGCCGCGTCGTACTCGCCGTCAGCGGCCGCCTTGGCCCCGCCGGCGGTCGAGCCGACCAGCACGACGGTGGCCTCCGGCACGTTGGCGAGCAGCCAGCGCCGGGTCTGGGCCTCCGCGTGCGGGTGGGTGGCGACGGTGCGCACGTCGGCGAGCGCCGTGCCGGGGCGAGCGAGCAGATCGAACAGCACCGGAAGGTAGGTTTCCTCGGCGATCATGAGGGGCGCGCCGTTGCCCGCCAGCTCGTCCAGCGTGGCCGGAACGGCTCCCTCGACCGAGTTCTCCAGGGGCACCAGCGCGCCGTCGGCGTCGCCCGCGCGCACCGCGTCGATGGCCAGCGTGACGTTTGCTAGCGGTAACAAGACGGCGTCGGCCGCGATCGGTAGGGTGCCCAGTGCAGCGTGCGCGAACGTGCCGGCGGGGCCGAGAAACGCCAGCCGGGGTTTCGCGGTCATCGGGGAACTCGCGTGGCGGGGGATGGTCGTACGGCAAGCCGAGTCACGGTCGCACAGCGTATCGGCGACCCTGGATACCCGCACAACCATACTGATGGTAGTGTCCTGCCATGCGCACTACCATCGATCGGGCAGGCCGTCTCGTGATCCCCAAAACACTGCGCGACCGGCTCGGATTGGTGCCTGGTGAGGTCGAGGTGTCCGCCGACGGGGCCGCGCTGCGGGTAGAGCCGATCACGTCTGACGCCCTCGAGCAGAGCGCCGGCCGGCTGGTCATCCCGAAGTCCGGCATCGCCCTCGACGACGACGCGGTGCGGGCGCTACGCGATGCCGACCAGCGATAGGGCGCCCGACCTCCTGGTCGACACCAGCGTCGCCGTCGCGCTGCTCGTTGCCGACCACGAGAGCCACGCCGCGGTCGCCGAGGCGCTCGGATCGCGCCGGCTAGGCCTGGCCGGGCACGCGGCGTTCGAGACGTACTCGGTGTTGACGCGGCTCCCGCCCCCCGCCCGGCGCACGCCGGCGGCCGTGACCCGCCTGATCGAGACCAACTTCCCGGCCAGCCGCTTCCCCAGCCCCACGGCGGTGGCTCGCCTGATCCGCGACGCCGCCGGGCTCGGCATCAGCGGCGGTTCGATGTACGACGCCCTGGTCGGCATCAGTGCGGTGATCCACAGCCTGCCGCTGGCCACCCGCGATCGCAGTGCGCTCGCGACCTATCAGGCGCTGAGCGTCCGGGTCGAGCTGATCACCTGACGCTGAGTACGGGGTTCGCCCGGCGGCCGAGCGCCGCCTCGACGGCCTGCTCCTCCTCGGGCGACAGCGGGTGTTCGCCGCTGCCCTGGCTGATGCCCTTGGCGTAGAGGCGGGTGTCGCTGCGTCCGGTGATCGCGGTCAGGGCCACGCCGTCCCCGTCGTCGTCGAGCAGCGCCAGGGTGAACGACAGCCGTCCGGCGATGTCCTCGAACGCGTCGTAGCGCACGAGCGCGACGTTGCGCAGCGACCGGGCCGTCTCGGTGTTGCGAGCGCGCACAGCCGCTGACATCTCGGCCCGGGTCGCATCGACGTAGGTGCGCAGCGCGCCGAGCTGATCGGCGACGGCGGCGGTGAGCTCGATGTGTCGCTCGGTCGCCTCGAGCATCGTTTCGCGTCCGTTGGGACCGCGGCCGCCCCGGGCCAGCACGACCGTCGCCCGGCGCAGGCGGGCCAGTGTGCGCAGCGCGAGGTACGCGGCGACCAGGCCCAGATAGCCCAGCACCAGTGCGAACACCGCGACGTAGGTCGTCATCGCGTTCAGGTTAAGGCGCTCAGGGCGCGCAACACGGCAGACACGTCGACCGGAAGAATGGGAGGCGCCATGTCCGGATTCCTCGTCGCCCTCGTCGTGTCGTTCGGGGTGATCCTTCTCGTCGAGCTGCCGGACAAGACGCTCGTCGCGACGCTCGTGCTCTCCACCCGGTACCGGCACCGGCCGGTGCTCGCCGGGGTGGCCGTCGCCTTCGCGGTGCAGTGCGTGATCGCCGTGGTCGCCGGCGGGTTGCTGCACCTCCTGCCGCGACGGGCCGTCGAGGGTGCGGTGGCGGCGCTGTTCGCGCTCGGCGCGGCGTTGCTCATCCGCGAGAGCTTCGGCGAGGACGAAACCGTGGAGGTCGACGCCGCGACCTCGCAGGTGCCGGCGTCCTCGCGTCGCATCGCCCTCACGTCGTTCGGGGTGCTGTTCGCCGCCGAGTGGGGTGACGCCAGCCAGCTCGCGACGGCGGGGCTCACGGCCCGGCTCAACGAGCCGGTGGCGGTGGGCATCGGGGCGTGGATCGCGCTCGTCGGGGTCGCCATGGTGGCCGTCGTCGCGGGCAAGGTGATCGTGAAACGGGTGCCGGTACGGCTCGTGCACCGGGTCGCCGGCCTGCTGTTCGCCGCCTTCGCCGTGGTCGCCGTGGTGAGCGCCGTCCGCAGCTAACCCCTCTCTCGGGTTTTGGTCACCCGCCGTCGTATAGACGGCTGGGCGACCAAAACCGAGAGCCCTTAGGGTCGAAGGCATGCAGCTTGGCATCGGGCTACCGAACGTGATTCCCGGGACGCCGGGACCCCTGCTCGTCGACTGGGCGCGGCAGGCCGAGGAACGCGGGTTCGCGGGACTCGCCACCATCGACCGCATCGTCTATCCGAGCTACGACTCGCTGACCACCCTGGCCGCGGTGGCCGGCGCGACCACGCGGATCGGACTGCTCACCAACATCCTGCTCGCACCGGCGTACCAACCCGTGCTGCTGGCCAAGGTGGCCGCGAGCATCGATCAGCTGTCCGGTGCGCGGCTCACCCTGGGCCTGGGCGTCGGCACCCGGCCGGACGACTACGCGGCCGTCGAGCGCGACTTCCATCGTCGGGGCCGAGACTTCGACGAGGCACTGGACGTCCTGCATCGGGCCTGGCGGGGCGAGCGCGTCGGCGACGGCGCCCTGCCGGTGGGCCCGACGCCCACCAACGACCAGCGGGTGCCGATCCTGATCGGCGGCAACGGCGACCACGCCCTGAAGCGGCTGCGCACCTACGGGGACGGCTGGACCGCCGGGGGCGCCGCGCCCGCGCAGGCGGCACCGTTCGTCGAGCAGGTCCGCGCAACCTGGTCGGACGCGGGACGGCCCGGTTCCCCGCGGATCGCGGCACTGAACTATTTCTCGCTGGGCGAGGAGGCCGAGACCGACTCGCGGGCCTACCTGCGCCACTACTACGGGACGGCGGCCGGCCCGGAGCTCGGCGAGGCGGTCGCCAACTCGGCGCTGCGCACGCCGCAGGCGATCCGCGACACCGTCCGCCAGTTCGAGGATGCCGGGTTCACCGAGGTGTACCTCGACCCGACGGTCGCGTCCCTGGAGCAGATCGACCGGTTGGCTGACGTCGTCCTCTAGACAGATTGCCTAGCAAATTCGCATTGTGACTGCACAGGCTGTTCACTCTGCCGGATACCCGGATGCACACTTGCATCGCCTGCTGCGCCGACGGAAGCTGTGGGTATGACTGCCCACCCCACCGGCCGATCAAGCGTGGCCGTCTCGCCCCCGGGCCAGCTGACTCCGGAAGAGCGCGCCGCCGACCTGACCGCCGAGCGGCTCAAGCAACTGGTCGGCCTCGTCGACTACGACGGCTCGACCGACCCGTTCCCGGTGACGGCGCTGGACGCCGTGGTGTTCGTGAGCGGCAACGCCTCCCAGAGCGCGCACTTCTTCCAGCACGCGTTCGGCATGCGGTTGGTCGGCTACAGCGGCCCGGAGACGGGCAACCGCGACCACAAGGCGTTCGTGCTGCGGTCCGGCTCCGCCCGCTTCGTGATCATCGGCGGCGTGGCCCCGTCCTCGCCGTACCTCGACCACCACCGTCGACACGGTGACGGCGTGGTCGACATCGCCCTCGAGGTGCCCGACGTCGACAAGTGCATCGCCCACGCCCGGACGTCCGGGGCCACGATCCTCGACGAGCCGCACGACATCAGCGACGAGCACGGCACGGTGCGCCTGGCCGCGGTCGCCACCTATGGCGAGACCCGGCACACGCTCGTCGACCGGTCGCGCTACGACGGTGTTTACCTGCCGGGCTACGTGGAGCGCGCCTCGACCGTCCCGGCGCCGGAGAAGCGGCTGTTCCAGGCGGTCGATCACTGCGTGGGCAACGTCGAGCTCGGGCGCATGGACGAGTGGGTCGACTTCTACAACCGGGTCATGGGCTTCGTGAACATGGCCGAGTTCATCGGGGACGACATCGCCACCGACTACTCGGCGCTGATGTCCAAGGTGGTGGCTAACGGCAACCACCGGGTGAAGTTCCCGCTCAACGAGCCGGCGCTGGGCAAGCGCAAGAGCCAGATCGACGAGTACCTGGAGTTCTACACCGGCCCGGGTTGCCAGCACATCGCGCTGGCCACGAACGACGTCCTGCGTACCGCCGACGAGATGCGCGCCCGCGGGGTGGAGTTCCTCGACACCCCCGATTCGTACTACGACGACCCGGCGCTGCGGGCCCGGATCGGCGAGGTGCGGGTGCCGATCGAGGAGCTGAAGTCGCGCAAGATCCTTGTCGACCGCGACGAGGACGGCTACCTGCTGCAAATCTTCACCAAACCGGTGGGCGACCGGCCTACCGTGTTCTTCGAGTTGATCGAGCGGCACGGCTCGCTCGGCTTCGGCAAGGGCAACTTCAGGGCCCTGTTCGAGGCGATCGAGCGCGAGCAGGAACGCCGCGGCAACCTGTAACTGTTGTCGATCGTGCAACTCTGGGCCGCATCAGGCGGCCGAGGGTTGCACAATCGGTCTGGAGAGGCGGATGAGATGACAGTAAGGCTGCGCGAAGCGATGGGCACGCTGCCCGGCTACGTCCCGGGACGTACCGTGCCGGGCGCCATCAAGCTGGCGAGCAACGAGACGCCGCTACCCCCGCTGCCGCACGTCCTCGAACGCATCGCCGAGGCTGCCGCCGGCGTCAACCGCTACCCGGACAACTTCTCCCTCGAGCTGACCGAGGCGCTGGCCCACCGCTACGGCGTCGACCCCGCGCGGGTAGTCGTGGGCTGCGGGTCGGTGTCGCTGTGCCATCAGCTCGCCTCGGCCACGGCCCAGCCCGGCGACGAGGTGCTCTACGCCTGGCGCGCGTTCGAGACGTACCCGATCGTCACCGCCATCGTCGGCGCCGACCCGGTGGCGGTGCCGCTGCGCCACCACGTCCACGACCTCGAGGCGATGGCCGGCCACGTCACCGAGAAGACCCGGCTGATCTTCGTCTGCAACCCCAACAACCCGACCGGCACCGTGGTGCACCGCGACGAGCTGGCCCGGTTCCTCGACGCCGTCCCGGACGACATCGTCGTCGTCCTCGACGAGGCCTACCACGAGTTCGTCACCGACGCCGGCGTTCCGGACGGGGTGACGCTGCTCGACGAGCACCCGAACGTGATCGTGCTGCGCACGTTCAGCAAGGCGTACGGGCTGGCCGGCCTACGGGTCGGCTACGGGATCGCCGGCAACCCCGAGCTACCGGCGGCGCTGCGCCAGACGCAGAGCCCGTTCGCGGTGACGACGATCGCCCAGCAGGCGGCGCTCGCCAGCCTGGAACCCGAGGCCGAGTCGCAGCTCATGGCCCGGGTGAAGGACATCGTCATCGAGCGCGACCGCGTCCAGGCCGAGCTGATCGCGGCCGGCTACGACATCCCGCCGACGCAGGCCAACTTCGTGTGGGTGCCGCTGGGCGACGACACCGTCGACTGGGCGGTCGGCTGCGAGCAGCGCACGGTGATCGTCCGTCCGTTCGCCGGCTTCGGCGTGCGCGTCACGATCGGCACTCCGGAGGAGAACGACCGCTTCCTGGACGCCGCTCGCGCGCTCGGCCCGTCCCGCTAACGAAAGTTGTCCGCGCTGCGCGACGTCATGGCATCGCGAAGCGCGGACAACTCGAGATTAGGGCGGGTTAGCCGAGTCGGCGGCCAGGCTGCGGGCGGCAGCCACCGGGTCGCTGATCTGTTCCTCCTCGTGCAGGGCCAGCCGGCGGGCGATGCGCCGTAGCTGCTCGAGCTCGGCGTCGGTCAGCGGCGCCTCGTTCTCGCGCTCGATCTGCTGCCGCACCCACATCGATATGGCCCGGACGACAGCCCGGAACGCCGCCCGCCCCTGGTCGGTGAGCACCAGGCCGCCCTCGGCCGCGGCGATCAGCCCGGCCTGCACAGCATCGTCGATCGCCGGCTGGATCACACCCACCGGCATCCGCTTGCGACCGGCGATGACCACCGGATCGGCGACCCCGTCCTCGGCCTGGTGCTGGTGGATGGCGACCTGCCGGACGATCCACATCTGTACGACGTCCATGCCGCTGCCAGCCTCGCGCAGCAACCGCGGCGCCACCGCCGGGAACTCGGTCTTGAGGATGCGGACGAACTGCCCCTCGAGCTGCTCCTGCGAGGTGCGCTGATCCGGGATGGCGAACCCTTGCCCGACGTCCGCGGCGCCGGACTGGCTCAGGCCGCGCAACGGCACCTGCTTGAGGAACACCGCCACGACCAGGGCGACCCCGGCCACCGGGATGGCGTAGCTGAACACCGTCTGCAGGGAGTCCGCGTAGGCGCCCACGATCGACGAGTGCTGCGCCGCGGGCAGACCGCGCACGCCGTCGGGTGTCGTGACGAGTTTCGGGTCGGCCCCGCTCGACGCGACCGCCTTGCCGAGATGGGACGCGAGCTGGTTGGCGTAGATCGCCCCGAAGACCGACGACCCGAACGAGCTGCCCATCGTCCGGAAGAACGTCACGCCCGAGGTCGCGACGCCGAGGTCGCGGTAGTCGGCGGTGTTCTGGACGATGATCGTCAGCACCTGCATGGCCAGGCCGATGCCGACGCCGAGCACGAACATCGCCACGGAGGAGGTCAACGTCGAGGAGTTCGCGTCCAGGCGGGACAGCAGGAAGAGCCCGACGCCCATGACGACGGCCCCGACGATCGGGAACGGCTTGTACCGGCCCGTGGTGCTGACCACGTTGCCGGCCGATATCGAGGCGATGAGCAGCCCGATCACCATGGGGAAGGTGCGGACGCCCGAGATCGTGGCCGAGACGCCCTGGCAGTACTGCAGGTAGGTGGGCAGGAACGTCATCGCACCGAGCAGCGCGAACCCGACGATGAACGACAGCACCGAGCTGATCGAGAAAACGTTGCCCCGGAACAGCCGCATCGGCAGCACCGGGTCGGACGCCCGCAACTCGACCAGCACGAAGATGGCCAGCAACACGACGGACGCGACGAACAGGCCGATGATCGTGGCCGAACCCCACGCATACTGGGTGCCGCCCCAGCTGGTCGCCAGGATGAGAGCGCCCGACCCGGCGGAGACGAAGGCGATGCCGAGGTAGTCGATCACCGGCCGGGCCACCGCCTTGGTCGACGGCAGCAGCCGGAACGACAGCACCAGGATGACTGCCGCGACCGGGACGTTGATGTAGAACACCCATCGCCACGACAGGTGATCGGTGAACAGGCCGCCGAGCAACGGGCCCAGCACCGTCGTCACCCCGAACACCGCGCCGAGCGCGCCCTGGTACTTGCCCCGATCCCGCAACGGGATGATGTCGCCGATCATGGCGGTCGCAGTGACGGTCAGGCCACCGCCGCCGAGGCCCTGCACGGCCCGCATCCCGATCAGCCACGGCATGTTCTGCGCCGCGCCGGCGAGCGCCGAGGCGACGACGAACACGATGATGCTCAGGATGAAGATCGACTTGCGGCCGAACAGGTCCCCGAACTTGCCGGCCAGCACGGTCGCGATCGTCTGCGTGAGCAGGTAGGCGGTGACCACCCAGGTCATGTGCTCACCACCGCCGAGGTCACCGACGATCGTCGGCAACGCGGTGGCCATGATGGTGGAGTCCAACGCGGCGAGCAGCATGCCGCCGGCGATCAGCGCGAACGCGACGTTGCGCGCCGCCTTACCGAGCGTCGGGGGGTCGTCCGCGGCGACGAGTTCATCGGCAGCGGCGGCGGTGTCGACCATTGGATGAACCTAGCCAAGTTGTCCGTATGTCGCAGTAGCCGCGCTACGGGCATGGCCAGCAGCTGCGGTAGGTGAGCTGCCCTCGCTGGGTGGACGCCGTCGGACGCCGCAACGGCGACCGTAGGTGGCATCCGAACACCGCGAAAGGAACCCGATCATGGCCACCACCATCAGTTTCCGCCCGTCAGTGCGGCCGGCGTCCCCGTCGCTCCGCCCCGTCGACCGGGTCGCGCAGCGGCTGGCTGCGCACGGCATCGACATCGTGCGAATTTCGCTCGGCCTCGTCATTGCCGGATTCGGTGCGCTGAAGTTCTTCCCCGGCGTGAGCCCGGCCGAGCCGATCGTCACGAAGGCCGTACACATGCTCACGTTCGGGCTCATCGGCGGGCAGACCGCGATGGTCGCGACCGCGATCGTCGAATGCGCCGTCGGCCTCTCGCTGATCAGCGGCCGGTTCCTGCGCGCCGGCCTCGTCGTCCTGGCGGCCTGCGTGCTCGGCTGGATGTCGCCACTGGTGCTGTTCCCCGGCGACCTGTTCACCGGCGACGGCCCGACGCTGGCCGCCCAGTACATCCTCAAGGACCTCGTCCTGGGCGCGGCAGGCCTGGTCGTGGCGGCCAAGGCCCTGGGCGCGCGGGTAGTCATTGAATGACCGCCCATCCGAACTTCCACGCCTCGCGACGCCGTGGCATCGCGAGGCGAGGACTCGTCCTGTCCTACCCCGGCGGGGGTAGCCGCGAATACACCGCTGCGCCGACGACGGGCGGGGTTCGGTCCCGGCATCGTGGCGACATGTCCACAGCACTGCGGCTCACCGCCCCTCAACGCAAACTCGTCCTGCTGCTGCACATCGCGGCGGCCGGCGTCTGGCTCGGCCTGGACGTGGTTGTCGCAGTGCTGGTGTTCACCGCGCGCGGATCGTCGGATCCGCAGACGGCCGCGTTCTGCTACCGGGCCCTGGAGCTGATCGCGATCTGGCCGATGGCCACGGCGGCCCTGATCTCGCTCATCACCGGCGTGCTGCTCGGGTTGGCCAGCAGGTACGGGTTGGTTCGCTACTGGTGGGACCTGATCCTGAGCGTGCTGGTGATCTTCTTGCTGCGCCCGGGCCTGCACGACGCGGGCGAGTTCGGCGGGCGAGTTCGGCCGGCGCATCGCCGCTGACCTGCCCGGCGACTTCGACTCGACCACGCTGATGTTCCCACCGATCGTGTCGACCACTGCGATGGCGTTCGCGTTCGTGCTGTCGGTTTTCAAGCCCTGGGGGCGCACCCGATCATGATGTGCCGCGGGCCGCGTCGCGGACGGCGCCGGCAACCGCCGTGGGCACGTACGGGTCGAACACACTCGGGACGATGTAGGTGGCGTTGAGCTGCTCGTCGGACACGCAGTGCGCGAGCGCGTCGGCGGCGTGCAGCAACATCGGCGTGGTGACCTCGCGGGCGCGGGCGTCGAGCAGTCCGCGGAACACGCCGGGGAACGCCAGCACGTTGTTGATCTGGTTCGGGTAGTCGCTACGCCCGGTGGCGAGGACGGCGGCCAGCTGCTGGGCGGCGTCGACGTCCACCTCGGGATCGGGGTTGGCCAGGGCGAACACCACCGGATCGGGCGCCATGTCGGCGATCCACTCCGCCGGCAGCACCCCGGGCGCGCTCACCCCGATGAACACGTCCGCACCGCGTAGCGCATCGTGCAGATCCCCCGTCACACCGTCCGGATTGGTCAACGCGGCGAGCTCGCGCTTCGCGTCGTTCAGCCGGGGGTCAGCCGCCGCCAGGATGCCCTCGCGGTCCCACACCAGCACGTGCTTGACGCCCGCGGCCAGCAGCAACGTCACGACCGCCGTTCCGGCCGCGCCACCTCCGGCGACGACCACACGGGCGGCCGACATCGACTTCGAGACGCAGCGGAACGCGTTGGTCAATGCCGCGAGCACCACGATCGCCGTCCCGTGCTGGTCGTCGTGGAACACCGGGATGGACAGCTCGGCCCGCAGCCGGCGCTCGATCTCGAAGCAGCGCGGCGCCGAGATGTCCTCGAGGTTGATGCCGCCGAACCCGGGCGCGATGTGCCGGACCGTCGCCACGATCTCGTCCACATCCTGGGTGTCGAGGCAGATCGGCCAGGCGTCGATGTTGGCGAAGCGCTTGAACAGCGCCGCCTTGCCCTCCATCACCGGCAGCGCGGCACCCGGGCCGATGTTGCCCAGCCCCAGCACGGCCGACCCGTCGGTGACCACGGCGACCGAGTTGCCCTTGATGGTCAGCCGGGTCACGTCCTCGGGATTCTTGGCGATCGCGAGCGACACCCGCCCGACCCCCGGGGTGTACGCCATGGACAGGTCGTCCCGCGTCTTCAACGGCACCCGGGACTCGACCGAGATCTTGCCGCCCAGGTGCAGCAGGAAGGTGCGGTCGCTGACCCGATGCACCTCGATGCCGTCGACCTCCTGGATGGCGGCCACGATCTCCTGCGCGTGCTCACCGTTCGCGGCCGAGCAGGTGACGTCGATGGTGATCCGGTCGTGGCGCGATTCGCTGACGTCGATGGCGGTGACCAGTCCGCCGGCGGCACCCACCGCGGTGGCGATCTGGCCCACCACCGTGGGCGACGGCGCGGCGTAGAGCCGCACGGTGATCGCGTACGAGGCGCTGGTGGGAAGGGGGCGGGGACGCGCCGAGTCGGGCAGGTTCACCCGGACATCGTGACATCTGCCCCTAGCCGCCGCTTCGCCGGTGCGCGAGGCTTGAGGCCACCGGTACCCGATGCGCAAGGGAGCGATCATGGGCCAGGCTGTCGTCCACTTCGAGATCATCGGCCAGGACGCGAAGAAGCTGCAGAACTACTACTCCGAACTGTTCGGCTGGGAGATCGACGCCGACAACCCGCAGAGCTACGGCGTCGTCGACCGCGAGGGCAACACCAACCCCGACGGGGCCGGAATCGGCGGCGGCATCGCCGGCCCACCGATGCCCGACTACCCCGGCCACGTGACGTTCTACGTCGAGGTGCCCGATGTCGAGGCCGCGCTGGTGAAGGCCGAGAGCCTCGGCGGCACGCGCGTGTTCGGACCGGACAAGGTGACCGACGAGATCGAGATCGGCCAGTTCACCGATCCGGAGGGCCATCTCATCGGGCTGACGAAGGCCGCGTCATAGCGGATCTCGTCGCCGAGCAGATCGCCTACTACCGGGCCCGGGCGACGGAGTACGACTTCGGTGCCCGTTGGGGCGTCGACGTCGACGGTCCGATGCGGCAGGTGATCGACCGCGTGCCGGCCGGCGGCGACGTCCTCGAACTCGCCTGCGGCACCGGTGTGTGGACGGCGCTGCTGGCCGGCCGGGCGAACACGCTCACCGCCGTGGACGCGGCGCCGGAGATGATCGAGATCGCCCGCGAGCGGGCGCCCGGCGCGACGTAACTGCCTGGTAGACGGCGGGCAGGCAGTGTTCGTGGACGAGCACGTCAGCGGCGCCGACAAGGAACGGTGGCTGGCCGACGGGGTGGTCGAACGCACCCTGTCGGACGGCTCGACGCACCGCGTCGTCAAGACCTACCTCGACCCGGCCGAGCTGACTGCCCGGCTGGCCGGCCTCGGCTGGCGAGCCGATGTCGAGGCACTTGGTTCGGGCTGGGTGCTCGGCAACGCTCGGCGAGCATGACCGGGCTGATGCAAGTCCCGGACGGGTAGGTTCCCGAGATATCCCCTGCAACACTCCTATGAGGTGCGTGGCATGGCAGCCGATCCGTCCTATGTCGAACTCGGTGTCCCGGATCTTGACGCCGCCCACGCCTTCTACGGGGCTTTGTTCGGCTGGGTGCCCGAGGGCCCGGGTCAGGTGCAGACGGGCACCCTGCCGGTGGGCATGCACGGCGGCGATCCCAACGCCCATTTCGAAGTGTTCTTCACCGTCGAGGATCTCGGCGCTTCGCTCACCCGTGTTGTCGAACTCGGCGGGTCGGCCGTCGGCGAGGTCCACGACGAGGGTGCGTTCGGCCGCTGGTCTGAATGCCAGGACGACCAAGGGGTTCGGTTCGGACTGCGCCAGCTCCCCTGACCGGGCGGACGGCTGACTGCTGGGTCACACCTGCGGATCTGGGGCATGCCGGGCGTCCACAAAGCAGTTGAAACTTGACGGAACTGATCGGGTTCCGCGAGCCAGACCGCCCTACGGGAATGGACCGCGACGGCCACCGACTCGCCCGAAAGGGAGCGTCTCAGCTCCCTAATGAGGAGGTACGGGCCATGAGCCTGAAGTACGTCATCAATCTGCTCGTCGCCCTCGCCGGCGGGTTCCTGGTCGTCGCCTCGCGGACGTTCGCCGCGAACACGGCCGGCTGGCTGGGCCTGGGCATCGGCATCCTGGCCGTCGTCCTGGCGGGTGTCGGCGCCACCGCGACCGGGCCGCGGCTACGTTCGGTCGGCTACGGCGTGACCGCGCTGGTCGGCGTCTGGACGATCGTCTCGTCGACGGTGTTCTCCGGGACGCTGCTCGCGTGGCTCGTCCTGGCCGACGCGTTGGCCCTGGTGGCCGTGGCGCTCGCGGACCTGACCGCCCACGAGGTGAGCACCGAGCGCGTGGTGCACACCCTGGACGTGCGCGAGCGTTCGGAGCTCCCGACCGCCGCCTGAGCCGAGCAGAACGGGGCGGACCGCAAAGTGGCGGTCCGCCCCGTTCGTGTCGTGACAAATCCGTCACCGGAGCGTCACCGAGCAGCAGCGGCAGCGGTTCATCGAGCTGTTCGTGCGGGCCCTGGACGCCGTCGAGTTGCCGGGCGGCGCTGGTGACGCTCGTCCTCGCCGGACTATCTCCGATCATGTCGGACGTCGGCCCGTCCTGCTTGTCGCCGCACACGGCGACTAGTTCACTCCGGCCGTGGTGACCCGCTTGGCCGACCCGGGTGCACCCGGGTCCGTGTCGATGCGCAGGTCCGTCGAAATCGGCAGCCGCTGCAAGCTGATCGCGGCGTTGCTCGACAGGGCACTGCGCAGCGCCTGCCAGGACGCAGACGCGGTCAGCAGGCCGGTCAGGTCACAGCCACTGCCCGGGTTCTGGCACGCGGCGAACTCGCTCAACGAACCGATGAAGTCGACGCGGTTGGCGCCACTCGCCCCGGTCGCCGCGATGTAGCGCCACTGCGTCGCGTTGGCCTGGTAGTAGATCTGCGGCAGCGCCAGGATCCGGGTCGGCGCGATGCCGTGCGCGAGGTCGAAGTAGTTGCGCTCCGTCCAGCCCCACTTGCAGGTACCGCCCGGTCCGGTCGTCGGACAGCCGGTAGCCGCGCCGATGAAGATGTAGGGCGCGGACGTCGCGGCGAGGTAGCCACGGGTCCACGCCGCGGCCTCGGTGACCAGGCCCCGGAAGTCCGACTCGATGTCGTTGGCGCCGGCGATCACGACGCCGGCGTAACTCGCCGCGTGCGCGGCCACCGGATTGATCACCTCGCCGGCCCACCTACCCCCGGCGCTGGTTCCTCGGACCGCGGCAGTGAGGGCGTCGTTGTTGGTCGCGATGGCGACGATCGTGCGATCGGTGCCCGTCCGACACGAGGCGTAGCCGTCGACGTAGCCGTTGATGGCGGTGACCAGGTTGGCATCGGGCACCTTCGTGTCGACGACGCTCAGCGCGGCCCCCCACGTGCTGCCAGACTGGTACTGGGCGCCGATATCGAGCAACTGCAGATGCTCGCTGCCGGACGCGTTCCCCTGGGCGTCGGCGCAGCCCTCGTCGTGCATGGTCGAGGCGTCCGATGCGGTGTTGGTCAGGTTGCGCACGTAGCGGCTGGTCGATGTCGCGATGGGCAGCACGTCGGCCCGGTAGTAGCCCACCACGTCGGCGACGAGCGCAACGCTGCCCGGGGAGTTGTTCGACACCACCACCCTGCCGTCGGCGCCGACCGGCACGGTGACCAGATCGGCCACGCTCTGCTTCGACGCGAACGTCACGTTCGTCGTGCCGGGCTTGGACTCGCCGTCCGGCCAGACCGTGACGCCGCCGGCCGCGTCGGGACTCACCACCGTCACGGTCATGGTCACGCCGGCGACGTTCGTGGCCGGCACGCCGCCACGCCCGGCGATCTGCAGGGTCACCGTCTTGCCCGCGGCCACCGCCGCCTTGGGCGCCCCGACGCCCGTCCGAGTGTCGAGGAACCGGGCCGGCGTGGTCGAGACGTACGTGGCGGCCGCGACGGCCGAGCCGGGCAGCACGTAGCCCATGACATCCGCGACCAGGTCGATGGAGCCGCTCGAGTTGTTCGCGAGGACGATCTGAGCGCCGGTGCCGAGCTTGACCGCGGCGAGGTTCGCGATGATCCGCCCGGCGGCGTAGGTGATGGTGGAGGTCGCCGGCTTCGACGTGCCGGCCGGGTAGGCGGTTACCCCCCCTCCGGCGGACGGCGTCAGCACCGTGAGGTCGAGCAGCGCGGCCCCCGCTTCGGACGGAACGCCGCCGTGGCCGCCAACCGTCAGCGTGACGGTGCCACCGGGCGCCACCCGGTGCGGTGTAGCGCCGGCGCGCGTGTCGAGAATCCGCGCCGGGGCGACGAGCGCGGTGGTGCCCGCTGCGGTCGGCGTCCCGGCCAGGTAGTAGCCCGACACGTCGGCCACCAGGTCGAACGTGCCGGGCGAGTTGTCGGAGAGCTCGACCTTGCCGTCCGAGCCGACGGCGCTCACGACCTGGTTGGCGACATTGACGCCCTTCACGAACGCGACGTTCGTGGTGCCCGGCTTGTCGGTGCCGTTCGCCCAGACGGTGACCCCTCCGGTGGCGGTCGGCGTCAGGACCGTGACGGTCAGCACGACCGCAGACACACCGCTCGCCGGCACCCCACCGCGGCCGAGCACCTGCAGGGTTTCCGGATGGGCCGAGGTGACCTTGCCGGCCGGCGCGCCCGACCCGGTCCGGGTATCGAGCAGCCGAGCCGGCGAGATGCTGCCGAATGCACCCGGCATAACTGCCGTCGACGGGGTCGGTGGGGCGTAGAGCGGAGCCGCCGAGGCGACGGTGACGGCCGAGGCCAAGCCCACCCCGAACACCACCGTGCCGGTGACGAACCTGCGAACCGATCCCATCACAACATGCCCTCCCTGGCGACGCAGCCGACGGCACAGCTTACCCAATCCGTACGGGTCGACCCGAGGGGCCTTCCGGTCAGACCAGCACTCGCATCGGCGGCGGATCGTTGGTGACCGGGGCGGACGCAACGGCGGCCTCGGCTTAGCGGTCGACTCTTGCTCATGGGCTGGAGGACGCTGCAGGATCACCGCGGAGCCGGCACGACAGCAATGTGCGTGCCGGCGCTGCCGTCCGGATCGCCGGTGCCGGTCTCGAACGCGATGCGCCGCCCGTCCGGAGACCACGCGGGCGCGCCGGCGTAGGCGGTATCGGGCACCGCGTGCACCTCGGCCGGGGCGGCGCCCGGCGTGACGACGAACAGGTCGGCCAGATCGCGGCCCCCGCCGTCGGAGGAGTAGACGATGCGCTGCCCGTCCGGTGACCACGACGGGTCGGTGTGCTCGCTCGGACCTGTCGTGACCCGGCGCAGCTGCCCGCCGGACGGGTCGATCGTCCAGACGTCCCAGTTCCCGCTGCGCATCGACTGGAAGACGATGCGATCGCCGCGGGGCGACCAGTTCGGCTCCCGGTCATCGGCCCCGCGCGTGAGCTGCACCAGACCGGTGCCGTCGCGGCGCACCTTCCAGAGCGTGCCCCCGTCGGTGCCGGCCTGGTTGTGGCTCTCGAACACGACCCACTGCCCGTCCGGCGAGAACGACGGCTCCCACGCCGAGCGCCCGACTGCGGCCAGCCGAGCCGGGTTTCCGGATGCGGACGTCGTCCAGATCTCGTCGCCGGCCGCGCCGTCGGTCGAGTAGACGATGCGCCCAGCTCGGTCCCAGCACGAGCCGGGCAGGTTGACGTTGTCGGCCGCCGAGGTCGTGACGATCCGCGCCGGCGTCCCGTCCAGCGGGGTCACGGCGAGATCGGACGGGCCGTCGTTGTAGCCGTCCCGGAACCGGGTCAGCGCCAGCTGATGTCCGGACGGCGACCAGCACGGGTTCTGCAGGCTGCCCGCCAGCCGGACCGGGATCGCAGTGGCCGACCCCGACCCCGACATCCCCGTCGACCCCGTCGGTGCATCGACAGTCTCGGCGCCGCCGCTCGAACAGGCGGCGAGCCCCGCCACCGCGAACACTGCCACCAGCCTGCGGATCACCCGCTGACGCTAGCTCAGCCGGTGACGCTCGCCTGGCCGTTCTCGACGTGGCCGGCGAAGCGCCGCTTGTAGGCGGCGTTCCTGTCGAGCGTGACCGCGATGTCGTACCAGCCGTGGTTGTGGGCGAACGGGTCGACAGTCACCGACGAGCTGCCGGGCCGGACAGCGATGGTCCGGGTCGGGCCGCCCAGCCCGCTCACTCGGACTATCACATCGCCCGGTGTGGACTTGCTGAACGTGACCCGCAGCTTCGATCCGTCCAGGGTCACCGCGACCTCGACGCCGGCCGACGAGCCATCTCCCGTCGCCTCGCGCAGGAACCCGTTCGGGCCGTGCACGGCGATGTTGTAGGCGCCC
The DNA here is from genome assembly GCA_036502575.1 of Jatrophihabitantaceae bacterium. GTDB lineage: Bacteria > Actinomycetota > Actinomycetes > Mycobacteriales > Jatrophihabitantaceae > DASXRA01. Next base: position 36,479 of record DASXYL010000083.1, on the reverse strand, counting down.
GACACCGGCACCGACGCCGTCGTGCGAGCGCCCGGTCCGACGTCGATGCGCTGCGCCGGGCCCGCTCCCCAGTACACCTGCAGTTGCAGGGCACCCGCGCCGGCGTTGCGGAGCTCGACGGCCGCCGCCGCCGCACCCACCGTCACGTCGGCCAGCGGCTGGTAGGGCAACGCCCGGGCCTTCGCCGAGCCGGGCTCCTGCACCGGCGCGACCTGCTGGCCCGGCGGCGGCGGGGTCGGCGTCGGCAGCTTGGACTCCGTCTCGTCGGCGATCCGGCGCAGCTCGGCCGTGTCGGGCAGCGCCGGGATGGACGTGTCCGAGCGGGCGAAGTCGAAGCACGACAGGAGGTCGCCGGTGATCGCGCGGCGCCAGGCCGAGATGTTGGGCTCGCGCACGCCCGTCCACAGCTCGAGGAACTTCAGCACGGACGTGTGGTCGAACACCTGCGAGTCGATCCAGCCGCCGCGGCTCCACGGCGACACCACCGTCATGGGCACGCGCGGCCCGAGGCCCACCGGCAGCCCCAGCACGTACTCGTCCGGTGTGCCCGGCGGCGCCGTCGGTGGGACGACGTGGTCGTAGAAGCCGTCGTGCTCGTCGTAGTTGAGCAGGACGACGGTGCGCTCCCACAGTTCCGGCTTGGCCCACAGCGCGTTCAGCACACCTTGCGTGTACGCAGCGCCGTCGACCGGACGGGCCGAGGGGTGCTCGGAGTACGCGTACGGCGCCACCACCCAGGACACGGCGGGCAGCGTCCCGGCCGCGCAGTCGGCGATGAACTTCGCCAGCACGTGGTCGACGTTGTGGCCCAGCCCCGAGTTGGGCTGCCACGACGACTTCACCGAGGCCCGGTCGGCCAGCTGCCGAACCTTCGGGTCGGACGAGGCGAGCGCGTCGTGGTACGCCTGGAACAGCCACAGCGCGTTGTCGCCGTAGTCGCCGACCCAGCCGTCCTCGCCGCCGCCGTCGCCGACCTCGTCGTTGGCGTACACCTGCCACGAGATGCCGGCCGCCTGCAACCGCTCCGGGTACGTCGTCCAGTTGTAGACCGGGTTGTAGTCGTCGGGGTTGAAGTACGCCGGGCCGCCGGCCGTGCCGTGCGGGTCGATGGTGCCGGACCAGTGGAACAGTCGGTTCGGCGTCGTCGGACCCTTGATCGAGCAGAAGTAGTGGTCGCAGAACGTGAACGCCGAGGCCAGCGCGCGCTGGAAGGGCACGTCGTCGCGCGTGAAGTAGGTCAGCGAGCCCTCGCCGGTGTTGGCGATCCAGCCGTTCAGGTCGCCGGACGCCCACTGGGTGTGGACGCCGCCCCAGCTGTGGTCGTGGCCGCCGAGGTCCTGGCCATCCACCTTGGAGGTGTCGACGTGCCAGGGCAGCAGGTACCCGCCATCCGGACGCTTCGGATCAGGCTGCCGGAACACGTTGCGCAGGGCGGCGCGGTCGCCGAAGCCGCGCACCCCGCGCATCGTCCCGTAGTAGTGGTCGACGGAGCGGTTCTCCTGCATCAGGATCACCACGTGCTCGACGTCGTCGAGGCGCCCCTTCCGGCGGCGGGGCGTGCCCGCTGCGGCCTCCGGCAGCGCGCTGAGCAGACCGGCGGTGGCGGCCGCACCGGCGGCGCCACCCATGAACGTACGGCGGGTGAGATCAGACATGCGCCTGAGTCTGGCGCGACGGCTGAACTGCCGGCCAGCCGTGCGGTGAACGGCACGTGAAATGCGTTTCGCGCGAAAGCGGCGCAAAAACAGGTGGTTTCACGGGTGAGCGCCGCCGCCGAGCCCGGCAAGCTGGTACCCGTTCTCGACAAACTCTGAGGGGGAATCAGTGAACTCGCAGCTCAAGGTACGAGTGGGCCAGGTCGGACTGTTCGTGGCCGGCGGGGTGGCCACGGCCGCCATCGGTCTGGGCACCGCGGTCGCCTCGTCCGCGCCGAGCGCCCACCACGACTCATCGTCGTCCGCGGCGTCGATCGTCGACCCGAACCACTCGCACAAGCCGATCGGCACGATCTACCAGCGCACCGAGCTCTACTTCGGTACCGATCGGGAAGCCCTCCCGCCGGTCACCGACGCCCAGTTCGAGGCGTTCGTCGACGCCACGATCACGCCGGCCTTCCCGGACGGGCTCACCGAGCTCACCGGCGACGGGCAGTGGCTCGGTGACAACGGACCGGTCCAGGAGCGCTCACACGAGGTGATCCTGCTGTACCCGACCAGCGACCGGACCGCCAGCAACCGGATCGAGAAGATCCGCACCGCATACAAGAACCAGTTCGAGCAGGAGTCGGTGCTGCGCGACGACAGTCTCGATCGCGTCTCGTTCTGAGCGGTGGCTGAACCGATCGTGCACCACATCCGTACCTCACGCGTGGAGCTTGATCACAGTAAGTTGAGCGCATGACGTTCTCGATCGCGGCGCGGAGCGCGGACGGCGCGTACTGGGGAGTGGCCGTCGCGTCCAAGTTCCTCGCCGTGGGCGCCGTGGTGCCGGGCGCGCGGGCGACGGTCGGCGCGATCGCGACGCAGGCCTACGCCAACGTGGCCTACGTGGCCAACGGACTGCATCTGCTGCACCGGGGACGGACCGCGCAGGAGGTCGTGAACGATCTGATCGGCGGCGACGACGGACGCGCGGAACGCCAGCTCGGTGTCGTCGATGCCGGCGGTCGATCCGCTACCTACACCGGCGAGGAGTGCATGGAGTGGGCCGGCGGCGTGGTCGACGACGGGGTTGCCATCCAGGGCAACATCCTCGTCGGGCCACAGGTCGTCGAGGCGATGCATCAGGCCTGGCTGGCGTCCGACCCGTCCGCGCCGCTGGCGAGACGGCTGCTCGCCGCCGTGCAGGCCGGTGACCACGCGGGCGGCGATCGGCGCGGCCGGCAGTCGGCGGCGCTGCTCGTTGTCACCGACGGCGGCGGGTACGGCGGCGGCAACGACATCTACGTCGACCTGCGCGTCGACGACGACCCGCTGCCGTGCATCGAGCTGGAACGGCTGCTCGACCTGCATCACCTCTACTTCGAGCCGCCCGCCGACGAGGCGCTCGTGTCTCTGGCCGCCGTGGCGGACGACGTCAAGCGCTGGCTGACCGAGCTCGGCTACTCCGACCTCGACGATTGGGTGGGCGTCGAGAACTACGAGATGCGCGTCGTCGACGGCAAGATCGACCGCTACGTGCTCGGCGTCCTGGAGGACCAGGCGAGCCAGGCCGCCGCCAAGCGCTAGGAGCCGGTGATGTGTTCGGGCCGCACCGGCACCCGCCGCAGCGGGACGCCGGTAGCGGCCCGGATCGCCGCGACGATCGCCGGCGTGGACGAGATCGTCGGCGGCTCGCCGACCCCGCGCAGGCCGTACGGGGCGTGCGGGTCGGCGAGTTCGAGCACGTCGACGTTCATCGGCGGCATGTCGAGGATGGTGGGCAGCAGGTAGTCGGTGAACGACGGGTTCTTGACGATGCCGTCAACGATCTGGATCTCCTCCATCACCGCCAGCCCGAGCCCCTGCGCGGTGCCACCCTGGATCTGCCCCACCACGGCCTGCGGGTTCATGGCCCGGCCCACGTCCTGCGCGGTGGTGAGCTCGACGACCTTGATCAGGCCCAGCTCGGTGTCGACGTCGACCACGGCGCGGTGCGCGGCGAAGGCGTACTGCACATGCGCGTCGCCCTGCCCGTTCTGGTCGAGGGTGGACGTGGGCCGATGCCGCCAGGTGACCGTCTCGTCGATCGGCTCGCTCAGGCCCTCGACGTCCATGCGCGCACGTACGGCCTGGCTGGCGGCGCGGACCGCCCCGCCCGTCACGTACGTCTGCCGGGACGCCGAGGTCGAGCCGGCCGAGCCGATGGATGTGTCCGGCGGGATGAGCACCACCTGCTCGACGCCCAGCTCGGTGCGCACGATCTGCTGGATAACGGTGACCAGCCCCTGGCCGACCTCAGCGGCCGCCGTCTGCACCGAGGCGACGGGCTCGCCGTTCACCAGCTCGACCCGCACCCTCGCGGTGGAGGAGTCGTCGAACCCTTCGGAGAAGCCGACGTTCTTGAGGCCGATGCCGTAGCCAATACCCCGGCGTACGGATTCGCCGTGGGTGGCGTTCGACGCGCCGCCCGGCAGATTGCGTACGTCGGTCGGGTCGAGGTCGGCGGGTAGCGGCGCGGCCTGCACCCGGCGCAGCAGCTCGGCCACCGGGGCCGCCGAGTCGACCACCTGCCCGGTCGGCATCACCGACCCGTCGTGCAGGGCGTTGCGCACCCGCAGCTCGACCGGATCCAGGCCGCACGCGTCGGCCAGCCGATCCATCTGCGACTCGTAGGCGAAGCAGGCCTGCACCGCGCCGAACCCGCGCATCGCCCCGCACGGCGGGTTGTTCGTGTACGCGACGCGGCACTCCATCGTGACGTTGTCGACCTCATAGGGTCCGAAACCCAGCGTGGCTGCATTCGCCGCGACGGCCGTGGACGAGCTCGCGTAGGCGCCACCGTCCAGCACGATCTCGGCGCGAACGTAGATCAGCCGCCCGTCGCGGTCGGCGCCGTGCTCGTAGCGCAGCACCGCGGGATGGCGATGCACGTGCCCGTAGAAGGACTCCTCGCGGCTGTAGACCATCTTCACCGGACGGTTCGTGCGCAGCGCCAGCAGGCAGGCGTGCGCCTGCATCGAGACATCCTCGCGACCGCCGAACGCGCCGCCGACGCCGGCGAGGGTGAACCGCACCTTGTCGTCGGGCAGGTCCAGGGCGGCGGCCACCTGACGCTGGTCGGCGTGCAGCCACTGCGTGGCGATGTAGAGGTCGACGCCGCCGTCGTCGGCGGGCACCGCGAGGCCGGACTCCGGGCCGAGGAACGCCTGGTCCTGCATGCCGACCTCGTACTCGCCGTGCACGACGATCGGGGCGATCGCGTTCTGCGAGCCGCGCTCGAGGTGCACGTGCCGTAGCACGTTGCCGCTGCCGTGCAGTTGCTGCTCGTGCACCTGCTCGGCGCCGGGCTCAATGGCGGTGACCGCGTCGGTGATCGGCGCCAGGACGTCGTAGGTGACGACGATCTTCTTGGCCGCCTGCCGGGCGATCTCGGGATGGTCGGCGGCCACGATGGCCACCGGCTCGCCCTGGTAGCGCACTTCCTTCTCGGCGAGCACGGGCTGGTCGGCAATCTCGAGGCCGTACCGGTTCGGGCCGGGCACGTCCTCGGCGGTCAGGATCGCGTGCACGCCGGACACCTTGATCGCCTCGGTGAGGTCGATGCCGGCGATTCGGGCGCGCGGATGCGGGCTGCGCAGCGTGGCGCCCCAGAGCATGTCGTCGAGCCACATGTCCGAGGAGTACGCGAACTCGCCGCGCACCTTGTGCACGCCGTCCGGCCGGGCGGCGTCGGTACCGATGCCACCGCGGACCTGGGTCTCGGTAGTTGTCATGCCAGTAGCCGTTCGCTGGCGGCGGCCGCGTCCCGGGCCAGCGTGCCGGCGTCGGCGGTGACGAGTTCGCCCTGCTCGACGACCACCTCGCCATTGACGATCAGCAACTCGAGCGGCAACGCGCCGCCGCTGAACGCGAACGTCCACACCGGATCGACGCCACCGGCGGCGCCCAGCCCGTCGACCCGCCACACCGCGATGTCGGCCAGCTTGCCCGGCTCCAGAGAACCCAACTCGGTGTCGCGGCCCAGGCAGCGCGCGCCGCCCATCGTCGCCAGGCGCAGCGACTCACGCGCGGTGAGCGCGCTGGGGCCGCCCCGCAGCCGGGCGACGAGGAGCGCGGCCTGCAGCTCGGCGGCCAGCCGGTTCGCCTCGTTGGACGCCGATCCGTCCACGCCCATACCGACCGGTACAGATGCGTCGAGGAGCTCGCGGATCCGAGCTGACCCGGCGCCCAGGCGGCCGTTGGACGTGGGACAGTGCGCCACGCCGGTGCCGGTGGCGGCGAAGCGTTTGATCGCCTCGTCGTTGAGATGGACGCAGTGGGCCAGCCACACGTCATCGCCGAGCCAACCCAGCTCCTCGACGTACTCGGCCGGAGTCATGTCGAACTTGTCCCGGCAGAACTCCTCCTCGTCGAGCGTCTCGGCGAGATGCGTATGGAGCCGGACGCCCTTGCGGCGCGCGAGCGAGGCCGACTCGCGCATCAGGTCGCCGGTGACGCTGAACGGCGAGCACGGCGCGACGGCGATGCGGGTCATGGCGTCGAACGACGGGTCGTGCCAGCGATCGATCGCCGCCTCGGTGGCGGCCAAGATCTGATCGCGGTCCTCGACGACCTCGTCCGGGGGGAGCCCGCCTTGCGACCGGCCCAGATCCATCGACCCGCGACACGGGTGGAACCGCACCCCCATCTCGGACGCCGCGTTGATCTCCGCCTCGAGCAGGTCCCCGCCCTCACGCGGGAACACGTAGTGATGATCGGTGGACGTCGTACATCCGGACAGCGCCAACCAGCCCAGGTTGGCCGCCGCCGCGGCGTGCACCGACTCGGCGTCGATGCGCGCCCACACCGGGTACAGCGTGGTGAGCCACTCGAACAGCGTCCCGTCCTGGACGAGTCCGCGGGTCAGCCACTGATACAGGTGGTGGTGGGCGTTGACCAGCCCGGGCGTGACGAGGCAGCCGCTGCCATCGATCCGCGGGCCGGGCGTATCCGGCGCCGGCCCGGCCCCCACCGAGGCGATCCGCTTGCCGTCGATCGCGACGTGCCCGGATGCGTACTCGTCGCCGGACACCGTTGCCACATAGGCGTTCTCGATGACGATCACGTCGCCGCCATTCGTCCGGCCGCGAGGTGCACGGCGTCGATGATCGCTTCGTAGCCGGTGCACCGGCACAGATTGCCGGCCAGCGCCTCGCGAACGTCCACTGTGGACGGATGCGGGTCGCGCGCCAGCAGCTCGTGGGTAGCGACGATCAGGCCGGGCGTGCAGAACCCGCACTGCACGGCCCCGGCGTCCAGGAACGCCTGCTGCACCGGGTCGAGCTCCTCGTGGCTGCCCAGCCCCTCGACGGTGACCACCTCGCGGCCCTCGGCCTGGCCGGCGGCGACCAGGCACGCGCACACCGTCTCGCCGTCCAGGTACACCGTGCACGAACCGCATTCGCCCTGCTCGCAGGCGTTCTTGCTGCCGGGCAGGCCCATCCGCTCACGCAGGACGTAGAGCAGGCTCTCGCCCTCCCAGACGTCGTCCACCTGGCGCTTCTCGCCGTTCACCGTGACGTTCACGCGCATGTGCGGTACTCCTCCCAGGCCCAGGCCAGCGTGCGCCGGGCCAGCACGGCGACGGCGTGGCGCCGGTAGGCCGCCGTGCCGCGGACGTCGTTGATCGGCACGGCGGCAGCCGCGGCCAGTTGGCCGAACCGGCGGGCGACACCGTCCGGCAGCGGCCCGCGGCCGGACCAGTCGAGCTCGGATGCCACGAACGCCTCGGCCTCGGGTGAGCGCCGAGGGGTGGGTGCGGCCGAGCCGATGCCCGTCCGAACGCCGCGGCCGGACACGTGCAGCGCCACCGCGAACGAGCAGACGGCGATCACCATCGCGTTGCGGGTGCCGATCTTGGCGAAGTGGCACGGCCCCGTACCTACCGGTACGCGCACCGACCGGATCAGTTCGTCGGGGGCCAGCGCCGACTTCTTCACGCCGAGGTAGAAGTCGTCGATCGCGATCGACCGCGAGCCGTGCACCGAGGATGCCTCGACCGTCGCGTCCAGCGCGAGCAGCACCGGATGGGTGTCACCCGCGGGCGAGGCCGACCCGAGGTTGCCGCCGAGCGTGCCGCGGTTGCGGATCTGCGGCGAGCCGACCGTCCGCGACGCCGTGGCCAACCCCGGCAGGTCGGCGCCGAGCTCGTCGATCAGCCGCGTGTACGGCACGCCGGCGCCGATCACCACGCGCCCGTCGTCACGATCCCACTCCCGCAGGTCGGCGACCGGGTTGAGGTCGAGCATCGCCTCAGGACGCCGCCGGTCGAAGTTGATCTCCACCATCACGTCGGTGCCACCGGCGATCGGCAGCGCCGCCGGCCGCTCGGCCCTTATCGACAGCGCGTCGGACCACGACGTCGCGCGCAGAAATTCCACGGATCCACCCCCGCCAACGACGGTAACTGCCCGCACCTGCTGTCGGGGCGGGCAAGATGTGACACCCCGAGGCGTTGTGGGTCGTCAGCAGTCCCAGGCCAGGCCCTCATCGGGCGCATCCTCGGCCAGGACGTGCCCTTCTATCTGCCCGAAAGGGCGATCGGCGGCGTAGTAGACCTCGTTGTCGTTCGGTTGGCCGAACGGCGCGAGGTCGACCAGGAAGTGGTGCTTGTTCGGCAGCACGAGGCGCACCTCGCAGATCGCCGGCACCGCCTCGAGGACGGCCGCCCCCATCGCGTAGAGCGTCTGCTGCAACGAGTAGCTGTAGGTGCCCACGAACGCGTCGAGCAGCGCCCGCCGGGCGTCCCGATATGCAGCGGCCCAATCGGCGGAGGTCGACCGGAACCGCCACTGCGCGTCCACCGACGTGGCGAGAATGCGGTCGCGCGTCTCGGCGAGGGTCGTGTACTCGTCGCGGGCGAAGCCCCAGAACTCCGAGTCGGTGGTGTTCATCAGGACGACGTCGCGCAGCCCGCCGACGACGCTCACCCCGACGGCAGTGTCATGCACCACCCCGCACGAGCGCACCTCGTCACCGCCGCGGGCGAACGAATGCGGGCCGAGCCGCGTCCAGCCGTACTGGTCGATCGTGACGCGGGCCCGGGTGATCGGAGCCTGGGCGAAGTGCTCCGCCAGCGAGAGCGCGAGCACCTCGGGCTCGACATCGCCGAGGCGCTGTGCGAACGCGTAGACGGTGTTCTTCTGGGCGTCGGTGGTCAGGACGTTCGCGTTGTCGCCGGACAGATGCACGCCGCCCAGGTCGCCGGACAGCGACACCGAGACGTTCCGGTCGCGCAGCTCGTGCTGGTCGCCGCGGTGGACGTGGACGACGCGCACCTCGGCCTTGCCGTACCGGTTGGGGCCGAGCATCGCCATCTAGGAACCCTTGTACGTCGAGTAGGAATACGGGCTGAGCAACAACGGGACGTGGTGCTGCGCGCCGCCGTCGAGCACCCGGAACGTCACCAGCACCTCGGGGTAGAACGTCGCGGTCGCGAGATAGTTCTCGACGTCGAACCGCAGCCGATAGATGCCGGGCTCGACGTCGCCGGCGAAGTCGCCGATGCGCCCGTCGCCGTCGGTGACGCCGGCCGCGAGCAGCATGCCGTCGTCGCGCTCGAGTCGTACGCCGAGGCCGCTAGCCGGCACGCCGCGCACCGCGTCCAACACGTGCGTGGAGATGCTCATGTGAATGCCTTCCCCAGGCGCAGCCGGACGATCTTCGCCAGTTCAGCCCGCACCACGTCGCGCTCGACCTCCATGGGGTTGGTCAACCGGGACCGCAGGGCGTCGAGCATCTCACCCGCCGAGAGCCCCGATGCGCAGATCAGGAAGACATGCCCGAAACGTTGCTCGTAGACGACATTGCCTTCACGCAGCGCCGTATCGGTATCGACGTCGGCCAGCCGGGATCCGGACTGTTCCTGGCGCGACCAGGTGGCCTCGCGTCCCTCGCCGGTTACCCGCTCGCCGATGCGCGGGTGGGCGGCGAGCGCCTCCTCGACATCGGGCCAAGCCAGGTGCTTGATGACCCGGTCGGACGTGGCGGCCAGCGGGGCGAGTCCGCGGTACGGGCGCGCGGCCAGGACGGCGGCGATCCAGCGCTTGCTCGCGCAGCACGCGTACAGTTCGGCCGCCGCGTCGGGGACGGGGGCCGCATCAAAGTCGGCAATGCTCACCGGCTCACTCACGGCGCCACGCTATCGTCCCGCCACGGGATATGGAGAGGGGAAGAAGCCGACGGGCCTCTTCCCCTCTCAGCGTCAGGACGTCGGGGGGGTTACGTCCTCACGCTACGTGCCAGTAGCCACAAGCTCCGGCCCTAACGATGTTCGGGTAACAGAGGGTTGATCGGAAGGGGTGACCTACTTGCAAGAAAGTGCGCGGCAGCTTATTGCTGGTCCAGACCTGGTCATTTCCGCCCAACGGCTGGTCACGCCCGAGGGCGAGCGGTCCGGCCGGCTGACCGTTCGGGCCGGCCGTATCGTCGAGCTCGGCGACTTCGCGCCGGGCGACGTGACGCTACCCGACTCATGGGTGCTGATGCCGGGGCTGGTCGACAGCCACGTCCACGTGAACGAACCGGGACGTACCGACTGGGAGGGCTTCGGCTCGGCCACGGCGGCGGCGGCGGCCGGGGGTGTGACGACCATCGTCGACATGCCGCTCAACAGCATCCCGCCGACAACGACGGTGGCGGCACTTGCCACGAAGCGGGCGGCCGCGCGCGACGCCGTCCACGTCGACACAGCGTTCTGGGGCGGCGCGGTGCCCGGCAACGGCCCCGATCTGCCCGGGCTGCACGAGGCCGGCGTGGTGGGCTTCAAGTGCTTCCTGCTGCCGTCCGGGGTGGACGAGTTCCCGCCGCTCGCGCCGGGCGAGCTGCACGCCGCGATGGACCGCATCGCGTCGTTCGGGGGCCTGCTCATCGCGCACGCCGAGGATGCTGCGTCGATCCACGATCCGGCCGGCCCGTCCTACCGCGATTTCGTCGCATCCCGTCCGCCGGAGGCCGAGTCCCGCGCCGTGTTTGCTCTGCTTACCAATACGCAGCGGACGGGTTGCCGCACGCACATCGTGCACGTCTCGGCGGCCGAGGTGTTGCCGCTGATCGCCGACGCCAAGGCGGCCGGACTGCCCGTCACCGCCGAGACCTGCCCGCACTACCTGACGCTCGCCGCCGAGGAGGTCGGCGGCACCGAGTTCAAGTGCTGCCCGCCCATCCGCGGCGCAGCCAACCGGGACGCCCTCTGGCAGGGCTTGCGCGACGGGACACTCGACTGCGTGGTGTCCGACCACTCGCCGTGCCCCCCGGCGCTCAAGGCCGGCGGGTTCGACGCCGCCTGGGGTGGCATCGCGTCGGTGCAGCTCGGGTTCAGCGCCGTGTGGACGGAGGCCGACCGCCGCGGGGTCACGCTGCTCGACATCGCCCGCTGGATGAGCGCCGCCCCGGCCCGGCTCGCCGGCCTGCCTCGCAAGGGCGCCATCGCCCCGGGCTTCGACGCCGACTTCGCCGTCGTCGACCCCGATGCCACCTGGACGGTCGACCCGGCGCAGCTGCGGCAGCGGCACCCCCTCACGCCGTATGCCGGGCAGACGCTGCGCGGCGTGGTCCGCGAGACGTGGCTGCGCGGTGAGCGGGTCGACGGCGTAACCCCGCACGGCCGGCTACTGTCCAGGGGCTGATCCGCCCCACCGCGTTAGGCTGCGCCCGTGATCGATCTGGCCAGCCGTGCCCTCGGGGGCACCGTCATGTGGGCCAGCGACGAGTTCTTCGCCGGCGCCGAGAACCTCATCACGCCCGGCGCGGCGACGCACGATACTGCGGCGTACGGTCTGCGCGGCAAGGTGTACGACGGCTGGGAGACCCGGCGGCACTCCCCCGACGCGGACGCCGCGATCGTGCGCCTGGCGGTGCCGGGCATCGTCCGGGCGGTGGTCGTCGACACGGCGTTCTTCACCGGCAACTACCCGCCGTTCGCCTCGATCGAGGGCACCTGCCGGCTCGGCCACCCGGGCGTCGACGAGCTGGACGACTGGGCGCCGCTCGTACCGAAGTCGCCGCTGAAGGGCGACACCGCGAACGAGCTCAGCGTCGACGGCGCCGAGCGGCTCGTCACCCACGTGCGGCTGCGCATCTACCCGGACGGCGGCGTCGCCCGGCTGCGGGTGCTGGGCGATGTGGTGCCCGATCCGCGCTGGCTGGGCGGCCGGGTCGACCTCGCGGCAGCCACGACGGGCGGCACCATCGTCGACTGCAGCAACATGTTCTACGCGTCGCCGGCCAACGTGCTCGCGCCCGGACGGGCGGCAGTGATGTCGGACGGGTGGGAGACCGCACGGCGCCGCGACGACGACAACGACTGGCTGGTCGTCGCGCTCGCGGCGCCCGGCGTCCTGCACCACGCGGTGATCGACACGACGCGGTTCGTCGGCAACGCGCCGACGTTCGCCGCGCTGACCGACGCCGACACCGGCGCTGAACTGCTGCCGCGCACCCGGCTGCGGCCCGACACCGAGCACCGTTTCCGGCTGCGCGCCGTCGTCGCCCGCCGGGTCCGGCTGGACGTCTATCCCGACGGCGGCATCTCGCGGCTGCGCCTGTACGGCACGGTGGCCGACGACGCCCACGACGAGATCGTCCAGCGTTGGCAGGCGTTGCTGCCGTCCGATCATCCAGCGGAGGAGTACTTCACATGAGCGATGTCACTGTGTCCGGGCCGCCCGTCGAGCGCTCCGACGAGATCCTGACCGCGGACGCGTTGGAGTTCGTTGCCCTGTTGCACCGGCGCTTCGCCGGGACCCGCGACGACCTGCTGGCCCGCCGGGCGACGCGTCGTCCGCAGGACTTCGGCTTCCTGCCCGAGACCGCCGCCATCCGGGACGGAAACTGGCGAGTCGCCCCGGCGCCGGCCGATCTGACCGACCGCCGGGTCGAGATCACCGGACCCACCGAGCGCAAGATGATGATCAACGCGCTGAACTCGGGGGCCCGCGTCTGGCTGGCCGATCTGGAGGACGCCAACACCCCGCACTGGCGCAACGTGATCGAGGGCCAGGTCAACCTGCGGGACGCGACGAGCGGCACCGCGGCCTTCACCAATCCGGACGGTCGCGTCTACGAGCTCGGCGCCAAGACCGCCACCATCGTCGTGCGGCCGCGCGGCTGGCACCTGCCCGAGCGGCACCTCTCGATCGACGGACGTCCGGCCGTCGGCGCCCTGGTCGACTTCGGCCTGCACTTCTTCCACAACGCCGACGCGCTCGTGCGCAAGGGCAGCGGCCCGTACTACTACCTGCCCAAGATGGAGAGCCACCTCGAGGCCCGGCTGTGGAACGACGTGTTCGTCACCGCCCAGGACGCGCTGTCCATACCGCGGGGTACGGTACGGGCCACCGTCCTCATCGAGACGATCCCGGCTGCGTTCGAGATGGACGAGATCCTCTACGAGCTGCGGGCCCACGCATCCGGGCTGAACGCCGGGCGGTGGGACTACCTGTTCAGCATCATCAAGTACTTCCGCGACGCCGGCCCGGCCTACGTGCTGCCCGACCGGGCCGACGTCACGATGACGGCGCCGTTCATGCGCGCCTACACCGAGCTGCTCGTGCACACCTGCCACCGCCGGGGTGCCTTCGCGATGGGCGGCATGGCGGCCTTCATCCCGTCCCGGCGCGACCCCGACGTGAACGAGCGGGCGCTGGCCAAGGTCCGCGACGACAAGCTACGTGAGGCCGGCGACGGCTTCGACGGCTCGTGGGTGGCTCACCCCGACCTCGTGCCGGTGTGCGCCCAGGTCTTCGACGACGTCCTGGGCGCGCGTCCCAACCAGCTCGACCGGCTCCGCGAGGACGTGACGCCCGACGCCAAGGCGCTGATCGACCTGCACGGGGTCGGTGGTGCGGTGACGGGCCGGGGCCTGCGCGCCAACATCAGCGTCGGCGTGCGGTACCTGCAGTCGTGGCTGGACGGCATCGGCGCCGCGGCGATCGACAACCTCATGGAGGACGCGGCCACCGCCGAGATCTCCCGCTCGCAGGTGTGGCAGTGGGTGCACGGCGGCGTGCAGCTGGCTGACACCGGCGACACCGTCACCGCCGAACTGGTCCGGGCCGTGCTCGACGAGCTGGGCTTCACCGGTACCGCGCGCGACCTGTTCGAGCAGGTCGCCCTGGCCGACGACTTCGCCACCTTCCTCACCCTGCCGGCCTACGAGCTCATCGACTGATGGGTGATCTCGCAGCGCGGGTCGAGGCGCTGCTGGCCGGCGACGACGCCGAGCGCGCGCACCTGTATCCGAACCCGCCGCCGGGTCGGCAGCCGGTGCACACCGTCTACGTGCCGGCCGACCGGTTCACCGCGACCACGGTGCGCGAGTGGGGCACCGCCGCCGTCGACGCCCTGGACCACGACGGCCCGCTGCCGGGATTCGACGAGTTGGATCAAGCGCCGGTGCGGGCCAAGCTGGCCACCGAGCCCATCGAGGACCTGCGCGTCGACTTCGAGGACGGCTACGGGCTGCGCGAGGACGATGTCGAGGACCGCGACGCGCGGGCCGCCGCTCTCGCCCTCAGCGCCACGCCGACCGCGTTCAGCGGCATCCGCATCAAGTCGCTCGAGGCGCCCACCCGGCGGCGAGCGTTACGCACGTTGGAGATCTTCGCCGAGACCCCACCGCCCGAGGGTTTCCGGGTCACGCTGCCGAAGGTGACCTCGGTGCGCCAGGTCGAGGCCATGGTCGCCGTCTGCGACGAGCTCGACCTGCGCTTCGAGATCCAGATCGAGACGCCGCAGGCCATCCTCGGCCCGGATGGCACCGCCCTCGTCGCCCGGATGCTGCACGCCGCCGCGGGGCGCTGCGCCGGCCTGCACTTCGGCACCTACGACTACACAGCCGCGCTGGGCATCTCGGCGGCGTACCAGAGCCTGGAGCATCCCGCGGCCGATCACGCTAAGGCGGTCATGCAGGTCGCCGCGGCCGGCACGGGCGTCCCGGTCTGCGACGGGTCGACGAACGTCCTGCCCGTCGGCGACACCGCCGACGTCCACGCCGCGTGGGCCTTGCACGCGCGGCTGGTGCGCCGATCGCTCGAACGGGGCTTCTACCAGGGCTGGGACCTGCACCCGGCCCAGCTGCCCACCCGGTTCGCCGCCACCTACGCCTTCTTCCGGGACGGCCTGCCCGCGGCCGCCGCCCGGCTGCGCGCCTACCTCGAGCGAGCAAGCACGGGCATCGCCGACGAGCCGGCCACCGCCCGGGCGCTCGCCGGGCATCTGATCCGGGGGATTGACTGCGGGGCGCTCACCGCGGACGAGGTGCACGCCGCGAGCGGCCTGGACGCCGCCGGGCTGCGGGCCGTGAGCAGTTCGTGAGCATCGGCGTGAGGGCCCGGCGAGACGTCTACCCAAGCCGGTAACCGAGGCGTCTCATGGCGTTGTGGTCGTTGCCAACCTCGTGATCGCGATGGTTATCGCCGGACTGCTGTGGTTCGCCATCTCCGACGTGCTGGCCCGTTCGCTGGCCGCCGATGATGCGCGAGCGAAGCAGGACCGCGACTGACCTTCAGCCGTGCCCGGGCGCTGCCCCGGCCTGGACGGTGGCGGATGCCCCGAGCTGGACGAGTTGCGTCCGGGTCAGCTTGAGCGCCGGGGGAACCTGCACGGTGAGGTAGCGCTGCGGTCCGAGCCAGATCTCGACGATCGTGAAGCCGGTAGAGGTCCAGATCGCCGCGGCGTGGCCGCCGATCTTGATCGGGTGCTGCGCCTGGCCGGAGTCGCCGAGCAGCAGGACCAGCTTGTCGGCGAAGTCGTCCGGCGAACCAGCGCGGTCGGAGTAGGTGGTGTTGGACGGGCTGGCGCCGAGGTACATCCAGCCGGCGGGCAGCACGCCCAGCGTGAGCTTGGCCGCGGCAGGAACTGCGGGCGCGGGGACGAGCCGGGTCGCCTTCGGCGCGACGGTCGGGGTCGGCGACAAGGGCTTCGGCGCCGTCCTGGCCGGGGCCGGCGCCTGGTTCCCCGGCACCGCGGACTGGTGAGGCGGGCGCGCCGGCACCACGATCACCGCGGTCACGGCTGCGGCGACGACGGCCGCCGAGGCACCAGCGGCCGCCACGGTCGCCCGGCGACGACCCCGCCGGGCGTCGATGCCGCGCAGGATGTCCTCCCACATGTGGTCGGAATCGGGGGCGAGCTCGGCGCGGTCGCGCAGGACGTCCACGAGTACGTCGGTCATCGGTCACTCCATTCGTCAGTGGTCATGACAGGTCCTTGGCCCAGGCCAGCGGTGGGACGACGCTGGAGCCGCGGTCGGGGCCCAGGCCGACGTCGAGGTCGACGGCGCGGCGCAGCGCGGCGGTCCCGCGCGAGCAGGCCGAGCGGACGGTGCCCTCGGCGCAATCGAGCACCTGCGCGCACTCCTCGTAGCTCAGGCCCTCGTAGTAGCGCAGCACCAGCGCTGCCCGCTGCCGGTGCGGCAGGGTGTCGAGCGCCCGGCGCAGCGCGTCCCGCTCGCTCACCGCCGTCATCGCGTCCGGGGCGTCACCGGCGAGATTGTGCAGTTGCTCGTCCGGCAGGACGGTGATCGTGCGGACCGACCAGCGGCGCCGCCACGAGGTCCATTCGTTGGTCACCATCCGGCGCAGGTAGGCGTCGGGGTGGTCCATCCGGCTGATGCGGCGCCACCGGGTGAACGCGCGCACCATGACCTCTTGGACGATGTCGCGGGCCTGCTCGGTGTCGCCGGTGAGCGCGGCCGCGTACCTCAACAATCCGGGCAGCCGGCCTCGGGCGAATTCCTCGTAGTTCGCGACGTCCACCCTTATCAAACGCGGCCCACCCGCGCCCTGTTGCAGTTAGACGCCGGCGAACGCGTTGGCGCGCAGCGTCTCGACGCCGGCGCCCAATTCGGCGACGCGGGCCAGGTCGGCCGACAGGCCGCAGCGGCGCAGCCAGTTGGCCAGCATGCGGTGCCCGCCCTGGGTCAGCACCGACTCGGGGTGGAACTGCACCCCGTCGATCGGCAGCTCCGTGTGCCGCATCGCCATCACGACCCCGGACGTCGTCCGCCCGTTCACCACGATCTCGGGCGGCAGCGCGGACTCCTCGACGGCCAGCGAGTGGTAGCGGGTCGCGGTGAACGGCTGCGGCATGCCCTCGAGCACGCCGGTGCCGTCGTGGTGCACCTCGCTGGTCTTGCCGTGCAGCAGTTCCGGCGCGCGCACGATCGGCGAACCGAACACGGCCCCGATCGCCTGGTGGCCGAGGCACACCCCGAACAGCGGCAACTGCCGCTGCGCACACGCCGAGACGATCGCCATGCTGTTGCCGGCGTCCTGCGGGGTGCCCGGGCCGGGCGAGATCAGCACGCCGGCGACGTCGAGTGAATCCAGTTCGGACGGATGCACCGCGTCGTTGCGCCGGACCTCGACCTTGGCCCCGAGCTGGGCCAGGTACTGGACGAGGTTGTAGACGAAGCTGTCGTAGTTGTCGACGACCAGGATCCGGGTCATTACTGATTCACGGTGACCCGGTTGATCGGCAACTTCGGCTCGAGCCACGGGAAGACGATGAACAGCAGCAGCGCGCTGATCGCGGCGACGATCAGCAGCGTCTGCAGCACCTTCCAGGTGATCGCGCCGGGCAGGTGGCGCCAGATCCATACGTACATCAGAGCGTCCCTCCGGCTAGTTCCTTCGGCAGCTGATCACCCGAGCGTTGGACGGTGCGCGCCAGCGTGCCGTGCAGGATCATCCGCTGGGTGGCGGTGAACTTCGGGTGGCACGTCGTCAGGGTGATCATCTTCTCGGTGGGCGTGACGCCCGGGTGGTCGGGCACCGGGGCGATGACGTCGGTGTCGCTCGGACTCACGATCTCACGGCCCGGGATGCCGTCGGTGCCCTTGTCGTTCAAGTCGCCGGTCTGCTGATTGCCCTTGACCGTGTAGATGAACCAGGTGCTCTTCGTCTCGACCACGATCGTGTCCGCCGGGCGCAGGTGGTCGAGGTTGAGGAACGGCTCGCCCTTGCCGACCCGGTGCCCCGCCACCGCGAAGTTGCCGACCTCGCCCGGCAGGGCCGAGCCCGTGTAGTGGCCGGGACCCTTCTCCAGCGAACCGTCGTCGGTGCCCTGCACGATCGTGAAGTGATAGTCGGTGCCCAGCCGCGGGATGTACAGGTTGGCGATGCCGGATCCCGTCGGGATGGTTCCCTGCTTGCCCCCGGGCAGGTTCAGCTTGCCGCCGGTGACGAGCGGGTCGTCGCCCTGGGCCCACTCCTTCTCCAGGGCGTTGTGCACCTTGGTCTGCTTCTCGTGGGCGAAGATGTTGGTGACCCAGAGCTCGTACACGACGAACAGCAGGACGATGACGCCGGCGGTGATCAGGGTCTGGCCGGTGCCTCGTAACCCGAGCCGCACCATGTCGGCGCGGGACATGCCGGCATCCGGTCGAGAGTGACGGCCGCCCGTGCGTACCGAGCCTGGCTCCTCGGGCGGTTCCTGCTCGTCGATCGTCATGTGCTCAACCTGCTCGTCCTTCGAATTGCTGCTCATCGTTGGATCATTTTCGCGTATGTCCGGCCAATGGATCCGTCATACGGCGGAAGCTGGATGGAGTTCTGACCCTCGACCGTGTAGCCGAGGCCGTAGTAGCTCGCCGCCTGCTTGAACAGTGTGACGCCCGGAGCGTGATCGAGCGAGTCTTGCATTTGCTGTGCGGGGCCGATCGCCTGGACCCGGAACGGCGGGGAGAACACCCGCCCGTTGAGCAGCAGCGTGTTGCCCACGCAGCGCACCGCGCTCGTGGCGATGATCCGCTGCCCGGCCACCGTCATCGCCTCGGCGCCGCCCGCCCACAGCGCGTTGACCACCGACTGCAGGTCCGATTGGTGGACCACCAACTGGTTCAGGTCGACGGTCGGGTCACTCGGCTCGGAGTGTGCGTCGTCGAGCACGACCAGCAGACCCGGCCCGTGGACGGCGGTCAGCCCGGCCGGTGCTCGCAGCGGCTTGCCGAGCGCCTGGGCGGCCGCCACCGCGGAGTTGTCCTGGCCGGCCTGGTCCGTGGCCGCCGACACGTCGCGCTGCAGCGTCGTGAGCCGATCCGATCCGGCGGCGACCTTCTGCTCGGCGGCCCGCACCAATCCGGCGAGGTTGGCCGACTCCGGCGAGCGCAGCTCGGTGCCGCGCGAGACGCGGGCGCTGGTAGCGAAGAGCACGCCGGCCGCGACGCACACGATCGGCACCAACCACCGCCACCACGACCCCGACGACCCCGAACGCGACGCCGATACCGCCGCCTTCAGCCTCGCCGATACGTCCGGCACCCGCACCCCGAACAGCCTTCCTTAACCGTCGCTCATACCCGAGCCGTGCACCCTGCCTGGTCAGCCGACTACGCTAGCCGCACGTCGCCGCGCTCGCGCGGCGTATCCGAGGAGACGCAGTGCCCAAGTCGAAAGTCCGCAAGAAGAACGACTACACGCCCCGAGTGGCGGCGTCGTCTTCGTCATCGGTGTCATCGTCGGCCGCCAAGGGACTCCCGCCCAGTCCGACCTGGTATCCGGTCGTCATGGTCGGGGTGCTGATAGTCGGCCTGGCCTGGATCGCTGTGTACTACATCGCCGGTGACAAGGTGGCCGTCATCAAGGACATCGGTGCGTGGAACTTCGCAGTCGCCTTCGGGATCATGATGGTCGGCCTGATCATGGCCGTGCGCTGGCGCTAGCCCGGCCGCATCCACATTGTTATCCACTCCTGTGATTACACGCGTGTAGTTCTATCCCCACCTGGGGAGAAACCTGTGGACGACCTCACCCGCGCACCCGTCTGCCGCTTCGGCCCGGACCGCCGGCTCACCGTGCTGTCGGCGGTGCTCGCCGCGGTGGCCGTCGTGTTCATCGTGGTGTCCGGCGATGGCGCGGGACGAGTGCTGGCCGGCGTGGCTGCGCTGCTGCTGATCGGCTACGCGGCCACCGATCTCGCGTTCTGGCCGCGGCTGATCGCCACCGCTTCCGGCCTGCAGGTCCGGACCCCAACCACACGAGCGCGGCTGGCCTGGTCGGACGTGGACGCCGTACGCGTCGACGAGCACTCCCACCTGGGACTGATGAGCCGCACCCTGGAGATCGACGCCGGCGAGCTGCTCGTGGTGTTCAGCCGGCGCGCGCTCGGCGCCGACCCGCGCGAGGTCGCCGACCTGCTCGAGGCGTTCGACCCGCGCTAGGTGTTCGATCCGGCGGCTAGGAAATGACGGCGGTGCGCAAGACGATGCCGATAATGAGCATGACGAGGACGCCGGTGAGCCCGGCCGCCTGGATGCGGGTGGACAACCGATGTCGGTCCCACGGCACGCCGGCGATCGCGACTGTCGCCAGCCCCCCGATGACGAAGCCACCGATGTGGCCCAGCTTCGAGACACCGGGCACGCCGAACGTGAACACGAAGTTCAGCACGATCGTGCCGACCAGCCATTGCGGGTTGAGCTGCAGCTCGCGCACCAGCAGCAGCGCCGCCGCGAACAGCCCGTAGATGGCGCCCGACGCCCCGGCGACCGCTACGTAGCGCGAGTCGAACGCGTACACCGTGACCGAGGACCCGAGCGCGGCGAGCAGGTAGACCGAGGCGAAGCGCCACGTGCCGAGCAGCCGCTCGAGGAACGGCCCGATCATCAGCAGCGCCAGCATGTTGAACAAGATGTGCAGCAGCCCGTAGTGCAGGAACGCCGCGGTGATCAGCCGCCCGTACTGCCCGTCGTGGCCGACCTTGTACGGCACGAGCACCCACGACTGGAACAGGTGGCTGGTGTGGTTCTGGTTCCAGCCCCGTACCGACCCGGCGGCGGTCGCGATGTAGGCGAGGACGTTGAGCCCGACGAGCGTCCACGTCACGTAGGGGTATTGCGTACCGGTCGAAGCGCCGACCACGGTGCGCGGAGTCCGCTGGCGGACCTGGCCCAGCTTTACGTCGTCCGGGCACTGGAATCCGACCGATGCCGGACGCATGCACTCCGGGCAGATGGGGCGATCGCAGCGCACGCAGCGCACGCCGGTCTCACGCATCGGGTGTCGGTAGCAGCGCGGCATCGCCGACGGTGACGACGTGGCGTCACCGTCGCCGTGCTCATCGTTGGGCACAGCCGCGCTGCGGGTCTCGGACATCGATAGGACTTAGCTCCCTGCAGGCTCCACGGTCACCGACGTGATGGCGATGTCGTCGATCGGACGGTCGTTCGCTCCGGTCTTGGTGCCGGCGATCGCGTCGACGACCGCCCGGCTCTCGGCATCGGCCACTTCGCCGAAGATCGTGTGCTTGCGGTTCAGGTGTGGGGTGGGGCCGACCGTGATGAAGAACTGCGAACCGTTCGTGCCCGGGCCGGAGTTGGCCATCGCGAGCAGGTAGGGCCGGTCGAAGCGCAGGTCGGGGTGGAACTCGTCGGCGAACTGGTAGCCCGGACCGCCGAAGCCCTGCCCCAGCGGGTCGCCGCCCTGGATCATGAAACCCGGGATGATGCGGTGAAAGATCGTGCCGTCGTACAAGGGATCGCTCGTCTTGGCCCGGGTCTGCGGATGCGTCCACTCCCGGGCTCCCTGGGCGAGCTCCTCGAAGTTGCGCACCGTTTTCGGCGCGTGGTTGCCGAACAGAATGATCCGGATATCGCCTTCGGTCGTATGCAGCGTGACGGCCGAGGTTCCAGCAGTTTCGGACACGGATATGCTCCCCTGATCGTCGATGGCTTGCTCCAATCCTGCCACGCGTCCAATCTGGGCCGATGAGTCGGTTCGAAGCCGCACCCCGATATCCGAAGGTGGTTGATCGGTGAGCGTCACCAAACAGCGTAAGCGCCGGCGCGGACGGCGGCTCCTTCTTTTCCTCCTGCTCGGGGGCGTCGGCTACGCCGTGCGTCGGACCCGGAGCGGCAAACCCGGATCGTACGTCGACTCGATTCCAGCCCCGAGCCCAGCGCCGCGGCCCGCACCGGCTCCCGTCCCGCCCCGCTCGGCACCACGGCCCGAACTGAGTGGGCCCATCGCGGAGACGATCCCGGGCACCGAGTCCATCGTCGCGCCACCAGCCCTGGAGACGCCTCCGCCGGCCAAGAAGGCACCGGCCAAGAAAGCCCCCGCGAAAAAGGCTCCAGCCAAGAAAGCACCGGCGAAGAAGGCGGCCGCGCAGGCACCGGCCAAGAAAGCCCCCGCGAAAAAGGCACCGGCCAAGGTGACGCCCCCGCCCGCCGAGTAGGCGATGAGCTCAGAACTTCGGGGCGATCAGCTGCGCGAGCTGCTTGGCGTTGAACGACACGTCGTTCTGGTTGGTGTTCACGGTGACCATGACCTTGCCCTTGGCGAACGTGCACGCCCAGTCGGTGGCGCCGTCCGGGCCGTAGAACTTGGTTTTGTACAGGACGGCTGAGACACCCTTGATCAACGAATCGATGCCCATGACGTTCGTGCCGGCCTCACCGGTGCGCACCATCGCGTTGTAGGCGTCGGTCGGGGTGGCGAACGTCCGCGGCACGATGTCCATCGTCGCGTGGTAGTCGCAGCACCAGAAGTAGAACCGGCAGCCGACCGGATGCGTCGTCGTGATGATCGTCGTCCGGTAGATGCGATTGCCCTCGGTGTCGGCGGCGTCCTGCGTCGCAATGTAGGGGCAGGTGGCTTCCTTCTCGCCCTTCGGCGGCGGGTTGCCCGGCGCCAGGCCAGCCACGGTGGTCGCCGGCGCCGGCTTGAAGGAACTGGGCGGTTTGGTGACGGTGCTCGGGCTGCGGTGCACCGTGGTCGTCTGCGTTCTGGTGGTGGTGCTGCCGCCGTCGTCGGGCGAACCGCTACTGGTACAAGCGGCCAACAGGGCGAGTAGGGGCAAGACGGCCAGCCAGCGCTTCACGGTGCGCCAGCCTAGCGATCACTACCGCGGGCGTCCGACGGCCACCAGCGCCGCCTGCTCGGGCAGCGAGTCGTCCAGCGGGGCCAGGCCGGCGTCGGCGCCCCGCCGCACCAGCGCCCGGCGCAACAACTCGTCGGCGAAGCGCGGGCTCTTGGCCAGCACCGGGCCGTGCAGGTAGGTGCCGAACACGTTGTCGCGGACGGCCCCCTCGGTGCGGTCCTTGCCGTTGTTGCCGCGTCCGGTCACGGTGGTACCGAGTGGGCGGACGCCGGGGCCGAGCGTGGTCATGCCGCTGTGGTTCTCGTACCCGACGAGGCGCCCGAACTCCGCCGTGTCGATGTGGTTGTTGCCGATCAGCCGGGTGGGCGTGCCCTGCGTGGTCACGTCCAGCACGCTCGTCCCGGCGATGTGCACGCCGTCCTGGGTGAGGAACTCGTGGCCCAGCATCTGGTACGTGCCGCAGATGGTTAGGAACACCACGCCGTCGTCGGCCATGGCGCGCAGCGTCGCCGCCCGCGCGACGAAGTCGTGGCCGATATCGCCCTGCGCGGCGTCCTGGCCGCCGCCGCCCAGGACGATATCGGCGTCGTGCGGCAGCGGCTCGCCGACATTGATCGGCACCACTCGCACGTCGATGCCACGCCATTCGCACCGCCGGCGCAGCACGATCACATTGCCGGTGTCGCCGTAGATGTTCATCTCGCGCGGGTAGAGATGCACCAAGGTGATCATTGGGTCTCCGGCTCCTCGCGCACACGATCGTCGGTGGTTCGGCCGATCCGGAGCAGGATGGCGTGCAGCGCCCACATGGCCGTGTACGTGCTGAAGACGACGACCTGGGCGCCGGTGTCCACTGTGGACACTGCCTGGCGCACCGCCTTCTCCAGGTCCGGTTCGACCTCGGCGACCTCGATGTCGTCGTAGCGCAGCCGCACGGCCATGTCGGCGGCGCGCGTGCCAGACGTCGACAGCCGGGTTGCCCGTCCCTGCAGCGTCGGGACGAAGTCGACGTCCCACAACCACGACACGTCCCGGCCGTCGGCGTAGTCGTCGTTGATCGCGACGACGACGGCCGCGGGGTCGGCGTTGTCGAGGGTGCGCAGCGTCTGCCGGAATCCGGCCGGGTTCTTCACCAGCTGCAGGACGAGCCGCCGGCCCTCGACGTCGAAGGACTGGCCCCGTCCGAACGCCGGGGACACCCGCCGCAACCCCGAGGCCACCTCGGACGGGAAGAAGCCGAACGTCAGCGCCAGCGCCGCGGCGCCGGCGGCGTTCTGCGCGTTGTGCGCGCCCTCGGCCCGCAGCAGCACCTGAATGTCCTTGTCGCCGACGTGCAGCGACGTCTCCGGCGACGCCTCGGACGGCAGCGTGCGCAGCTCGGCGGCGGCCGGTAGGTAGGACACGTACAGCGGCCCGCCGTAGAGCTCCTCGTCGTTGGGGAACTGCGCGCGCAGCTGCGGCGCCACCCCGAAGTAGGACACGGTGGCCCTCGTCTCGCCGGCGATCGCGGCCACCCGCGGATCGTCGCGATTGAGCACCACCGCATCAGTGGTCACCGCCGCTACCTTGGCCAGCAGCCGGGCCGTCGCGTCGATCTCGCCGAACCGGTCGAGTTGGTCGCGCATGACGTTGAGCAGCAGCAGCCGTTGCGGCGGCACCACCTCGGTGAAGCGGACCGCCCACGCCTCGTCCAGCTCGAACACCGCGACGTCGTAGGGCAGCCGGCCGGACCAACGTGAATGCTCGACGGCCGTGGTGATCGCGCCGCGAACGAAGTTGCTGCCCGTGTCGTTGGTGAGGACCCGGTACCGCTCGGCCAGGATCGTCGCCACCATCTTCGTCGTGGTCGTCTTGCCATTGGTGCCGGTGACCACGACCACGCCGTGCGTCAGGCGCGCCATCGCCCGGGGTAGAAAGCGCGGGAACACCTTCTCGACGACCAGGCCCGGGAGCGCATTGCCCCGACGGCCGATCAAGCGGAGCAACCCCAGGATGAGTTTGCCCAGCCACACAGCGAGCAGATTCATGATGAGCCAAGGCTACCGACCTATCCCGGCTGAGCGGATCGCGCAAGCGCTCATCGCGTTCGTGGTCGCGTTCGGGGTGGTCATCTCATCGCGCCAACACTCGCCTCGCGAGGGGTTGCGTTCCGGGTGGTCGCCACCCGCTCCAAAGAAGTGGTGCCGGCCTTCCCGTGGGTGGAAGGCCGGCACCTCCAGGCGCATCAGCGGGTGCGGGGGGAGGGGGGTCCCGCTGGCGCGCCGTCTGTGGGGGCGACTAGTTCGGTGGTCGCCCGTTGGGGGAAGCCGGCGCGGTGCGCGCCGGCCAGGGATCCGGATAGTTCGAATCGTGCGGGTCGTAGTTGCCCGAGCCAGCATCGGTCGGCCATACCGACGCGCAGTACGCGAACACCTTGTCGGGTCCGCCCGCGGCGTTCTCCAGCTGGCGGAAGGCCTTGTCCGCCTCCTGCTGATCGCCGCGCATGCGGGCGGAGATGTAGGTCGTGCACAACTGGACGCGCTGGTTCGTGGCCGCCGACGTGCCACTGCGACGCCCGGGCCCGGACGGCGTCGGCCGAGGCGTGGGCGTCATGGCGGACAGGCCGGGTTGACCCTGGTTGTCCGACGAACGGGCCGAGCGCAGCGCCGTTGCGGTGGACTTCGGCCGCGACGTCGTCGACCCGGGCGCGACCGGGGCCCGGTCGCCGTGCGGGGCCCCGATGTGGTCGTGGGCGAGACGCTGGATGGACGAGGGCAGCGAGCCTGTGTAGGCCGCGGCCGCGACGCCCCCTAAGGTAAGCGCGCCAAGCGCCGCCGCGGCCGCGACCCCGTGACTGACCCGCGGTCTCATCGCGGATCGACGCCGGCGAATGACATGCCGGGCGTGTCTCGGCCCGGTGGTCGCCGGGCGAGACGCGGTGAACGCAGCCACCGCCCGGGCCTCTCCGGAAAGTTCGCGTGCCGACGGCGGCGCCGACGCTGCCGCGAGCAGTTCGCTGAGCGCCTGCTCGCCGGCCGGGGCCCCCAGGCCTGGGCGCTGCCCGCGCAGCAGACGTTCGGCGGTCACGTCGTCGAGCGACGGGTCGCCGGGCTGCTCGGGGATTCTCGCCATGTCACTACGAGAACCGACGGGACGCGCGAAAGCGTTACACCCCCCTGCCGCGCTCCTTGATCAAGAGCGTCACCGCAAGGCGACCGCGTTTGATCAGCGCGGAACGTCCGAGCCGCGCGGCATCCGATCCCGGGGCTGCTGGGCGCTCAGCCGGGCGGCCAGGGTGCGCAGCCCACGATGGGCGGCCACCCGAACTGCTCCCGGGCGCTTGCCGAGCAGGTGCGCGACGTCCTTCACGTCCATACCGGCGATGACGCGCAGCGCGATGGCCTCGGCCTGGTCCCGAGGCAGCGTGGCGATCAGCTCCAACGCCCGCTGGGTGCTCATCCGCTCGAGAGCCGACCCGGCGGTGTCGTGTCCGCCCGCACGGTCCAGGTCGGCATCGTCGCCGGTCAGGTGCACCGGGGAGCGTTGCGCCTGCCGCCAGACGTCGATGGTGCGCCGGCGAGCCAGGGTGAACAGCCAGCCGCGAAACGCCGACTCGTCACCGACGAAATCGGGCAGGCGGCGCGTGACGTCCACCCACACCTCGGACGCGACGTCCTCGGCCACGGTCTCGTCCTTGGCCAGGACGCGTAGGTAACGAAGTAGCGCAGGGTGGACGTCACGCCACAATTTCGCGAATGCCAATTCGTCGCCGCCCGCGGCTGCGTCGAGCACAGCTCTGAAGTCGCGAGCGAGCACGCAGGCAGGCTACGCGCTCCGGAGAACGAAGCGGGGCGTGCCGGTCAAGAAACCCGGCCCGCCCCGCTACTTCCTTGCGAACTAGAGCGGACTGACGCTCGTCAGCCAGTCGGCGTTCGGCGCGCCGACCCCCGTGACGTCGTCCCAACCCTTGGTCACCTTCAGGCTGGAGTCCTGGTTGAACGTGCGGACGCTGTACAGCTGGCCGCCCGAGGGATCCAGGCCGTTGGTGTAGTCGGCCCGGACGTTGCCCGCATCCTTCGGCGTGCCCTTCACGTCGGTGAAGGTGCCCGAGTTGGCTTGCGAGTAGATGGTCGGGTTGAGCAGGCCGATGCCGCCGCCGGCGTTCTGCAGTGTGAGAGCAGTCATACCGGCGAACAGCGGCGCCGCGAGGCTGGTGCCGCCGATGCGGTACTCGCCGTAGCGGACACCGTTCGGGAAGGTCTGCGTCTCACCGATCAGCATGCCGGTGGTCGGGTCGGCGTCCAGGCCGACGTCCGGTACGGCCCGCCCGGGAGGCGCAGTGTCCGGCACGACGCCGTTCTGGTAGTCGGGACGGTTGAACAGCGCCGAGTAGCCGCCGCCCGCGCCGTACAGGAACCCGACCGGCGCCCACGACTTGCCATCGGCCGACAGGGTGTACTTCTGCGTTCCCCATCCGGTCTGCCAAGCCAGCGAACCGTCGGCGCCGATCGCCGTGGACGTGCCGCCCACCGCGGTGACGTACGGATCCGAGGCCGGGTAGTCGACCTGCTTGAGGCCGCTGCTGGCCAGCTCATCGCCGTTGTCGCCGGAGGAGTACAGGAAGCTGATGCCCTGCAGGGCCCCCTGCAGGAAGACCTGCTCGTACGCGGCGATGTTGTCGGCCGATTCGTTGGCTTCGAGGTCGCTCCACGAGTTCGACACCAGCTGGGCCTGGTTGTCGTCGACGACCTTCGCGAGGGTGTCGAGGAAGTCGGCGTCGTAGCAGCTGGCCGACGCGTAGTACTTGATGTTCGCGCCGCTGGCCATCGCGTGCACGGCCTCGACGTCGAGAGTCTCCTCGCCGTACCACCCGGACGGATTGCAGTCGGCCTCGTGCGTGAACTTCTTCGGCACCGACTGGGTCAGCTGCCCCGGCGCGTAGGCGGCGTCGCCGTGGTTGGCGGCGTAAGTCTTCGCGTCCTTGGCGATGGTCGGCGCGGCGTAGGCGTCGGTGATCGCAACCGTGACGCCGGTGCCGTCCAGGTCGGTGTCACCCTCGTACGCGGAGCGGAACTGCGGTCCGGTGTAGCCGCACGGCGAGTACGGGATCACCTTGCCGTTGTACTTCGGCAGCGGCGTGTGGAAGTCGGCCTGGTACTTGGCCTGCACCTGGCCGTAGGACAGCGAACAGGGGCGGGCGTTGACGAATCCGGGCGGCGGCGGAGCGGCCTTCGCGGTGTGAGCCACTTTCTTGACGGTGGAGTCGAGGCCGGACACGGACAACACCGACCCGGCGACCCCGGCCGGCACGCTGGCGACGCTCGACGGCGCGGTGACCGACTGCCCGTCGTGCTGGTAGCGCTGGATCGAGACGCCGAACGCCTTCTGCGCGGCCGCGACACTGCCGGTGACGGAGATGTAGCGGTTGTGCGCCTCGACGCCCGTGACGCTGAGCCCGGAACCCTTCAGCCACGAAGTCACGTTCGTGACGGCGGCCGACGTCGGCGCGAAGAGCCTGTCGTATGCAGCCGGGCTGAGGAACTGTCGGTACGCCGGGCTCGACGGTGTCGAGACGGCCCGCACCGCGGCCTGCACAGCGTCCTGTCCGCCGTTCGGAGCGAGGTAGACGCGCAGCTGGACGGGTGCCGACTTCGGGGCAGCGCCGAGATGACTGGCCCGCGGCAGCCACGTCGGCTTGCTGTTGGCCACGGCGTGGCGCGACGGCTGGGCGCCGGCGCCGGGTGCGGCCGCCAGGCAGCCGACCGCGAGCGCGGACACTGCGAGCGCGGATGTTGCTACTCGGACGGCGGTCCGTTTCTCCATGTGCAAACCCCCACGTTGGTATATGGACGTACGTGGGCCGCCTGACCAGAACAGCAAAATTGCCGGCACACGTCCGCGATAACCTATTCGCCTGGCGCAGGGCCCGCCAGTGCAGTCGCACGGCCGGTTGTGCCACTGGCACAACGTTCCATACGCCGCTCTTACACGGCGCGGGTGAACTGCCCCCGTGTTCGGCCCGGACCGGGAGGCCCGGCGAAGGCCTGCGCGATGTCGAGCCACTTGTCCGCGTGCGGACCCTTGGCCTTCAGGGCGAGGTCGTCGCGGTGGCGCCGTTGCGTGGCGAGCAGACAGAAGTCCAGGGCCGGGCCAGTGACCCGCTCGGCCGCATCGGCCGGCCCCCACGTCCACGTCGCTCCGTCCGGGGCGAGGAGCTCGACCCGGATCGGGACATCCGGTGGCTCCAGGCCGTTCGCCGTGTACGCGTAGCCGCGCGCCGCAACCGCGATGTGCGCGACGTGCCGCAGCCGCTGGGTCGGCTCGCGAACGATCCCGAGTGCATCGGCGACGTCCAGACCGTGCGCCCAAGTCTCCATGATCCGCGCGCTGGCCATCGACGCCGCACTCATGCCCGGACCGAACCACGCGATGTGCGCACCGCCGGAGAGGTGCGCGATCGCCTCGGCGAGTTGCACCAGACCATCGCGCCATCTCGTGAGCAGCTTGGCGGGCTCTTCGGTCGCCAGATCCTCGGCGCCGGTCTCGACGTAGCCGATCGGGTCGCCGGCCGCCCGGGCGAGTTCGGCGGTGAAGGCCTCCTCGTCGGTGGCCGACATCAGGACGAGCCGGTCGGTCCACGCGAGGTGGGCGATCTGGTGAGCGATGGTCCAGCCGAGCGCCGGGGTGGGCGTTGCCCATTTCTCCGGAGGCAGCGGCGCGACGAGCGCATCCAGACTCGCCGACTCCGCACCGAGGTCGCGAACCAGGTCGCGGACGAGAGTGGCGGTCATTGTCTGATTCGACCCGTCCAACGCATCGCTGTCAATCAGCCGCCCGTAGTTCCTGGACGCATCGTGTAATCATAGCCACACAGTGCGCAACCGATTCACAGGTAGTGAAGGCCTGCTCCGCGGGGCCGGGCTTCGGTACCGTCGTCGCGAAAGTAGGAGTGCCCAGATGTCGCGATGATCGCTAACCTGCACAACCAGGCAAGGAGGTGTTGGGAATGGCAAGTCCCGCCACGACTGGAGAACCTCTCACGTCTGCCCCGGCGACGAGCTCAGAGACCAACACGCCGTTCTGGCATCACGACGCCGCCTGCGCGGAGGTCGGCGGCGACTGGTGGTTCCCCGAACCGCACAGCCATATCCCGGCACCGGTCATCGACATCTGCGCCGCCTGCCCGGCCCGGCGGTCCTGCCTGATCTTCGCGCTGTCCACCGACGTCCTGCACGGCGTGTGGGCGGCGCTGAGCCCCGGCGAGGTGTGGGCGCTGCGCCAACGCGTCCTGGCCGGCGAGTCGGTCGCCGCCGTCATCCGCGAAGGGCTGACCCTGGGCGATGTCCGCCAGCAGGACGGCGCCACGGTGTACTACCGCTCGGCGCCGTCCAACCCGGCCGCGAGCGAAGTGGCCCGGCAGGCCCGTACCGTCACCGAGAAGATCATCGCCGCCGAGACGGACGGCTCTGACGACACGAGCGAGCCCACCGCCGCCGAGCTCGCTGAGGCCCAGCAACTCCTGGACTCCCTGCCACCCGCCGCCTGATCGAATCGGTGGAGACGAGGGTGTGTAGTTCCACGACATAGTTGATAGATGAGTCGCGACATCGTTGATATCGGCGAGCCTCCCGGAGTGACCTGGGCGGTCGTCGAGAACAGCGGGCGTGTCGAAGCCTCAGGTCATCGTGCTGTCCGTCGTCGTTCAGGGCCTGTCCAAGGCTGAAGCAGCCCGCCGCTACGGCGTCAGCTGGCAGTGGGTCCACACCCTGGTCACCCGCTACCAGACCGGCGGCCTCGAGGCTCTCCAGCCGCGATCCCGCCGCCCGGCTTCCAACGCCCGGGCCACCCCGCACGACCTGCGTGAGCGGATCGTCAAGCTGCGCAAGCAACTCGACGCCGACGGGCTCGACGCCGGACCGGTCACCATCGCAACCCACCTCACCAACGCCGGTCTCACCGCCCCGTCGACGTCCACGATCCGCCGCATCCTGCACGAGGCCGGCCTGGTCGTGCCCGACCCCAGCAAACGCCCCCGCAGCTCCCTGCACCGCTTCGCCGCCGACCAGCCCAACGAATGCTGGCAGTCCGACTTCACCCACTGGCACCTGTCCGACGGCGCCGACGTCGAGATCATCGACTGGCTCGATGACCACTCCCGCCTGCTGCTCTCCCTGACCGTCTTCACCCGCGTCACCGGCCACGACGTCGTCAACACCTTCACCGACAACATCAACACCTACGGGCCACCCGCCTCGACGCTGACCGACAACGGCTCGGTCTACACCTCACGGTTCACCGGCGGCCGCAACGCCTTCGAGTACCTACTCGCCGCCCTGCGCATCCAGCAGAAGAACGGCCACCCCGGCCACCCGCAGACCCAGGGCAAGATCGAACGCTTCCACCAGACCCTCAAGAAATGGCTCGGCAAACAACCGCCCGCCGCCGACCTGCACACCCTCCAAGCCCAGCTCGACCGCTTCCGCCACCTCTACAACGAGCAGCGCCCGCACCGCGCCCTGGACGGACGCACCCCCGCGACCGCCTACCGCGCCACCCTCAAAGCAGCCCCCGCCGGCCTCAACCCCCTCAACGAGCACTTCCGGCTACGCCTGGACCGAGTCGACAACGGCGGCAAAATCTCGTTGCGCCGCGCCGGCCGCATGCACCACCTCGGCGTCGGCTACACCCACCGCGGACAACCCGCCATCGTCCTCATCGACACCACCACCGCCACCGTCATCCACCGCCACACCGGCGAACTCCTCAGCACCCACAACATCGACCCCAACCGCGTCTACTGGCGCGACCAAAGCAAAGAGCCCGGCCGATGGCCGGACTCTCAACGATGACGCGACTCAACTATCAACGATCACGCGACTCACCACATCGGTGGAGACGAGGGGAATCGAACCCCTAACCCCCGCCTTGCAAAGGCGGTGCTCTGCCAATTGAGCTACGTCCCCGCGCCGGATCCTCAGCGGATCCGCGCCATCAGCCTACGACCGTGGTGCGCTCGGCGCGCCGTCCTTTGTCGCCTCGCGCCACAGCGACGAGGTGGCCTGGCCGGATGCGCGCTTGCGGGCCAGCGCGGCAGCCCCGGCGATTGCGACCACGAGCAACAGCACCTTCGGCACTGAGAGCACCTTTCGTCGTGACCGGACGCCTCGATGCGCCCGGCGCGGGGGACGTACAGATGTACGTGGGCCTGGGAGGACTTGAACCTCCGGCCTCATCCTTATCAGGGATGCGCTCTAACCGTCTGAGCTACAGGCCCGCGAGACGCGAAGAGTGAGCCTACCGGGCGCCTACCGGGCGCTCCAACCGGCTATCAGTCGCGTTCGGACAGGGTCACTTCGATACCCCCGACGAGGTCGGCGCAGAGGTTGTACACGACCGATCCGACCGTCGACAGTGCGATGAAGAGCACGACGTTGACGACGCCGATGATCGCCGATCCGCCGAACACCAGCCCGGGAGTGACCGGATCCTTCGAGCCGCTGCCGTTGATGGTTGTCGCCGCGCTGTTGATGTTGTCGATCACGCCCGCGGCCTGGAGGATGCCGTACAGCAGCCCGATCGTGATCAGCCACACGAAAAACAGCGCCACCGACAGCACGCAGGAGAACTTCAGCACCGTCCACGGGTTGATGTGCCGCAGTTGGAGCTTGGCTCGGCGTGGCCCGCGGGCCCGCTGCTGCGACCGCGCGCCAGCCGCTGCACCTGGGCCCGAAGGTGGGCCCATCGGTGGCTGCAGGGGCGGTGCCATACCGGCGGGAGCGCCCACTGCCGGGCCGGCTGAGCCGGCTAGGCCCACCGTGGGCTCGCCGTATCCGGCCCCTGGTCCAGAGGCTCCAGAGGGTCCGGGGAAGCCCGGCCGGTCGTAGCTCGGCGGCTGATCACCCAGGCCGGGCCGATCTCCGAACCCGCCGGGCGGCTCGGCATAGCCGGCGGGCGGCGGGGCGTAGCTCGTGGCCGAGTCGGCATAACCCGGCTCGGCGTAGCTCGGCTCGACATAGCCTGTGGTCTGGTCGGACGGTGCCGAACCGACGTAGCCCGTAGCGTCGCCGAAGCCCGGGTTGTCGGTCGGCCCCATCGGAGCCGACGCGGGCCCGCCTCCGCCGGCCAGCGTGGGTTGACTGAACCCATCGCCGTGGTCAGACGGTGGCATCGGCTCGCTCAGCGGCTGTCCAGGCGGTGGCGCGAACGGGCGGGCCTCGAAGCCGCCGGCCGGGCCGGTGCCGGGAACACCGAACGAGGCGCGCGGACGCGTCTCCTCGACGTTCTCCTCAGACCCGGGCGCCCCATTCGCGCCCGGGTCGGCGCCGTTGCGCTCGTCACCAGGTGCGAAGGCCGTCGGATCGGGCGTCGCGAACGTCTCCCGCGAATAACGCGGGCCAGTCATGCCGTGCCCTGTCTGGCGGTACTGCTCACTGCCTATCCACTCATTCCTGCTCGTCCGGCTCGTCGGCGTTACGGGCGATGGCGACCAGGTTGACGCCCTCCGGCAGGTTCATCAAGCGCACACCCATCGTCTGCCGTTGTGCCCGGCGGACCTCCGCAGCACTCGTGCGAATGACCACACCGTCGGACGTGATCGCGTAGATCTCGTCCTCGGGACGGACGGCGACGGCGCCGACCAACCCACCTCGGGTGGACACGATACGCGCCGTGAGCACCCCCTTCCCGCCTCGGCCCTGCTGCGGGTACTCGTCGATCTTGGTCCGCTTGGCGTATCCGCCCTCGGTCGCGACCAGGATCTCGGTGTCTACGGTGTCTCCGCGGACGACCTCCATGGCCAACAACTCGTCGCTACCCGCAAATCGCATCCCGATAACCCCGGACGTGGCCCGGCCCATCGGGCGCAGTGTGTCGTCGTCGGCCTTGAACCGGATCGACATCGCTCGGCGGCTCACCAGCAGCAGGTCGTCCTCGGACGAGATCAGCGCCGCGTCGATCAGCTCGTCGTCCTCGCGCAGGTTGATCGCGATGAGGCCCCCCGAGCGGTTGGAGTCGAAGTCGGTGAGCTTCGTCTTCTTGACCAGCCCGGACTTGGTGGCCAGCACCAGGTAGGGCGCCACGTCGTAGTTCTTGATGGTGATGACGTCGGCGATCGTCTCGTCCGGCTGGAAGGCCAGCAGGTTGGCGACGTGCTGGCCGCGGGCGTTGCGGTTGGCCTCGGGCAGCTCGTAGGCCTTGGCCCGGTAGACGCGGCCCTTGTTGGTGAAGAACAGGATCCAGTCATGCGTGGAGCTGACGAAGAAGTGCTCGACGATGTCGTCGGTCTTCAGGCCGGCGCCCTGCACGCCCTTACCGCCGCGGCGCTGCGCTCGGTAGAGGTCGGTCTTGGTGCGCTTGGCGTAGCCGGTGCGGGTGATCGTGACGACGACATCCTCTTGCGCGATGAGGTCTTCGATGTTGACGTCGCCGTCGTAGGGGATCAGCTGGGTGCGCCGCTCGTCGCCGTGCTTCTCGACGATCTCGGCCAGCTCGTCGCGGATGATCGACCGCTGGCGTCCCGGCTTGGCCAGGATGTCCTTGTAGTCCTCGATCTCGGCGGCGATGCGGTCGTGATCGTCGATGATCCGCTGTCGCTCGAGGGCGGCCAGCCGACGCAGCTGCATGTCGAGGATGGCGGTGGCCTGAACCTCGTCGATGTCGAGCAGCTCCATCAGGCCGCCGCGAGCAGCGTCGGCCGAGGCGGACGCGCGGATCAGCGCGATCACCGCGTCGAGCTGATCGAGGGCCTTGAGCAGGCCCCGCAAGATGTGGATGCGCTTCTCGGCATCGTCGAGCAGGTACTGGGTGCGCCGGACGATGACCTCGACCTGGTGGTCGACGTAGTGCGAGACGAACTGGTCGATCCGCAGCGTGCGCGGCACGCCGTCGACGATCGCCAGCATGTTGGCGCCGAACGTGGTCTGCAGCTGGGTGTGCTTGAACAGGTTGTTCAGCACCACCTTCGCGACGGCGTCGCGCTTGAGCGTGACGACGATGCGCATGCCGATGCGGTCGGAGGACTCGTCGTTGATGTCGGCGATGCCCGCGACCTTGCCGTCCTTGGCCAGCTGGGCGATGTTCTCGACGAGGTTGTCGGGATTGACCTGGTACGGCAGCTCGGTCGCCACCAGGATCGTGCGGCCCTTGACGTCCTCCTCGATCGTGACGACAGCGCGCATCCGGATCGAACCGCGACCGGTGCGGTACGCGTCCTCGATGCCGTCGCGCCCGACGATGAGCCCCTTGGTCGGGAAGTCTGGCCCATGGACCAGCTCGATCAGCTTCTCGAGCAGCTCCTCCTGCGTGGCGTCGGGGTGGTCGAGCGCCCAGGTGACGCCGGCCGCGACCTCGCGCAGGTTGTGCGGCGGGATGCGGGTGGCCATGCCGACCGCGATGCCCTCAGCGCCGTTGACGAGCAGGTTCGGGAAGCGCGCCGGCAGGATGACCGGCTCGGTCGTGTTGCCGGCGTAGTTGGGAATGAAGTCGACGGTGTTCTTGTCGATGTCGGCGAGCATGTGCATGGCCAGCGGCGCCAGCCGGCACTCGGTGTAGCGGTAGGCCGCCGCCGGGTCGTTGCCGGGCGAGCCGAAGTTGCCCTGCGGGTCGATCATCGGGTAGCGCAGCGACCAGGGCTGGGCCATCCGGACCAGCGCGTCGTACAGCGCGGTGTCGCCGTGCGGGTGGTAGTTGCCCATCACGTCACCGACGACGCGTCCGCACTTGACGTAGTTGCGGTCCGGGCGGAACCCGGAGTCGTACATGCCGTAGAGGATCTTGCGGTGCACCGGCTTGAGACCGTCGCGGACGTCGGGCAGCGCGCGGCCCACGATCACGCTCATCGCGTAGTCGAGGTACGAGCGCTGCATCTCGACCTCGAGGCCGACCGGCTCGACTCGCTGGGTCACACCGCCGCCGGACTCGGCCTGAGGTTCGTCGCCGCCGGGGGATTCGGGAGTGTCAGTCACTGTTAACCCTTACTCAAGGTGAATCCAGACAAGTGTGCCGATAGCACGCTTCTCGCTGTGGATAAAGCTGTGGAAAGCCGGGTTGCGCTGTGGATGACGGTGGAGGTGGCGAACCAACCTCCACCACCTCAGATGTCCAAGAAGCGCACGTCTTTGGCGTTGCGCTGGATGAACGAGCGCCGCGCCTCGACGTCCTCACCCATGAGCACGCTGAACAACTCGTCGGCTACCGCCGCGTCGTCGAGCGTGACCTGACGCAGCGTGCGCGTCGCCGGGTCCATCGTCGTGTCCCACAGCTCGTGGAAGTTCATCTCGCCGAGACCCTTGAACCGCTGGATGTCGTCCGGCTTGGCGTTCGCCTTCTTCTGCTGGCGCAGCGCGATCAGCCCGTCACGCTCGCTGTCGGAGTAGGCGTACTGGGCGTCGTCGCCGCGCTTGTTCCACTTGATCTTGTAGAGCGGCGGGGCCGCCAGATAGGTGTGCCCCTGCTCGACCAGCGGCCGCATGAAGCGGAACAGCAGCGTCAGCAGCAGCGTCTGGATGTGCTGGCCGTCGACGTCGGCGTCGGCCATGAGGACGACCTTGTGGTAGCGCAGCTTCGAGAGGTCGAACTCGTCGTGGATGCCGGTGCCCAGCGCCGTGATGATGGCCTGGACCTCGGTGTTCTTGAGCACGCGGTCGATGCGCGCCTTCTCGACGTTGATGATCTTGCCGCGGATGGGCAGGATCGCCTGGAACATCGAGTCGCGGCCGGACTTGGCCGATCCGCCCGCCGAGTCGCCCTCGACGATGTACAGCTCGCTCTCGCGCGGATCGGTGGAGCGGCAATCAGAGAGCTTGCCCGGCATGCCCATCGTGTCGAGCGCGTTCTTGCGCGCCAGCTTCCGGGCCTGCTGCGCGGCCTTCCGAGCGCGGGCGGCCTGCGCGATCTTGTTGACGATCGCCCTGGCCTCGGACGGGTGGCTGTCGAACCAGGCCGTCAACTTCTCGTTGCCGACGCCCTGGACGAACGTCTTCGCCACCGAGTTGCCCAGCTTCG
>DASXYL010000082.1:0-80294 GCA_036502575.1 Jatrophihabitantaceae bacterium | reverse complement strand
CATCAGCGCATCGGGCGGCACACCGCTGGTCGTCGCCGAGCGAGTCGAGGGGAACGCTCCCCGCGTGCTGGGAGTGATCCACCTCAAGGACATCGTCAAGCAGGGCATGGCCGAGCGCTTCGACGAGCTGCGCCGGATGGGCATCCGGACGGTGATGATCACCGGCGACAACCCGCTCACCGCCAAGGCGATCGCGGACGAGGCCGGCGTCGACGACTTCCTGGCCGAGGCGACGCCCGAGGACAAGATGGCGCTGATCCGCCGCGAGCAGGAGGGCGGCAAGCTCGTCGCGATGACCGGCGACGGCACCAACGACGCTCCGGCCCTCGCCCAGGCCGACGTCGGCGTCGCGATGAACTCGGGCACGTCCGCGGCGAAGGAAGCCGGGAACATGGTCGACCTCGACTCCGACCCGACGAAGTTGATCGAGATCGTAGAGATCGGCAAGCAGTTGCTGATCACTCGCGGCGCGCTCACGACATTCTCGATCGCCAACGACGTCGCGAAGTACTTCGCGATCATCCCGGCGATGTTCGCCGCGGTGTACCCGGGGCTCGACAAGCTGAACATCATGCGGCTGCACTCGCCGCAGTCGGCGATCCTGTCGGCGGTGATCTTCAACGCGCTGATCATCGTGGCCCTGATCCCGTTGGCGTTGCGGGGCGTGCGCTACAAGCCGTCGAGTGCGAGCGCGATGTTGCGCCGCAACATCTACATCTATGGCGTCGGCGGGCTGATCATGCCGTTCCTGGGGATCAAGCTCATCGACCTGATCATTCAATACCTGCCCGGAATCCGGTGACCTGACAAATGCGTACTGTCCTCAATTCGCTACGGCAATATGCAGCCGCGCTGCGGATGCTGATCATCTTCACGGTGATCCTCGGCGTGGCCTACCCGTTGGCGATCACCGCGATCGCGCAGATCCCGGGCCTGAAGAGTCGAGCCGACGGCTCACCGATCAAGGTGGATGGCCAGGTCGTCGGCTCCAAGCTGCTCGGGCAGAGCTTCACCGACAGCGACGGCAACCCGCTGGTTCAGTACTTCCAGTCGCGCCCGTCCGCGGCCGGCGACGGGTACGACCCGACCGCGTCCAGTGCGAGCAACCTCGGGCCGGAGTCGATCGTGGACACGCTCCCCGATCCGTCGGTCAAGGACGACAGCGGCACGCAAAGCCTGCTCACCCAGGTCTGCTCGCGCAGCCTCGCGATCGGCAAGCTCTACGGCGTCGACGGCTCGCGGCCGTTCTGCACCCCGGACGGCGTCGGCGCGGTGCTCGCGGTGTTCTGGTCCGGGCCGGGCTACCACGGACACGTCACCCGCGTGGTGAGCTTGAACCAGGCCGCGCCGGCCACCCCGTTCATCGCCACCTACAAGGGCGTCAACGTCGAGCTGGCCAAATTCGGTGACGACTACTCCAAGGGGCAGGTCGTGCCCATCCGCGGCAACGCCCCGTCCAAGCCGGCCGTCCCGGCCGACGCCGTCACCGCCTCCGGCTCGGGCCTCGACCCGGAGATCAGCCCGGCCTACGCCAAGTTGCAGGAGGCGGTCGTCGCCAAGACCCGCGGCATCACCGTGGACCAGGTGAACGCCCTGGTGAACACGTACAAGAAGGGGCGCGACCTCGGCTTCATGGGCGAGCCCCGCGTCAACGTCCTGCAGCTCAACATCGCGCTGGACAAGGCATATCCGTACCCGAAGAGCTGACCGTGACCCAGCGCGGCCAGCTCCGCGTCTACCTCGGCGCCGCGCCCGGGGTAGGGAAGACCTTCGCGATGCTCGACGAAGGTCGGCGACGGGCCGAGCGCGGCACGGACGTCGTCGTCGCCTTCGTCGAGACGCACGGACGGCCGCACACCCAGGCGAAGCTCGACGGGCTCGAGGTCATCCCGCGTCGGCAGATCACCTACCGGGGCAGCGAGTTCGGCGAGCTGGATCTGCAGGCCGTCCTGGACCGGGCCCCGGAGATCGCGCTCGTCGACGAACTGGCCCACACCAACGTGCCCGGCATGCGGCACGCCAAGCGTTGGCAGGACATCGAGGCGCTGCTCGAGGCGGGCATCGACGTCATCAGCAACGTCAACATCCAGCACCTCGAATCGCTCAACGACGTCGTCCAGGAGATCACCGGAGTTCCGCAGCGCGAGACGGTGCCGGACTCCGTGGTACGGGCGGCCGAGCAGGTCGAGCTCGTCGACATGACACCCGAAGCCCTACGCCGGCGTATGGCCCACGGCAACATCTACCAGCCGGACAAGGTCGACGCCGCGCTGTCGAACTACTTCCGGCCCGGCAACCTCACCGCGCTGCGGGAACTCGCGCTGCTCTGGCTCGCTGACAGCGTCGACGAGGGGTTGCAGCGCTACCGCGAACAGCACGGCATCGCCCGCACCTGGGAGACCCGCGAGCGGGTGGTCGTCGCGCTCACCGGCGGCCCCGAGGGCGACGCCTTGATCCGCCGAGCCGCCCGCATCGCCGCCCGCGCCACCGGCGGCGACCTGCTGGCTCTGCACGTCGCGCGCGGCGACGGGCTCACTGGCTCGAGCGTCGCCGAACTCGACCAACAGCGCCTGCTCGTCGAATCGCTCGGCGGCAGCTACCACTCGATCCTCGGCGACAACATCCCGGCCGCGGTGCTGGACTTCGCGCGGGCGAACAACGCCACCCAGGTCGTCATCGGCGCGAGCCGGCGCAACCCCGCCGTCGCCGCTCTGACCGGTCCCGGCACCGGCATGACCATCACTCGCCTGTCCGGGTCGATCGACGTACACGTGGTCAGCCACGACTACGTCGGCAAGGGACGCGTTCTGCCCCGCATCACCAGTGGACTCACGCGGCGGCGGCGGCTGACCGGGCTGGCCGTGGCGGCCGTCCTGCTCGCAGCCCTGACGCCGATCTGCGCGGCGATGCGCCCGGAGCTGAGCCTGGGCAGTGACCTGCTGCTCTTCCTGCTCGCGGTGATCATCGTCAGCCTCGTCGGCGGATTCCTGCCCGCCTTCGTCACCGCGATAGCGGCGAGCTTGCTGCTCAACTACTACTTCGTCCCGCCGATTCACCGGCTCACGATCAACCAGGCCGAGAACATCCTGGCTCTGGTGGTCTTCGTCGTTACCGCGCTGCTGGTCTCTCGCGTCGTCGACATAGCCGCGCGCCGCAGCTCCGAAGCGGCCCGCTCCAACGCCGAGGCCGAAACGCTGTCGACCCTCGCCGGCAGCCTGCTGCGCGGAGAACACGCGATCCCGGCCCTGCTCGAGCGCGTCCGCGAGACGTTCGCCGTCAACAGCGTCACCTTGCTACGCCGCGACACCGAGGCGCCGGCCAGCGTCGGAGCCCAGCGGAGGTCGGCCACCCCGGGCGGCCTGCGCGGAACCTGGACCTGCGTGGACAGCGTCGGTGACTCCCCGTGCCTGCGGCCGGAGGACAGCGACACCGAGGTGCCGGTCGGCGAGAACCTGATCGTCGCATTGCGCGGACGCACGCTGGCGGCCGAGGACCAGCGGATGCTCGCCGCGTTCGCGACCGAGGTCGCCGTCGCCTACCAGCAACGGCTCTTGGCCGAAGCCGCCGAAGCCGCCGAGCCGTTCGTCGAGGCCGACCGGATGCGCACCGCCCTGCTCAACGCCGTCAGCCACGACCTGCGCACCCCCATCGCGTCAGCGAAGGCAGCCGTCTCGAGCCTGCGCAGCCGCGAGGTTGCGTGGAGCGAACCAGATCGCCAGGAACTGCTCGCCAATGCCGATCTCGCCCTGGACCGGCTCACCGCCCTGGTCACCAACCTGCTCGACCTGTCCCGGCTGCAGGCCGGCGTGCTGTCCGTCGTCGCGCGCCCGATCGGCGTCGACGACGTGGTGAGCCGGGCGCTCGACCACGCCGCCGTCGGCCACCCCATCGAGCTCGACATCGCCGAGGAGCTGCCCGAGGTGGTGGCCGACCCGGGACTGCTGGAACGGGTCGTTGCGAATCTGGTCGAGAACGCGGTGCGCTACACGCCGCCCGGCCAGGAGATCCGCGTCGCCGCCAGCACCCACGGCGGCGTCGTCGAACTGCGCGTCATCGACCGCGGGCCCGGCATCCCGACCGCCGACCGCGAGGCGGTATTCGCCCCCTTCCAACGCCGCGACGACAAGACTGCGAGTGACGGCGCCGGCGTCGGGCTGGGCCTGGCGATCGCCCGCGGATTCACCGAGGCGATGCACGGCACGATCAGCCTGGAGGACACCCCCGGCGGCGGCCTGATCGCCGTTGTCGCCCTCCCGATCGCGCAGCGGCCGTGACTCGCATCCTCATCGTCGATGACGAACCGCAACTGCTGCGCGCGCTCGTGCTCAATCTGCACAACCGCGGCTACGACGTAGTCACTGCCACGACCGGCAAGGACGCGATCGAGCAGGTAACCGGCCTGCCGCCGGACGTCGTCGTGCTCGACCTCGGCCTGCCTGACCGAGACGGCCTGGCCGTGATCGGCGAGCTACGCGCCCGCGAGGCGACCCTCCCGATCATTGTCCTATCCGCCCGCTCGAGCAGCCGGGACAAGGTCGCCGCCCTCGACCGCCAACGACTACGTGACCAAACCGTTCGACATGAACGAGTTCGTCGCCCGCCTGCGGGCCGTCCAGCGTCGAGCGGTCGGCGGCACACCGGACACCACGATCTCCATCGGAGAGAACGAGATCAACCTGGTTGCCCGCGTCGCCGCACACCACGACGGAACCCCCTTGCATCTGACCCCCACCGAATGGCGCATTCTCGATGCCTTGCTCCGACACCCCGGCCGGCTGATCACCGGCCGCGACCTGCTCATAGCGATCCGCCGCGACCCCGACCACACCGAGAGCAGCTATCTGCGCATCTACCTCGCCCAGCTACGGCGCAAGCTCGAAGTCGTCCCGAGCCGGCCCCGCCACCTGCTCACCGAACCCGGTATGGGTTACCGCTTCCAACCGTGATCGGCGAGTGACGCCGGAGCGGATGCGTATGACGCTGGTCGACAACGCCGTGTAGGTCAACGGGCATCGTCGACGAGTAGGCCCCGGTGGTGGTGGGTCCCGAGAACGACATCGACGAGACCGAGGACCAACTGTTCAACGACGACACCGCCGTGTCGCGTCGGAGTTACGAGTTGTCCCGCGAAGTCGTCGAGATGCAGCGCACCGCTCACGCGCTCGTCGACCTCGTCCGGTCACTGCAGGAAGGCTTCGACAAGTACGACGTGGACGTCGAGTTGCAGCGCAACCCTGCGCGACGCTCAATCTCACCGAGGCCGCGCTGGCGCAGAATGAGGAGGTCAAGAAGATCTCGGCCTGGGCGGCGATCCTCTTCGCCCCCACCCTCGTCGGCACCATGTACGGAATGAACTTCGACCACCTGCCCGAACTGCATTGGCAGCTCGGCTATCCGCTGGCCATTCTGCTCATGATCGCTACATCCTCGACGCTCTATTTGATCTTCAAGAGACGACACTGGCTCTAGGGAACACTCACTCCCGGAGGTACACGTTGGAAGCGGCGGCCGGCTACTCAGGAACACCGCTGCCGCGCAAGCTGGGTATTCGGGCGGACTCGCGAGTTCTGCTCGTGTCTCCGCCGCGGACCCTGGACCTGGATCCGTTGCCGCCGGGGGTGGTGCTGCACCGTCGAGCTGGTGGTGCCGAACCGTACGATGTCATCGTCGCGTTCTGCCCGGACCTGCGCGCGTTGCGCCGCCGCTTCGCACCCCTCGTCGAGTCGCTCGCCACGGCCGGCGCGTTGTGGGCGTGCTGGCCCAAGAAGGCGAGCGGCGTTCCTACCGACCTCAGCGAGTGCGCGGTTCGAGAGCACGGACTCGGTGTCGGACTGGTGGACCTCAAGGTGGCGGCGATCGATCAGACGTGGAGCGGGCTGAAGTTCGTCCGTCGATTGCGCGATCGGTGAAGGCAGCCAAGGTCCGCCGGGTTCA
This sequence comes from Jatrophihabitantaceae bacterium, assembly GCA_036502575.1. Taxonomy (GTDB): domain Bacteria; phylum Actinomycetota; class Actinomycetes; order Mycobacteriales; family Jatrophihabitantaceae; genus DASXRA01. The sequence goes on along the minus strand of DASXYL010000082.1, from coordinate 74,360 downwards.
CGCTGCCCAAAGGTTGCGATCTGGACTTGGTACCCGACGCGGACCGGTTAGGACGGCTTGATGTTGGCGTTGTGATGGAAGAGATTGGCCGGGTCGTACCTCGCCTTGATGCTGGCCAGTCGGTCGTACTTCGCCGGCCCGTAGGCAGCCTTGACGCGGTGCTCGTCGCTGGTGGCTAGCGCGTTGACGTAGACACCGGTTTGGGTCGTGTGCGGCAACAATGCCTCCCAGGTTGACTGGACCCAGGCTCGATCGGCGTCCAGGAGTTCTGGCGTCGGGCAGATCGCAATGATGAACACGGCGTACCTCGGCGAGCGGCCGCCGCTGAATGCCGTCTCGTCGTCGGTGATCGCGGAGTACGCACCGTCCAACCGGTAGAACAGCAGGACTGACAGCGGGGAGTTCTTGCCCGGCAAGTGATCGGCGACGACGTCGATCACGTCGTCGGACAGGTCCTCGACGTAGGCGCCCTTGTCGTAGTCGTGGAATCCCCAGGCATTCGGCTCGTCCATCATCTGCTGAAGCGCGGTATAGGGCATCGGGGTGACGAACTCCCAGAGAGGCGGCAACGCTTCGCGAATCTGCTCGAGGACAGCCCCGTGAACCTCCGCGGCCCCGAAGCCGACAACGACCAGCGCGTACCCGGGTTGGTGGTGGTACTCCTCCGGGACGAACGGCGCCGGCGGTGCGTTCATCCCGGCGATCACGATATTGATATCTGGCGGCAGGGTGGCAATGACGTCACGCGCCAGGCGGAGCACGTCACGTCCCTGTTCCAGGCCCCAGAACGGCAGTCCGAGCTGAATGATCGGACCGACCTCGTGCAACTGGAACTCGAATTCGGTCACCACGCCGAAGTTGCCGCCGCCGCCCCGGATCGCCCAGAACAAGTCAGCGTTCTCGTCGGCCGAGGCGCGAAGGAGTTGGCCGTCGGCGGTCACAATCTGAACCGAGACGAGGTTGTCGATGCTGAGTCCGGCCTGCCGCGTCAGCCAGCCCATGCCGCCGCCAAGGGTGAGTCCGCCCACGCCGGTATGGCTGATCAGGCCGGCCGGCACCGCGAGCCCGTGCTGCTGGGTGGCCGCATCCAGGTCGCCGAGCAGCGCACCGCCACCGACCAGCGCGCGTTTCGTCTCCGGGTCGACGGTGACCTCGTTGAGAGCGCTCAGGTCGATCATCAGCGCACCGTCGGCAACGGACGTGCCCCCCATGCCGTGCGCGCCACCCCGGACAGTGATTTCCAGGTGGTTGGCCACCGCGAACGACACCGCTGCCGCGACATCAGCCGCGGACGTGCACCGGGCGATCAGCGCCGGACGCCGGTCGATTGTCGCGTTCCAAACCCGGCGCGCCTCGTCGTAGTCAGCATCCTCCGGCGCGACAACGTGGCCGCCGATCGTCTGCCGCAATGCCTGGGCCGTGCTGTCTGTCAGTTGGGTCATGCGCGAAAGTATTGGTCGGCGCCGGAACCGGTTGACACTTCTTGACAGAACTGGACGGCCTACGGGTGGGATTCGGCCCGTGGGATTCGCAACCTCAGCTGCGCTGCGGCCTAGCGTTGAGCTGTGATGTTCAGTCAGGACTTGCGTGAGGCCGTGGCGAGCGGCGAGATCACGGTATCGATCCGGCTGTGGAGCCGCCCGAAGGTGAAGCCCGGTGGTCGGTACGCGACCGCGGACGTCGTCATCGAGATCGACGCGATCGAACTACTGCCCTTCTCCGCCGTGACTGCCGCGGATGTTCGGCACGCGGGCGAGCGTGATCGAGAATCGCTTCGGGACCGGGCCGCTCACGCCGGTCCGATCAACGACGACACCCTGATCTACCGGATCGAATTCCACGTCGTGTAGCAACGGCGATGGGCGCCGCGGGCGAGGTCCGGCCGGCGTCGAACTCTGTCCGGCGGCTGCTCAGTTCAGGCAGAGACAGAACGGATGTCCGGCCGGGTCGAGGAAGACCCGAAAGGTCGGGTCTGGTTGGACCTCGGCCAAGGTGGCGCCCCGCGCGAGCACCGCGGCCTCGCCCTCGTCGAGATCGGCCACCACCAGGTCGAGATGCATCTGCTGGGGCACCACCTGGCCGGGCCACTCCGGCGCCCGGTAGTCGGTGACCTGCTGGAACGAGATGCAATCGCTGCCGTCTTCGGGACGGATCTCGACCCAGCCGTCTTTGACCTTGACCGGCCAGTCGAGTAGCTCGCCGTAGAACGCCGCGAGCGCATCTGCGTCAGGACAGTCGATGACAAAAGTCGGATACCGCGCGATCGCCATGCCGGCACGCTACAACGGGTCGCTACCGCTCGACTGCACGGCGACCTCGGTCAGGTCGAGCGGGCCTATGGCTTCGCTAGTGGCGGAGCGTGAGGAATCGTCGAGCGGCTGTTCGGACTCAGCCGGAGAGTGCGGGCAGCATCTGCGGCGCTTGAGCCAGGACGAGCGCGGCGGCGCCGCGCACGCAAGCGCTGTCGCCGAGCGCACCCGCGACGATCTGCAGGTTCGCCGCGTGTGGGCTCATCGCAGCGTGCTCGATGGCGCGGCGCATCGGCGTGAACAGCGCGTCGCCGGCGGCGGCCAACTCGCCACCGACCACGACGAGCTGCGGATTGAACAGCGTCACGGCCACCGCCAGGGCGCGGCCGACCGCGTCGCCGGCGTCCCAGACCGCTCGGATCGCGCCCCTATGACCCAGGTGCACCAAGTCGAGCAACTCGTCGACGGTGATGGCCCGGCCGAGACTCGGCTCCAGCAACTCGGCGATCGTGGTCGGGCTGGCCACGGTCTCGAGGCAGCCACGGTTGCCGCACCGGCAGATCGCGCCCGCCTCCACGACCGGAACGTGCCCGATCTCGCCGGCTAGCCCGGCCGACCCCAGCAGCATCCGCCCGTCGCTGACGACACCTGCACCGATACCGCAGGAGAGCCGGATGTAGATGACGTCCGCACAGTCTTGTGCCGCGCCGTAGCGCCGCTCGCCGAGGATGCCGGCATTCGCGTCGTTCGTGCTGTACGCCGTCAGCCCGGTGCGCCGACCAAGCTCGTCGTTGATCCGGAGCCCGACCCACCCGGGCATGATCGCTTCGGCGCACAGCATTCCGGTGCGGGGGTTGATCGGGCTGGCGATACCGACGCCGAGGCCGAGGATGCGCTCGGGCGGCACGCCCGCGATGGCCTCGGCGACGAGTTCTGTGGCGCAAGCGAGCGTCTGGTCCGGCTCTCGGTCGACGGCCTGCTCCACGCTCCGCTCGGAGACCGGTTCCCCGCCGAGGTCGCACAGCGCGCAGCGCACGTGGTCGTGGCCGATGTCCAGGCCGACGGCGTATGCGGCGGTCGGCACCAGGCCGATGGTGCGAGCCGGGCGGCCGGTGCGCTGCAACTCGGCCGCACGGCTTGTGCCGAGTTCGCTCAAAATCCCCGCCGCCATCAAGTCGGCGATCAGCGAGCCGACAGTGGCCCGGGAAAGTCCGGTCCGCCTGGTGAGATCGGGTCGGGACAGCCGGCCCCATTCGTACAGCGCCTCGAGGACTCGGATACGGCCGAGCGCACGCAGGCTGGCCGGCGAGCTCGGCGGTCGCTCGGCATCCCGCGGCGCGTCGGACACGCGGCGACGGTACCACCAGCTAATGGCTGTCTTTGCGCGGAAGCTCGGCAGGAATTGGTGCCAAATCCATTGACTAACGCACAAGTTTAGCGGAAGCTCGCCGCACAGACTGCGCCCGTCACCCCCAAATGTGGCCCGCTCTCGGCCCACCCTCGCCGCTTGGAGACCCGCCATGGCTGCTCGGCGATCCGCTCGGCTCGTCCTGACAACGTTGCCATTCATTCAGTGATGCCGTACGCGAAGGAGTTGTCATGTTCAAGCAACTGACGCCCCGACGAAGCCGGCGCTGCGCGCTCACCGCGGCGCTCGCCTGCGCTGCGTTGGTGGTCGGTGTCGCCCAGGTGACGAGCGCGGCAGCTGCGCCGACGGTTGCCTTGGTGTCCGATCCGACGCAGTACGTCGATCCGATGATCGGTACCGGCAACGGCGGCGAGAACGTCGGCGATATCAACGACTTTCCCGGCGTCGACACGCCGTTCGGGATGATGCAGTTGAGCCCGGACACCCCGAGCTCTGGCGTCGGTTACTCCTACGGCGATACGTCGATCCGCGGCTTCAGCCTCGACCACGCGTCGGCCGGATGCAGCGTGTTCGGTGACGTGCCGATTCTGCCGACCACCGGCCCGATCGACGCGAATCCGGGTGCCGCCTCAGCGACGTTCTCGCACGATCAGGAGCACGCGACCCTCGGCTCGTACGACGTGCAACTCACCGACTCCGGCGTCCACGCCAACCTCACCGCGACCTCCCGCACCGGCCTGCTCTCGTTCGGCTATCCCGCGGGCAGCACCGCGCAGGTGCTGGTGAAGTCCGGGGCCAGTCTCGCTGGCAACAGCGCCGCTTCGGTCGCCGTCACCGGCAACGACGAGGTGTCCGGATCGGCGACGACGAACGGGCTGTGCGGACTGGGCAGCTACACGGTCTACTTCGACATCCGCTTCTCCGAGCCGTTCACCGCCCACGGCACGTGGCAGGGCGCGACCGTCACCCCGGGCTCGGCCAGCGCGACCGGCCGCGGGTCCGGCGCATACCTGACGTTCGACACCGGCAACTCGACCATGGTGCGGGCCAAGGTCGGGATGTCCTATGTGAGCGTCAGCGGGGCTCGCAAGAACATGGCGCAGGAGATGCCCGGCTGGAACCCGACATCAGTGGCGGCCAAGACCCGCGCGGAATGGCGCCAGGCGTTGAACACCGTTGCGGTTGGCGGCGGATCCGCTGCGGACCTGACGACGTTCTACACGGCGCTGTGGCACTCACTGCAGTTCCCGAGCGCGTACAACGACGTCGACGGCCGCTACATGGGGTTCGACAACCAGATCCACAAGGTGCCGGCCGGGCAGACGCAGTACTCGACGTTCTCCGACTGGGACACCTACCGGGCCCTCGCCCCGCTACAGGCGATGTTGTTCCCGAAGCAGGCCGGCGACATGGCGAACTCGCTGATCCGCGCCGCGCACGAGCAGGGCGGCTGGATGCCGAAGTGGCCGATGGCGAACGTCAGCACGACCGGGACGATGAACGGCGACAACGCGGTGCCGCTGATCGCCAATACGGTGGCCTTCGGCGGCCGCAACGTCGACATCGCCGACGTGCTGCCCATCATGGAAAAGGGCGCCAACCACTCGCAGGTGCTCGGCTGGGGTTGGCAGGAACGCCAATGCGTGGAGGAGTACGTCCAACTCGGCTACGCACCCAACGACGCCTGCTCACAGGGCGCGCACGGCCGGCAGGGCGTCTCCGAGACGCTGGAGTGGTCGATCGACGACTTCGCCATCTCGCAACTGGCCGCCGCGATCGGCCACCGGACGACCGCGGCCCAGTACCAGCTGCGCAGCCAGAACTGGCAGAACACCTTCAACCCCACGACCGGCTACCTCCAGCCGCGCGATGAGAACGCTGCGTTCCCCAGCGGTCCCGCGTTCGTGCCGCCCACCGGCTTCGGACAGGACGGCTATGACGAGGGCAACGCCGCCGACTACGGGTGGGAGGTGCCGCAGAACATGGCCGGGCTGATCGGCGCGATGGGCGGCAAGGATGTGGCGATCCCGCGTCTGGACACGTTCTTCACCCAGGACAACGCCGGTCCGAACCTGCCCTACATGTGGGCCGGCAACGAGGTGGACCTGACCGTCCCGTACGTCTATGACTACCTCGGCCAGCCGTGGAAGACGCAGGCGCAGGTGCGCAAGCAGGAACAGGAGCTCTACCCACCGACCCCCAACGGGATGCCCGGCAACGACGACCTCGGCGCGATGTCGTCCTGGTACGTGTGGTCCGCGCTCGGCATGATCCCGGTGACCCCCGGTCGCGCGGACCTGGCGCTCGGCAGCCCGCTGTTCCAGCGGTCCGTCATCCACCTCGGCAACGGCCGGACGATCCAGATCAACGCTCCGCACGCCGCCGAGAACGCCCCGTACGTCACCGACCTGCGGCTGAACGGGCATCGCCACAGCAGCACCGCGCTGCCGGAGTCGATCGTGTCCCGCGGCGGAACGCTGGACTTCAGCCTGTCCAGCACTCCGGACACGAACTGGGGAACCGGGGCGAACGACGCGCCCCCGTCGTACCAGACCGGCCAGGACCCGGCCATCGGGTTCACCGACCCGTCCGGCCCGCTGGTCGTGATCGCCGGCGATTCGCCGAAGGTCACCGTCGGGGCACAGGGCACCGGCCTGCGTGACACGACCGTGCACTGGTCCGCGGACCCGGGCACCAGCGGTATCACGGTGACGCAGGCTTCCGGCACGCTGTCCGTGTCCGCCGACGGGCGGGCCAGCACGCCGGCCACGGTGTCCGTCCCCGACTCGGTCGCATCCGGCTCCTACCCGGTGTCGTTCCACTTCACCACCAGCGACGGGCAGACGCTCCCCGGCGCCACCGTCCCGGTGACCGTCACCAGCCCGGTCCAGCCGCAGCAGGTCACCCCGGTCATCACTCAGGTGAGCCCGCCGGCCGGCTCGCTGCAGGTGGCGCTGGCGAACAGCACCGACACCCCGGCGACGGTGACGGCCGTCAAGTGGACGCTGGGGAGCCAGTCGGGCACGCAGGCGCTGAACACCGCTATCGCCCCGCAGTCGTCGGCGACGGTGTCGGTGGATGTGGGTAGTCCCGTCCTCGGGCAGCTCTACCCGTTCACGGTGACCAGCGTGGTCTCCGGCGGCTCGAACTCGACCCCGCTGGCCGGGCACGTCACGTTCCTCCCGGTGGTGCAGAAGTCGCTGGGCAGCTCGTGGTCGTTGTCCGACGTGCAGGACGGCCCCTCGGCGGACCTGGGTAGCTGGGAGGGAATCGGCAATCCGCAGGCCCCGGCCGGCCTGGGCGGCAAGGTGTGGCTCAACTGGGACTCCGCCAACCTCTACGTCACCGCGCAGATCAGCGACCCCAACTTCTCCGAGCCGGCCACCGGCGGCAACATCTGGCAGGGCGACAGCCTGCAGCTGGCGGCCACCTCCGGGGTGCCCGGATCCTCGGCCACCGTCAGCACCGCGTCCATCAACGGGCACTACGAGTACGGGGCCGCCCTCACCCCGGACGGCGCCCAGGCGTACCGGTGGACCGCCCCGGCCGGGCAGGCCACCGGGCCGGTCACCGACGCCGCGGTGCACGTCAGCCGCGACGATGCCACCAACACGACGTTGTACGAGCTGGCCCTGCCCTGGACCGATCTCACCTCGGTGCAACCGAGCACCGGCAACGTGTTCAGCATCTCGGCCCTGCTCAACGACACCGACAACGGGACCCGATTGGGCTTCTTGCAGTGGGGCGGTGGCATCGGCTCCAGCAAGGATGTCGTCCACCTCAATATGGCCCAACTGATGCCCTAACCAGCCGCCGTCTTCCCCACCCAGGACGATCTAGAGGAGCCACTCATGCCTCACATCCGCACCGGCCGAGGAAGAGCCTCGCTGCGGTGGCGGGCCCTGCTGGCCGCGACGTCTCTGCTGGCCGCGGCAGCGGCCGCTATCACCTCGCCCGGGGTTGCCGCCGATGCCCAGCCGGCGCCACCGGGCCAACAGCCGATCTACCGCAACACGCACTACTCGTTCGCCGAGCGGGCGGCCGATCTGGTGTCGCGGATGACGCTGGCGGAGAAGGCCCAGCAGTTGCACACCAACGACGCCCCGGCGATTCCGCGCCTGGGCGTGCAGCGCTACACCTACTGGAGCGAAGGGCAGCACGGCCTGAACCGCCTGGGGGCCGACGTCGCCGAAGGCAGTCAGGGTGCCGTTGACGACGTGCTGGCGACGAGCTTCCCCGTCAACTTCGCGTCCACGATGAGCTGGGACCCCGCGCTGATGTACAAGGAGACGACGGCGATCTCGGACGAGGCGCGCGGGTACCTGGACAAGTCCCTGTTCGGCACCGGGCAGAACAACCTCGGCCCGGACGTGAACGACTACGGCGACCTGACGTACTGGGCGCCGACGGTGAACATGGATCGGGATCCGCGGTGGGGCCGCGCCGATGAGGCGTTCGGTGAAGACCCTTATCTCGTAGGGCAGATGGCCGGGGCATTCGTCAACGGCTACCAGGGCAACACGATGGACGGCCGGCCGATGACGCCCTATCTCAAGGTGGCCGCCACCACGAAGCACTACGCGTTGAACAACGTGGAGAACAACCGGAACTCGGGCAGCTCGAACACGACCGACGCGAACATCCGCGACTACTACACCCGGCAGTTCGCGAGCCTGACCGAAGACGCGCACGTGTCCGGCGTGATGACCTCCTACAACGCGGTCAATGGCACGCCGGCCCCGGCCGACACCTACACCGCGAACCAACTGCTGCAGCGAACCTACGGGTTCAACGGGTACACCACCTCCGATTGCGGTGCCGTCGGGGACATCTACAACAGCCACCAATGGACGCCTCCCGGCTGGACCTCGGCCTGGACCAACCCGGCCACCGGGCAGCAGGTTTCACCATCGGCCGGCGCGCAGGCGTACGCGCTTCGGGCGGGCACGCAGCTGAACTGCACCGGCAACGAGGCGACCTTGGCCAACGTCGCGGCCGCGATCAATGCCGGCGTCCTGTCCGCGGGCGTCCTCGACAACGCGCTGGTGCACCTGTTCACGATCCGGATGCAGACCGGCGAGTTCGACCCGCCCAGCCACGTCGCTTACACCAAGATCGACAAGAGCGTTATCCAGAGCCCGGCGCACCAAGCGCTGGCGGAGAAGGTCGCCGCCGAGGACCTCGTGCTGCTGAAGAACGACAACGTGGCGGGCACCTCGGCGCCGCTGTTGCCGGCTAATACAGCCAAGCTGAACAACGTCGTCATCGTCGGCAACCTGGCCAACACGGTCACCCTGGGCGGCTACTCCGGCAAACCGTCGCTGCAGGTCAACGCGGTGCAGGGCATCACTGCCGCGGTCAAGGCCGCCAACCCCGACGCCACGATCACGTTCGACTCGTGCGGCACTACCAGCACGACGACGGCACCGGCGTCCTGCTCGGCGGACACCGACGCGGCGATCAAGACCGCCGATCTGGTCCTCGTCTTCGTCGGCACGGACCTGAATGTGGCCAGTGAGGGCAAGGACCGGGCGTCCCTCGACCTGCCCGGCAACTACAACTCGCTGATCAGCGGGGTGAAGGCGCTGGGTAATCCGCGGACCGCGATGGTCATCCAGTCCGCCGGCCCCGTCAACATCACCGACACCCGAGGCGACTTCCCGGCGATCCTGTTCAGCGGGTACAACGGCGAGTCCCAGGGCACCGCGCTGGCCCAGGTCCTGTTCGGCCAGGCGAACCCGTCCGGGCACCTGAACTTCACCTGGTTCAAGGACGACTCCCAGCTGCCGGACATGCAGAACTACGGGCTGACCCCTTCGCAGACCGGCGGGTTGGGCCGCACCTACATGTACTCCACCCAGCCGCCGACCTACCCCTTCGGGTACGGGTTGTCCTACGCCACGTTCAGCTACTCCCACGTCAACGTCGGATCCCGCACGGCCGATGCCAACGCCACCGTGCCGGTCAGCTTCGACGTCAAGAACACCGGCCGCGTCGGGGGAGCGACCGTCGCGCAGTTGTACGTGGCGCCGCAGTTCACCGTGCCCGGCGTGGAACTGCCGAAGGAGCAGCTCGCCGGCTTCCAGCGGACCATCGTGCTGGCGCCCGGGCAGACTCAGCACGTCACCCTGCACGTGAAACTCGCTGACCTCAGTCGGTGGGACGAAAGCAATCTCAAGCAGGTCGTCGACGACGGCGCGTACAAGTTCCAGGTCGGCCCCGACTCGGCAACTGTCGCGGGCTCCGGGACGGTCACCGTGAAGGGTGCGATCGCTCCGCGGGTCCAGTACGTCACGGTCCAGCCGGACCAGGTCGTCTTCAAGCCGGGCGACACGCTGGACCTGACCGCCAAGAACCCCTGGATCGCCCCGGATACGAACTCCTCGCTGGAGCAGCCGCACGCCAGCGCCGACAACATCGTCGAGGCGGTCAACACCGACCAGGCGTTCGTGGACCTGTCCAAGGCCCGGGTGAGCTACACCAGCAGCAACCCACGGGTGGCCACCGTCAGCCCGGCCGGCCAGGTCACGATGGGGGCCGCTGGCGCGACAACGATCAACGTGACCGTGAACGGTGTGACCGGCACTGCCCCGATCGTGGTGAACAACCCCTTCACCGTGCAGGCGCCGAACTTCGTGAAGTCGGGGTCCACCTTCGCCGCGACGACGGCGTTCACCAACACCGGATCCCAGGCGGTCCACGGCCTGCAGATGAGCCTGGACGCGCCGAGCGGTTGGACGGCGACGGCGAGCTCACCCGCGTCGTTCTCCAGCGTCGGTCCCGGTCAGCAGGTCACGACCAGCTGGGCCGTCACGATTCCGGGTACCGCAAGTCCGGGCAACCAGACGGAGCTGGACGCGACCGCGGCATTCACCGGGGCGGCCGGGCCTTATACCGAAGACGCGGTCAGCCAGGTCACCGTCACGTCGGGGGCAACACCCGAACAGGCCACCCCGGTCATCACGCAGACGAGCCCGGCCGCGGGATCGCTGCAGGTAGTCCTGAACAACCCCTCGTCCACCCCGACCATCGTGACAGGGGTCAAGTGGACGCTGGGGAGCCAGTCAGGGACGCAGGCGCTGGACACCACGATCGCTGCGGGGACGTCGGCGACGGTGTCGGTGGATGTGGGCAGTCCGAGCTTCGGGCAGCTCTATCCGTTCACCGTGGCCAGCGTGGTCTCGGGCGGCCAGGGCTCGGCTCCGCTGTCCGGGCACGTGACGTTCCTCCCGGTGGTGCAGAAGTCGCTGGGTAGTTCGTGGTCGTTGTCGGACGTGCAGGACGGCCCGTCGGTGGATCTGGGCAGCTGGGAGGGGGTCGGCAGCGCCCAACCCCCGGCCGGGCTGGGCGGCAAGGTGTGGTTCGACTGGGACGCCACTCACCTGTATGTCACCGCTCAGATCAGTGATGCCAACTTCTCCGAGCCGGCCACCGGCGGCAACATCTGGCAGGGCGACAGCCTGCAGGTGGCGGCCACGTCGGGGGTGCCGGGATCTTCGGCCACGGTCAGTACCGCCTCGACCGAGGGGCATTACGAGTACGGGGCAGCTCTTACTCCCGACGGTTCCCAGGCGTATCGGTGGACGGCCCCGGCCGGGCAAGCCACCGGGCCGGTGACGGACGCCGCGGTGCACGTGACCAGGGACGACGCCACGAACACGACGTTGTATGAACTGGCTCTGCCCTGGACCGACCTCACCTCGGTGCAGCCGAACGCGAATGCGGTGTTCAGCATCTCGGCCCTACTCAACGACACCGACAACGGAACCCGCATGGGCTTCCTGCAGTGGGGCGGCGGCATCGGCTCCAGCAAGGACGTCGTCCACCTCAACATGGCCCAACTGATGCCCTAACCAACCACCAACCCCCCGAGCGGTTACACCGGGCCGGCTTGGCTGTACACGGCGCCATCAGCCAACACCAGCCGGCCGGCCCTGGTGACCGCCGCGCGCCCATGCCTAGTGTGCTCGGAGCACAGCGCGAGGTCCTGGGACCCAGACATCGACAGCACCCTCGCCCGATGCCGGGAGGACTGGCTCCAGCCCGACACGCTCGGCAAGCTCGCGGACCGCTGGCTATCTCGCTTAGAGCCGGGTCATGGTCGACGGGCCCGGGTAGCTGTTTTACACAGTTGCCGTGTCGCTGAGCATTGTGCGTCGTGACTCCAGCCGTCCCGTGCGCGAGCCATAGAGCCCTTGCTGACTTGGGTTGAGCGCATGTTGAGGCGGAGCTGGCGCGAATCGGTCCGCGGCTGTGCGTATTGCCTTGTGCCGCAAGGACATTCTGCGTGCCCCCGGCAGGACTCGAACCTGCGACCTGCCGCTTAGAAGGCGAACCGGGCCGAACACTGTGCTCCAGCCGCGGAAATCAGGGCTTCTCGGCGGTCTGCGAGGGGCTGGCGTATTCGCTTCTCGACCGCTACATCCTCCTCGGAATCGAAAGCCTAGCTGTATACCTCGGGTGGGGGGCTCGTACTCTGACCGTCGACCTGCATGAGGTGATGGCCACCGCGCCAGGAACATCGGACGCCAAGCTCGAAAGCGTTCGGCAAGACCTCGGCGGACGGCGACTACTGCGATCATCGCTGCCGATTCATGTACAGTTCCGGCCGAGACGCGCCCAGGTGCGCTGCGGGGGCGGCGATTTGTTGCCAGCAGGCCGGTCGGCGTGGTCTCTAGATCCGCTGGGCCTGCGCCACGTGCCGGGCCGCGATGTGTTGGGAGACGTGGCAATCAGCAGGGAGGATCCGGCATCGTCGGAGCACCGACGTCCGCGACTGGTCGATGTCGCCGCGGCGGTGGGGCTGCACATTTCCACGGTGTCTCGGGTGCTCAACGGTGACACGAACTTGTCCATTCGGCCGGAGACCCGTGACCGCATCCTCACGGTCGCGCAGCGCCAGGGTTACCGACCGAACGCCATGGCCCGGGCCCTCAAGCGCTCACGGACCGGCGCGTTGGCCATGATCGTTCCCCTGCTACGGAACCCGATCTGGTCTGGCATCCAGCGGGGCGCGCTCCAGCGTGCGGTGGACCGCGGCCAGGTCGTGATGATCCTGGAGGAGCCGGAGGAAAGCGTTCGTCCGCCGACCGATTACCAGTATCTTGTCGAGGAAAGCCGGGCCGACGGGCTCCTGATCGCGACCGCGCTGCGGTCGGGTGGAGCGCGCTCCCCGGTGCCTTCGGTCCCGCACGTGTACATGAACCGGCGTGGCCCGCGGCCGGGGAACAACGTCGTCATGGACGAAGAGAAGGCAATGCGGCTGTTCGTCGAGCACCTCGCCGCGCTCGGGCATAGGCGGCTGGCGATAGTCGACGGCTTCAAGGTCGTCGACACGGTGTATCGGCGCGCGGCGGCCGTTCGAGCCCTCTGCAAGGCCCACGGGCTGTCCGTCACGTTCCAGCACATCGAGCACAGCGAAGCCGGTGGTTACGAGGCGACGCGGCGATTGATGGCGCGTACGGACGTGCCAACCGCGATCGGCGTCGGCAACCTCAACCAGCTCTTCGGGGCCACGATGGCCCTCCGGGAGGTCGGGGCCGGGGTGCCGGAGGATGTCTCACTGATCAGTTTCGACGAGGACCACTGCCTCGGGTACCTCGAGGTTCCGATCACCAGCGTGAGCATGCCGCTGGAAGAACTCGGCGCCGCCGCGGTACTGGCGCTGATCGAGCGGGTGGACGGCGGCGGCGGGGAGGACGTGCTCGTGTCCGATCCGTTGGCCCTGATCCGCCGCGAGTCGACGGCTGAGCCCAGATCTTCTCGCCGCCTGCGCCGCTGACTGCGTCCGTCTGCCGCCGCTGGGTCTGATTCGCGGCATCGTGAATTCTGGTTGAGACCGTAGGAAACAAACGGTTTACTTAAGGGGTATTGCCGTAGGCAAACCTTTGCCTTTAGTGTCTCGCCCATGCTTGTAGCCGGGAGCGCGAACGCAGACGTCGGAATCGGCCTCGCCTGGGAGACGTTGCGGGCGGGTGGATCGGCGTTGGATGCGGTCGAGGTGGGGATTCGCGCCGTCGAGGACAACCCCGCCGATCACACGGTGGGCTACGGCGGATACCCCAACATCGATGGGCAGGTCGAGCTGGACGCTTCCGTCATGGAAGGAACCCGTCGCCAGGCCGGAGCGGTCGGTGGCCTGCGCGGGTACCGGGCGGCGGTCACGGTGGCCCGCGCCGTTCTGGAACAACTCCCACACGTACTCGTCGTCGGAGACGGGGCGGCCCGTCTCGCCCACGAGATCGGGCTGCCGACCGAAGACCTGCTGACTCCGGAGGCAGAGCTCACCTGGCGGGAGGGCCTGACTCGGATTCGTCAGTCCCCGCAAGGTGAATCAACTGCCATCGAGGCCGTACGGGACGTGATCGGGGAGATCTTTGATCCCGAACGCGCGTTGCAGCCCGAACCGGTGGAGGTCCCGCCGGGTGGCACTGTGAACCTGATCGCTGTCGACGCGGACGGTCACCTGGCCTCAGCGGTCAGCACCAGCGGCTGGGCCTGGAAATACCCGGGTCGGATCGGTGATACCCCGGTGATCGGCGCCGGCAACTACTGCGACGACCGTTACGGTGCAGCGACCTGTACCGGTTGGGGCGAGCTGACCATCCGGGCCGGTACCGCGCGCGCGGTCGTCGCCGGCCTGGCGGCCGGCCTGGACCTGGACGAAGCTTGCTCGGCGGCCATACGCGACCTGGCCGGACTCGAAACGGGCGAACCCGGTGGACGCGGCTACGTCAACCTGATCGCCGTCGACGCCGCCGGCAACCATTGCGCCCTCACGACGAAGCCCGGCACGGAGTACGTCTGGCGGGTCGACGGTATGGAAGCGGCCCGCCGCGAGGCGCGGACCGTCGTCATGGTCGGGCCCGTCCGATGACCACGCGCACCGCGGCGGGGTCGACCTACCCCCAGCTGGACCCGGCCACCACCGAGAGCGTCCGCGATCGGCTCGTCGAGATCGTCTCGTTGCGTCACGGCGACGCCCTGACCGACGACCAGCTGGCCGAACTCGAGGACCGAATCGCAGTACAGCTCGCTGCCACGGAGCGACTTCACCATTTCCCGCTGACCAACGATCAGGAGCCGATCTTCATCGTGTGTGGCAAGGACGGAGCAGCCACGTGAACGAGGACGATCTCGCCTTCCTGAGCATTCGTGAACTCGGTGCGCTCCTTCGTACCGGTCAGGTCTCCCCGACGGAGCTGACCGAGATCTACCTGCGCCGGCTCGACCAGATCGGTCGCACCCTGAACGCCGTCGTCACGATCACCGACGACATCGCCCATCGCGAGGCCACCTTGGCCGAGGCCGAACTGCGCGACGGGCTGGATCGTGGCCCGCTGCACGGAATCCCCTACGGTCTCAAGGACATCATCAGCGTCGTCGGAGCGCCGACGACGTGGGGCGCGTTCCCCGACCAGCGCTTCGACCGCGAGGCCACTGTCACTCGCAAGCTGCGCGACGCCGGCGCGGTGCTCCTCGCCAAGGTCGCCACCATCGAGCTCGCCGGCGGAATGGGCTACGACAATCCGAACGCGTCGATCACCGGTCCGCCCGGCAATCCGTGGCACACCGGTCGGTGGACGAACGGGTCGTCCAGCGGCCCGGCCGCCGCGGTCGGCGCAGCCGCGCTGCCTTTCGCGATCGGCAGTGACACCGGCGGCTCCATCTTGCTGCCGGCCGCGTTCACCGGTACGGCCGGCCTGCGCGCCACGTATGGGCGGGTCAGTCGTGCCGGCGCCATGACGCTGTGCTGGACGCTCGACCGGCTCGGGCCGATGTGCCGCCGTGCCGATGACTGCGGGCTCGTGCTCGAGGCAATGGCCGGCCCTGATCCGCGGGATCCGGCCAGCCTCACGGAGCGGTACCGGTACCGCCGGTCGCGCGTGCGTCAGAGGGGCTTTCGCTTCGGTGTCATCGCCGGATCCTGCGACGGCGCCGAGGCCGAGGTGACCGCGAACTTCGACGCCTCATTGGCGGCTCTCGCCGAGATCGGCACCCTGGAGCAGGTCGAGCTTCCGGACTTCCCGTACGACGACGTGGCGGAGGTGGTGATCGGCGCGGAGGCCTACGCCGCCTTCGACGAGTTCATCGCGGCCGGGCGCACCGTGGAACTCACCGCGGCCAAAGCCCGCGGGCATCGGCTCGCCGGTGCGGTGCTGCCGGCGCACGACTACATCCGGGCGCAGCGGATCCGACGCGTGATCGCCGACGGCTTCGGCGAGTTCGCCGCCCAGTACGACGCCGTCGTCGCTCCTTCGCTCGGCGTGGTCGCCTCCCGGATCGACGAGGACTTCGAGTACATGCTGCCAGGTGCGTTCGGGCGGCCGTTGAACTTCGCGGGGGTCCTCGCCGGGACGCCGACCGTGTCGGTGCTCAACGGCCTCGGTCGCGACGGGCTGCCGACGGGGATCCAGTTCGCCGGCGCCCGGCTGTCGGAGAACACCATCCTCGACGCCGCGGTGGCGCTCGAGAGCCGGACCGGCACGACCGCGCTGCGCCCGGACGGCCCGCACGGCACGATGGCCAGGACCGGACAGCCGCCGGGCGACGTGGACGGGTCGGCGGCATGACCAACTTCGTGCTCCGCCGGCTGGCCGCCATCGTCGGCCTGGCCTTCGGCATCAGCGTCCTCGTATTCATGATCATCAGGCTCATCCCCGGTGACCCGGCCGTAGCCCTGCTGGGTACCAACGCCGGCGACAACACCCTGGTGGCGCGCCTGCACCACCAGCTCGGGCTCGACCAGTCCGTGCCGACGCAGTACGTGCATTGGATCGGTCGCGTCCTGCACGGCGACTTCGGCTACTCCTACGGAGACCAGCGACCGGTCAGTTCGCTGCTGGCGGCGAACTTCCCGGCCACGCTTCAGCTCACGCTCGCCGGCTTGGCCCTGTCGCTGTTCTTCGGCTCGATCATCGGCGTGCTCGCGGCGAGACATCGCAATCGTGCGGTCGACACGCTGGGCATGGGCTTCGCGTTGGTCTGCATGTCGATCCCCAGCTTCTGGCTGGGCCTGTTGTTGATCTTGCTGTTCGCCGTGAAGCTGCCGATCTTCCAGGTCGTCGGCGGCACCTCGCTCAAAGGGCTGGTCCTCCCCGCCGTGACGTTGGCCTTGGGCAGCATGGGGTTCAACGCGCGATTCGTCCGCTCCAGCGTCATCAACGCCCAGGTGCAGAAACACGTCATCACCGCGCGGGCAAAGGGAATCAGCGCGGCGCAGGTCTTCCGCCGTCACGTGCTTCGCAACGCCCTGCTGCCGATCCTCACCATCGTCGGCCTGCAGATCGGGCAGTTGATCTCCGGCGTCGTGATCGTCGAAACGGTGTTCTCCCGACCAGGGATCGGTCGCCTGCTGGTCCAGTCGATCCTGTCGAAGGACTACCTGACCGTGCAGGCGGTGGTGCTGATCATCGCCGTCCTCTACGCGCTGACGAACCTCGCCGTCGACCTGCTCTATCCCGTGCTGGATCCCAGAGTCAGAACCGCCAGCGGAAGGGGACGCGCATGAGGCCCGACACCGCCGAACTCACCGCCGGCGTAGTGATCGCCCCGCCGGCGACCGAATCGATGCTCCCCAGGCTGTCCCGACGCACGAGCATCCTGCGCGCGCTCAGGCACCGAAGTCTCGCCACCGGCACGGTGATCTGCCTGATACTGGTGGCGCTGGTGCTGGCCGCGCCGCTGCTCACCTCGATAGACCCGAACGCCCAGAACCCGCTGGCCACGTTCGCTCACCCATCCGGTGCGCACCTGATGGGAGCCGACTCGTTCGGCCGTGACCTGTTCTCCCGGGTCCTGTACGGCGGCCGGACGACGATGTTCGCAAGCCTCTGCACGGTCCTGCTGGGCGGCGCGATCGGTACGGCGCTCGGCCTCGTAGCCGGATACTTCGGCGGCGTAACGGGATTCGTCATCATGCGCCTGGTCGACCTGCTGCTTGCCTTCCCGGGCATCCTGCTCGCCCTCGCAGTGGCCGCCGTACTGGGACCCGGCCTGTCGAACGGCGTGATCGCAGTTGCCGCGATCCTCGTTCCCATATACGCCCGGCTGGTCGCCGGGGCGACCACCGAGATCCTCCACCTGCCCTACGTCGACGCCGCAGTGACCCTGGGATCGAGCTCATGGCAGGTCATCCGCCGGCACATCCTGCCGAACGTCGCCTCCGGGATCATCGTGCTGACCACGTCCTGGCTGGGCATCGCGGCCCTGTGGATCGCCGCCCTGGGTTTCATCGGGCTCGGCGTGCAACCCCCGACGCCGGAGTGGGGAGCGATCCTCAACGACGGCCAGAACTACGTCAGCGTGGCGTGGTGGATCACCGTGTTCCCCGGCATCTTCCTGGCCCTGTTCGTCGTCGGCGTGAACCTGATCGGCGACGGCCTGCGAGACGAACTGGATCCCACCCTGTCCCGAACCTGACCGCGCCGTCGGCGCCGACGGCTGCCCATCCAATCGACATCAGTGCCCTGACCACAAGGAGTCACGCACGTGAGGCTTTCCCGAAAATCCGCACCGACGGCCGTCCTATCGCTCGTGCTCGCTGGTGTAATCGCTGCCTGCACCAGTACCGGCTCCTCTTCAGGTGTAGGCGGAACGGTCGACCAGCAAGCCAAGCTCACCCTCGGGTGGGCCGAACCCGTCGACACCCTCAACCCGGCGACAACCGGTAACCGCGACGTCGGGCCGATCGACTCGAACCTCTTCGACACCCTGGTCTGGCTGACGCCGGACTTCAAGATCACGCCGGACCTGGCCACCAAGTGGACGACGTCACCGGATGGCAAGACGTACACCTTCACTCTTCGTCAGGGGGTGAAGTTCCACGACGGCACGGCGTTCGATGCCTCGTCGGTGGTCGCGAACATCAACTACATCACCGACAAGGCGACCCAGTCCAACATCTCCCTCGGCCTGCTCGGACCGTGCACCAAGGCGAAGGCAACCGCGCAGTACACGGTGGCCATCAGTTGCAGCGCCCCCTATGCTCCGCTGCTGGCCCAGCTGGGTGAGCCCTACCTGGGCATCCAGTCACCGGCGGCGATCCAGAAGTACGGCAAGAACGTGGGAGTGCATCCGGTCGGCACAGGGCCGTTCTCGTTCGTGAGCTACCAGCCGAACCAGAGCGTCGTGCTCAAGCGTAACGACGCCTACCAGTGGGGGCCGGCGGCGACGAAGCACACCGGGCCGCCCGACATTGCCGGGATCACCTTCCAGATCGTGCCCAGCTCCCAGGCCCGGGTGAGTCAGTTCCAGAGTGGTCAGTCCGACTTCATGCAGGAGACGCCCGGCATCTTCTGGAACACGCTGAAGAAGACCAACCGCTACAACGCGATCGAGTTCCCGATCAGCGGCATGGGCATCTTCGCCCCGATCAACGCCGGCAGCTGGCCGACCAGCGATCCCGCCGTCCGCAAGGCGATCATGTACGCCGTCGACAAGCCAGGCGCGATCAAGGTCGCCGACGACGGAGTGTTCGCGCCCAGCAATACGCCGCTGCAGAAGGGGTTGACCGGCTACGACTCCTCGCTGGAGAACGCCTACCCGTACGACCCGGCCAAGGCCGAGGCGACGTTGCAGTCCGGCGGCTGGACGAAGTCCAACGGCTTCTGGGAGAAGAACGGCAAACGGTTGAGCATCAACATCACCGCGATCTCCTCGGTGCCGGAGTATCCCCTGATAGCGCAGGCCATCCAGGGTTACCTGCGCAAGGTCGGCATGGACGCCCAGGTCACCCAGTTGGCCGTACCGGCCTGGTTGGCCGCCAACATCAAGGGCAACATGTCGCTGACACCGCTGCAGTACATCGCGGTCGACCCCGATGCGCTGCACCTGTGGTTCCTGCCCGGCCAGTACTTCAACTGGAGCCACTACACCAACCCGACTCTGACGACCCTGATCACCAGCGCTCAGCACGAATCCGACACCAGCAAGCGGCTCGCCATGTACGCCCAGGCCCAGAAGATCATCATGGACCAGGCCGTGCTGATGCCCATTCACGAGAACGTCGATCTGGTGATGACGTCGAAGAAGCTGACCGGCCTGACCTATTCCGGCGGTGGCTTCGAGTACTTCGGCGCGGCATCGATGACGAAGTAATCCCCGGCGACAACGCATCAGTACTCACCCCGAGAACGGAGCTTCGACCTTGATCACCGTGATACGAGCGGATCGGCTCATCGACGGCACCGGATCCGCCGCGGTAGACGACGCCGTGCTGGTCATCGACGAGGGGAAGGTCGTCGGCACGTTCTCCGGCCGGCCACCGGAGGGTTTGGTTCCCGCCACCGCCGAGGTGTTCGAGCTACCGGGGTGCACGATCGTTCCCGGCCTGATCGACTCCCACGTGCACCTGAACTTTCCGGGCACGGGGGTCCTGCTCGAGCAGATCGTGGCCGAACCGGAGGGCGTTCTGGTCGCGACCTCGACGTTCGCCGCGTCGAAGGCGCTGGCGGCCGGGATCACGACGGTTCGCGACACCGGGTGTTTCCACAGCACCGTGTTCGACGTCCGGCGCGCGCTCGAATTGGGCCACGGGCACGGTCCCCGGATTCTTGCCTGCGGCCAGCCGATCACGATCACGGGCGGCCACACCTGGTATCTCGGTGGTGAGGCGGACGGCGAGGACGGGCTGCGCAAGAAGGTCCGGACGATGGCCAAACTCGGTGCCGATGCGATCAAGGTGATGGCCAGTGGCGGCGGGACGCTCAACACCACGTCCTACCTTCCGGCCTATCGGCCCGAGGAACTGGCCGCGATCGCCGACGAAGCGCATCGGCTCGGCCGCAAGGTGACGGCACACTGCCTGTGCGCCGAGGCGATCTCTTATGCGGTGGACGCCGGCGTGGACCAGTTGGAGCACGCCGGCTTCATCGTGGACGCGGCCGGAAACCAGAAGTTCGAGCCGGAGATCGCCGAGAAGGTCGCGAACGCGGGCATCCCGATCACGACCACCCTGTCCGTCGGGGGATTCGCCGTCGAGGCCATGCGAGCCAAGTCCGAGCTCAGCGCCGCCGAGCAGGCGTTCCGCGATCAGTGGAGCATGATGCTCGAGGCGAACCTCGACCAGTTCGGCCAGTTGTTCTCTGCCGGCGTGCAGTTCGTGGCCGGCACCGACGCCGGCTGGCGCTTCACGCCGATCGACGGACTGCCCGAAGAACTCGAGTTGATGCGGCGCGGCGGGTTGTCGAGCATGCAGGCTCTGGTGGCGGCGACCGGGGCTGCGGCGTCCACCCTCGGCATCGCGGACGAGGTCGGCACCCTCGAACCCGGCCTGGCCGCGGACGTGCTGGTCGTCGGCGGAAATCCGTTGCAGAACCTGTCCGATCTGCACGACGTTCGCCTCGTGCTGCAGGGCGGACAGGTCCGCGGCGGTGTCGCACCTGC
Source organism: Jatrophihabitantaceae bacterium (assembly GCA_036502575.1). Classification (GTDB taxonomy): domain Bacteria; phylum Actinomycetota; class Actinomycetes; order Mycobacteriales; family Jatrophihabitantaceae; genus DASXRA01. The sequence goes on along the minus strand of DASXYL010000082.1, from coordinate 53,357 downwards.
CCTCGTCGGTTCGGACCGGGCGACATGAATCGCATCACGATCGTCGGTGCCGGTGCGATCGGCGGCACGATCGGCGCCTACCTCACGCGGGGCAGGGCCTCGGTGCAACTCGTCGACCGGGCGGTCGAGCACGTCGCGGCAATGACCTCAGCCGGGCTGCGTATCGAGGCTTTCGACGAGACGTTCACGGCTTCGGTCGAGGCCACCGCGCCTGAGGATCTCGCCGGACCGCTGGACATCGTGATGCTCGCGGTGAAGGCACAGGACACTGAGGCGGCCACCCGGGCTCTGCTGCCGCTGCTGACCGACGACTCGGTGATCGTCTCGCTGCAGAACGGTCTGTGCGAGCGGACGATCGCCCACGTTGTCGGCCCGGAACGGACGGTCGGCTGCCTGGTCAACTTCTCGGCCGACTACCTGTCCCCGGGCGTGATCAGCTACGGCGGGCCGGGCACGGTACGTCTCGGCGAGCTGGACGGTCGGACGTCACAGCGGCTGGCGGCTCTGCGGGAGTTGTTGCTGCCCTTCGGCGCCGTGGAGGTCACCGACAACATCTGGGGCTACCTATGGGCCAAGCTCGGCTACGCCAACATGATGTTCGGCTCGGCGCTCACCGATGAGACGATGGCCGACGCGATCGATTCCTATCGTGAGCTGATGGTGGACCTCGGCAGCGAGGTCTATGAGGTGGCCGCACGGGAACGCGTGCAGCCGGTTGCATTCGACGATGTGGAGCCGGCGCTCTACGTGCCGCGGCCGGCCCGCGATTGGATGGCCATCAACGCGTCGCTGGATCGGCTCGTCGCGCGGCGGCGCTCCGATCACAAGACGCACAGCGGCATCTGGCGAGATCTCGCAGTGCGGCATCGGCGGACCGAGGTCGACCATCAGATCGGCATTGTCGCCGACATCGGCGCCGACCATGGACTGGCGATGACGCTGACGCGGCGCGTGGTGCAGATGATTCACGAGATCGAGGACGGCCGTCGCGACCGTGGCGTGTCCAACCTCGACGAGCTGGAGCACCTGCGGCGCAGTCAGCTGCCCACCGCGACGTCGCCCGTCGAGATCGGCTCACCATGAGCAGCGAACTTCTCGCCGAGATGACGCCATCGGCCCGGCAGCGTGAGGAACTCCTCGAGGTCAAGGATCTGCGGACCCATTTCAAGACCCGTTCGGGCCTGGTCCGAGCCGTGGACGGGGTCAGCTTCGACATCGCGACCGGCTCGAGCGTCGGCATCGTGGGCGAATCCGGTTCCGGCAAGAGCGTGACGTCGCTGTCGATCATGCGGCTGATCGAGCCACCGGGCTTCATCGCGAGCGGTCAGATTCTGTTCAAGGGCCGCGACCTGGTCAACCTGTCGGAACGGGAGGTGCGGGCGGTTCGGGGCCGCGACGTGGCGCTGGTGTTCCAGGATCCGATGAGCGCCCTCAACCCCGTGTACCCGGTCGGCAAGCAGGTGGCCGAGGCATTGCAGGCGCACCAGGATCTCAGTCGCCGGGCGGCGATGGATCGGGCGGTAGAGCTGTTGTCGATGGTCGGTATCTCCGCGCCGGGGCGGCGCGTGCACGAGTATCCGCACAAGCTGAGCGGCGGGATGCGCCAGCGGGTCACGATCGCGATGGCGCTGGCAAACGAGCCGGACCTGCTGATCCTCGACGAGCCCACGACTGCGCTGGACGTGACCATCCAGGCTCAGATCCTCGATCTCATCCGAGACCTGCGCCAGCGGGTCAACACCTCCGTGTTGCTCATCACCCACGACATCGGCGTCGTAGCCGAGATGTGCGAACAGGTGGTGGTCATGTACGGCGGCCGGGTCATGGAGCGCGGCCCGGTCGCCCAGGTGATCGACACGCCCCGCCATCCGTATACAGCCGGGCTGCTGACCTCGGTCCCCACCCCTCAGATGAAAGGACGCCGGTTGAACACCATCGGCGGGGCGGTGCCGAATCCGTTGCAGATGCCGCCGGGTTGCCCCTTCCAGCCCCGATGCCCGAAGGCGATGGACATCTGTTCCACCATGCCCGAGCTCAAGGACGCCGGCGATGGGGGCCAGGTCGCCTGCTGGCTCTACTGATCCGACGAGCGATACCGACGATGAGGAGTGTCGACATGGTCGACAGCGACAACCCCGAGGCCGCGGATGACGTGCTGCTCGACGTGCGCAACCTCAAGACGTACTACCCGAGCCGCTCGGGTGCACTGGGCCGACGACAGGATTGGGTGCGCGCCGTCGACGACGTGTCCTTCACCATCCGCCGCGGCGAAACCTTCGGTCTGGTCGGCGAATCCGGCTGCGGCAAGTCCACGCTGGGGCGCTCCATCGTCCGGTTGGAGAAGGCACACTCCGGTGAGGTGATCTTCGACGGCGAGGACGTGCTGTCGCGCACCGGCCGCAACCTCAAGCGTCTTCGCAGCGATCTACAGGTCATCTTCCAGGATCCGCACGGCAGCCTCGACCCACGCATGCGGGTCCGCGAGATCATCGCTGAAGGCCTGCTCGTCCAGGGGACCCTGAACCGCGCCGAGCGGGACCAGCGCGTGGCCGACCTGGTGTCCGTGGTCGGCCTGCGCGAGGAACACCTCGACCGGTTTCCGCATGAATTCAGCGGAGGTCAGCGGCAGCGGATCGGCATCGCCCGGGCGCTGGCCCTGCGGCCCAAGTTCGTGCTCGCCGACGAGCCCGTATCGGCGCTGGACATGTCGGTGCAGTCGCAGGTGCTCAACCTGCTCAGCGAACTACAGGCAGACTTCGGTCTGACCTACCTGTTCATTGCCCACGATCTGTCCGTCGTGCAGTACATCAGCGACCGAGTCGGGGTGATGTATCTGGGCAAGTTGGTGGAGATCGCCGAGGCTAACGAGCTGTACGCGGATCCCCGGATGCCTTACACGCAGGCGCTGTTGTCGGCGATACCCGGATCGCAGACCGCTGGGGGTCGGGAGCGGATCGTGCTCGCCGGCGAGGTACCCAGTCCGTTGGATCCGCCGTCGGGATGCCGGTTCCGGACCCGATGCTGGATGGCGCAGTCGATCTGTGCCGAGGAAGTGCCGGCCCTGCGGGAGGTTCGTCCGGATCACTGGGCGGCCTGCCACTTTGCGGAGGCGTCATGAGCGCGAGCGCGGAGCTCGATCTAGTCGTGCGCAACGGGCTGGTGGTCACCACCGGCGGCCAGTCCGTGGCCGACGTCGGCGTGCGTGAGGGGCGCATCGTCCAGCTCGGTGGCCCGATGTCGGGCGCGAGCGAGATCGATGGCACCGGCCATCTGGTACTGCCGGGCGGAGTGGACATGCACGTGCACCTGTCGCCCGTGGAGCTCGACGGAGAGTCGGTGCCGTGGGCGGACGACTTCGTCAGCGGATCGCGGGCCGCGGCCGCGGGCGGGGTTACCACGATCGGTAACATTGCCTTTCCGCAGAAGGGCGAACGGCTCCCAGCGCTCGTCGATCGGATCGCGGCTGAAGCCGCCCGCGACAGCCTCGTCGACTTCGTCCTGCATCCGGTTCTGATGGAGCCGGACGAGCAGTCAGCCGAGGACATCGCCCGACTCGCAGACCTCGGCCATACGAGCGTGAAGGTGTTCACGAGCATCGGGGACTTCGACACCAAGTCGGGCGGCTTCCTGCGGGCTCTGGCCGCTGCGGGGCGGCACGGCGTACTGACCATGGTCCATTGCGAGGATGCGTGCGTCATCAAACACGTGACCGCGGCGCTCGTCGATCAAGGTCGGGACGGGCTGCGCTACTACCCCGACAGCCGACCGGAGATGTCGGAACGGGTAGCCGTCACCCGCATGATCGCCTTCGCCGAGGCGGCCGACGCGCCGATATACATCGTCCACCTCGGCAGCGAGGGCGCCCTGACCGAGGCGCGCACGGCCCAGGCCCGGGGACAGCGCGTCTACGTCGAGACCCGGCCGATCTATCTGTACTTCACCGCGGAGCGCTTCTCCGGCGAGGATGCCCCATTATTCGTTGGCAATCCGCCCTTGCGTAGCGCCCGCGACCAGGACGCGCTGTGGGCCGGGCTCGCCGCCGGGCACGTACACACGTGCTGCACCGACCACGCGGCCTGGACCCTGGAGAAGAAGCTCGACCCCACCCTGACGGTGGCGACCGCCCGACCGGGCATGTCGGACCTGGAGACCCTCATGCCGCTGTTGTATTCCGAAGGCGTCCGCAAAGGCCGACTGTCGCTGCAGCGATTCGTCGAGGCGACCTCGACCAACGCGGCGAAGCTGTTCGGGCTCTTCCCGCAGAAAGGCACCATCGCCGTCGGCAGCGATGCCGACCTGGTGATCTGGAACCCCGAGGCCCGGCGGCCGATCGTCGGCGCCGAGGGGATGAGCCGAGCGGGTTACAGCCTGTACGAGGGCTGGGACGTCGTAGGTGCGCCGGCCTACACGATCAGCCGCGGCGAGGTCGTTTACGCCGACGGCGCGGTGGTCGACCAACCCGGGCGGGGGCGGCTCGTCCGTCGTGGTCCCACCGGCGTCCTCTAGCTACCGGCCGGCCGCGGTGCGGTCCTGAGCCGGCACATCGGATCGATTACGAAAAGGAATCCTCGATGAAGGTGCACGACTGCAACTGGATGATGCTCGAGAAGTATCTGGAGAACGACGACCGGATCGTGCTGCCGATCGGATCCACCGAGCAACACGGGTACCTCTCGGTGGGCACGGACGCCATCTTGGCCGAGCGGGTCGCGGTCGACGCGGCCGAACCGCTGGGCATCCCGGTGCTGCCCGCGTTGCCGTTCGGCGTCACGCCCTACTTCGCCGCTTTCCCCGGCAGCCCCTCGCTGCGGATCGGGACCTACCTGGCCGTCATCGCAGATCTGCTCGATTCCCTGTCCACCCAGGGCTTTCGGCGTATCGCCATAGTGAACGGTCACGGCGGCAACTCGCCGTCCGCTGGAGTTGCCCGGGAGTGGATGGCCAAGCCGCCGGTCGACGGTGCGCAGGTTCTCTTCCACGACTGGTGGAATGCCCCTCTGACCTGGCAGGTCGTCCAGAGCTTCGAGACCGAGTGCTCGCACGGCTCATGGATGGAGAACTTCCCGTGGACCCGGCTGCCGGGCGTGGCGATGCCTGACGTGGTCAAGCCACTGGTGCCCCCGCACGCCGTCAAGCAGGCATCCGCGGACCGGGTCCGGCAATTGACGGTCGACGGCAGCTTTGGTGGCTCCTACCAACGCCCGGATGCCGATGCGCTCGCCGTATGGGACGCGGGTGTGGCTGAGGTCCGTGAGCTGCTCGAGAACGGATGGGACGCACGTGCCTGACCTGGTGGGCAAGGTCGCCTTGGTAACCGGTTCGGCTCATGGCATCGGCCAAGCGATCGCTGCCGGTCTGCAGGCCGACGGTGCCACCGTGTACCGCGCCGACCGGGATACCGTCGACCTCGCCGACCCGGATCAGGTCGCCGACCTGATCGCGGGCATCGGGCCGGTCGACCTGCTCGTCAACAACGCCGGCGGCGTGCACGGCCAGGTCGGCAAGCCCCTCGACGAGGTGACCGACGCCGAGTGGCGCGCGGTTCTCGACGCCAACCTGACGACAACCTTCCTGTGTACGCGAACTGTCGTCCCGGCAATGAAGAAAGCCGCGTACGGACGGATCGTCAATATCTCGTCCGGCGCCGCGCAGGGGATCAGCCTCACCGGCATCCAGGCCTACGTCAGCGCCAAGGCAGCCCAAGTCGGATTCACCCGCCAGATGGCCCAGGAGCTCGGCCCGTTCGGGATCACGGTCAACTGCATCGCACCCGGCTTCGTCCTCTCCAACCCCACCACGGCGGCCCAATGGGAAGGCTACGGGGAACAGGGGCAGCGCGACCTGATCGAGCGGATCGCACTGCGCCGGCTCGGTACCGCCGAGGACATCGCCCACGGCGTGCGCTTCCTGATGTCGGCCGAGGCCTCGTGGATCACCGGCCAGATGCTGTCCATCGACGGCGGGCACGCTCGCTTCTGAGAAGAGGATCCCTGCATGAACATGACGTCCGGGCGGCTCGACGGCCGCACCGCGGTGGTGACCGGGGCCGCGCGAGGAATCGGGGCTGCGATCGCCCTCGCCTTCGCGGCGGCCGGAGCTCGGCTGTGCCTGGTCGACCGCGCAACCGGCGACGGGCTGACGTCGATGGCCAAGCGATGCGCCGAACTGGGTGCCGACGTGACGACCAAACGGGCCGATGTTTCGCTCGAGGCCGACGTCACAGCCATGATCGAGCACGCGGTCGCTGAGTTCGGTGGTGTCGACATCCTGGTCAACAACGCCGCCATCCTCACGAACTGCCGGGTCGTCGACATGCCGTCCGAGATGTTCGACGAGACGATCGCGGTGGACCTGCGCAGCGTGTTCCTGTGTTGCCGCGCCGTCCTGCCGACGATGACCGCGGCCGGCTATGGACGCATCATCAACATCGCCTCGCAGTTGGGCCTCAAGGGGGGCCCGGGCCTGGCTCACTACAGCGCGGCGAAGGCCGGCGTCATCGGCTTCACCCGAGCGCTGGCCAGGGAGGTCGCCGCCGACGGGGTCACCGTCAACTGCATCGCGCCCGGTCCGATCGATACGCCGTTGTCCGGTGACCTGCCTCCGGAGCAGGTGGAGGCGACCCGGCTCAGCCTGCCGCTACGCCGGATCGGCATACCCGCCGAGGTGGCGCCGAGCGCGGTACTGCTGGCCAGCGAGCCGGGCGGCAATCTCTACACCGGCCAGACCCTCGGCCCGAACAGCGGAGACGTGATGCCGTGACCGGCACGGGCGTCCTGATCACCGGAGCGGCCAGCGGAATCGGCCGCGCCGTGGCGATTGCCCTCGCCCGTGGCGGTGCCGCGGTCGCTATCGGAACCTACGACGACGACCCGCACGACGCGCAGGAGACCCTCGATGCGGTGCAGCGGATCGGCGGCCGGGGGGTCGTGGTCCGCGCCGATGTGCGCGACGGTGATCAGTTGCTGCAGGCGAGCACGGAGGCGGCCGAGCGATTCGACGGGCTGACCGGCGTGGTGGCCAACGCCGGGAGATTGCAACGCCAGCCCTTGGCCGAGCTGACCGACGAGCTGTGGCAGGACCTGCTCGACGTCGACCTCACCGGTGTGATGCGCACCGTGCGGGCCGGCGCCGCTGTGCTGGGCGATGGCGGCGCGGTCGTGTGCGTGTCGAGCATCTCCGGAGGTGCGGTGGGATCGTCCGGTCACACGCCGTACGCCGCCTCCAAAGCGGGAATCCTGGGGTTCGCGCGCAGTAGCGCTCTCGAGTTGGCGCCACGTGGGATCCGAGTCAATGCCGTGCTGCCCGGGGTCATCGCCTCGCCGCAGTCGCTGGACCCGGTGAACTCCGCCGGTGCGGACGGTCTGGTTCGGTCGGCGCTGCGGATTCCGCTCGGCCGGGTCGGCCGGCCCGAGGAGGTCGCGGACGTCATCTGTTTCCTGCTTTCGCCCGGCGCGCGATACATCACCGGCCAGACGGTAACCGTGGACGGTGGCCTCACCGTCGCGTGGCCGACATGATCGGGCCGGTCCGGCCGGGCCGCGGTCTCGAGGAGAACTAGCCGATGGTCATCAGCGATGTGCTGTGCGTACCTGTCCGTTCCGGCTTCTTCGTCGACGACCAGACGGCCATTCGCGCCGGCGCGACACACGACGGGTTCGGCTACACCGGTGATCCGGTGACACCCGGATTCCGTTCGATCCGGCAGGCCGGCGAGGCCGTGTCCGTACTGCTCCGGTTGGACGACGGTCAGGTGGCACACGGTGACTGCGCGGCCGTGCAGTACTCGGCCGTGGGCGGCCGCGACACCGTGTTCGACGCGGCCGCGGCCGCGGCCACCATCTACCAGCACGTGGCACCACTCCTGACCGGCCGGCGCGTCGGCGACTTCCGCAGTGTCGCGTCGGCGGTCGACCTGCTCCAGGTCGACGGGCGGCCGCTGCACACCGCGATCCGGTACGGCGTCACCCAGGCGCTGCTCGACGCGGTGGCGCGAGCTCGCGGCATCACCATGTCCGAAGTCGTTCGGGACGAGTACGACGCCGGTATCGAGATCGCCCCCGTCCCGATGTTCGTCCAGTCCGGTGACGATCGATACCTCAACGTCGACAAGATGGTCTTCAAGGAGGCCGACGTGCTTCCGCACGGCCTCGTCAACCAGGTCGAGACGAAGCTGGGTCACAACGGTGAGTTGCTCGCGGAATACCTGACCTGGGTGCGTGACCGCATCCTCGCGTTGCGCACGCGGCCGGACTACCAACCCGTCCTGCAGTTCGACGTGTACGGCACGATTGGTGCTGCCTTCGACGGCGACGTGGAGCTGGTGGCGAACTACCTCGCCGCGCTCGGCGAGCTCGCGAAGCCGTTCGACCTGCGCATCGAGCACGTCATCGATGCCGGCAGTCGCGACGGGCAGGTGCGCTGCTCTCACGCCCTGCGGCTGGCGCTGCGCGCACGAGGTAGCCGCGTGCAGATCGTCGTCGACGAGTGGTGCAACACCCTGGCCGACATCGAGACGTTCGTCGCGGCGCGGGCCGCCGATGTCATTCACGTGAAGACACCTGATCTCGGCGGGGTGAACAACACGATCGAAGCGTTGCTGCTCATCCGGCGTAACGGTCTCGCGGCCTACTGTGGCGGCACCTGCAACGAAACCGACCGCTCGGCCCAGGTGTCGGCGCACATTGCGATGGCGTGTGGTGCCGCGCAGGTGCTGGCGAAGCCGGGCATGGGTGTGGACGAGGGGATGATGATCGTCGGAAACGAGATGGCGCGGGTCGCAGCTCTGGTCGCAGCCCGTGCACCCAAAGCGGCTTCGGCCGGTGCCGCATGAAACCGCTGGCCGACATTCGCGTCGTCGCGCTCGAACAGTACGGTGCGGGACCGTTCGGCAGCGTGCACCTGGCCGACCTCGGCGCCGACGTGATCAAGATCGAGGACCCGGCGAACGGTGGTGACATCGGGCGCTACGTACCGCCGTACCAGCATGCGGAGGACAGCCTGTTCTTCGAGGCGTTCAACCGGAACAAGCGCAGCATCAGCCTCGATCTGACCACTCCAGCCGGCCGTGCGGTGTTCGAGGATCTCGTGCGGGTGAGCGACGTGGTGTACTCCAACCTGCGCGGCGACGTACCGGCGAAGATCGGCATCACCTACGAGGACCTCGAGCAGCTGAACCCGAGGATCGTGTGTTGCGCTCTGACGGGATTCGGTATGACGGGTCCGCGAGCGAGCGAGCCGGGATACGACTACATCCTGCAGGGAATGTCCGGGTGGATGGACATCACCGGTGAACCGTCGGGGCCACCCACCAAGTCCGGTCTGTCGCTCGTCGACTATTCAGGCGGTCTCGTCGCGGCGATCGCGATCCTGGCCGGAGTCCACGCCGCGCGGCGCGACGGCGTGGGCATGGACTGCGACGTGAGCCTGTTCGACACCGCGATCTCGATGTTGACCTATCCGGCGATCTGGAACCTCAACGGGGACTTCAAGCCCACGCGGACGCACCATTCGGCCCACCCGTCGCTCGTTCCGTTCCAGGCGTTCCGGGCCAGCGAGGGATGGATCGTGGTGGCGTGTCCGAAGGAGAAGTTCTGGCGGCGCCTGGCCGTCGCCGTCGGACGTCCGGAACTTGCGAACGACGAGCGGTTCGCGACCTTCGCTGACCGCCGGTCCAACGCGACCGAGCTGCTCGCGATCCTCGACGCGGTGTTCGCATCGCGCCCGAGTGCGGAGTGGCTCGACGCGCTGCGCGCCGCTGGCGTCCCGTGCGGCCCGGTGAACTCAGTGTCGCAGGCACTCGCCGACGAACACACCGTCGAGCGCGGCATGGTGGTCGAGACCGAGCACCCCCGATTCGGCACCATCCGGCAGGTCCGCAGTCCGGTGCGGGTAGGCAGCAACGAGCCGGAGTATCGGCGCGCTCCGATGCGTCACGAGGACGCTGCCGCCGTGCTGATCGACCTGCTCGGGTACGACGAGCCCCGGGTCGAGGACCTCGCCCACAACGGCGCCTTCGGCCAGGCTCCGCAATGACGGAGCCCCTCGACGAGCCGATCGTCACCTTGGCTGACGTACGAGCCGCCGCCGAGCGTGTGCGTGGGCGAGTCGTGCGGACGCCGCTGCTGCCGTTCGCCGCGGCCGACCCCGATCGGCCTCTGTGGCTGAAGGCCGAGTCGCTTCAGCCGACGGGTGCCTTCAAGCTGCGCGGCGCCTACAACGCGATCCTGCAACGACTCGACGAAGCCCGCGCTCGCGGTGTCGTCACGCATTCGAGCGGCAACCACGCCCGCGCAGTCGCGTGGGTGGCGCGCGAGCTCGGCCTGCGGGCGACGATCGTAATGCCGGACGCCGCGCCCGAGGCCAAGATAGCCGCGGTTCGTGCCCTCGGTGCCGAGGTGGTGATCGTGACCCCGGACCAGCGGGACAGCCGCGCCGGGGAGCTCGCGGCCGAGCACGCCTTCGTGATGGTGCCGCCGTACGACGACGCCGCCGTGGTCGCCGGCCAGGGCACGGTCGGCCTGGAAGTCTCTGAGGACTTACCCGACCTCGACGTGGTGCTCGTCCCCGTCAGCGGCGGGGGGCTGATCGGTGGGATTGCCACGGCCGTGAAGGCGCTGTCGCCGCGGACCCTGGTCATCGGCGTCGAGCCGGAACTGGCCGCCGACGCCGCTGAGTCGTTCCGCCGCGGCCACCGAGTGGAGTGGAGCGCCGCGGACACCTACCGCACCATCGCTGACGGTCTGCGCACCACTTCGGTCGGGGCGATCCCATGGCGGCAGATCCGCCGCTACGTCGACGGCATCGTGACGGTCACGGAGGACGAGATCCGCGACGCTGTGCGCACCCTGGCCAGGGATGCGCGCCTCGTCGCGGAGCCCTCCGGAGCGGTGACGACGGCGGCCTATCAGCATCGCGCCGATCAGCTACCCGCGACGGGGCGGTTCGTTGCGGTCGTGAGCGGCGGCAACATCGCGCCGGACGTTCTCGCCCAGCTGATCCTGGAGGTGCCCGGCGCTCAGCCGAGGAACTTGGTGAGCCCGTCGAGCAGCCGATCCACGTCCGAGTCGGATGTGTAGGGCGCCAGGCCGACCCGCAGTCCGCCATCGTCGAGGCCGAGTCGGCGCGCGGGCTCGTAGGCGTAGAACGTCCCGGCCGGTGCGTTGACGTCGAGCTCGCCGAGGAACCGGTAGGCGTCCTGCGCGGTTCGGCCTTCGAAAGTGAGGAGCAGCGTCGGCGTGCGGCTCGGGGCCCGCGAGTGCAGCGTGACGGCGTCCAGGTCGGCGAGGGTGCGCTCGATGCGCTGCCGCAGCGTGTCCTCGTGCTGGTCGACGGCCTGCATCGACGCGAGGATGCGCCGGCGCCTCTCGCCGGTGGTGCCGGCCAGGTTCGCGATGAAGTCGACCGCCGCCGTCGTCCCGGCCAGCAACTCGTAGGGCAGGGTGCCGAGCTCGAAGCGTTCCGGGACCGCGTCGGTCGAGGGCCGGAGCTTGTCCGGGCGCAGGCTCTCCAGCAGGTCGGGGCTCGCGGCCACGACTCCGCAGTGCGGGCCGAAGAACTTGTACGGCGAGCAGGCGAAGAAGTCCGCACCGAGCGCCGTGACGTCGATGCCGGCGTGCGCGGTGAGGTGCACTCCGTCGACGTAGAACAGGGCGCCGGCGCGGTGCACCTGATCGGCTACCGCCGCGAGGTCGGGACGGGTGCCGATCAGGTTCGACGCACCGGTCAGTGCGACCAGACGGGTGCGCCCGCCGAGCTGATCGACGACGTGCTGGACGGTGAGCTCGGTGGACGCGGGGTCGAAGTCGATCCACCGCACGGTGGCGCCGGCGTTCTCGGCCGCGATCACCCAGGGACGCACGTTGGCGTCGTGGTCGAGCCGGCTGACCACGACCTCGTCACCCGCCGACCAGGTCTTGGCCAGCGCTCGCGCGACGTCGAAGGTCAGCTGGGTCATGCTGCGCCCGAACACGATGCCCCGCGGGTCGGCACCGAGCAGGTCGGCCATCGCCGACCGGGCCGCGTTCACAACGGCCTCGGCGTTGCGTTCGGCCCGAGTCACGGTGCCGCGGTTCGCGATCGGCGCGACCAGCGTGTCGTGGACGGCGCGGGCGACCACGTCCGGTGTCTGCGAGCCGCCTGGCCCGTCGAAGTGCGCCGCTCCGGCGGCCAGCGCAGGGAACCGGGCACGCACCGCGGCGACATCGAAGGTCATGTCACAACTCTTTCACGCCGCGTCGTCTCATGATCCTGCCTGGCGGCCGGTAGCGTCCCGGCCGTGGCGACCTGCAGCCTGGTGACGGGAGCGAGCCGCGGCATCGGAGCCGCCGTGGCCCAAGCGCTGGCCGCGGCCGGGCACCGAGTCGCGGTGCACGCCGGGCGCGACACCGCGTCCGCGAATCGCGTACGGGATGCCCTGCCCGGCAGCGGACACGTTGTCGTCACCGGCGACCTCACCGCCCCGGACGCCTGCGCGCGCGTCGTCGCCGAGGTCGTCGACGGCCTGGGGGACCTCGACGTACTGATCACCAACGCCGGCGTCTACACCGCGCACCCCATCGATGCCACCGACTACCCCCGTTGGCAGCAGGCGTGGCGCGAGACTCTCGACCTCAATCTGGTCGCGCCGGCGAATCTGGCCTGGCTGACGGTCGACCACCTGCTGCACCGCGAGCGGGGTCCGGCGGGCGGCCGCCTGATCAGCGTCGGCTCGCGCGGCGCGTATCGCGGTGAACCGGTCACGCCTGCCTACGGTGCCAGCAAGGCGGGGCTGCACGCCATGACGCAATCTCTGGCCGTCGCACTGGCGCCGCACGGCATCATCGCGGCCGCGGTCGCACCCGGCTTCGTCGACACCGAGATGGCCCGCGCCGTACTGGAGGGTCCGGACGGCGACGCGGTGCGCGCGCAGAGCCCGTTCGGTCGCGTCGCCACACCGAACGACGTCGCCGCCACCGTCGCCTGGCTGGCGACCGACGCGCCGGACTGGGTCAGCGGCACGGTTCTCGACGTGAACGGAGCCTCCTACCTTCGCTGACTCGATCGGCCGGCCGACCGGGACTAGACGGCGACGATCGGGCGCGGTCGGGTGATGGGGTTCAGGGCCATGAGCTCGGCGCCGGCCCGTAGGGCCAGCGCATCCTCGTGGCGCCGAGCCATGATCTGCATTCCGATCGGCAAGCCGGTGCTGGTCACCCCGATCGGCACGGATACGCAGGGAAGGCCGACCAGATTGGCCAGGCGAGTTATCGGTGCCGCCGCTGCCGGACCTTGGAGTTCCTGGCCTTCGACCTTGGTCGGCTGCGGGCCCGCGGCAGGAACCTCCACCGTCGAGAGGGTCGGGGCCAGCAGCAGGTCAATCGTGGAGAACCAGTCGGCAAAGGTGGCGGTGAGCTCCGCACGTCGGAGGTGATACGCAGCCAACTCGGTAGGCGTGACCGATGTCGAATTCTCGATGCGGGCCCGCACGTAACTGGCAATGACATCGCTATCGGGCTCGATCGAATGCCGTTGCATCATCGTGTACGAGTCGAGCGCGCACACCCCGACGAACAGCTCGTTGCAGTCGAAGTCGATCCGTCGCTCACCCTGATCCGCCACCAGCCCATGAGCGTTCGCGAAGGAAGCCAAAGCGGCGTCGCAGGCAGCCGCAATCTCTGGCGTCGCGCCGGCACCGCACAAGTTGGGCTGGTACGAGACAGTCACGCCGGACAACTGGATCGCGGCCATGGCCGACGCGAGGTCCGACTGCGGACGGGCTGAGGCCACGATGTCGGCGTCGATGGGTCCGGCCATGATGGCCACCAGCCGAGCTGTGTCCTCCACATCCCAGGTCAGTACACCGACGCAGGACGTCAATGACGGCTCGCGATCGGGATCCGGTATCAGACCGAAGGTCGTCTTCAGTCCGACCAGGCCACAAAAGGCAGCCGGGATGCGGAGCGATCCGCCACCGTCGGACCCGGTCGCGAACGGCACCATCCCGCTTGCTACCGCGGCCGCGGAGCCACCACTGGATCCGCCCGGCGTCATGTCGGTGTTCCACGGGTTGCGTGTCACTCCATTGGCCGGACTCTCGGTGAGCAAGCCGCTCATGAACTCCGGAGACGCTGTCTTGCCGATCGGGATCGCCCCGGCTTGCCGGAGCCGCGCGACGTGCGGCGAGTCAGCGGTCGCCGGAAGCGCATCCGCGTACAGCAAGCTGCCGTACCGGGTCGGCATGCCCGCGCAGTGTTCGGTTTCCTTGACGGCGAAGGGAACACCGGCCAGCGGACCGACGTCGCGGCCGAGTCGAACATCCTCGTCGACCTGTCGAGCCAGCGACTCGGCCAGCGCCCAGTCGAGGTGAACAAATGCGTTCAACTGCTCGTTGCCGACCTCGACCCGGCGTCGGCACACCCCGAGCAGGCCGAGCGCGCTCAACGAGCCGTCGTGTATCGCCGCGGCCAATCCAAAAGCCGACCAACGGTCGATCTCGGTGTCTGTCTGATGCAGCGTCAACGCGAACTCCTCGGGCCGAACGGGTTGGGCGATCAGGTGGCGGACGTCTCGCGGGCCATCTTCTCGTTGGCGGCACGGCGTAGTGCCTGGACGAGGACCGGATCCACGGATCTCGGACGGATGAGTCGCTCTTCGAGATTCTCGCGACCGGCCCAGCTGTCGAGCGCTTGCCACAGTTGATCGTCGTCGGCGCCGTCGAAGGGCTCCTCCGCGACCGAGCGCAGCAATCCGCTCACCTCCGTCCGTACCTCGCCTTCCAGCGGCACGAGATCAGCCTCGTCCGGGCGGGTGAAGATGGCAGTGTGCAGGGCAAGTAGGCGGCCGAGCTCGGGGATCGGATCGACGTGGTCGTCCACGCGGAGATCGACCACTCGATCGGTCGTCCCGCCGTAGCCGCCTCCGGCACGTACGACCAGCACGGCTGCGGATTGTCGCCCCCGGCGATCCCCACCGGCTGCGTTGCCGGCGTGCAGCGCGGCCAGAATCGTGGGTGCCATCGGCGTACCGGAGACGTGCGTGGCGAGCGCCTCGGCCATGTTTTGAACGACCTCGATACCGGTGAGCACGTTTCCCAGCGCCGCGAAGCCCGGACCGACCAGCTGATGCGCGGTCGGCTGGCAGCCCGTACCGGTGTGCGCCGCGGATCGGCCGCCGCGGTCCAGGACGGCCAGTTGGCGGCGCTCGGGCAGTTCGTCCTCGCCTATCAGTCGCGCCGCAACCTCGTCGGCCGCCAGCCCCTGCTCGAGCAGGCGAAGCCCGTTGGGTCCGAAGGACACGTTGACCAGGGCCTGGGTCGCAACTGCGCCGCTGTCGGCGCGCGCGTGCAGGACGAGGGCCCCGGCGGCAAGGAACCGCGACGCGACCCCTGCTCCGATCTCGCCGGTCGCCGGGTCGCGCAACAGAACGGAGAACGTCAGGTCGCTCCTTTCCTCGGCGCCCACGAGCCCGGCTCGTGAGGCCTCCCGGAGGGTCCGTGCGTGCGTCTCCAGAAGATCTCTGGCATGCTACACACGTCGACCATCGACCGTCGATTGTCGACAAGCAAAGGATAATGATGAAGCCACTCGCGCACACGGTCCTGCCCGAAGAGGTCGTGAGCCGCATCCGGGAAGAGATCCTCACCGGCCGGCTCCGGCAAGGCCAAAAGCTCAGCGAGACCGAGCTCGCACAAGCTCTGTCGGTCAGCCGGGCACCCGTCCGCGAAGGCCTGATCCGGCTGGCCGGCGAAGGTCTGGTCACCCTGACCCCGCATCGGGGCGCGGCCGTGGTCCAGCTGTCCCCGCAGGACACCAGGGAACTGGCCACCTTGCGGGCGGCGCTGGAGGAGCTGGCCTGGGCCGCCGCCTGCGCGAGGCTCGACGACGCTGGACATCGCGAACTGACCGCGATCGTGGAGGAGATGCGCGAGAACGTATCCGCCAAGGAACACGAGCGGCTGGTCCGGCTGGACATCGACTTCCACGACAAAGTTTTCAAGATCGCTTCCCACGACCGCCTCTACGCGGCCTGGACGACGATCAAGTCGCAGGCGGCGCTCTACCTGCTGACCAGGCGTGCTGTGTCCGAGGACTATCACGAGATCGTGGTCAACGAACACGAGGAACTGCTGACGATCCTGGCCGCGGGAGAGCCAGGACGAGCCGTGTCGGCTATCAACCGACACATCGCGGGCGGTTACCTGCGGCTGCTGGCGACCTACGAGGCGCCGGAGGAGGTTCCCGAGAAGTTCGCGACTATCACCCAACCGGACCGCGAACGGGTATGACTCTGGAGAGCACTGCACGATGACCGCGTCGCCTGCCGACCTTCCACCCGCCGAGAACGCGCGCCTGCTGCGCAGCCACATCCCCGGTCGCCGCACCGGCCGAGCCACGTCCGTGCGAGGGGCCGACGTCGGGCTGGGCCTGACGGGCGGCAGCCCAGATCTCCTGGACGTGACGCACTTCGACAACACCCGCTTCCCGGCGCCGGAGTGGGCAGCGGAATGCCTCGCCGCCGCCGCGCGAGACGGTTCGCTGGCCTACACGCCCTATCGCGGTCATCCGGCGGTACTGGACGTTCTGAGCGAGAGCGTGAGCAAGCTGATGGGCGTACCGGTGGACCGGCCGAACCTCCTGCTCACCCCCGGCTCGCAAGCCGCACTGTTCTGCACCATGACTGCTTTGATCGACGAGGGCGATCTGGTGATGGTCGCTGATCCGGACTACCTGTTCGTCGAGCGCATGCTGGCGTTTGCGGGGGCACAGGTCGAACGCATCCCCGTGCTTGCCGGCAGTGAGTCCTCATCGCTCGACCTGGACGCCGTCGATCGCCTGCTCCCGCAAAAGCCGAAGCTGCTCGTCTTCTCCAACCCCAACAACCCGACTGGTGCGGTGTATGACGCGGCGACCCTGCAGGGCATAGCCGATCGCGCGGTCGCCGGCCCCTTCCGCGTCCTGGTCGATCAGCTCTACTGCCGCCTGGTCTACCCCGGGGTCGAGTATCAGCACCTGGCGGCCGTGGAGGGCATGGCCGATCGCTGTATCACCGTCCTCGGTCCGTCGAAGACGGAATCCCTGACGGGCTACCGCATCGGGGTGCTGAACGGCCCGGCCGACGTGATGTCGGCCGTCGAACAAACCTTGACACTGAGCGCGCTGCGAGCTCCTGCCTACGCGCAGCAGTTGCTCAAGCGGTGGCTGGTCGACGACGTCGAATTCGTCGCGAACCGGATCGCCGAGCTGGACAAGCTCCGGCAGCTCACGGTGTCCGCGCTGCTCGAGGTGCCCGGCCTGAGGCTCATGCCGGGCCAGGGCACAGCCTACGTCTTTCCTGACGTATCGGCGCTCGGGCGAACTGATGAACAGATCGCAGCCGCGCTCCAACGGCAGGCGCGAGTCGTGATATCGCCGGGCTACCAATTCGGACCGAGGGGTGTCGGTCACTTCCGGGCGTGTTACGCGCGCGACGAAGGTCAGTGGAGCGAGGCATTGGCCCTGATGGTCGACTGCCTGCGCGGGTTCTCAACCAGCTGACCTCCCCTCGTCAGACGGTCACGTCGCATCCCCGAAACGCAGCGCCCGAATCGCTTCCAGTTCCGTCCACGGAGCGAAACACAGTCGAAACTTTGACTCTCTAGTTTTCAGATTGTCGACAATCTGACGGGGAGACGAGGTTCCGATGCTCCATGGTGGGATCCGGCCGGCTCGACGGTCGGTGCTCGCTGAAGACGTCGCCGCCAGCATCCGGGAAGCCATCTTCGACGGCTCGATCGACGGCGGCCGTCTGAGCGACGCCGAACTCGCCCAGCAGCTCGGCGTGAGCCGAGGGCCGGTACGAGAAGCGCTACTTCGGCTCCAGCAAGAAGGCATCGTCGAGATCGCGCCGCACCGAGGCGCTTCCGTGGCCACGTTCACCGCGACGGACGTGTATGAGCTGGCCTCGCTTCGGACAGCGCTGGAGGTATTCGCGGCCGAACTCGCGGTCGAGCGGGCGACCGAGAGTGACTTCGCGGCGATGGCCGAAGTCACCCGGGCCTTCGCACCGGCCGCCGCCGCCGGCAACGACCTCAGGCTGGTCGAGCTCGACATGCAGTTCCACGACGCCCTGTACCGAGCAGCGCATCACAGCCGTTTGTGGAATGCCTGGGCCGGGATGCGATCGCAGGTAACGCTCTTTCTGTTCAAGCGGCGCAGCGCCAGCGACGACTACGGCCAGCTGGCCGCTGTCGAGCATCAGGAAATCCTTGACGTGCTCATGAGCCGCGATGTCGAGCAGGTGCGGCACATGGTCGAGCAGCATCTACGTGGCTCGTACGATCGGCTCAGCCGGATCTTCGCGGGCGAGTCTTCGGCCGTCGGTCCGACCGCGTCCGATATCGAGACCCCCGCGGCCGGCGGCGCGGCCGGGGCGGCGGAGCGAGCATGAGAACGTATCTCCTCCGGCGAATGGCCGCGGTCCCGGTACTGATCTTCGCGGTGAGCGTGCTGGTCTTCCTGTTCATCCGCATGATCCCGGGCGATCCGGTCAAGGCGATCCTCGGTACGAATGCCGGCGATCCCGCTCTGGTCACCCGGCTGCACCGCCAGCTCGGCATCGACAATCCGCTGCCCGATCAGTACGGCAAGTGGCTCGCTGGCGCACTGCACGGGGACTTCGGGTACTCCTACATCCAGCAGCGATCGGTCGGTCAGCTCGTCATGACGAACCTGAACTGGACGCTGCAACTGGTGTGCGCCTCGTTGGTCGTCTCGCTGATACTCGGCACGGCCGTGGGGACCTTCGCCGCACTCAGGCGCAGTAGTCGCACCGACACGCTCGTGATGATGACCGCTCTGGTCTTCCTTTCCATTCCCAGCTTCTGGCTCGGACTGCTTCTACTCGTGGCTTTCGCGGTGCAACTGCAGTGGTTCTCCGTGGTCGGCGGCGGATCGGTGCAGGGTCTCGTGCTGCCGGCAGCCACCCTCGGCCTCGGGAGTATGGGGTTCATCGCGCGCTTCGTCCGCTCGAGCATCATCGAGGTCCTGGAACAACCGCACGTCCTCTACGCGCGTGCGCGCGGAATCCCCGGCGGTGCCGTCATTCGCCGGCACGTCATGCGCAATTCCATCGCGCCGTTGCTGACCGTGATTGGCCTCGAGGCAGGCAACCTGGTCACCGGAGCCGTCGTGGTCGAAACGATCTATTCGCGGCCGGGTCTGGGTCGGCTTCTGGTGTATTCCAGCGTCAACAAGGACTACCTCACCGTGCAGGCGGTCGTCCTGCTCATCGCCCTGGTTTATGTCCTGATCAATCTCGTCGTCGACCTGGTCCGTCCAGTCCTCGATCCACGATTGGCTTATGCCACATGACCGATGGGATGCGAGAACTCCTGCGAGGCCCGGGCGCAGCGACACCACTGCCCGTCGAGGCCTTTGGTGTGGATGCCGGCGAGATCGCCGTGGTGCCGCTTGCACTCCGAACGCGGCTGATCAGATCGTTGCGGCATCCGAGTCTGGCCGTCGGTGCCGTGCTCGCAATCGTCGTCGTCGCGTTGGTCCTGGCCGCCCCGCTGCTCACCTCGACCAGCCCGATCGCACAGGATGTGATGGCGCGATTCGAGTCGCCGTCGATGTCGCATCTGATGGGCACGGATCAATTCGGCCGAGACATCTTCACCCGGGTGCTGTACGGGGGTCGGGTCACCCTGGTCGGCAGCGTGGAGGTCGTTGCGCTCGGCGGATTCATCGGCACCGTCCTCGGCTTGCTCGCCGGCTTCGCTGGGGGCTGGATCAACTTCGCGGTGATGCGTCTGATCGATCTCATGCTGGCGTTCCCGGGAATCCTGTTGGCGTTGAGCATCAACGCGATTCTCGGGCCAGGCTTCACCCACGGGGTCCTGGCTGTGGCGCTGGTTCTCATCCCCATCTATGCACGGGTGGTCGAGGGCGCGACCATGTCGGTTCGCCGGATGCCCTATATCGACGGCGCAATCGTGCTGGGTGCCACCCGGCGGCACATCATCGTCCGGCACATAGTCCCCAACGTGGCGTCATCGATTCTCGTTCTCTCGACGTCGTGGCTCGGCGTTGCGGTGCTGTGGTTGTCGGCGCTCGGCTTCATCGGGCTCGGTGCCCAACCCCCGAATCCGGAATGGGGAGCCATGCTGAGCGACGGCAAGACCTACATCACGCTCGCTTGGTGGCTGACTACTTTTCCCGGCGTCTTCCTGGCGCTTTTCATCATCGCGACGAACCTCATCGGCGACGGGCTGCGCGACGAACTCGACACGACTCTCGCTCGGGGATAGGCGGTGTTCCGCGAAGCACGTGAGCAGTGTCCACGCACCGTCACACCCGTTCGAGCGACGCGTGTCCAATCTAAGGAGAACTGACCAATGAACCATCTACGCGCTGCCGCGGTTGGTGCGGTAGGGGTCCTACTGCTGGCGGGATGTACGGCAGGCTCCGGCTCCGGTGGCACCAACAATTCCCCAGCGAACCCGAACGCCACGGTGACGATCGCGTGGGCCGAGCAGTTGGCGACGCTGAACCCGGCGACGACCGGCGCTCGCGATGTCGGGCCTATCGACGTCAACATCTTCGACACGCTGGTGTGGCTCGACAAGCAGAACAAGGTGACCCCGGACCTGGCGACGAAGTGGGCGGTCTCGCCAGACGGTCTGAAGTACGACTTCGACCTCCGATCCGGCGTGAAATTCCATGACGGCACGCCATTCGACGCGAAATCTGTCGTGGCGAACATCGCTTATATCACCAACGCCGATACCGCGTCGGCTACGTCGCTCACCCTCCTCGGCCCGTGCACCAAGGCGATCGCGCTAGCGCAGTACAAGGTCGAGTTGCAGTGCACCAAGCCCTACGGCCCGCTGCTGGCACAGCTCGGCGAGCCGTACATGAGCATCCAATCCCCAACCGCGATCACCAAATACGGCAAGGACCTGGGGAATCACCCCACCGGCACCGGCCCGTTCATGTTCCAGAGCTACGTTCCCAATCAGAAGCTGGTCTTGATCCGTAACCCCGACTATCAGTGGGCGCCTCCGGCGGTCGGCCAGAACGGGCCGTCCAAGATCGCGCGACTGGTTTTCGACATAGTCACCGATGCTCAGGCAAGGGTGAGCGAATACCAGAGCGGGCAGGCCCAATTCATGCAGGAAACACCGGGCGACTTCTTCAACAAGCTCGGATCCGACTCGGCAAATCAGGCTGTGGCATTCCCGATTTCCGGCATGGGCGTGTTCCTGCCCATCAACGCAAGCACGTTCCCGACCAACGATGTTGCGGTCCGGCAGGCGCTGCTCTACTCGGTCGACAAGCAGAAAGTCATCAAGGCAACGGACGACGGTGCGTACAAGGTGCTGAACACACCGCTCGCCGGGAGCATGGTCGGCTACGACCAGTCCGTCGGCGACATGTACTCCTACGATCCCAGCAAGGCGGCCAGCGTGCTGACCGCGGCCGGGTGGTCGAAGACGAACGGCACCTGGATGAAGGACGGCAAGAAGCTCACGATCCGCTTGACGGCGCCGTCGGACATCTCCGGTTATCCGCTCATGGTGCAGGCGATCCAGGCCCAGTTGAAGGATGCCGGCATGGACGCCGTGGTCGTGCTCCAGTCGACCAATGCGTGGTTGGACGACGCGTCGAAGAAGGGCAGCACGATGGCCATGACGCCGTCGCAATATGTCGCCGTCGACCCGGACGCGCTCAGCGTCTGGTTCTTGCCGAACCAGTACCTCAACTGGAGTCACTACGTGAACCCTGACCTGACGAATCTGTTGATGCAGGGCCGGAGCCAGCTCTCCGATGCCGCTCGGACGGCGACCTACAAGAAGGCCCAGCAGCTCATCATGCAACAGGCGCTGATGTTCCCGCTGCACGAGAACTCCGACCTGGTCGTCATGTCGAGCAAGCTCAAGGGCGTCTCCTACTCAGGCGGCGGCTTCGAGTACTTCTACCCCGCCGCCCTGGGGGGCTAGCAGATGGCTCTCGACGACGGCGGCCGGTTGGCCGACCGGACGAAGGTCCTCGTGATCCGGGCCGCTCGATTGATCGACGGCAGCGGCGCCCCGGCACTGCCCGACCCGGTCGTCGTTGTCCAGGACGGCCTGATCACCGCGATCTTCCAGGGGCGGGTTCCCGAAGGTGCGGTACCGGCCGATGCGCAGGTCATCGATCTGGTTGGACACACCCTGCTCCCGGGTCTGATCGATTGCCACGTACACCTCAACTTTCCCGGTGACGGGACCTCGCTCGAGGACTGGATGACCGAGTCGGACGGGGTGCTGCAAACCTTCTCGACCTTCGCCGCACAGACTGCCCTACGAGGCGGGATCACAACGATCCGCGACAACGGATCCCGCGGCGACACGACCTTCGATCTGCGTCGGGCGGTGGAACTGTCCGGCGCGCCGGCGCCACGGATGCTGTTGTGCGGTCAACCCGTGACGATGACCGGGGGCCATACGTGGCCACTCGGCGGCGAGGCCGACGGGGTCGAAGGGGTCAGGCGCCGGGTACGGCAACTCGCGAGGGACGGTGCCGATTGGATCAAGGTCATGGCGACCGGCGGCGGTACCCGGAACACCATGTCGTGGAAGGCGTCCTACAGTGCCGCCGAACTGGCGGCCATCGTTGAGGAAGCGCACAACCTGTCTCGCAAGGTCACCATCCATTGCCTGAGCGCACGAGGAATCGAGGGAGCGATCGAAGCCGGCGCCGACCAGATCGAACACGCCAGCTTCTTCGTCGACGGCGCCGGTCACCAGGAGTTCGAGCCGGCCGTTGCCGAGAAGATGGCCAGCTCGGGTATCGCCGTCACGCCTACCCTCTCGGTCCGGGCTTTCGTCGTGAAGATGATCGAGTCTGAGATAGACCGCTCGCCCGAACGGCAAGCCGAACTGGATCAGTGGCGCCGGATGCTCGACGGCGGTCTCGCGCAGTTCAGCCGCATGCAGCAGATGGGAATCAACTTCGTTGCCGGGACCGACGCCGGCTGGATGTTCTCACCGTTCAATGCGCTGGCCGAGGAGATGGCGCTGATGAACGCCGGTGGGATCGCGGCCCTGGACGTCATCGCCGCCGCAACCGGGAAGGCGGCGTCCGTCCTGGGAATCGACGATCGGCTCGGGCATGTGTCGGTCGGCCAGGAAGCCGACATCATCAGCGTCGCGGAGGATCCGTTGCAGGACTTGCGCTCCTTGAATCGCGTCGCAATGGTGCTGAGCCGGGGACGCCTGATCAGCGATGGTTCAACGCCGTGACGGCCGGAGCGCTGCTCGAGGTTCGCGACCTCCAGACGCAATTTCGGACATCGGGTGGAACGGTTCGTGCCGTCGATGGTGTGAGCTTCGACATCTCGACCGGGCAGAGCGTCGGCCTGGTCGGAGAGTCCGGTTCCGGGAAGAGCGTGACCGCGATGTCGATCATGCGGTTGATCAGGCGGCCGGGCGACATCGTCGGCGGTCAGGTGTTGTTCAAAGGAGTGGACATCCTCCAGGCGTCCGACTCGCAGATGCAGTCGACCCGTGGGAAGAGCATCTGTCTGGTGCCGCAAGACTCGATGTCGGCGCTCAACCCGGTCTATACGGTCGGCCGGCAGATGCGGGAAACGCTGCAGACCCATCGACGGATCAGCAACGAGGACGCAGTCAAGGAGGCGGTGCGCCTGCTGTCGTTGGTCCGCATTCCCGCGGCAGCGGAGCGCTTGCGCAGCTATCCGCACGCTATGAGTGGCGGAATGCTCCAGCGCGTCACGATCGCCATGGCACTGGCCAACGATCCCGAACTGCTGATCCTGGACGAGCCGACGACCGCCCTCGACGTGACCATCCAGGCGCAGGTGCTCGACCTCGTCCGAGACCTTCGATCGCGGGTCGATGCGGCGATCCTGTTGATCACCCACGACCTGGGCGTGGTGTCGGAAGCGTGCGACGAGGCGATCGTGATGTACGGCGGCAAGGTGATGGAGCGAGCGCCGGTAGATGATCTCGTCGAGACGCCTCGCCACCCGTACACGATGGGCCTGGTGGATTCGGTGTCCTCGTTGGAGTCCGGCCGAGAGCGATTGAGTGCGATACCGGGCAACGTCCCGAACCCTCTCGCAATGCCGCCAGGTTGCCCGTTCGCGCCACGCTGCCAGCAGGCGATGAGCAAGTGCCAGCAAGTGCCGCCGATTCAGCGGATGGAGGACGGCCGGCACGTTGCGTGCTGGCTGTACTGACATGACCGAGGAATCAACAGTCACCCCGTCACCCAAGGACTCGATGCCGGCGTCGAGAACAACAACCCTGCTGGACATCCAGGACCTGTCGACCCAGTTCCGGATCGGTCACGCCTTGCGCGACCGCAACCGGGCGGTTCTGACGGCGGTCGACGGTGTTTCGCTCGAGATCGCCGCCGGCGAGACCGTCGGGTTGGTCGGGGAGTCTGGATGTGGGAAGTCCACCCTGGCCCGGACCATTCTGCGGCTCGAGCGTCCCAGTTCCGGCCGGATCTTCTTCGAAGGACGCGATCTGCTGCGCCTACGCGGGCGCCGCTTGCGCAAGGCACGACGGCAGATCCAGGTCGTCTTCCAGAATCCGCGCGCCGCGCTGGATCCGCGGATGACAGCAGCCGAGATCGTCAGCGAGGGATTGGTCGTGCAAGGCGGGCAGAGCAAGGCCCAACGACGCCGGGAGGTCGAGGAGATACTGACAGCGGTCGGCCTGCGGCTGGAACATACCGATCGCTATCCGCACCAATTCAGCGGTGGGCAGCAACAACGGCTCGGCATCGCGCGGGCCCTCGCTGTAAAGCCCAAACTGATCATCGCGGACGAGCCGGTGAGCGCCCTCGACGTGTCGGTCCAGGCGCAGGTGTTGAACCTGCTGTCGGACCTTCAACAAACCTATGGCCTCACCTACCTGTTCATCTCGCACGATCTGAGCGTCGTTCGGCACATCAGTAGCCGGGTCGGGGTCATGTACCTCGGCCGGATCGTGGAGCTCGCCCCCACCGAGGAGCTGTACCGCGACCCCCGCATGCCCTATACCCAGGCGCTGTTGTCCGCCATACCGCGTCTGGGAAAGCACGATCAGCGTGAGCGGATCGTCCTGCAGGGCGATCCGCCCAACCCGATGAACGTCCCGTCAGGCTGTCCGTTCCGGACTCGCTGCTGGCGGGCCGACGATCTCTGCGCCGAGCAGGTGCCCGAGTTGCGAATCGTTGCCCCGGGTCATTGGGCGGCATGTCACTACGCCGGGGGAGACTCGTGACCGAAGAGCCGGTGAACGTCCTGATCGGTTCGATGCTCGAGGCCGAGTGCATCGAGCAGATCCGGGCGGTCGACCCACGGTTGCACGTTCGCTACGAGCCAGATCTGCTGCCGGTGCCGCGCTATCCGGCCGACCACAACGGTGATCGCCGCGAGCTCACGACTGACGAGCTCGCGCGGTGGCGCGAGTTGCTGTCTTCCGCCGACGTGATGTTCGACTTCGACTGGATGGCCCCCGGCGAGATACCGAAGAACTGTCCGAGGCTGAAATGGATACAGGCCACCAGCTCGGGAATCGGCGAGTCCGTGAGCCGGTATCAGCTGACGGAGTCCGGGATCACCCTCACCACGGCAGCCGGCGTGCATGCGATCCCACTGGCCGAGTTCGCATTGGCCGGCGCGCTGTATTTCGTCAAAGGTCTGCCGGCGCTGACCGACGCGAAGGAGAAACGGCACTGGCAGCGATACGCCACGCAGCTGCTGGCCGGTCGGCGCGTGACCGTGGTCGGGCTCGGCCGGGTCGGTCGGCAGGTGGCGCAGACGTTCCACGTTCTGGGTGCCGAGGTCACCGGGGTCGGCCGGCGCGATCACGACTACGGCCTGGAACCAGAGACGGCGACGCTGCCGATCTCGGAGCTTGACGGCGTGCTCACCGCGACGGACGTTCTCGTGCTGTGCTGCCCGCTCACGGCCGAGACGTACCACCTGCTCGACCGCCGTCGTCTCTCGTTGCTGCCACAGCGCGCGGTGGTGGTGAATATCGCGCGCGGCGACGTCATCGAAGAGGAGGCGCTGATCGACTCGCTGGTGTCTGGCGAGATCGGCGGAGCCTGCCTGGACGTCTTCTCGATCGAGCCGCTGCCGGATCAATCCCCGTTGTGGCAGCTGTCGAACGTCATCGTGAGCCCGCACTCGGCCTCAACCGTCGATTCCGAGAACAGGCTCATAACCGACTTGTTCTGCCGCAACCTCGAGAACTGGCTGGCCGGACGACCGCTGACCAACGTCTTTCGGGCCGAGCGAGGCTATTAGTGACCATGCCGACGCCGCAAGGCGAATACCGGCCCGCCGTTATCCACGACAACATCGCTTACACCGCCGGCATCACACCTCGCGTCGACGGAAAGCTGACGTTCACAGGCCTGGTCGGCACAGACGTCAGCGTGTCCGACGCGACTGCGGCCGCGCACCTTGCGGCCGGAGACGCGCTCATCGCTGTTCGCCTGTCGCTGCCGGATGGCGCTCGGATCGATCGCTGCCTGCGGATGACCGTCTACATCGCCAGCGCGCCCGGCTTTCTCCAGCACTCTGAAGTGGCCGACGGGGCGTCCCGGCGACTGCGGGAGGACCTGGGCGTCGACACGGGAACCGCGGCGCGTTCGGCAGTCGGCGTGGCAAGCTTGCCGGGCAACGCGCCGGTCGAAGTCGAACTCACCGTCGGCCTTCGACGGACGGACACTTAAGCCCCGCTCGACCTATCGACTGCTTGGTGATCAACGCCCGCGGATCTCCCATTACTCCGATGAACCACGCGTTGCTGCACGTTGGGCCTGAATCAACACACCCAGCGAGCGAAGCCTCAGGCGGATGGAGCGCAGGGTGCGGTGGGCTACGTGTTCGGGGGAGTTGGGTCTGTCTTCTTGCGTCCGAGGCTGGCTAGGTCGAGGTCGAATTCTTGGCCGTGGACGGTGACGACGATGCGGGCGTCGTCGGCGCCCGTGGCGGTGAGGTAGTTGAGCAGGGTCGACAGGAGTAGATCGCTGCGGTTCTCGATCC
Organism: Jatrophihabitantaceae bacterium; assembly: GCA_036502575.1. GTDB lineage: Bacteria > Actinomycetota > Actinomycetes > Mycobacteriales > Jatrophihabitantaceae > DASXRA01. The sequence goes on along the minus strand of DASXYL010000082.1, from coordinate 26,351 downwards.
GGGAGATGTCGCCCTGGCGTGCCCCCAGTCGCTCGGCGACCTCTTCCTGGGTCAGCTCGGCAGCTTTGCGGATCATGGCCAGGTTCAGGGCGTGGGTCCGGTCCATTTCTCGGCCGTCGGCCCGGATCTTCGCGACCCGTTCTGCTCGTTCCGTATCCGACAGCAGCCGGTCGATACGTGCCGAGCCGTCGACGAATCCCTCCGGTGTCTTCCTAGTCGTCGTCTTGCTCATCGCCACCACCGTCGCTCTCGTCATCCTCATTTTTCGTCTTGTTGTCTGAGCCACTTGTCGATCGCCGCGTCAGCGCGGGTGCCGACGCTGTTGTAGAACGCGTCCCCGATCGGTTTCTTGTCCGCCGAACACTGTCACCACCACCGTGTCGGTGTCCGGCGGGAACCAACAGATCAGCCGAATCGCCACTGCTTCGTCGAAGCGCTGCGAGACTCTCCAGACTTCGTAGCCGCGACGTTGCCGTATGCGCTTCAGCTGGGCGGTTTCGTCATCGCGGCCCGGCGCGGTATCCAGGCTCCTCGATCCGGGAGCAAGAGGTCGAACTCGTCGGCCACTCAACCGCACACCTACAAGTATGGCATCAAAGCAATATTGCCTGCAAGCGATGATGGCGTGGCTGCGGCTCGTAGAGGTTCAGCGACAATTACCGTGTCGCTGAACGTTGTGTGGCGCAGCCTGCCAGTGGCCCGTGCGCGGTCGATTGGCTCATTCGTGAGTCGGGATCCGCGCAAGTCGAGTGGCACGGCAGTGGGAATCCCGGTAGATGCTCAAAGACCTTGCTCTGTAAGGACATTCTGCGTGCCCCCGGCAGGACTCGAACCTGCGACCTACCGCTTAGAAGGCGGCAGCTCTATCCGCTGAGCTACGGGGGCTCAGCGGCAGATTACCGCCACGAGGTGTCGGTTCGGCATCCGTTACGAGCGGTGTGTCCGCACGTACCTGTCGATGCGGGGGCAGCGCCGTGCGGACGAATCGCTCGGTCCACGGGCTGTCGGGTTGACTCCCTGGAGCGTGTAGGGGGAGGAGCGGGCGGAGGTCGCGCGAGTCGGCGGTGATGCCGAGCGCGCCCGCGATTGCGACGAGCAGGAACAGGCCGAGGAGCGCGACAGCGAACATGGCAGTAAGTCTGCGTGTGCGGAGATCCCGCCACGAGTGGCAAGGATGCCATGCTGCATTGAAATCCTGCCACTGCTCGGGCATGCTGACGTCGTGCCGTTGAAATCCGTTGCCGCAGTGATCGTGCCCGGCGTGACTCCGTTCGAACTCGGCGTCGCCTGCGAGGGATTCGGTGTCGATCGCACCGAGGACGGAGTGCCGCGCACCGAGTTCGCCGTGGTGTCCGTCGCCGATGGGCCGGTGCCGACGGCCAACGGCTACACGATCGGCACCCCTCATCGCCTCGACGTCGCCGAGCAGGCCGATCTCGTGATCGTCGCCGCCACCCTGGGGCCTACGGTTTGGCCGGCCGAACTGCTCGGCACGTTGCGGCGCACGGTGGCCCGTGGCGCGCGCGTGATGAGCATTTGCAACGCAGCATTCGCCCTCGGCGAGGCCGGACTGCTCGACGGGCGCGACTGCACGACGCATTGGCGGCACGCGGCCCGGCTCGCCGAAGAGTTCCCGGCGGCGCGGGTCAATCCGAACGTGCTCTACGTCTGCGACGGCCCCGTGCTGACCAGCGCCGGATCGGCCGCCGGGCTCGATCTGTGCCTGCACCTCATCCGGGAGGAGCACGGTGTCGGGGTGGCCAACGTCGTCGCCCGGCGCATGGTGATGCCGCCGTTCCGCGAGGGCGGTCAGGCGCAGTTCGTCGGTGCGCCGATCCGGGCGTGCGAGGCCGAGACTCTTGCGCCGCTGCTGGACGAGATCACATCCGATCTGGCCACCGAGCACACGGTCGAGTCGATGGCCGCTCGGTCGGCGATGAGCCTGCGGACGTTCGCTCGGCGGTTCCGCGACGAGACGGGCACGACCCCGCACGTGTGGCTCACCAACCAACGCGTTCATCGCGCGCGGGAAATGCTCGAGCGTGGGGACGACCCGATCGAGACGGTGGCGGCCCGTTCGGGTTTCGGCACCGCCGCGATGTTGCGACATCACTTCACTCGTCTGGTGGGAACCTCTCCGGCGGCGTACCGGCGCACGTTCCGCGGCTGACGCAGTGTCCCCGCCGCGCGAGCTACCACAGGCCGGCGACATTTTCGGGTAGCGGCATCCACAGCTCGGGCCGCTGTCCACAGATCCCCGTGCGGCCCGATGCTCACGCCTGCTCTGCGCTTCAGTGAATCCACGCCCACCGCGGGCGGACCGGACACCGAACCGGATCACTGAACAGGAGCAGGGCACATGAATGACACGTTAATCACCATCGTCGGCAACGTGGTCGACGACCCGAGGTCTCGCACGACGGGTTCTGGGGTTCCGGTGGCGAGCTTTCGCATCGCCTCGACGTCTCGCAAGTTCAATCGTGAGACGGGCTTGTGGGAGGACAACGAGAAGCTGTTCGCAAAAGTCACCTGTTGGCGAGCAATGGCCCAGAACGTCGCCGCCTCGCTGCACAAGGGGCAACCCGTTGTGGTGACGGGCAGATTCTTCGCGCGTGAGTACATCAAGGACGAGGTCACGCGCATGTCTTACGAGCTGGATGCGATCGCGGTCGGCCACGACCTCGCGCGGGGAACCTCGCAGTTCACGAAGGTCAGCCGACCGTATGCGGTAACCACCGTCGAGGTCGACGGGGACGGCATTCCGGTCGATCCGAGCGAGGAACCCATCGAGGCGATCGAGACACCGGCGCTGGCTGTAGCCAGCTAGGTGGCTGTCGAGTGCTGAATCGGCCTCGCCGGCCAGCGGTCGCGACGGGGGTTGCGGGCCGGCGAGGTCTTCGGAGCTGGGACACTGGACGATGGTGCGGCGGCGTCGGCCCGCTGGCGATCAGAATGAATTCACAAATCGAGGACGGATAGTGGCGCAGTTCATCTACACAATGCACAAGGTGCGCAAAGCCCACGGCGACAAGGTGATTCTCGACGACGTCACTTTGGCATTCCTGCCGGGCGCGAAGATCGGCGTCGTCGGGCCTAACGGCGCCGGAAAGTCCACCGTGCTCAAGATCATGGCGGGGCTGGATCACGCGTCGAACGGGGACGCACAGCTGGCACCTGATGCGACGGTCGGCCTGCTGCAGCAGGAGCCGCCGCTGGACGAGACGAAGACCGTGCGGGGCAATGTCGACGACGCTGTTGCCGAGCTGCGGGGCTGGCTGGCTCGGTTCGAAGAGGTGTCTGCCGCCATGGGTGAGCCGGACGCCGACTTCGATGCGCTGCTTCCCGAGCAGGGCGACCTGATGGAGAAGATCGAGCACGCCAACGGCTGGGAGCTCGACAGCCGCATCGAGCAGGCGATGGATGCCCTGCGGTGCCCGCCCGGCGACGAGCCGGTCACCCACCTCTCCGGGGGCGAACGTCGCCGGGTGGCGCTGTGCAAGCTCCTGCTCGAGCAGCCTGATCTGCTGCTGCTGGACGAGCCCACTAACCACCTCGACGCCGAGAGCGTCCAGTGGCTCGAGCAGCATCTCGCGAAGTACCCGGGCACCGTGCTCGCGGTCACGCACGACCGATACTTCCTTGACAACGTGGCCGAGTGGATCCTCGAGCTCGACCGCGGCCGGGCCTACCCGTACGAGGGCAACTACTCGACCTATCTCGAGAAGAAAGCCGAGCGGCTGGGGGTGCAAGGCAAGAAGGACCAGAAGCTGCAGAAGCGGCTGCGTGACGAGCTGGACTGGGTGCGGCAGAACGCCAAGGGCCGGCAGGCCAAGAGCAAGGCCCGCCTGCAGCGGTATGAGGAGATGGCGACCGAGGCGGAGAAGACCCGCAAGCTCGACTTCGAGGAGATCCAGATTCCGCCGGGTCCGCGGCTCGGCACCGTGGTCGTCGACGTGAGCCATCTCGACAAGGGTTTCGACGGTCGGGTGCTGATCAAGGACCTGTCGTTCACGCTGCCGCGCGGTGGCATCGTCGGCATCATCGGGCCGAACGGAGTCGGCAAGACGACGCTGTTCAAGACGATCGTGGGCCTCGAGCAGCCGGATTCCGGGGAGGTCAAGGTCGGCGAGACCGTCAAGATCAGCTACGTCGACCAGTCGCGTGAGCGTCTCGACCCGACGAAGACCGTGTGGCAGGCGGTCTCCGAGGGGCTGGACTACATCCAGGTCGGGCACGTCGAGATGCCCTCGCGGGCGTACGTGTCGGCGTTCGGTTTCAAGGGACCGGATCAGCAGAAGCCGGCCGGGGTGCTGTCCGGCGGCGAGCGCAACCGCCTCAACCTGGCCTTGACGCTCAAAGAGGGCGGCAACCTGCTCCTACTCGACGAGCCGACGAACGACCTCGACGTCGAGACGCTGGGATCCCTGGAGAACGCGCTCCTCGAGTTCCCCGGCTGCGCCGTGGTGATCAGCCACGACCGGTGGTTCCTTGACCGCGTTACGACCCACATCCTCGCGTGGGAGGGCAGCGAAGACGACCCGGCGCAATGGTTCTGGTTCGAGGGCAACTTCGAGGCCTACGAGAAGAACAAGGTCGAACGTCTCGGCGCCGAGGCCGCGCGGCCGCATGCTGTCACCTACCGCAAGCTCTCTCGCGACTAACAGACGCTATGGCCCGCTTCGTAGCACGGTGCGCAATGCGTTGGTCCGACATGGACGCCTACGGCCACGTCAACAACACCGCGTACCTCGCCTACTTGGAGCAGGCCCGGGTGTCGATGTTCTTCGACCGCTACGACGCATCGTTCGAGGGTGGGACGGTCGTCAAGCACCACGAGATCACCTACCTGCGTCCGGTCGTGTATCACCCGGAGCCGTTGCGCCTCGAGCTGTGCGTCGATCAGATCCGGGCGGCGTCGTTCCGCGTGCTCTACGACGTGTACGACGGCGACACGCTGGCCGCCCAGGCGTCGACGACGCTCGTGACGTTCGACTTCGGGACGGATCGACCCCGGCGCATCACGCCGGACGAGCGGGCCGTCCTCACCGGGTACGCCGACGGCCCAGCGGCGTCCGAGTCGAGATGACGAGCCCTGATGTGACGAGCGCGCTCCGGGATGCCGCCCCACAGTTGGCCGGCCTGGCACCACTGGCCAGGCGGGTCGCCGCGCTCGATCCGAGCGGTGTCTTTCGGATCAGGCTGGATGCGAGCTCCGCGGCGGGGTACGCGAGGCTGCCGTTCGGCGTGCTTGTGGGCCGAACCGTCCGGATTACCTGGGCCGGGCCGACGACCGACTGGACGGTGCGTGCTCGCGAACTGGTGAGCTGGCTCGACGGTGGGGTGGCCGAGCCGCCCGAGCGACGCGACGTCGAGTGGCGTGGTGCGCTTCCCCCCGCCGAGGGGTGGCGACGGGTCGAGAGGGTTCCGGACGCCGTCGTTCGCGACGTCGTGCGTAAGGGGGCGTCGACGTTCCGCGAGGCGGCTGAGCGTGAAGGTGTGCGCGGCGCGCAGCCGCGGGCTGAGGTCGCGGACGCGCTGCTGGATTCGGTTGTACTGACCGCGACGCACGGCGGTCTGCGGGCAGAGGTCACACTCCGTGCGGTCAGCGCACTGACCCGAATGGGCTTCCTGCCGCCCGGTTCGCACGTAGCCATCGACGTGTGTGGCCGCTGGTCCCGGGTGGTCGCCGAGTACGGCTCGGTGTACGCCGAGCGTCCCGGCATGGCCCTCGGCATCGTGTCCTGAGGCCCACGCCGGCTGCCTAGATGCGGATCCAGACGGCGGTGTCGGGGGGCAGCAAGCCGTCGGTCAGCGGGCCCGACGCCAGGGCGACATCACCGGACGGCAGGGGAGCGGGCCGATCGCCGGCGTTGATCACGACTGCGAAGCCGTTGCCCCGGCGGTAGGCCAGGCAGCTCGCGGGCGCGTCGATCCAGGTGAACTCGTGAGTGCGCAGCTCGGCTGTCTTGCGGCGCAGCATCAGCGCCTGCTGGTAGAGGGCCAGCATCGAATCCGGTTCGGCGGACTCGGCCTCGACCGTGAGCGACGCCCAGCCTTCGGGCATCGGCAGCCAGGTCGACGTCCCGGTCGTGAACCCGTACGGCGGCGCCGCTCCACTCCAGGGCAGGGGTACCCGTTCGCCGTCACGCCCCCGCTCGGTATGGCCGGTGCGCTCCCAGACCGGGTCCTGGAGCGCGGAGTCGGGCAGATCGACGTTGGGCAGCCCCAGCTCGTCGCCGTTGTAGACGTACACCGCTCCGGGCAACGACAGCTGCAGCAAGGCGGCAGCCCGCGCCCGGGCCGTGCCGACCGACCCGCCCCCGTACCGGGTGACGTGCCGCACGACGTCGTGGTTGGACAGCACCCATGTGCAGGGTGCCCCGACCTCGGCCATCGCCGACATCGAGCTGTCGATGGCGGCGCGCAGTGAGCCGGTGCCCCACTTGGCCGTCAGCAGGGTGAAGTTGAAGGTGAGGTTGAGCTCGTCGGAACGCGCGTACCGGGCCAGCCGGCCGTCGTCGGCCACCCACACCTCGCCCACGGCCATCCGCTCGCCGGGGTAGGAGTCGAGCACGCGGCGGAACCCTCGAAGGTAATCGTGGACGTGGTCCTGGTCCCACCGGATGTCGTCGGGCGATGGCGCCGGGGCGTCCCCGCCTCGAGGCAGCAGCTTGGACAGGTCGAGGTCGGGCAGGCCCGCGGGCTTGGCCATGCCGTGGGCGACGTCGATCCGGAAGCCGTCCACGCCCCGGTCGAGCCAGAACCGGAGCACCCGCTCGAACTCGGCCGGGATCTCGGGGTTGTCCCAGTTCAGGTCTGGCTGCTCAGGAGCGAACAGGTGCAGGTACCACTGTGACTTCGGAGGTATCGCTCGCTGTTCGCGGCCGGCTCGTATCTCGCTGCGATGCTCGCTCCGCTCGTCCGGCACCTGCTGCCACGCCGGGCCGCCGAATGCCGCGGGCCAGTTGTTCGGCGGCAACTCGCCGTGCTCACCCCGGCCGTCGCGGAAGATGAACCGCTCGCGTTCGGGGCTGCCCGGCGCCGCGGCCAGCGCCTGCTGAAACCACGGATGCTGGTCGGAGAAGTGGTTCGGGACGATGTCGATGGTGATCCGCACGTGTCGCTCGCGCGCGGCGGCGACCAGGGCGTCGAAGTCGTCCAGCGTGCCGAAGCGAGGGTCGACGTCGCAGGGGTCGGACACGTCATAGCCGCCGTCGGCCATCGGAGAGCGGTAGAACGGCGACAGCCACAAGCCGTCGATGCCGAGCTCGACGAGGTAGTCGAGGCGCTCGCGCAGCCCGATCAGGTCACCGATGCCGTCGCCGTTCCCGTCGGCGAAGCTTTGCGGATACACCTGGTAGAAGACGGCGGTGCGCCACCACGGCTGCTCTGAGGTCACCCGGTCGATTGTGCCTGGTGGCCGCGATTGCGGCGTCGACTGGGTCGCCGGAGTGCGCGACCATCATGTGGTGATCAACAGCCCGTGAGGTGGCGATTTCGCACGCTGACGGGCTGTTGATCACGGCTGAGGGCGCTCAGGGTGTGGGGACCGGGTCAGCCCGGGGTGTTGCGCAGACTCTCGGCCGCTCGGGTGAAGTACTGCCACAGCACGTCGTCGTACTCGGCGGGCAGCGCCACCGTGTCGAGCGCGGCCCGCATGTGCCGTAGCCAGGCGTCCCGGGCCGCGACGCCGACGGCGAAGGGGGCGTGCCGCATCCGCAGCCGGGGATGGCCGCGGGTGTCGGAGTACGTCGTCGGACCGCCCCAGTACTGGATCAGGAAGAGGCGCAGCCGCTCGGCGGCCGGGCCCAGGTCGTCTTCTGGATAGATCGCCCGCAGCACCGGGTCGGCCGCCACCCCGGCATAGAACGCGTCGACGAGCCGGGTGAACGTGGGCTCGCCGCCGATCGCCTCGTAGACCGTCGGCGGTCGATCGGGATTCGTAACGTCATCCTGCGAGTGCACCCGCCTATTGTCCCAGGCATGAGCGATGGCCCTGACGACTTCGATCTGATCGTGCTCGGACTCGGACCTGGCGGCGAGGAGGTTGCCGAGCGGATGGCCGAGGCCGGCTGGTCCGTGCTCGGCATCGACTCGCGCCTGGTCGGCGGCGAATGCCCGTACTACGGCTGCATCCCGTCCAAGATGATCATTCGCGGCGCCGAGGTACTGACCGACGCCACGTACGTCAACGACCTGGCCGGCACGGCGCAGGCGACGCCGGAGTACGGCAAGGTCGCGACACGGATCCGCGACGAGGCGACCGACGACTGGGACGACCGGGTGGCCGTCGAGCGGTTCGAGAACCTCGGCGGGACGTTCGTGCGCGGCCTGGGCCGGCTGGCCGGCCGCGCGGACGACGGCGCGATCAAGGTCGAGGTGGGTGACAAGACGTACACAGCGCGGCACGTTGTCGTCGGGGTGGGCACCGCGCCGGCCATGCCGTCGATCGAGGGCCTCGCCGACCTGGAGCGCAGCATCGACGGCCCGGTGTGGACGAACCGCGAGGTGATGCAGTCACCGAGCGCGCCGGCCAGCCTGGCGGTGCTCGGCGGGGGAGCGATCGGCATCGAGCTCAGCCAGGCGCTGGCCCGGTTCGGCGCGAAGGTGCGCGTCGTCGAGGCGTCCGACCGCATCCTGCGCGTCGAGGAGCCCGAGGCGTCGGCGGCCGTCGCCGAGGTGCTGAGCCGGGAGGGGCTCGAGCTCCGGACCAAGGTGCGCGCGACGCGGGTGAGCGCGGGTGGCGAGGGCGTGGTCGTCACCCTGGACGACGGCAGCACCGTCACCGGCGAGAAGCTGCTCGTCGCGGTGGGACGGCGGCCGAACACGCTGGACCTCCGGCTCGACACGCTCGGGCTGGCCGCCGACGCTCACACGCTGGACGTCGATGACGGGATGCGCGTGCTGCACGACGGCGAGCCGGTTGACGGTCTCTACTCGGTCGGCGACTCGACCGGGCGCGGCGCGTTCACCCATGTGGCGGTGTGGCAGGCCCGGGTGCTCGTCGCCCGGCTGTTGCAACGCGGCGACCTGTACGGCGGCTACCACGGTGTGGCCTGGGTGACGTTCAGCGACCCCGAGGTGGGACGGGTCGGGCTCACCGAACAACAGGCGCGCGACAAGGGCCTCGACGTGCGTACCGGCAGCACCCAGATCCCGGCGTCGACCCGGGGCTGGATCTACGGCAAGGGCAACGACGGGCTGGTCAAACTGGTCGAGGACACCGATCGCGGCGTCCTGGTCGGCGCGACCGTGGTCAGCCCGCACGGCGGCGAGATCCTCGGGATGCTCACCCTGGCTGTACACGCCGAGGTGCCGGTCAAGACGCTGGCCACGATGCACTACGCCTACCCGACCCTGCACCGCGCGGTGCTCGACGCGGTGCGCGAGCTGGGCTAGTCGTCGGCCGGCGCGGATGGTTCCGAGGGTTCCGCGTCCTGGGGTTCGCCGGCGGCGATGTCCAGGCGGTCCAGGCCTTCCCGGATGCGCCGGCGCAGCTCGCGGGCGGTGCGCCACTGCTCGAGCGGCCGGACCCGGACGACCAGGCGGATCACGGTCTCCTCGCGGGTCATGGCCTCGACGCCCTGCACCTCCGGTTCGCCCAGGAACACCTCGGCCCACTCGTCCTCGTCGTGCATCTGACGGGCGACCTCGAGCATGGCGGCCGAGGCCGTCTCGACGTCGGTGGACGCCGCGATGGGCACGTCGAGCACCACCTGCGCATAGCCCTGGCTCTTGTTGCCGACGCGCACCACCTCGCCGTTGCGGACGTACCAGACCGTGCCGTCGACGTCCCGCAACCGGGTCGTGCGCAGGCCGACCGCCTCGACCCGGCCGGTCGCCTGCTCGAAGTCGATCACGTCGCCGACGCCGTACTGGTCCTCGAGAATCATGAAGATCCCGGCCAGGAAGTCCTTGACGATGTTCTGCGCGCCGAAGCCGAGGGCCACGCCCACGATGGAGGTCCCGGCGATGAGGGGTACCAGGTTGATGCCGAGTTCGCCCAGGATGAGCATGATCGCCATGACGAAGATCGTGAACGAGACGAAGCTCTTGAGCACCGACGCGATCGCAGCGGCCCGCTGCGTGCGCCGTTCGGAGAGCAGGCCGGTCGATTGCAGGATCGCGTTGGTGCCGCGTTTCTCGCGCAGGGGGCGCAGGATGCGGGGCAGCGCGGCACGCTCGGCCGGCCGGGCGAGGCGGTTGATCATCCGATGCAGGATCAACCGGAGGATCAGCGCTACCACGATGATCGCCAGGATGCGGGCCGGCGTCTCGATCAGCGCCTTGCTGTGCTCGTGCAGGTACTCCGGCAAGGCGATGTGAGTGTCCACGGCCGTTCAGCCTGCCAGCCGGGGTGGCCGTCCAACTCGCCGACCGTCCGGAGGGCCGAAATGTCCGGATTTATCAGGACGGCGACGCGCCCGACCACGTGATACTCGCGAAAGTTCGTGCGCGCGGGGCCGTCGTCCGGTTGACTATGTCCGGTCGGGACTTGGGCAACTATCCCAGCCAGGGAGTGTGCCGATGTCAGGTGCGCTAGTGCTCAACGCGACGTACGAGCCATTGTGCGTCGTGCCGTTGCGGCGCGCCGTCGTGCTCGTACTGGCCGAGAAGGCCGTCGTCGTCGAATCGGGCGACGGGGTGATGCGCTCGGCGCGCACGTCGATTCCGGTGCCGACCGTCGTGCGCCTGTCCCGTTACGTGCGCGTGCCGTACCGGCGCGAGGTGCCGTTGACCCGCCGCGCGGTGCTCGATCGCGACCGGCACGCCTGCGTCTACTGCGGCCTGCGCGCCGACACCATCGACCACGTCCGCCCCCGGTCGCGCGGTGGCGAACACATATGGACGAACGTGGTTGCCGCCTGCGCCAGGTGCAACCACCGCAAGGGCGACCGCCTGCTCGCCGAACTCGGTTGGCACCTGGTCTCCGCACCTACACGGCCACCGGCAACGGTGGCTGTTGTTCTGGGTTGGGCCAAACGCGATCCGGCCTGGCAGCGCTACCTCTCCCTGGACTGGACGAGCGCCGAGGCCGCGTCAGCCTGACAGCTCCACCGTCCAGGTCTCCTCGACCAGGTCGGCGCCGAAGCTGTGATGCGGCGCCGAGTGCACCAGCTCGAATCCCGCGGCGGCGTAGATGCGGCGGGCGGCGCTCAGCGTGCTCTGCGTCCACAACGTCATCCGCTGGTAGCCGGCGTCGCGGGCGAAATCGACGCAGGCGTCGACCAACCGGGTGCCGACCCCGAGCCCGCGGGCGGACGGCTCGACGAGCAGCAGCCGCAGCTTGGCCGTGGCCTTGTCGGCCCTGTCGGCCCTGTCGGCGTCGTCGGCGCGCGCACACATCACGCAGCCGACGCGCTGCCCGTCGATCTCGGCGATCCAGGCACGTTCGCGGTCCGGATCATGCGTCGCGGCGAAGTCGGCGACGATGCGGGCCACGAGGGTCTCGTAGTCGGCGTCCCAGCCGTAGTCGGCGGTGTACAGCTCGGCGTTGCGCGCAACGATCCAGCCGAGATCTCCCGGTGCCGGTTGCCGCAGCGTGACCTCGCCGCTTGGCCTATCGCGGTCGAGCAGCGTCCGCACGGTCTGCAGCGCCTGGCGCAGCTGGCCCCGCTCGTTCGGTGCGAGCGGGTCGAGCAGCCGGGACACGTCCCGGTTGGCGCGACGATTGAGTGCGGCGAACGCGGTTCGTCCGGTCTTGGTCAGGGCGGCGATCTGACGCCGTCCGTCGGTATCGGAGCGACGTCGAGTGACCAGACCGTCCCCCTCGAGGCGCGTGAGAATGCGCGTGAGGTAGCCGGCGTCCAGATCGAGCTGACGGCGCAACTCGACCACGTCGCGCGACTCGTGCTGCGCCAACTCGTACAGCACGCGGGCCTCGGTGAGCGTGTACGGCGAGTGCAGGTGTCCCTCGCCGAGAGCACCGATGACGTTCGTGTAGTAGCGGTTGAAGCCGCGTATGGCAGCGACGGTGTCGTCCACGTCCAACTCCATATCTTTGACTGAGGCAAAGATATGGGGCGCGGCGCGGACCCAGCAAGTTGTCCGCGCTTCGCAGCGCCATAGCGTCGCGAGGCGCGGACACCTTTCGCAGGCGAGCAGCAGGTTAGGTTTGCCGCATGGCGCAGCTGCATGATCTGACCGCTTCGGAGCAGGCCGCGGCGGTGCGCCGGCGCGAGGTGAGCCCGGTCGAACTCGTCGAGCACGTCCTGGATCGCATCGATCGCCTCGACGAGCAGCTCGGCGCGTTCGTCACCGTGACGGCCGACGCGGCCCGCGAGCAGGCGAAGGCCGCCGAGCAGGCAGTGCACGACGCGACCGATCCGGCGACGCTGCCCCCACTGCTCGGCGTCCCGATCGCGATCAAGGACCTCAATCTCACCAAGGGCATCGTCACCAAGCTCGGCTCGAAGGTGTACGAGGAGTTCGTGCCGACTTTCGACGACTACATCGTCGAGTCGTTGCGGGGCGCCGGCACGATCAGCCTCGGCAAGACGGCGACCCCCGAGTTCGGCCTGCCCTGCTACACCGAGACCGACATCGGCCCGCCGGCGCGCACGCCGTGGGACATCTCGCGGTCGTCGGGCGGCTCCAGCGGGGGAGCGGCTGCGGCGGTGTCCGGCGGCCTCATCCCGTTCGCGCAGGGCAGCGACGGCGGCGGCTCGATCCGCATCCCGGCGAGCAGCTGCGGCCTGGTCGGGCTCAAGCCCTCACGGGGACGCGTCTCCAAGGGCCCGTTCGACCTGGACGCGACGCGGCTGGCCGTCTACGGGCCGCTGGCGCGCACCGTCCGCGACGCCGCCGCCTTCCTGGACGCGGTGGCGGAGCCGCGGCCGGGTGACCCGGATCCGTTGCCGCTGCCCGACGAGCCCTTCGTGCGTGCCTGCGAGCGCGATCCCGGCCGGCTGCGGATCGGCCGGTTCATCGACCCGCCGATCGAGGCCGAGATCGACCCGCAGGTGCGCGATGCGTGGGAGCGGGCGAGCCGGCTGCTGGCGCGCCTCGGCCACGAGGTGATCGACATCGACTCGCCGGTGCCGCGCGAGGCGGTGCCCGCGTTCGAGACGGTGTGGTCGGTGTCGGCGACCCTGGTCCCGGTCGACCCGGCGCGCGAGGGTGAGCTGCGTCCCCTGACCCGCTACCTGCGCGAACGGGGCCGGGCGATCAGCGGACAGCAGTACGCGCAGGCGATCGGCACGCTCGGGTTGTTCGCCCGGCAGGCCATCGCGGCGACGGCGCGCCTGGACGCGGTGCTCACCCCGACGCTCGCGATGTTGCCGCGGCCGGTCGGCTGGTTCGACCGCGACGGTGATCCGGGCGCCGACTTCGAGCGGCAGAAGCGATTCACGCCGTTCACCGCCGTGGTGAACGCCACCGGTCAGCCGGCCATCTCGCTGCCGCTTCACCAGAGCCGCGAGGGGCTGCCGATCGGCGTCATGCTCGTCGGGCGGCCCGCTGCCGAGGCCACGCTGCTCACGCTCGGCGCGCAAGTCGAAGCGGCGGCGCCGTGGCGGGACAGGCATCCGCCGATCTGGGGCGCCTGACTGCGGAGCGTGCGGCCCGGTTCGCTACCGTGTCGACGTGAACATCGGCTCGTGCTGAGCCGCGGTGCGCATCGGAGTGGGCATGAGCGAGGAGATCACGTTGCGCGGAGTCGACAAGTGAGCATCGCGCAGACGGCACTGGTGTTTGCCGGCATCCCGATCCTGGTCATCGGGGTGTTCGCGCTGCTGGTCTTCGGCCCTAGTGAGCTCCACCAGCCCAACCGTTACCGTCCCGGAAAGCCCTGGACGTACCCGCCCGTCTGGTACATCCCTCGTCCGGTCACCGATTCCGGCCCGGCCACCGGGCACCACGCCGTCGAGGCGCCGGTCCGCCCGGCCATCGAGTCCGGTGCGCCCGCGCCCACCCCCAACGCGGTGGGGGGTGCCAGCGGTGAGTGGTGATGCGAAGCGGTCCACCGAGCTCGTCGCGAACGGCCCGACCGCCGGGCGTGACAACGGCAGCAGCCCCTTCAACGCGCGGCAGCTGGCTCGGATCGACGAAGCGTTGACGCTGTCCAGCCGCGAGACCGGGCTGACGCTCTCCCTCTACGTGGGCGAGCTCGCGGAGCCGACCCGCGCCACCGCCGAGGCGCTGTTCGAGAAGCTCGCGACAGAGGCCGACGGCGCCGTCCTGGTGGCGGTCTCGCCCGGACAGCGGAAGCTGCACATCGTGACCGGGGAGGCGTCCGCTCCTCGGTTGCCGAACCGCTCGTGTGCGCTCGCCGCGCTCGGCATGCGCGCCGCCTTCGCGAGCGGCGATCTCACCGGGGGCATCGTCACCGGGCTGCGCATGCTCGCCGACGCCGCCGGCCGCCCCTGAGTCATCCTGGCGGGCAGATCGGTAGGCCGAGCAGGCTGATCGTGCACAGGACGCCGTTGATCACCGTCTGCAGCGGATTCGGCGGCGTGCTGGGCGACGGCGGCGGCGGGTTGCTGCTCGGCCCGGACGGCGTTCGGGTCGGCGTCGGCGTGGGCGTGGGTGATGAGCCCGGGCCAGACGCCTGGCCCGCTCCGGTGCTGCCGGACGGATGGTGCCCCGGAGCCGACGGCGGCGGGGCGGACGATCCGTCCAGGTGGCCGGGCACGGTGCGGGCACGGGAGGCCATGGTCGACCCGGGCCCCGTGGCGGCAGCGGTGCCTGCGCGAGATGGGCTTCGCGTCGCGCCGGCCGGCGGCAGCGCCGGGTTCACCGGAAGGCCCGCCCACGGGTTGGCCGGCGGTAGCCCACCCGTGGTCGGGCCGCTGATGGGCAGGTCGTCGATCGGGACGCCCTGCGCGTAGGCGGCGGCCAGGCCGAGGACCTGAGCCAGGTACTGATCCGAGTCGTTGTACGCGAGCACCGCGGCGACCTGCCCGGATCGCGTGCGCAGATCGCCGCCGGACGCACACAGGTAGCGGGCCGCGGCCAGGGCGGCGTCGACGACGTTGAACGGGCTGGCGACGCCGTCGCCGTTGCCGTCGATTCCCCACGACGCCCAGGTGCTCGGGATGAACTGCATCGGCCCGACGGCCCGGTCATACCGGGTGTCGCCGTCCAGGCGTCCGCCATCGGTGTCGCCGATGTAGGCCGACCGGGTGCCGTCCAGGGCGATGCCGATGATCCGGGGCAGCGACGTCCCGTCCGGGTACAGGACGGCGCCCCCGAATCGGCCGTGGTTCGACTCGACTCGTCCGATCGCGGCGAGCAGCGGCCACTGGATGCCGCAACTCGGTTCGGCCGACGCCAGCCGGGCGGCGGCGAGGCGGTAGGCGTTGAGCGCGATGGCGGGGATGCCGTTGGCGGCGAGGCCCGTGATCACCGGCTTGGTGGCCGGGGCCGGATGCGCGACATGCACGGGCTTGCGAGGTAGCAGTTTGGCGCCGGGCGGCGCGCCGCGGGCGAGCATCTCGGGCGTCAGCGGCAGTTGCGGCAGGGCCGCGGGTGTGGCTGGTCCACCCGGGGGCATCGCCTTGGGTCTGGCGTGGATCGCGCTGGCCCCGCTGAGCGTTGTCGCGGCCGCCAACGCGGCGATCGCCACGACCGCGCGAACCCCTCGGGGACCGATCGGGGCGGCCGGCATCCGGATGTGCAGCCGGGAGTGCCGGGGCGTGTACGGCTCGTCGGAGTCGGCTCGGTGCCGCCGCTTCGGGGTGAACGCCATCCGCCGCCTCCAACAGGAGGAGCGAGGCCGGCCCCCGCCCCAACGAATGAGACGGCCGTAGGTTACGCGTTAGTAGGCAAGCGCGCAGCTCGAAACAACGATCGGCGTGCTGTGCCGTACGTGCAACGCGATGAGCGCCCGCGCGTGGGCGGGGTTAGACAGCCCCGTCGGTCGCCCGGGCGCGCAGGGCACGGGCGATATCGGCCCGTCCCTCACTCACCAGGCGGCGCAGCGCCGTCGGGAGCTCGGAGCGGCCGAGGAACTCGTCCGCGGCATCGAGCGTCGCCTGGGTGATGGTCGAGGTCCACGTGGGGAACAGCCCGATGACGACGTTCTGCGCGAGCTCGCTGCTGCGCCGACGCCAGACCTCGGGGACGACGTCGAAGTAGCGGGACACGTACGGCTCGAGCAACGCGCCCTGGGTCGGGTGGGAGAACCCGACGATGACGGCCTCCTGCACCGCATTGGGCACGCTGTCGTCCTCGGTCGCGAGCCGCCACGCCTCGGCCTTGGCGGCAGCGCTCGGCTGCAGCGCGCGAGCAGTGGCGGCGTAACGGTGCCCAGCTGAGGACGGGTCGCGGTCGAGCTCGGCCTGGATCGCGTCGTCGCCCACGACGCCGTGCGCCGACAGCGCCGCGACGATCGCCCAGCGCAGCTCGGCGTCGAGCGAGAGCCCCTCGACGGTGTGCCCGCCGTCGAGCAGGCCCCGGATCGCCTGCAGGTGCTCGGGCTCGCGGGCCGAGCCGAGCAAGGCGTGCGCCCAGGCGAGCTGATGGTCCGATCCAGGCGCCGCGGCGTGCAACGCGGCGAAGGCCTTGTCGGCCATGGCGTGATAGCCGGTGGGCGCCCAGCCCGGATCCGCGTAGATCTCCAGTGCGCGCAAGGCTTGCCTGTTCAGCGATTGGAGCAGCCCGATGTTCGAATCCGCCTCGGCACCGGCGAGCACGAGGGCGACGTAGTCGCGGGTAGCCAGCTCGCCGTCGCGCGTCATGTCCCAGGCGGCCGACCAGCACAGCGCTCGCGGCAACGACTCCGGCAGCCGGGCGATACCACCGTCGCGCAGCGTCTGCAGGCTGTGCTCGTCCAGGCGCAGCTTGCAGTAGGTGAGGTCGTCGTCGTTGGCCAGCAGCAGCGCCGGCGCGGTCACGCCGACCAGCTCCTTCACGGCGGTGCGCTCACCGGTGACGTCGAGCTCGATGCGGTCGGTGCGCGTGAGCTGCCCGCTCGTCGCGTCGTCGTGGTATACGCCGACGGCCAGCCGGTGCGGGCGAAGCAGGTTCGAGCTGGCCACGTCGTCGGGTGCCGACTGCACGAGCTCGAAGCGCGTGTACCGACCGTCTGCGTCCACGTCGTAGTCGGGACGGATCGTGTTGATGCCCGCGGTCTCGAGCCAGAGCTTCGACCAGGACCCGAGGTCACGCCCGGACGATCGCTCCAGTGCCACCAACAGATCGCCCAGCGTCGTATTGCCGTACGCGTGCTCGGTGAAGTAGTCGCGCAGACCGGCGAGGAAGTGCTCGATGCCGACGTAGGCGGCGAGCTGCTTGAGCACGCTCGCGCCCTTGGCGTAGGTGATGCCGTCGAAGTTGACCTCGGCGGTCTGCACGTCGGGTGCGTCGGTGGCGATCGGATGCGTGGTCGGCTGCTGGTCCTGCCGGTAGGCCCACGTCTTCTCGATGTTCGCGAACGTCGTCCAGGTGTTGGTGAACCGCGTTGCCTCGGACTGGCACAGCGCCGAGACGTAGGTGGCGAAGGACTCGTTGAGCCACAGGTCGTCCCACCACCGCATGGTCACCAGATCGCCGAACCACATGTGGGCCATCTCGTGCAGGATCGTCTCGGCCCGCCGCTCGCGCCGGGCGTCGGTGACCTTGCCGCGGAACACGTAGTCCTCGCGGAAGGTCACGCAGCCGGCGTTCTCCATCGCGCCGGCGTTGAACTCCGGGACGAACAGCTGGTCGTACTTGTCGAGGAAGTACCGCACGCCGAAGTTGGCGTGGTACCAGTCGAAACCCTGCTTGGTGATGGTGAAGATCTCGTCCGGGTCGAAGTGCTCGACGAGGCTCTGGCGGCAGTACAGCCCCAGGTCGATGCCGTCGTGGTGGTCGCGCACGACGTGGTACGCCCCGGCCACCAGGGCGCTGACGTACGGGCTGATCCGCGGCGTCGGAGCGAAGTGCACCGTCTTGGCGCCGTTGTCGTGCTCATCGACGCTGGCGGCCTTGGTGTTCGACGCGACCTCCCACGCCCCGGGCACGGTGGCGTGGAACGTGAAGCTGGCCTTGAGGTCGGGCTGGTCGAAACAGGCGTACACGCGTTTCGCGTCGGCCGTTTCGAACTGGCTGTACAGATACGTCTCGCCGTCGAGCGGGTCGACGAAGCGGTGGATTCCCTCGCCCGAATTCGTGTACGCCATGTCGGCCTCGACCACAACGGTGTTGTCGTCAGCGAGGCCGGCCAGCACGATGCCGCGCTCGGGGTCGTAGTCGCCGACGTCGACGGCCACGCCGTTCAGGGTCACCGCGGTGATCGCGTCGGCGACGATGTCGAGGAACGTCGACGCCCCGGTCCGGCGGGCCGTCAAGCGCAGCGTGGTGACCGAGCGGAACGTGCGTTCGGTGGGCTTGCCGGCACTGTCGGTGAAATCCAGGACTACGTCGTAGGAGTCGACGCGGAGCAGGTCGGCCCGGAGACCGGCGTCCTCGCGCGTGAGATTAGGTACGGACACGTGCGCGGCTCACTCCCGGTCGAGATGTGCAGTATTCGTTTCACGGATGGTATGACGAGTGTCGCAGGTCTCGGCGCCCATTGTCGTCACGGCCTAGGTTGGTGGGGTGAAGGCGAATGACGTGGTCCCTGACTTCGAGCTACCCGATCAGGACGGTACGCCGCGAACCTTGGCCGGACTGCTAGCCGAGGGACCGGTTGTCCTCTTCTTCTATCCGATGGCGATGACCTCCGGCTGCACGAAGGAGAGTTGCCACTTCCGCGATCTGGCCGCCGAGTACAAAGAGGTCGGCGCGCAACGGGTGGGCATCAGTACCGATTCGGTCGACAAGCAGAAGCAGTTCTCGGACAAGCACAGTTTCGACTACCCGCTGCTCTCCGACGCCGACGGCACCGTCGCTCGCATCTTCGGCGTCAGGCGCCGGATCGGGCCCCTGCCGGTGAAGCGGACCACGTTCGTGATCGGCACCGATCAGCGCGTCATCGACGTGATCTCGAGCGAGATCAACATGGACAAGCACGCCGACCAGGCGCTGTCGGTGCTGCGCGCCCGCGCCAGCTGACGGTGCCGCCACCGTGTCGAGCTATCCGAGACTGATGCACACTGCGCTCGACACGACAGACGCCCGCGGGCTGGCGGACTTCTACCGTCAGTTGCTCGGGCTGCGGTACCGCCCCGGCGACGAGCCTCCGTCCCACGGCGCCCTCGACGATGCCGACTGGCTGGTCCTGGTCGACGACGACGGGAAGCGGCAGCTGGCGTTCCAGCAGGTCGCCACCCTGCCTCGCTCGACCTGGCCCGCCCACGACGTGCCGATGCAGCTGCACATCGACTTCGCCGTTCCCACGGTGGAGGACCTGCACCGTCATCGGCGACGGGCCGAGGAGCTCGGCGCGACAGTGCTGCTTGATCGCACCGCTGACGACGGAGAGCCGCTGTACGTCTTCGCGGATCCCGCCGGTCACCCGTTCTGCATTCTCGTCGCGGGACAGTAGGTGGCGCCGGGCTAGCGCTCGCTGGCGGAGCCACTCGTAGTGATGTTGCCCGCGGACAGGCACAACAGCTGGTCGAGCGTTCAACTAACGAGTTAGGCTCGAGTGATGAGCGATTCGCCGGTGCCCCCCGCCTCTGACCGAGCTGTCGTCGATTTCTGGTTCGACCCCGCCTGTCCCTTCGCCTGGGTGACCTCGCGCTGGATCCTCGAGGTCGAGCGACAGCGTCCCATCGACCTGAACTTCCACGTGATGTCGCTGTCGGTGCTCAATGAGGGCCGCGAGCTTCCCGACGAGTACCGCAAGCTGATGGACCGGGCCTGGGGTCCGGTGCGCGTGGCGATCGCCGCCGAGCAGGCCGAGGGCAGCGAGGTGCTGCGGCCGCTCTACACGGCGCTGGGTACGCGTCGTCACAACGAGGGTCGCGAGCTCGATCACGCGACGATCGTCGAGGCGCTCGCCGAGGCCGGCCTGCCCGAGTCGCTGGCCGATGCCGCGGATTCGACGGACTACGACGAGGCGCTGCGCAAGTCGCACCATCAGGGCATGGACCCGGTCGGCTACGACGTCGGCACGCCGGTCGTCCACGTCGACGGGGTCGCCTTCTTCGGGCCGGTACTCACCCGCATTCCCCGGGGCGAGGACGCGGTGCGGGTCTGGGACGGCGCCCGATTGCTCGCCGGCTACCCCTACTTCTTCGAGCTCAAGCGCACCCGCACCGAACGGCCCCGCTTCGACTGACTCATCCGCCGGAGTCTGGCGCTTCCTGCTCCTGCGCCGCGGCTGAGTCCGGCACCCCGCTTGGCCGCGGGTAGGACAGTGGCGGCCGGCGGGCTCTTCGCGCGAGCGCTCATCGCAGCTGGGCGGCGCAGCGTCCGCGGGCGATTACGGCGTAGTCGTCGGGCAGCCCGACGCCCGTCCAGGCGTCGGTGCGTCCGGCTTCGGCGACGCGGGCCAGCAGGTCGCGTTGCTCGCGGACGAAGTCCCAGTCGACGACGGCGCCGTGCCCCGGAACCACCGGACCGTCCAGACCGTCGAGGGCGGCGCCGAGGAGCGTGTCGAGCGTGACCGGCCAATCGAGCGGATAGGAGTCCTCGAAGGCGGGCGGTGCACCCTCCTCGACCAGATCGCCGGCGAACGTCGTCGCGGCGTCAGGCACCGTGACCACGATGTCGTTGTCGGTGTGGCCGCGCCCACGAAACGCCAGCTCGATCGGGCGCCCGCCGAGGTCGACCCAGCCCGTCGTGGCGAACGTGTGGGTGGGTGCGACGACGGGGGTGGTTCTCAGGTCGTGCGGCCCGTCCGTCACCGTGTCTCGCTGCTCGGCGCCACTCGAAGCGATGACCTCGGCGCAACGTCGCGACGACCAGATCGGCGCGTCCGGGAAGGCCACGTTGCCGAGGAAGTGGTCGAAGTGCGCGTGCGTGTTGATCACGACCCAGGGCAGCGTCGTGACGTCGCGGACGGCGGCGGCGAGCTCGGTGCCTTCGCTGCGCGCCGCCCGGGTGTCGATCACCGCGCAGCGCTCGTCGCCGACGATGAGCCCGACGTTCAGGTCGTAGGAGGAGTGCCGGCGCACGAACACCCGATCGCCGATCTCGCGCCACGTCGCCACCAGGCCAGTGTGCGGGATCGGCCGGCTGCGATGATGCCGCCATGCGCGTCTACCTGGGCAGCGACCACGCCGGCTTCGAGCTCAAGGCGGCCCTGATCGAGCACCTCACCAGCCAAGGTCATGAGCCGGTCGACTGCGGAGCGTTGACCTTCGACCCCGACGACGACTACCCGCCGCCCTGCATCGCGGCGGCCGCCCGCACGGTGGCCGACCCGGGCAGCCTCGGCATCGTGATCGGCGGGTCAGGCAACGGCGAGCAGATCGCCGCGAACAAGGTCACCGGCGTCCGGGCCGCCCTGGCCTGGAGCGACGAGACGGCGCGGCTGGCCCGCGAGCACAACGATGCCAACGTGGTCAGCATCGGCGCCCGCAACCACCCCGCGGAAGACGCGCAGCGCTTCGTCGACATCTTCTTGGGCACGCCGTTCTCGCACGATCCGCGCCACGTCCGGCGCATCGGATTGCTCACCGAATACGAGCAGACCGGCCACGTGTAGTTCTGGGCTGGTTCAGGGCAGATTTAGGCCCGTGGCGGCTTCCAATGCCGGCGCACGATCACGACTTGCTCCGCGGCTTCGGCCAGGTCGTCCTCGGTCGGCCGGTTGGCGTCGCGGGCTCGCATGGCGCGGATCGGGCCGAGCTGGGACGGGCCGCCACCCACGAGGTCGCGTAGGCCGCGCTCGCTCGGGTCGGCGCGTCGGCGCTTCGACGGGGGTGGACCCGCCGGGGGCGGGGCCGGCGCCGGCCGGGCGACCCGGTCGGGGGCGTCGGGCTGATCTGCAGCGCTGTCGTCGGGCGCCAGGGTGGTCTCGTCGGTGCGTGAGATACCTGCACCGGCGCGCCACACGGCGCGGCGACGTCTGCGCCGCGGGGCGACCGGTTCGTCTGTCACGTGGGCCATTCTGCCGCAGCGCTGCGCCGCCAGGCTTCGATCGAGCGGCGATTTGGTGTGCGTAGTTGCGATCTCGCCGCGAGCGCGAGACCGTGCCTGTGCCATGGGAAGGAACCCGATGCGACAGGTGTCGCCCTCGCGGATGCTGCGCGCTGCGCGGCACCGGGTTCGACGGATGCGCGACTGGACCGTATTCCTGCTCGTCGTGGCCTTCACGCTCGGCGGCACCCTGTGGTCGTTCCTGGACTACAGCCACAACGTGCGCATCGCCGGCGTGGCGATCATCGCAATGGTCTTCGGATCACTGGTCCTGCGCCCCCTCTACATGGTCGCGATCGTGGTTCTTCTCGTCGGCTGCGTCCTGGTCGTCGTGGTCCCGCACGAGCAGGTGACGAGCCAGTTGACGGCCAGCGGCGTCGTGATGCTGACGTCGGTCGCGGCGGTGTCGATCGTCCAGACGAGCCGGCGCGACGCGTTAGGGCTGCGGCGAATCAGTGCGGAGTCGGTGCTCGAGCGGATGCGGCATCGGCTGCGCGTGCAGGGCGCGGTTCCGGTGCTGCCGCTGGGGTGGCACGTGAAGATCGCTCAGAAGTCGGCTAACCGGGCGGCGTTCGCGGGCGACTTCGTGGCCACAGGGCTGCACGACGTCGACGGGGTGCCGTACCTGGAACTGGCGCTGGTCGACGTCTCGGGCAGCGGCATCGAGGCGGGGTCGCGGGCCTTGCTGTTCTCCGGCGCCGTCGGCGGGTTGCTCGGCGCCGTCCCGGCGGACGACTTTCTCGATCAGGCCAACAGCTACCTGCGCCGCCAGAACTGGGGTGCTGACTTCGCCTCGGCCACCCACCTGCGGCTCAACCTCGTGTCGTCGACCTACGAGATCCGCAACGCCGGCCATCCGCCGCCGCTGCGGTGGGCCGAGGCCGATCGGCATGCGGTACGGACCATCAGCAGCGGCACGGTTCTCGGCGTCGTCGACGACCTCGCCCTGCGCGTGGACGCCGGCACCCTCGAGCGCGGCGATGCCCTCGTCCTCTATACCGACGGCGTGATCGAGGATCGACCCACGGACCTCGATGCGAGCATCGGCCGCCTCGAACACGCAATCGGCGAGACGCTGGCGGCGCACCCGCGCGGCGACCTGGCCGAGCGGCTCACCGACGAATCGCGGCGCCTGACTGACGACGACCGCACCGTCGTCGTCGTGTGGAACGACGGAGCTCCCCGCGACGGCAGCCCGGCGGCCGAGGTGCTCTCGGTTCCCTCGCGGGTGCTGCGCCTGGGGCGTCGTCGCAACTCCGGCGCGAGCCGCTGACCGCACAGCAAGTTCCTGGGTATGGCTAGGTACCTTGATAGTGATGGACGAGAACCGAGCCCGGAACGTGGTCGATGCCCTGCGCGAGCGGGGCATCAACGCACGCACGGCGAAAGAAGGCGTGTACCAGTTCGGCGTGCGCATCGCCCTCCCCGACGGGCGTGAGGCGATCTGGGACAGCGACGGCACGGCCGGTCTCGAGGCACAGGTAATGCGGGACGGGATGCTGGTCGGCTTCGTACCGTCGATCGACGGGTCCGAGGACTACGACGAGCAGCAGGTGATCGACACGATCGTGCGTACCGACTACGACCAGCCGATCGCGCGTCAGCGCCGCACCGCACCACCGCCGGCGGCACCGCTGCCGCGCGCCGGAGGCGTGTTCCGCCGCTTCTTCGACGGCTTCAGATACAAGTAACGACTAGTCCTGTTGGTTGAGGGCCGCTTGGACGCCGGCCTGGAATCGCGTGTGCGCGCCGAGCTTGGACATCAGCCCGGCGATGTGCCGCTGCACGGTGCGGTAGCCGAGTGCGAGTTGCCGGGCGATCGCCTCGTCGGTGAGCCCGGACAGCAGCAGCGTGATGAGGCGGTGCTCGTCGACGGAGGCCCGGCGCCCGGCCTGGACGGGAGTCGCGGGCATGTGCATCGGCAGTGCGCGCTCCCACAAGCCCTCGAACAGCGTCGACAGCGCGGCGAGCAGCGCGGGGGCGTGCACGATGACGGCCGACTCGACGCTCGCCGGTTCGCGCTGCAGTGGCAGCACGGCATGGCGCCGGTCCACGAGGTAGAGCTTCATCGGGATGCTCGGCAGGACCCGGGCCTGCTGCCCACCGGCGAGCAGCTGCTCGACCTCGTGCAGCCCGCCCGGGTGCTCGACGGAGGCCCGCTCGTAGATGGTGCGGCATTCGATGCCCCGGTCGAGCAGTTCCAGGTCCGTGGCGGCGGTACCCGGGGCGTCGAGGTAAGGCGGCTTGTCCAGGCAGCAGATCTCCTCGCGAGCCCCGAACTGCAGCTGGGTGATGCGCTGCATGACGGCCCGCTGCCCGGCGACGACCTCGACGAGCGTCGCGCCGTCGTCGACGTTCGACCGTGAACGGTAGCGCTGGGCCAGGTCGGCGACGTGCTCGCGGGCGCGGCGTAGCCGTCCCTCGTAGTCGGCCAATGGCGAGTCCAGAGCGATCTCGGGGTCAACTGCCGCGTAGCGCCGTTCCGTGCCGTCGTCGCGCGTGACGAACCCCCGGGCCTCGAGCATCGCGACGATACTGGCCAGCGGCACGGGACGGGTCCACGACGTGGCCAGCTGGGGCATCGTCGAGGACGGCCGGGTGATGATCAGCTCATAGGCGGCGACCTCGTTCGGATCGAGCCCCGCGGCGGCGAGGCTGTCCGGCCCCGTTGCGTCGCTCACGCCGGCCCCGCAGCGTCGCTCACGCGGACGCCGTCCGGTCGGTGGTGAGCCAGCCCCGCCGGATCGCCTGGTAGCCGGCCTGGAACCGGGTGACCGCGTCGAGGCGGTGCATCATGTCCTTCAGGTAGCGGCGCACGGTGCGCTCGTTGCATCCGAGCTGGCTGGCGATCGCCTGGTCGGTGAATCCGGCCGCGAGCAGCGGCAGCAGGTCGCGGTCGATGCCGCTCGGGGCGTCGTCGGCGTGCGGTAGGTGCGCGTGGCCGTTGCGCACCTGCAACGGGATGGCTCGGTCCCAGTACATCTCGAACAGCGCCGATAGCGCGTCGAGCAGCACCGAGTCGTGCACGACCAGGGACGCCTCGATCTCGGTCGGATCCTGCTGCAACGGCAGCAGCGCCAACGGGTAGTCGCTCAGCACCAGCTTGAGCGGCACGTCGGCGACGCGGGCTTGCTCGCCGTGGGCCAGCCCCGCCTCGAGGTCGGTGAGCCGACCGGGCAGTTCGAGCCCGTGCCGGTCGTAGAGGACTCGGTAGCGCACGCCGCGGCGGAGCAGGTCGAGCTCGAGCGTGTTGACCTGAGGCTCCCGGGATACGTAGGGCGGGGCGTCGAAGCAGCGCACCTCGCGACGGGCGTCGCGTTGCATCCGGACGTAACGCTCACCGATGGCCGGGCGGCCGCGAACGACCTCGACGAGTTGCATCGGGTCCTCGCGCTGCGCAGCGTGGCGAAACGCCGCGGACAGCTCCGACCGACGGTGCCGGGCGTGGGTCAAGGCGCGCTCGCCACCTTGCGCCAGGGTGTCGAACGCGATCTCGGGAGCCACCGTCTGCCAGCTCGGCGGCGCTCCCGGCAGTCGCACCACGAGCCCGAGCTCTTCGAGGCGGACCAGCAGTTCGGGCAGCTCCGGGGCCCAAGGTTGGCCCGCGACCAGGGCGGCGAGATCTCCGCTCGGGACGGGCGTGTGGCTCAGCAGCCACTCGTAGAGACCCTCTTCGTCTGCAGTCAGCCCGAGTACCCCCAACATCACACAATCTTCGCGCAGCGGTTCGCGCAGGTCCAGCCGTTTCGCGACGATGGCGTGAAACGGGCGTCACTAGATCTTCCATGCACGTTTCCGAGGTGTCAGCGTGATTTTCCGTCCGCTTTACGCCAACCGCCTTTGCCGGCTCATGTCACGCATCGGATGACACGCCCACCCATACGGGCGTGACAGCGGCCGGTCGGCGCGGGGGTTTCCGCTCGGCCGATACCTCATCGGTCCGCGCAGAAAGGGGAAACGTGAGACCCACGGACATCTCGCCCACCTGCCCAGTCCAGCCATCTGGCACCTCGACACCCGCGGGGGAACACGCATGAGACCACCCAGACTCCCTAGGACTGTCCTGAATAATCCGCGTGCCGGTCGGCCCGTTGATCTTGCTGGTTGGGGATGATCTTGGGGTGCAGGGTCGATCAGAGCAGCAGCGAGATCTGTTGGATGTGGAATCGGTCGCGGGGCATCTGCTGAAGCCGGGCAGTGTGTTCGCTTTTCTGGCTGGGCATCGCCGCGATCTGTTCACCGATGAGATGTTCGCCGACTTGTTTCCGACGCGGCGCGGCCGGCCGAG
Source organism: Jatrophihabitantaceae bacterium (assembly GCA_036502575.1). GTDB lineage: Bacteria > Actinomycetota > Actinomycetes > Mycobacteriales > Jatrophihabitantaceae > DASXRA01. The sequence continues at coordinate 109 of DASXYL010000082.1, read as the reverse complement.
TGTTCCGGCCGAGGTGATGGCTGCGGTGATCGTGTTGCAGTCGCTGCAGGGCTTGTCCGATGCCGAGACGGTGGACGCGGTGACCTTTGATTTGCGGTGGAAGGCGGCG
>DASXYL010000081.1:0-114612 GCA_036502575.1 Jatrophihabitantaceae bacterium | reverse complement strand
GATCAGCCCGGCCGTCGCGGTGGACGGGTAGGTGAACCGGCCCATCGAGCTGTGCGGGGTGGCCGTGAACTCCGAGGTGATCGTGTCGGGCTGGTTGGTCTGCGCCGAGTAGTAGCCGGCCTGCGCGATCTCGCCGGTGTTCGTGAACTTCGTGGTGATGCTGTTGGGATTGCCGCTCGGCAGCGCCCCGGTCACCGGCAGGATCGGCACGTCGCCGCCGGCCCCGCAGCCCGGACCGCTGATGTGGGTCAGCGAGTAGCCGGTGATCGAGGTGTCGCCGAAGTTGTAGCCACCGCCGGCGTTGCGGTTGGGCACCGTGTCGGGGCTCCACTGGACCATCCCGAAGGGCGCCTCGGCGCCGGGGAAGGTGTTGCCGCCGCCAGTGGTCCAGGTCCGGGTGTCGACAACGGTCGCCGGGGCGGTCACGGTGGGCGAGACCTGGGCCGTGTTCCGCGCAGCCGCCGGCAGCTTGGCCGTGGGCACCTGGCCGGCACAGTTGACCGGGAGCCCGTCCGTGCCCTCGGTGCAGGTTGCTGTCGGAGTGGCGGATCGGCCGCCGCCCGTGGTCGATGTCGGTGGCGGGCTGGGCTGGGGGGACGGGCTCGGAGCTGAGGGGGCAGCGCTCGCCGGTGCCGCGACCAGCCAGGCCGCGATGCACAGCACAACTGCGCAAATCGTTCCGATGAGTGCATGACGGTTCGACTGGGATGACATCAGGGCGCCTCGCGTAACGGGTCGTCTAGAACGCCGGGGCAGGCCAAGATCCCCAGCAATCCACGGGGGGTGACAACGTTGTCGGAAACCTACGCCGCGGCGAATCCGGCTGTCAACGATCCAGATCCGAACAGGTAGTACTTGCCAGCCACATCGGGGCACGTCGGCAGATGTTCGCTCAGTGCCGCGGATCTACCGCGCAGCCCGGAGGCGCGCTACGAGCAGCTCGAATCGATCTCACTTGCGTTCGTCACGGCATTGCAGTTGATGCCGCCACGACAAGGGCCGTGCTCTTGCTGCGACGCCTCGGATCCCCGGCCAGAGGTCGCGGAAATGCTGGATACCACGGTCGAGTCGGTGACCAGCGCTCTCAAACGTGCCCGTGCGACAGTGCAGCGGTATCAGTCTGCTGATCATGAGGCGGCGGCGCCGGCCGGCTCGCGTGCGGAGGCCGTACTCGTCGAGAAGTTCGTTCGCGCCTACGAGGCAGCGATGTCGACGCAGTCGTTGCCCCACTGACGGAGGACGTATTCGTGTCCATGCCCCCGATCCCGTACGAGTACGTGGGGCCGACGGCGGCAGCGCGATTTCTTCGGCAACATATCGCCGGTGGGCGCCGATTCAGCCTTGTCCCGACGCGGGCCGCCGCCACTGGCCTTGCCGCGCGTCTCCGCCGCATGTCCCGACGCAATCACCGCGACACCGGCTGAGGTCACCTGCACCGCGTCAAGTGCCATGCCCAGTGGCAGCTTCGGCAGTTTCACTTGAACCCCCGCGGCATTTCCGGCGAGGGCAACGAACCGCGGCGAGGGCCGCACGCGCGATGTCCAGCAGCCGATGCCAATCGTCGTCCAGGGCGCACTCGTGGGCAGGTTCATGGCAGGCGATGCGGTTAGGTGTATCGGCGACCGTGCCTGATCTGCGCGAAGCGCGCCTCGGCGACGTGCACATCTACTCTGCTGGCTGGGCGGGATACCTTGCTGTTGCGCTGTGTTGGCCAGGTCAGCAGCGAGGGTGCTCGGTGTTGACCTGGCCGTCGATCTAGCGCCGGTGGAGGGTTTCTAGGGCGTCGATGAGGATCTTGGGGTCGTGTTGGCCTTTGTAGACGGGTGGGGGTTGTTTGTCGAGGTGGAGCAGGGTGGCGACGGCGGTCCACGCGGTGCGGACGGAGTATTCGACGGTGAAGACGACGTCGTCGGGGACTTCGGCGTATTGGCCGATGAAGGCGAGGTTGGTGGAGTTCTGCGGGACGACCTGGGGGCGGTCGCCGCTGGTTCGGACGAGGAACTGGCTGGTGATGTAGGGCATCAGCGCGGGGAGCACGATGGAGCTGTCCACGATCTGCTCGCGCTTGTCGAAGTGCAGGTGTTGCAGGACCTCGTCGAGGATCTCTCGTCCGGTGCATTGGGTCATCGGTTTGGTGAGGTAGTCGCCGGTCTTGTCGGGGAACAGGGCGTAACCCCACCAGACAAAGGTGCCTGCGGGCTGCTCACGGAAGTGTGGCTGGTGGTTGAGGACGATGGTCAGCAGCCAGCTGGAGTCCTTGAGAGTGATCAGTCCGCCCTTGCCGGCCTCGCTGCCGCTGAACTCCTGCATCAGGTCGAAGAACGTGGGGTCTTTGGTGGTCACGGTGAACGACTCCCAGGTGGAGTCATTGATAGACGAATCGAACGCCGATGGGTTACCCAGCCCGGGCCGCTTGGCGGCTAAGGTCTCCCACAGTTGCCAGGCCCCGCTGGAACCGGAGATGTCCAGGGTGGGGGCGGTGTCGGTGGACCCCAGGGTCGAGTTCGCGGTCATCGATCCGTTGGTCACCATGACCAGGTCGCGCGGTGCGATCGCGGTCTGCTCGGTGTGCCCGTCTCGTATCCAGGTGAGGGCGTCGACGGTGAGGGTGTCGCCGTCGGTGAGGTGCAGGTCGGTGACGCGGGTGCCGAGTTGGAGGGTGACGCCCTGGTCGGTGAGCCATTTCAGCAGCGGCCGCACGATCGAGTCGAACTGGTTGAATCGGGTCCGGTAGATCCCCGACATCGTGTCGAAGGTCTTGAACAGGTGCACGAAGCGGTTGAGGTAGCGGCGGAACTCGATCGCGCTGTGCCACGGCTCGAACGCGAAGGTGGTGCACCACATCCACCAGAAGTTGGTGGTGAAGAACTCGGGACTGAAGCAGTCGGTGATGCGTTTGCCGTCGAGTAGGCGCTCGGGGGTGGCGACACAGGTGACGAGTTCGAGGCGGTCGCGTTCGGAGAAGCCCATCGAGTGCGCGTTGATCACCTGACCGGCGGCGTCGACCAGGCGGGCGTGGTCATCCCAAGCGAACTCATCGTGGAAGGCGAACGTGTCCTCGGTGACCGACTTCGATGGATCATCCAGAGAGGGGATGGACCGGAGCAGGTCATAGGTGCAGTCGAAGTGGACCTCGAACATGCGCCCGCCGCGCATGGTGTAGCCGGTCTCGGGCGAGCCGGCCGCATCCAGGCTGCCGCCCTCGCGGTCCTGTTCCTCCAGAATCACAATGTCGCGGCCGTCGAACCTCCCGTCCCTGATCAAGAACGCCGCCGCCGACAGCGACGCAACCCCGCTTCCCACCAGATAGGCCTTTGCCATGATCTGACCTCCGTCCTTCGTTGTTGAGTCGTTGCTCGGACGCTCTGATCTCCTTGTCTCGAGGTGTCTCGAGGTGTCTCGAGGTGGAATCACCGATCTGCGCGCCGGGGGCGAGCGACCAGGTGGTCTAGGGCGTCGAGCTGTGACCGATCGTGGGTTGAGTGGGCAGCTGGGCTGCGTCCGCGTTGGCGTCACCAACGCCCGACCCGGTGGAGGCGGCGACTCCGGCCACTAGGCAGACCCCGACCAGCGCCTTCGCCGCGCCACTGAGCTCCACCGGCGCCGCCGACCACGGCGACCCGCCGGCAAAGGGTCCCGGGCCATGTCCCGGCACCGGTTCGGCCCATCCCCCAATCAACAAAGGCTCGGCGAACAGGCCGCTCGGGTAGGTCGCGGTCAGCAGCAGCAGCCCGTAGGCGTGCAGGCGGGTGTAGTAGCGGATCACCGACGCGAGCGCCTGGAACAAGGACCGGGGCATCCGCCCGCCCACCACCAGAAACACCCACAGCAGCACCGAGAGCACCTCGACCCCAGCCATGGCCAGCGCCCCGACGATGGCCGCTGGGATGACCAGCACGATCCGGAAGAGGACGGCCAGGCGGTTGAGCCGGCCCGGCGCCAGACGCAGCCGCACCGGATAGGACTCGTCTTGCTTCCACCGGAAGGGTGGGTAGCGATCCACCAGCAGCGCACCGTAGGCGAGGACTCGGATCTGCCAGGCCAGCACACCGCACTGCAATCCCACCGCCCACGCCGGCAGACGCCCCAAGACCAGGGCGGCGAACCAGCCGATGACCGCCCCCAGCCCGCTGGCGATCCCCAAGAAAACCAGGATGACCACATGCGGGATGACCAACAGGTCACGCAACGCCACCGTCAGCCGCCGGCGCCGATACACATAGCCGACCTCGACCCCGACCCGATCAGGTCGCTGCGTACGCATAGGTCTCCTTCGCGCTTATGAGGTGCACTGATCGCCGTGGACGCCTACCGGCGTCTGGATCCCTTGGGCCACCGCGGTCCACATGGCGGGCAACCTGCTAGGCGAAGGCGGTTTTGAGGGCGGACCAGGCGACTTTGGGGTCCGAGAGGCCGTGATAGATCGGCGGTATTGGCTTGTCGACGCCGAAGTGGTGGTAGACGGCTGTCATCGCTGACCGGACCGAGTATTCGACGGTGAACACCACACCTTCGGGGATCTCGACGAATTGCCCCAGGAAGGCGTAGTTCTCGGCGCCGCGCGGGACGACGAGTGGTCGGTCGTTCTGGACGCGGCGCTGGAACTGCGCGTCGATGTAGGGCATCTGCACCGTGGTCACCTTGGTCGTCGCGCGGACTTCGTCGGCGATGTCGGTGAAGCCGAGGTGGCCGAGCAATTCGTCGAGGACTTCCCGGCCGGTGCACTCGTCCATCGTTTTGGGGACGTAGTCGCCCTTGACGTCACCGAAGAGCGCGTAGCCCCACAGCGAGTAGGTGTCCGGCTGTTGATCAGCGAAGTGGGGTTGGGCAGGCACGACGATCGACAGCAACCAGCGTGAGTCCTTCCAGGTCATCAACGCGCCTTCACCGGGTTGATTTCCGCTGTATTCGATGATCCGGTCCAGCAGGGTGCGGCCCGTCATGGTGAGCGTGAACGACTCCCACTTGGTCTCATCGATAGTGCCGTGAAATGCCGTGGGCCGGCCGAAGTCCTCGGCTTTCTTCGCGATCGAGTCCCACAGCCTCCATGAACCATCCCGCTTGTCGCGGATCACTTCAGGTACGTGGGTGCTGTCACCGTAGGCCGCGTCAGCGGTCATCGAGCCGACGGTGGCGAACACGTAGTCGTTTGCGCCGAGGGCAATCCGCTCGGACGCTTGGTCGCCGCGGCGGATCTGCAGGGCAGTCGCGCGGCGCGCGCCGGCGCCGCCGAAGTCGATGTCGTCCACGGTCACGCCGTACTCGATCTGGACGCCGCGTTCTGTCAGCCACCGTTGGATCGGGCGGATCACCGAGTCGTACTGGTTGTACTTGCTGCGGCGGACCCCGGCCAGCGTATGGATACGGTCGAACTCCTGCACGAAACACAGGAAGTACCGTTTCAGCTCGATCGCGCTGTGCCAGTTCTGGAAGGCGAACGTTGTGCGCCACATGCACCAGAAGTTCGTGTCGAAGAAGTGGGGGCGGAAGAAGTCATCGATGCGTTTCGCGCCGATACGCGATTCCGGCATCGCCAGCAGACGCGTTAAATCCGCCCGGTCGCGGGTATCCAACCCCAGGTGGGAGGCGTCAGCGATCGTTCCGTCGCTTCGGATGATCCGCGCCATGGCATGGGTGGGATGCGCACGCTGGAAGGCCTTGAACTCCTCCCGCACCGAGATGCTCTGATCCTCCAACGCCGGGATGGTCTCGAGCAGGTTCCACAGACAGGCGTAGTACTCCTCTTCGAACATCCGCCCGCCCCGCGTGACGTAACCGCCCTCCGCGGTCGGGGCCGGGCCGCCGTCCATCGAGCCGCCGGCGAGCGGCAGCTGCTCGAAGATGTGGATGTTGTCCCCTGGTACCCCGGCGTCGCGGACCAAGAACGCCGCCGCTGACAACGACCCGATTCCAGCCTCGACCAAATAGACGGTGGCTGTCGACTGATCAGGCATGAATCACCTCGAATGCCTAGGAAGTGCACGAAGGGAACTTAATCACCGTACTACGGATTGATCAACTTGCTGCCGGAAATGTCCCAGCCGTGACCGCAGCAGGCACAGGGGGCGGCTGGCCCTTCCGGTGCCGCAAAAACCCCACGCGTCTGCACGTCTCGAGGCGGCGCTGCCGGCCTCAAATTCGGGCCAGTGGGCAGCTGCAACAGATCCCGCCGCAGCCACAAGACCGGCGGACAGACCCATGGCCATCGGTCGAAACGATGAATTGAACCACCCAGCCGGCCGCAGGCTACCCGCGGCGCTAAATTTGTCCCGGAACCAGTGCCGTCGCAAGCCGATGGGTCACGGGCTGCGGAAGACGTCGTGGTCACCGACGCGGCGCCAGCGACACCGCAGCTCCCCCGCGACGGTGATCAGCTCGAAGGTGGCGCGGCCGTCGGGGCTGGCGAAGGACCAGGTCATTTCCAAGATGCCGGGCGCGTTGGTCACCGACTTGACCCGTAGCGACGCCGGCCACGGTGTCGCTGGGTCGGCGGCGTGGGCGGCGTGGGCGGCGTGGGCGTCACAAGCGGGCGCGAACTTAGCCGCCACGACGGTGCGAAACGCGGTCCGGTGCTCGGGTTTGAGGCGGCGGTAGTCGCTATCGAATGCGGGTGTGGTCTCGAACTTCACGAGGACGCGGGAGCGCCGTCGAGCTCATCCAAATGATCCAGGAACGCCTCGGTGTCCTCGTGCACCGCTACCTCGCCGGCGGCGACGTGTGCGTCGACTTCATGCTCGCGCTGCTGCCACCGTTCGGTCCAAAACCACGCCTGATCAGCCGGCACCGGCAAGGCAGCCCGCAGCTCAAGCACCCCATCCTCGCGTTCTACGATCTCCACCTGCGCCCCGGGCTGGTCCAGATGCAGCCGGCGGCGCAGCTCGGGCGGCAACGCGACAGTGCCGCGCGACTGCACCCCAACATAGCCGTGGTAGCGATCCATAACCCCTGATCCTACGGCATTACTGCAATGCTGCACTACTGCACCCGCCCCCAAACAGGCGGATCCGACACAACACGCTCAGATATCGATCACGTATTTGATCAAGGCCACTTGCTGGAGCCCCCGGAAGTACTGGCCTGTAGGGCCATCGGCTCCCCCGACTGGACTCGAACCAGTAACCTGCCGGTTAACAGCCGGACGCTCTGCCAATTGAGCTACGGGGGATCGTGCACCTGGCCGACCGCCGGAAGGCACCGTGCGGCGCGGACGAGCAAGGATAACCCATCGTGTCGGCGCCGCTCGTCAGGCACCTCGGCTGACGTCTGCGCCGTACAACGCGTCGACGTCGCCCCCCCTGCTCGCGGTCATCCGATTCGTCCGGCCGGGATTAGGGTAGAAGATCAGTAGCCGAACAAGGAGACATTCCATGAAGCTCTCACTACTGGTCGGCGCTGCTGTCGGCTACGTGCTCGGCGCCCGCGCCGGACGCGAGCGCTACGAGGCGATCGTGCGGCTCGCCCGCAACCTCGCGGGTAGCCAGACGGTGCAGTCAACGGCCGGCGTGCTGCAGGCGCAGGTCGAGGATCTGCGGCATCGCGCCAAGGACGCGGTGAACAGCAAGCTGCACGCCGGCGCCGCCACCAACGACACGAACGGCTACCGCGGCTGATCAGCCGACCAGGCAGCCACCAGCTCGTCGCGAACTGCTCGCACGTACGCCCGGGCCTGCGCGGATTCAGCCGTGCCCGGCTCCAGCCGAGCCCACCAGCTGACGCCGTCGCGGCCGGGCACCCGGCGAGCAACGAACCGGGCGGCTCCCCCGTCGATCGCCAGCACTTCCGAGCGCACGACGCTGGCCTCGACCCGGCGGCGCACCGTCGGCGGTAGATCGCGCGGTTCGGTCAGGCGCAGGTAGAGCGGTGGCCGGTCACGTAGCAGCAGGTCGTCGACCAGCTCGGCCTCGGTGACGGTCAGCACGCTGTCCCGCCATACAGCCTTGTCGACGAGCTCCCAGCCGATGCGCCGGTTGGACGGCAACCACAGCCCGCGGTTGGACGCTGCCACCACGCCGGCGTCGGTACGCGCCCACGACACGATGCGCTCGTCGCGATCGAGTGAGGCGACGAGCTCGGCGGGCGGACGTTCACGCCGCTTGAGAATCATTCGCTGCCGCTGGCCCGTTCACGCAGCTTGATCCGGTGCATCTCGAGCGCGAACAGCTCGCCGGAGATGCGGGCGTGCTCGTCGGCATCTTCCTCCGGGTTGATGCGCTGCACCCGTGACTTGAGCGCGACGACCTGCCGGGAGACGACGATCTCCTGCAGCCGGGCCAGCACCAGCTCGGCGTAGCGCTCGGGCACGAGGTTGGTGTGCAACGGTTCGACGCCGAGCTCGTGGACGAGGCCGCGGGCTTGCAGGTCGGGCAGCTGCTCCTCGACGGCGCCGGCCCACGCCGGGCCGGTCACCGCGCTGGCGGTCCCCCCGGCGGCGGCGATGCCCTGGCGCAGCGTGACGTGGACGGGCAGCAGGAACGCACCGTCGGGCAAGGCGTCGAAGGTCGGACCGGCGACCGCCGGCAGCTGGATCGCGACCTTGAGCACCTCGCGCTCGACCGAGGCCACGGCGTCGTCGACGGGCGGCGCGGCGCGGCGCGGGGCCTCGTCGCGTCCGCCGGAACGGACCATGCCGCGCACCCGGGTCAAGACCTGATCGGGATCGGCCACCCCGACCATGCGGGCCAGCGACTGTGAGTACTCGACGCGCAGCGAGTGATCCTTGATCTGGGCGACGAGCGGCACACCTCGATCGAGAGCGGCCGAGCGTCCCTCGGCGGTGTCCAGGTCGAAGCGGTTCACCTGCGAGCGCAACACGAACTCGACCAGCGGCACCCGGCGCGCCACCAGGTCGCTCACCGCGGTGTCGCCGGACTTCTGCCGGAGCTCGCACGGGTCGAGGCCGTTCGGCTCGATGGCGACGAACGTCTGCGCCATGAACTTCTGGTCGTCGGTGAACGCGCGCTCGGCTGCCTTCATCCCGGCGGCGTCGCCGTCGAAGGTGAAGATCACCTCGCCGTGGAACGCATCGGAGTCCATGAGCATCCGGCGCAGCACGGAGATGTGCTCGGTACCGAACGAGGTACCGCAGGTGGCCACTGCGGTCGTGACGCCGGCGAGGTGGCAGGCCATGACATCGGTGTAGCCCTCGACGACGACGGCTCGGTGCTGGCGGGCGATCTCACGCTTGGCCAGGTCGACGCCGTAGAGCAGCTGGCTCTTCTTGTAGATGGGCGTCTCGGGCGTGTTGAGGTACTTGGCCTCGACGGGGTCGTCGTCGAACAGGCGGCGGGCGCCGAATCCGACGACGTCGCCGCTCACGTCCCGGATCGGCCAGAGCAGCCGGCGATGGAACCGGTCGATGAGCGAGCCGCGGCTGGACTGGCGCGACAGTCCACCGGCGATCAGCTCGGCCGGCGTGAACTTGCGGTGCAGCAGGTGCTTGGTGAGCGCGTCCCACCCGGACGGCGCGTACCCGCAGCCGTAGCGGGCGGCCACCTCATCGTCGAAGCCGCGCTCGACGAGGTATTCGCGGGCCGGGAGCGCCTCGGGCGTACGCAGCTGCTCGGCGTAGAAGGCGGCCGCGGCACCGTGGGCCTCGACGAGCCGGGCTCGCTGGCCGGGCTGACGGGCCGGACCGCTGCGCCCCTCGTCGAGATAGCGCAGCTGGATGCCGGCGCGGGAGGCCAGCCGCTCGGCGGCCTCGGTGAAGCCCAGGTTCTCGATGCGTTCGACGAAGCGGATGACGTCGCCCCCGACGCCGCAGCCGAAGCAGTGGAACAGGCCCTTGGCCGGCGACACCGAGAACGACGGCGACTTCTCGTCGTGGAACGGGCACAACCCCTTGAGGTTGCCGCCGCCGGCGTTGCGCAGCTGGACCTGCTCGCCGATCACCTCGTCGATGGGCGATTTCTCGCGGACGGCGGCGATGTCCTCGTCCCGGATACGCCCTGCCACGGCGTCAGTCTAGGACCGCCGGCGGACCTGGCATCGATTGTGGTTGCTTCACCCGCCCGGCGCGGGCCGATCCACCACGATTCGAGGGGATGGGGCTAAGCGCAGTAGGCCCGTTGGTAGATCACCCTCGCTGACCGCTACCCGGGCCGTCAACACCGGCCAAACGGTTCAGTCGTGTCGGGTGAGGCGGGCGTGCCAGGCCTCGGCCGACGAGTCGGTGAGCTGCGCGACCTGGTCGATGACGACGCGCAGCCGGGCCGGGTCGTCGACCGCGTCGAGCCAGGCCGCGGTCGCGAGCGTATCGAGGGTGGCCGGCGCTCCGTCGCGGACGGCGGCGACGAGCTCAGCGAGCAGCGCGCGCTGGGCCGCCTGCCGTTCCACCGCGCCGGCCCGGCGCATGACGTAGCGCGCCGCCACTGCCTTGAGCAGCGCGCACTCGGCGGCGATCGGTTCGGGCACCACGAGGTCGGCGTCGTAGCGCGACAACGCGTCCGGGCCGTACACCTCACGAGTGGCCGCCACGGCCGCGCCGGCGAACCGCCCGGTCAGCTCGCTGGTCGCGCGTTTGGCCGCGGCCTGCGCGCTGTACGACCGGTCGTAGCCGGCGAGATCGCGCAACGTGGGCAGGGCGAGCAGGGCGTCCAGGACGGGCGCGAGCACGGACGGCGCGAGCGGCGAATAGAGCTCGGCGGCCAACTCGCACAGCGACGAGCGCTCGGCATCGTCCACTGTGGACAGTTTGATGTGTCCGCTATAGACGCCGTCCTCGACGTCGTGTACCGAGTACGCCACGTCATCGGCCCAGTCCATGACCTGCGCTTCGAGGCAGCGCCGCCCGTCCGGGACGCCGTCGCGCAGCCAGCGGAAGGCGTCCAGGTCCGAGGCGTACACGCCGAACTTGCGAGTGTCGGCGCGGCGCGGCCAGGGGTACTTGCACACGGCGTCGAGGGTGGCCCGGGTCAGGTTCAGCCCGCCCGGTACCCCGGACGGCGCGACGATCTTCGCCTCCAGCCGGGTCAAGATGCGCAGCGTCTGGGCGTTGCCCTCGAACCCGCCACAGTCCGCCGCGACGAGATCCAGGGCGTCCTCGCCGTTGTGCCCGAACGGCGGGTGTCCCAGGTCGTGGGCCAACCCCGCGGCGTCCACGACGTCCGGGTCGCAGCCGAGCGCCGCCCCGATCTCGCGCCCGATCTGCGCGACCTCCAGCGAATGGGTCAGCCGGGTCCGAGGGAAGTCGTCCTCGCCCGGCACGACCACCTGCGTCTTGTCGGCGAGGCGCCGAAACGCGTAGGAGTGCAGTACCCGGGCCCGATCGCGGGCGAAGTCACTGCGGCCGGTCTGTGCGCCGGCCCGCTTGGGAGGCTCCGGAATCCGCCGGGTTCGCGCGGCGTCGTCGTACATCTCAGATCTGCTCTTCGACCCATTCGGTGAAGCGCAGCAGCGTGTCGATCCAGACGCCGACCGTGTGATGGATCTGGTCGCGGGTGGCGCCGCGTTCGAAGTCGAAGGCCTGCTCGGCGCAGATGCCGACCATCCCGTCGTCGGGCAGCACCGTATAGGCCTTCGGGAACAGCTTGGTGCGGTTCCAGTCGTCGAGCGCCAGGGCCAGCGTCGGGCGCATCTCCACCGGGAACCGCCGGTTGAGATACATCCGGGCCTGCAGCACCTCGTTGTCGTCGCCGTAGTGGAAGAAGAACAGGCTGCACTTCTCCCACCGAACCTGCAGGTCGCCGTCCTCGTCGATCGAATGCTTCAGCCCGTACTCGTCGAGCACCTGCTGCAACAACGCGGTCGTCGGGACGACCATGATCGACGCCGTACGGCCGACCGGGCGGGAGACTGCGTCCGCGAACGAACGGAGGCGGCGGCGCAACACGCTCCCGAGCCTACCGACCGCCACGCCGGCCCCTCCGCGATTGCGGTTCGGACGCCACGCTATGTGGAGCGTCCGAACCAAAATCGGGGCTAGGTAACGGCGGTGCGGTCGAGGTGGGCGAGGTAGGTCCGGCCGCGCGGTGAGATCCGGTACCCGACCTCGAGGCTCTCGGTGAGGCCGAGCTCCTTGAGTTTGCGCACGTCGGTCTTGAACGGCTGGGTCGGCAGGCCACGGATCACCGCCAGATCGGGGGCGCGGCGGGCCGGGTTCGCCGCAATCAGCTCGAGCACGTCCCGGGTCCAGGCGCCGTGTCGGCTGGCGGCGTCCAGGCGGGCCAGCCGGGTCTGCAGCATCGCGAGATCGGCGCCGGTCAGGTCGGCGTCCGACCGCAACGCGATACGCGGGTCGGCGCCGGCGTAGCGCAGCCGCATCCGGTACACCTGTCCGCTGCGTCCGCGCAGGAACCGCACCAGGTCGGCCCGGGTCGACGCCCCGGCGGCCCGCGCATCGGCCGCAGTGACGTCGGTGAGGCGCACCACGTCGACGGCGTCGACGGCGACCAGGCCCACCACGGTTCGATGTAGGGAGCCGGCCTTGGCGCGGGCGCGATCCCAGCGTCGGAACGCCAGCGTGACATCGCCGGCGACGATCCCGTCCAGGATGGGTCGAGGTATCAGCACCGGTCAATCTTCGGGGATGGGACGGCCGGTGGCCCGGCCAGCCTCCAGGCGCGCCACCGGAACCCGGAACGCCGAGCAGGAGACGTAGTCGAGGCCGACGGTCTCGAAGAAGTGCACCGAGTCGGGGTCGCCGCCGTGCTCGCCACACACGCCGAGCTTCAGCCCGGGGCGGTGCGAGCGGCCCCGCTCGGCGGCGATGCGCACCAGCTCGCCGACGCCCTCGCGGTCGATCGTCTCGAACGGCGAGATGCCGAAGATGCCCTTCTCCAGGTAGGCGGAGAAGAACGCCGCCTCGACGTCGTCGCGGGAGAAGCCCCAGGTCGTCTGGGTGAGGTCGTTGGTGCCGAAGGAGAAGAACTCGGCCGCCTCGGCGATCTCGGCGGCGGTCAACGCCGCCCGGGGCAGCTCGATCATCGTCCCGACGAGGAAGTCGAGCGACACCCCCATCTCCGAACGGACCTCGCGGGCCACCTGGATGATGTCCTGCTTGACGGTCTCGAGCTCTTGGACGTTGGCGACGAGCGGCACCATGATCTCGACGCGCGGCACGCCGCCGGCGTTGACGCGGTCGGCCGCAGCCTCCAGGATCGCCCGCGACTGCATGGCGAACAGGCCCGGGATCACCACGCCGAGGCGCACCCCGCGCAGGCCCAGCATCGGGTTCTGTTCGTGCAGCCGGTGCACGGCCTGCAGCAGCCGCAGGTCGCCCTCGCGGGGTTCGCCCCGGGCCTCGGCCACGGCGACGCGCACCGAGAGCTCGGTGATGTCGGGCAGGAACTCGTGCAGCGGCGGGTCGAGCAACCGGATCGTGACGGGCAGGCCGTCCATCTCTTCGAGGATGCCGACGAAGTCCTGCCGCTGCAGGGGTAGCAGCTCGGCGAGCTCGCGTTCGCGTTCCTCGTCGGTGTCGGCCAGGATCAGCGCCTGGACGAGCGGGCGGCGATCGCCCAGGAACATGTGCTCGGTACGGCACAGGCCGATGCCTTGCGCACCGAACCGCCGCGCCCGGGCCGCGTCCTCGGCGGTGTCGACGTTCGCCCGCACCGACATGCGGCGGGTGCCGTCGGCGTGGCGCATGATCCGCTCGACCGCGAGCACCAGCTCGTCGCCGTGGGCGGTCTCGTCGCCCTCGAAGTGCCGCACCACCGGCGAATCGACGACCGGCACCTCGCCGAGGAACACCTCGCCGGTCGTGCCGTCGATCGAGATCACGTCGCCCTCGTGCACCTCGACCCCGCCGCGGGCCCGGAACCGCCGGTCCTTGGTGCTCACGTCGAGCGATTCGACACCGCAGACGCAGGTCTTGCCCATGCCGCGGGCCACGACCGCGGCGTGCGACGTCTTGCCCCCGCGACTGGTCAGGATGCCCGCCGCGGCGATCATGCCGTTGAGGTCGTCGGGGTTGGTCTCGCGGCGGACCAGGATGACCTGCTCGCCCGAACGTGACCACTTGACCGCGGTGTAGCTGTCGAACACGACCTTGCCGGTGGCGGCACCGGGCGAGGCCGCTATGCCGGTGGCGATCTTCTTGCGCGGGACGCTGTCGTCGAAGCGCGGGAACATCAGGTGCGAGAGCTGCGCGCCGGTCACCCGCTGCAGCGCCTCGTCCATGTCGATCAAGCCCTGGTCGACCAGCTGGGTGGCGATGCGGAACGCGGCCGCCGCCGTGCGCTTGCCCACGCGGGTCTGCAGCATCCACAGCTTGCCGCGCTCGATGGTGAACTCGATGTCGCACAGATCCAGGTAGTGCTCCTCGAGCGTCTGCATGATCTTGAGCAGCTCGTCGTAGGACCTCTTGTCGATCTTCTCCAGATCCGCGAGCGGCACGGTGTTGCGGATGCCGGCGACGACGTCCTCGCCCTGCGCGTTCTGCAGGTAGTCACCGTAGATGCCCTGGGCGCCACTGGCCGGGTCGCGGGTGAACGCGACGCCGGTGCCGGAGTTCATGTCCAGGTTGCCGAACACCATCGCCACGATGTTCACCGCCGTACCCAGGTCGGACGGGATGCGCTCCTGGCGGCGATAGACGATGGCCCGGCCGGTGTTCCACGACTCGAACACGGCGCGGACGGCGAGGTCGAGCTGCTCACGCGGTTCCTGCGGGAACTCGCGACCGGCGTGCTTGACGACCACGTCTTTGAACGTCTCGACGAGCCGGCGCATGTCCTCGGCGTCGAGATCCAGGTCGTTGGTGGTGTCCTTGGCGTGCTTGGCCGCGTCCAGGGCCTCTTCGAAGTGCTCACCGTCGATGCCGAGCACGGTCTTGCCGAACATCTGGATGAGGCGCCGGTAGGAGTCGAACGCGAACCGCTCGTTGCCCGACTGCGCGGCCAGCCCGCGGACCGACTGGTCGGACAGGCCGATGTTCAGGACGGTCTCCATCATCCCGGGCATCGAGAACTTCGCCCCGCTGCGCACCGAGACCAGCAGCGGGTCGTCGGACTGACCCAGTTGCTTGCCCATGCGGTGCTCCAGCGCCGCGAGATGCTCGCCGACCTCGTCGCCCAGGCCCTCGGGCTCACGTCCACTCTTGAGGTAAGCCTGGCAGGCCTCGGTGGTGATCGTGAACCCGGGCGGCACCGGCAGCCCGAGGTTCGTCATCTCGGCGAGGTTGGCCCCCTTGCCGCCGAGCAGATCCTTCAGATCCTTGTTGCCCTCGGAGAAGTCGTAGACGTACTTCGGCATGACCGCACCTATCCCATCCGACGACACGTTCCCCTGAGGGTAGGCCCCGGCCGGTGCCGTCACCGCGATCCTCGACACCATGTGACGTACGTCAGCCGCCCGAATCGGCCAGCTCGGCGTCCTCGGGCACAGCGCACTCGTCGCGCGACGCCAGCCAGCCCTCGGGCAGAGCCACCGCCCGGGCCCCGCTGGTGCGGCCGCGGGGCCGGCCCAGGACATCGAGCGGGAACGGCTGGTCGACGTCGAGCTTGCCGAGCAGATCGTCCAGTTCGGCGAGCGAGCTCACACTCGCCAGGGCCGCCCGCAGCTCGCCGCCCACGCCGAAGCCCTTGAGGTACCAGGCGACGTGCTTGCGGAAGTCGCGCAGCCCGTGGTCCTCACCCAGCCACTCGGCGAGCAGCTCGGCGTGCCGGCGCATGCTGGCGGCCACCTCGAGCAGGCCGGGCAGCCGCCGTTCGGGACGTCCGGCGAAGGCGGCCGCCAGGTCGGCGAACAGCCACGGCCGGCCCAGGCAGCCCCGGCCGATCACCACGCCGGCGCAGCCCGTCTCCCGCACCATGCGCAGCGCGTCGTCGGCCTCCCAGATGTCGCCGTTGCCGAGTACCGGGATGTCGAGCAGCTGCGCCAGCTCGGCGATCGGCTCCCAGTCGGCCTCGCCGCCGTAGAAGTCGGCCGCGGTGCGACCGTGCAGCGCGACGTGGCCCACCCCGGCGTCCTGGGCTCGCAGCGCCGCCTCCCGGTAGGTCAGGTGCTCGCGGTCGATGCCCAGGCGCATCTTCACCGTGACCGGGACGGCGCCGTCGGCGGCCCGCACGGCCGCGTTCACGATGCCGGCGAACAGCTCCATCCGCCAGGGCAGCGCGGCGCCGCCGCCCTTGCGCGTGACCTTGGGCACCGGGCAGCCGAAGTTGAGATCGACGTGGTCGGCGAGGTCGTCCTCGACGATCAGGCGCACCGCCGCCCCGACGACCGCCGGATCGACCCCGTAGAGCTGCAGGCTGCGCGGACGTTCGTCCGGCGCGAATTCGATCAGCCGCATCGTTTTCGGATTGCGTTCCACGAGCGCCCGGGACGTGATCATCTCACTGACGTACAGCCCGGCTCCATGTTCGCGGCACAGCCGCCGGAACGCGACGTTGGTGATGCCGGCCATCGGCGCCAGCACCACCGGCGGATCGGCGATCACCTTGTCCGACAGGCGGATCATGCCGACACGACCTGCAACGTGGTGTACCGCGTGATGACGTCGAAGTCCTTGTCCCGGTGCAGGACGGTCGCCGAAGTTCGGATCGCGATCGCCGCGATCAAGCAGTCCGCGAGAGCCCGCGGGGTCTCGCCCGCACGCCGGCAGGTGCGGTACACCCGGGCGGCGGATTCAGCGTCGACATATGGAAGTTGCGGCACGAACTCGCAGGCATTCAGCATTCCCTGCCACGCCGCCAGACGTCTTGCATCACTCGCGCCGGCGAGCACCTCAAGCACGACCTGATCAGTGGTGGCGGCTGTGCCTTCGCGTACCGCGCGCACCACGTCCAGCCGGGATGGGGAATCAGCATGCTTGAGGTGATCGATCCACGCCGAACTATCGATGAGCAGCATCAGTCGGCGAACGGCACGTAGGTCGGGCGGATGTCAGTCAGTTCCAACCCGTCACCCCAGCCAGTTCCAGCCAATGCGTCGACCTCGTCAGCACTCATCCGTTCCGGGTACACCTGATGCAGGGCGAAGTTCACCGCGTCCCGTTTGGTGCGCAGGCCGTAGGTCTTCATGATCCACTCGACGGCGTCGTCGTCGATATCGATGTTCGTGCGCGACATGACACCAGCGTACACATCGAGGTGTACAGCCAGGTCAGTTCTCGCCGCAGATCTTCGCTCCGCCCTCGTCGATCACGGTGAACGTCAGTTCGCTCGCCTGGTGTTGGCTGCCGCTGGTAACGCCCAGGGTGTATGTGACATCGATCGAGTTCGGCTCCGAGCCATCCGCCGACTTCGTGAACTTGATGCTGTCCACCTTGACGGTGAAGTCGCCACCCGGGCCGCTAACTGACGTCTCCCAGCTGGACCTCGCGGCGGCACAGACCAGGGTCCGGGCGTCGGCCTTGTCGGACTTGTTGATGTCGGCGAGATAGCGTTCGGCCACCGCGCGGGCCTCCGATTCGGACGGCGCGCTCCCGCTGCCACCACCGGAGGACTCACCACCACTCGACGGGAATCCGCCGCCCGACGAGCCGTTCGTCGGCGCCGAGGCCGTCGGGGTGCCACCCTTCTGCGACTTGTGGTCGTTCTTGCCGGTGGTCGCCAGCACGATTCCGGTGGCACCGCCGCCGACGACGAGCACGGCGATGATCGCGATGATGATGTTGCGAGTCGTGTTGTTCGGACGTGGCGGCGGGCCGAACGGTCCGCCGGGCGGTCCCCCGAAGGGAGGTCCCCCGGGCGGTCCGGGCGGATAGCCGCCCGGCGGTGGGAACGGCCCCTGCGGCGGGAAGGGCGGCTGCGGCGGCGGGAAACCACCCGCCTGGCCACCCTGCGGCGGATACGGCCCCTGGGTTGGCGGCGGTTGCGGGGTTTGTGGCGGTTGCGGCGGATAGGGCCCTTGCGCAGGCGGATAGGGCGCTTGCTGAGGCGGGAACGGCTGCCCCGGCTGGTCTGGCCGATCCGGCCAAGGCTGCTGTCCTGACTCCGGGGTGGTCATCGCGCGCCGTCTCCTCTGCCTGCTTTATCGGTATGTTCCGCCTAGCTTGCCCTACTAGGGTCGATGGCCCGACCCGGGCCGGTTCCGCGTCGCTCGGCCGGGCACCCGACACGGCGGGCCCGGACCCCGAACACAGGAGAACCGCGGCATGAGCTCCGCACCGCAGGCGCCCGGATTCGGGATCCTGCACGACTTCCGCCGGCCGAGCGGCGACCCGTCCACGGTCAGTGACTACTACGCGCAGAGCCTCGCCGAGGTCGGCGAGGCTGACCGGCTGGGCTACGAGACCGTGTGGCTGTCCGAGCACCATTTCACCGACGACGGGATGCTGCCATCACCTCTGGTGATGGCAGCGGCTATCGCCGCGCGGACGCAGCGGATCGGCGTCGGCACGAACATCCTCGTCCTGCCGCTGCACCACCCGCTGCGCATCGCCGAGGATGCGGCGGTGGTCGATCTGCTCTCCGGCGGCCGGCTGATCCTCGCGGTCGGGCAGGGCTACGCGCAGGCCGAGTTCGCCGAGCTCGGCGTCAACCGCGCCCACCGGGCCGGGCTGCTCGAAGAGGGCGTCGCCGCGCTGCGTCAGGCCTGGGCCGAACCGTCGGTCACCCTCGAAGGCCGCCGTTGGCGGTTCGCAGGCGTCCCGGTACGCCCGCAGCCCGAGCGCCGAGTGCCGGTGCTGATCGGGGCGGTCGCCGAACGCCCCGTCGAGCGCGCCGTACGTATCGGCGACGGGCTGATCGTGTACTGCGGCCAGCCGGAGGACTTTCCGCCGCGCCGTGAGGTACTCGATCGGGTGCTCGCCGACGACGCCCGCGAACACTTTCCCCTCATCCTCACGAGCATCCTGCACGTGGCCCCGAGCGCCGACCAGGCGTGGGCGGAAGCCGGCCCGGGAATCGCGTACCTGGAAGGCCAGCTGGGTGCGCTGCGGGACGAGGCCGCGAATGCCTTCGCCCGCGAGGACTTCCTGGTCGGAACGCCCCGCGAGGTGGCCGATCGGCTCGTCCAGCTGCATCACCGGGCACCGTTCGACCACTTCGCCCACTGGGCGCGACTGCCCGGCATCTCACACGAGCGAGCAATCGACACCCTGCAGCTCGTTGCGGCCGAGGTCATCCCCGCGGTACGGAACGCCCTAACAACCGGGTAGGCGAGCCGCGAGGTAGCTCTCGACCTGGTCGAGCCCGACGCGCTCCTGGGCCATCGAGTCACGCTCGCGCACGGTCACGGCGTCGTCGTCGAGGGTGTCGAAGTCGACCGTGACGCAGAACGGCGTGCCGATCTCATCCTGGCGGCGGTAGCGACGGCCGATCGCCTGCGCGTCGTCGAAGTCGACGTTCCAGTTGCGCCGCAGCGTCGCCGCCAGGTCACGCGCCTTGGGCGACAGGTCGGGGTTGCGTGACAACGGCAGCACGGCCGCCTTCACCGGAGCGAGCCGCTTGTCCAGACGCAGCACGGTGCGCTTCTCCATGACGCCCTTGGCGTTGGGCGCCTCGTCCTCGGTGTACGCGTCGAGCAGGAACGCCAGCACGGCCCGGGTCAGACCCGCTGCCGGCTCGATGACGTAAGGCGTCCAGCGCTCGTTCTTCTCCTGATCGAAGTAGGTCAGGTCGGCGCCGGAGTGCTTGGAGTGCGTGCTCAGGTCGAAGTCGGTGCGGTTGGCGATGCCCTCGAGCTCGGCGAACTCGGTCGCGCCGAAGCCGAAGCGGTACTCGATGTCGACCGTCCGCGTCGAGTAGTGCGACAGCTTCTCCTTGGGATGCTCGAAGCGGCGCAGGTTGCCCGGGTCGATGCCGAGGCCGACGTACCAGTTCCACCGCTGCTCGATCCAGTACTCGTGCCACTTCTCGTCGCTGCCCGGCTCGACGAAGTACTCCATCTCCATCTGCTCGAACTCGCGGGTACGGAAGATGAAGTTGCCCGGCGTGATCTCGTTGCGGAAGCTCTTGCCGGTCTGGGCGATGCCGAACGGCGGCTTCTTGCGGGCGGTCGTCATGACGTTGAGGAAGTTGACGAAGATGCCCTGGGCGGTCTCGGGCCGCAGGTAGTGCACCGCCTCGTCGTCCTCGACCGCACCGAGGAACGTCTTGAGCATCCCGTTGAAGTCGCGGGGCTCGGTCCATTGGCCACGGGTGCCGCAGTTCGGGCATGCGATCTCGGCCAGCCCGCCCTCGGGCGCCCGGCCCTTGCGCGCCTCGAACTCCTCCTCGAGTTGGTCGGCCCGGAACCGCTTGTGGCAATTGGTGCACTCGGTCAGCGGATCGGTGAACGTCTCGAGGTGACCCGAGGCCTCCCACACCTTGGTCGCCAGGATCACCGCGGAGTCCAGCCCGACGATGTCGTCGCGACTCGTGACCATCGTCCGCCACCACTGGCGGCGGACGTTCTCCTTCAGCTCGACGCCGAGTGGACCGTAATCCCAGGCTGATCGGGTTCCGCCGTAGATCTCGCTCGACGGGTAGACAAAGCCTCGCCGTTTGGCGAGGTTGACGACGGCGTCGTTACGGTCGGGGGCCACTGGTGCTCCATAGGTGTCGATGTCCGGGCCACCAGCGTATCGACCGCCCGGGCACGCTTTCGGCGCCGCTCCAGCCGTCCGTAGCCGAGGTTCACCAGCACAGCCATCGCCCAGCCGGCCAGGATGTCGATCAGGTAGTGCTCGGCCGAGTAAATCAGGGTGAACGCCATCAGCAGTGGGTAGGCCACGAGAAGGGGTCGCCACCGGGCGCGTACCCGGGGCCAGACGAACAGGACGAACAGCAGCGTGCAGCCGGCGTGCAGCGACGGCATCGCCGCGACGAGGTCGGAGGTGGCCTGCCCCTCGTCGAGCAACTGCCGGGCGACCGGGATGTGCAGGGCGGCCCATCCCCGGCCGGACAGCCGTTCGACCCATGGGTGCGCGCCGGCGTGGACGGGATGCAGCGCACCGAGCAGACCGTCCGATCCGGCGTACCGGGCGCTGAAGTACATGCAGCCCGGGCTGGTCGGCGAATCGTGCACGTCGAGCGGACGGCAGGCCGCGGCCGCCCACGGCGGGGCGGCCGGCACCAAGACGAAGCACACCACGCCCAGGAACGACATCGTGACGAACCGCAGCGCCCACTGGTGGAACGCCGATCGGGAGCGCAGCCACAGCACGCCGGCCACCACGTAGGGCAGCAGGAAGAACGACACGTAGGTGAAGCTGACCACCGCCTCCCACCAGGTCGAGTGGCCGAGCTTGAGCTGCTCCTGCAGCCACACGGTCGGCACCGTGCCGCCGGTCAGGAATCGGTCGACGTCGACTGGCTGCTGCCACAGCACCGGCAGACCGAGTCCCTCGGCCATGCCGCGGGCGTAGTCGTACACGATGAGCACGGCAGCGAACGGCAGCCAGTCGACTATGACCGTCCACAGTGGACGGCGTCCGATGCTGAACGCGAGCAACCCGGCGGCGATCCACGCGATGACACCCTGACGGTCCAGGGGAACGCCGGACACCTTGATCTGGACGACCAGGGCCACCAGCCAGATCCCGATCGCGATCCATCCGACCCAGCGCACCACCTGATGACCGGGCTGGGCATCGACGGGCGCCGGCTCGTGGCTGATCGTCGTCTCGGCGGTCAAGCTCGTAAGGCTACGACAATTCACCCGCGTCGACGGGGCCGGCGGCGCCGAAGCGGCGATCACGGGATGCGTAGGCGAGGCACGCCTGCCACAGGTGTCGCCGGTCGAAGTCGGGCCACGGCGTATCGATGAAGACGAGCTCGGCGTACGCCGATTGCCACAGCAGGAAGTTCGACGTGCGCTGCTCACCGGACGTTCGGATGAACAGGTCGACGTCGGGCAGGCCGGGCTCGTCGAGGTTGGCGGCGATGGTTCGCTCGTCGATCTTGGCCGGGTTGAGCCGGCCCGCGGCGACCTCGCGGGCGATGGCGCGGGTGGCGTCGACGATCTCGGCTCGGCCGCCGTAGTTCACGCAGAACTGCAGGGTCAGCCGATCGCTGTTGCGGGTGTACTGCTCGGCGTCCTCGAGCTGATCGATCACGCTGCGCCAGAGGCGAGGACGCCGCCCGGCCCACCGCAGGCGCACGCCGATCTCGGCCAGCTCGTCGCGACGCCGGCGGATGACCTCCTTGTTGAATCCCATGAGGAAGCGCACCTCCTCGGGGGTCCGCCGCCAGTTCTCCGTCGAGAACGCGTACGCCGACACCGTCGAGACACCCAGCTGGATGGCCCCGTAGAGCACGTCCATCAGGGCGGCCTCACCCGCCCGATGACCCTCGGTCCGGGGCAGGCCTCGTTGGTGCGCCCAGCGGCCGTTGCCGTCCATGACGATCGCCACGTGTTTCGGCACGAATTGCGCCGGGATCTGGGGCGGCTGCGCCCCGGACGGGTGCGGTGGCGGATCCGGCCAGGCCTGCCGACCGCGCCGGGAACGAGCGGCGGGGGGCGAGGTCACCCGATCACGGTAGCGAATCAACCAGATTCGAAGGTTCGATCAACGAGCGGCAGTGAGCGCAGGCCGCGTTCGAGGTGCCACTGCAGGTGGGCGGCGACCAGCCCGCTGGCTTCACGGCGTTGGCCGACCGTGCTGGCGCCGGCCCGAACCCAGTCGCCGCGCAGCAACGCCACCATGAGAGCCAGCGTGTCGCGGTCGGGGTTGGTCGAACCCGGCGGGCGGCAGTTGTCGCACACCGCTCCCCCGGCGGCGACATTGAACGCGGTGTGCGGCCCGGGCGCGGAACACTTCGCGCACTCCTCCAGAGCGGGCTCCCATCCGGCGTTGGACATTGCCCGGATCAGGAACGCGTCGAGCACCAGGCCGCCGTCGTGCTCGCGGGCGACAAGGGCCCGCAGTGCGCCCACCACGAGCAGGTAGAGGCGCAGCGCCGGCTCGCCCTCGTCGGTCAGCCGGTCGGTGGTCTCGCAGATCGCCGATGCCGCCGTCCAGCGCGAGTAGTCGGCGGCGAGCGATGCGCCGTACGCGCCGAGCGATTCGGTCTGGGTGACGATGTCGAGAGTCCGGCCACCGAGGGGAGCGTGCGACCCGAGCGGCTGGCGTGAGTGGAACTGGACGTCGATGTGGCTGCCCGGCTCGAGACGCGCCCCGAATCGGGACGACGTGCGCCGCACCCCCTTGCCCACCGCGCGCACCTTGCCGTGGCGGCGGCTGAGCATGGTGACGATGCGGTCGGCCTCACCGAGCTTGTGCACTCGCAGCACGACCGCCTCGTCCCGATAGAGCGGCACCCCTCGATGCTCTCACCCGGAGCCGACAGGAACCGGCTGCGACTCGACGACCGGCTGAGCCATTCGCCGGTACAGGGCGATCCCGAGGATGCCGACCAGGACCCCCGAGGCGATGGTGACGCTGAACGCCACGCGCGCGCCGTGAGCGTCCGCGATCCGGCCGACCGCGCTCGAGGCGATGCCGTAGCCGATGCTCAGCCCGGTGGTCAGCCAGGCCATGCCCTCGGTCAGCGCGGCCGAGGGCACGATCTCGGCGATCAGCCCGAACGCGGTGATCAGCGTCGGCGCGATGCCCATGCCCACGACGAACGCGCACCCGGCCAGGACCGGGACGTTCACCGCGGCCAGGAACAGCACCGGCAACACGGCGAACACCAGCGCCTGGACGAGGAAGCGACCCAGCAGGGACATGCGCCACGTCCGCGCGCCGTAGAAGAAACCGGACACGCCGCTGCCGAACGCCAGGCAGGCCAGGACCAGGCCGCTCGCGCCAGTGGTGTGCCGCTGCCCGCAGAAGGCCACCATCGTGACCTCGGCGCTGGCGAACACCGCACCCATCCCGACGGCGGCGAGGGTCATCACGACCATGCCACGGTACCGGACCGCGGATCGATTCCGCGGTGAGCCGGCTGGGTGCGGCGCGGGCTCGGTCGCCCGCTGCGGCTGCAGCCACAACGCGCCGGTGCCGACCAGCGCGGCGCCGAGCAGCAGTCCGAGAATCGCGTTGACCTGCGTGGCGATCACCGTGGCGATGAGCGGGCCGACCGTGAAGATCAACTCGTCGAGCGTCGATTCGAGCGAGTACGCGGTGGTCAGTTCCGGCCGGCCGGCGAGCACCGTCGACCAGCGCGCCCGGACGAGCGAGCCGACCGCGAGGTAGGCGAAACCGGCGAGCGCGGCGGGGCCCAGCAGTGCCCACTGTGGGGCGTTCATCTTGGCGAGCAGGCACACCGCCCCGATGGCCGCGATATGCACGGCCGATGACGGCAGCAGCACCCGACTCTGCCCGTGCCGGTCGACCAGCCGGGCCAACACCGGGTTGCCCACCCCGGCGGCGAAGACGTACGCGCCGCTGAGCAGGCCGGCGAAACCGTAGTGACCGGTGCGGGTCGAGATCAGCAACACCATGCCGATCGGGTAGATCGCGATCGGCATTCGCATGACGAAGCTGGCCGCGCTGAACGCCGCCGTTCCGGGCGTGCGAAACACCGCGCCGTACGTCTTGAACATCAGAAGCCGAGGCGATCGAGTTTCTTCGGGTCGCGCTGCCAGTCGGCCTCGACCGCGACGTGCAGGTCGAGGTGCACGCGCCCGCCGAGCAGCTCCTCGATGCCGGCTCGGGCTCGGGTGCCGATCTGCTTGAGCCGGACACCCTTGGCTCCGATCACGATGCCCTTCTGGCTCGGACGTTCCAGGTGCACCGTCGCGTACACGAACATCAACGCGTCCTCGCGAGGTTGCATCTCCTCGACGGTGACGGCGATCGAGTGCGGCAACTCGTCGCGTACGCCCTCGAGCGCGGCCTCGCGGATCAGATCGGCGATGCGAGCCTCAACACCCTCATCGGTGGTCACGTCGTCCGGATACAGCGGTGGGCCTTCGGGAAGTTGCGTGATGAGCAGGTCAGCGAGCAGATCGGTCTGATCACCGGCCGATGCCGACACGGGAATGATGTCGGCGAACTCTCCGAGCTCGCTCACCGCGATGAGCTGGGCCGCGATCTGGTCGCGCTTCGCGATGTCGGTCTTGGTCACGACCGCGATCACCGGCTTGTTCAGCGACGCGAGCTCGGCCGCGATGAAGCGATCTCCAGGCCCCACCTTTTGGTCGGCCGGGACGCAGAAGCCGATCACGTCCACATCGGCGAGCGTCGCTCGCACCACGTCGTTGAGCCGCTCGCCGAGCAGTGTGCGCGGCCGGTGCAGCCCGGGCGTGTCGACGATGATCAGCTGGGCATCGGGGCGGTTGACGATGCCACGCACGGCGCGCCGGGTGGTCTGCGGTTGCTCACTGGTGATGACGATCTTGGCGCCGACCAGGGCGTTCGTCAGGGTCGACTTGCCCGCGTTGGGACGCCCGACGAAGCAACAGAACCCGGAGCGGTGTCTCACTCTGAGATCCTCTCACCTGTGAGCGAGCCCTTTTCTTGACTCGTTCCAGAGTGGGGCTACGGTCTGGAGGTATGCCCACCACCGCTGCGGCTCGCCTCGCGCTCGCCGACGGCGCGCCGGCTCGGTACGAGATACGGGTCGGCGACAACCACCTGGCCTGCCGTAGCTGCGACACGGTCATCGATATCGGCTGCGGCCCGGGCGCGGCGCCCTGTCTCGAGGCGCAGGTGCCGCCCGGTTTCGTCGTCGACGAGGCCGAGGTGACGTGGTGGGGCTACTGCGCCGACTGCACACCCCGCCGAGACGAGTTGATCTCGGATGCCCGGGCGGCGGACCTGAACCCTGCGCTCAGCTGAACGCGGCCGTGTGCGCGCGGGCCCACTGCTCGAAGGTTCGGGGCGGGCGCCCGGTGATCTGCTCGACCGTCGGCAACACCGGTGACTCGTCCAGCTCACCGTCGGCGTAGAAGCGGAAGAAGGCATCGACGTACTCGGCCGGCATCGCCTGGCTCATCTCGACCCGCGCCTCGTCGTCGGACTGGCCCTCGAAGCGAAGCGGGCGGCCGAGCACCTCGGCCAGGACCCGCACCCGGTCCGCCGGCCGGAGCGGCTGCGGCCCGCTGAGGCGGTACACCTGCCCGTCGTGCCCGGCCGTCGTCAACGCCACCGCAGCAAGTGCGGCGATGTCGGCCGGGTCGATCATCGCGACGGCCACCTTCGGAAACGCGTCGCGCACGACATCGCCCGCGCGCAACTGGGGCAACCAACGCAGCGTGTTGGACATGAATCCGCTGGGACGCAGGATCGTGGCCGCCAGCCCGGAATCCCGCACCGCCTCCTCCGACCGGATCATGTACCGGGACACGGCGTTGGTGAGATCACCGCTTCCGGCCGAACCGCCCGAGAGCAGGACCACGCGCTCGACCCCGGCCGCGCCGACCTCGCCGAGCAGGCCCGGCATGTCGCGGTACCCCGGTAGCAGGAACACCCCACGCACACCCGCCAGCGCCGCGCGCAACGTCTGCGGCTGATCGAGGTCGCCGGTCACGGGCTCGGCGCCGTCCGGCAGCGCCGCCGCCGGGTCGCGCACGAGTGCGCGCACCGGCTCTCCGGCCTCGGCCAGCATCCGCACCAGCTCGGCGCCGATGTTGCCGGTCGCCCCGCTCACCAAGATCATCCAGTCCTCCTCGGCTAGGGTTCTGCCCCCACGCGGAGGTGGCCGTGCACCGCAGCGGCCGACCTAGCCGGCCAGGTCCTTGATCGCGTCGCGCCAACGCTGAGCGTCGCGGCCCTGCCCCGGCTCATTCATCTCGGCGAAGCGGACGATGCCGTCGCGATCGATGAGGAAGGTGCCCCGATTGGCGAAGCCCGTGGTCTCGTTGAACACGCCGTACGCCTGCGCGACCGCCCCGTGCGGCCAGAAGTCGGCGAGCAGCGGGAACTGGTAGCCCTCGCGTTCGGAGAACACTTTGTGCGAGTACGGCGAATCAACGCTGACCGTCACCGTCTGCACGTCGTCGTTCTGGAACGACGAGAGGTCATCGCGCACGACGCACAGCTCGCCGGTGCAGATCCCGGTGAACGCCAGCGGATAGAACACCAGCAGCACGGCCTTGTGACCGCGGAACGAGGAGAGGACGACCTCCTCGTTGTTCTGGTCGCGAAGCGTGAAATCGGGCGCGGTCGCCCCTATCTCGATCGGCATCGGTACGCCTACTTCCTGTCGCCCCGGGTCTTGCGTGATTCCAGCCGGGTACCGGCCCAGTCGGAGCCGATGGTGGCCAGTGACGTCTGGGACAGGCCGGCGGTGGGCGCCGCCTCGGCGATGTCGGACGGCTCGACGTAGCCTTCCCGTCCACGCTTGGGGGTCAGCAACCAGATGAACCCGTTGTCGGCGAGCGGCGTGATGGCGTCGACCAGGGCGTCGACCAGATCGCCGTCACCCTCGCGGTACCAGAGCAGCACGGCGTCGACGATCTCGTCGGAGTCCTCGTCGACCATCTCGTCGGCGATCGCCGCCTCGACGGCGTCGCGGAACTCGGCGTCGGTCTCGGAATCCCAACCGAGCTCCTGCACGACGAGGCCGCCGGCAAAGCCCATCCGTTCCACGATGCCACGGATGGCACCGCCGTCCCCGGAAACGGGGGTCGTACTCACGGCCAGGTCCTCCTCGAGGGTCGTCCGGCCGGGCATGCGCTCAACCGGGGTCGCAAGTTCATGACAGACCGTAGCGCTTAGTCGTCCTCACCGCAGACCTGCCTACCGCGAGCGGCATGTGAGAGGGGACACTGGAGTAGTGACCCGCGATCGATTCAGCATCATCACTGACGGCCTACCCAGCCAGCTTCCCGACATCGATCCCAGCGAGACCCGCGAATGGATCGAGTCGCTCGACGCAGCCATCGACAGCGACGGACGGCAACGTGCGCGCTTCCTGATGCTCAAGCTGCTCGAACGAGCCCGCGAGCGCCAGGTCGGCGTGCCCGCGCTGCGCAGCACCGACTACATCAACAGCATCCCGCCCGAACGCGAGCCCTGGTTCCCGGGCGATGAGGACATTGAGCGCCGCATCCGCGCCTACATCCGTTGGAACGCGGCGATCATGGTGTCGCGCGCCAACAAGACGGTCGGCGTCGGCGGCCACATCGCCACCTACGCGTCGGCCGCCTCGCTCTACGAGGTCGGCTACAACCACTTCTTCCGCGGCAAGGACCTCGCCGCGGGCACGGGCGACCAGATCTATTTCCAGGGCCACGCTGCGCCCGGTATCTACGCCCGGGCGTTCCTCGAGGGCCGGCTCACCGAGAACCACCTCGACGGGTTCCGCCAGGAGAAGTCGCACGCGCCGTTCGGGCTCTCGTCCTACCCGCACCCGCGGCTGATGCCCAACTTCTGGGAATTCCCCACCGTATCCATGGGCCTGGGCCCGATCAGCGCGATCTACCAGGCCCGGTTCAACCGCTACCTGCACGCCCGCGGCCTGACCGACACGTCCAACTCGCACGTCTGGGCCTTCCTCGGCGACGGCGAGATGGACGAGGTCGAGTCGCTCGGCGCCATCGGGGTGGCGGCCCGCGAGGAACTCGACAACCTCACGTTCGTCATCAACTGCAACCTGCAGCGCCTGGACGGTCCGGTGCGCGGCAACGGCAAGATCATCCAGGAACTCGAGACGTACTTCCGCGGCGCCGGGTGGAACGTCATCAAGGTGGTCTGGGGACGCGACTGGGATCCGCTGCTCGCCAAGGACGGCGACGGTGTGCTGGTCAACCAGATGAACACCACGCCGGACGGGCAGTTCCAGACCTACACGGTCGAGTCCGGGGCCTACATCCGCGAGCACTTCTTCGGCGGCGACCCGCGGCTGCGCAAGATGGTCGAGGACCTCAGCGACGACGACCTGCGGCACCTGAGCCGCGGCGGGCACGACTACCGCAAGGTGTACGCCGCGTTCAAGGCGGCCCGCGAGCACGTCGGCCAGCCGACGGTCATCCTGGCCAAGACGATCAAGGGCTGGACGCTCGACAGCTTCGAGGGCCGCAACGCCACCCACCAGATGAAGAAGCTGACGACCGCCGACCTCAAGGCGTTCCGCGACCGGCTCTACCTGCCGATCTCCGACGCCGCGCTCGAGGCCGACCTGCCGCCGTACTACCACCCGGGCGAGAAGTCCGACGAGATCTCCTACATGAAGGAACGTCGCGCGGCGCTCGGCGGGTTCCTGCCCAAGCGGGTCGTGCGCTCCAAGCCGCTCAAGCTGCCGGGCGACGCCGCCTACGCCGAGCTGCGCGGCGGGTCGGGCAAGCAGCAGGTCGCGACCACGATGGCGATCGTGCGCCTGTTCAAGGACCTCATCAAGGACAAGGAGATCGGCGCTCGGTTCGTGCCGATCATCCCCGACGAAGCGCGCACGTTCGGCCTGGACGCGATCTTCCCGACGGCCAAGATCTATTCGCCGCAGGGGCAGCAGTACGACGCCGTCGACCGCGACATGCTGCTGTCGTACAAGGAGTCGGCGACCGGCCAGATCCTGCACGAGGGCATCAGCGAGGCGGGCTCGACGGCGTCTCTGATCGCGGCCGGAACGTCGTACTCAACGCACGGCCAGCCGATGATCCCCTTCTACATCTTCTACTCGATGTTCGGGTTCCAGCGCACGGGCGACCAGTTCTGGCAGATGGCCGACCAGCTCGGGCGCGGCTTCGTCCTCGGCGCCACGGCGGGACGCACCACGCTGACGGGCGAGGGGCTGCAGCACGCCGACGGCCACTCCTTGCTGCTCGCCTCGACGAACCCGGCGGTCGTCGCCTACGACCCGGCGTTCGCGTTCGAGATCTCGCACATCGTGCAGGACGGGCTGCGGCGCATGTACGGCCAGCCGCAGGACGGTTCGGCGGTGTCGGACAGCGACGTCTTCTATTACCTGACCGTCTACAACGAGCCGATCACCCAGCCGAAGGAGCCGGAGAACCTCGACCTCGATGGCCTGCTGCGCGGCCTGCACCTCTACTCCCCGGCCCTGGGCATCGACGGACGTCCGCGGGCCCAGGTGCTGGCATCCGGGGTGGCGGTGCCATGGGCACTGCGTGCGCAGCAACTGCTGGGCGACGACTGGAACGTCGACATCGACGTGTGGTCGGCGACGTCGTGGAACGAGCTGCGCCGCGACGCCGTCGATTGCGAGCGGGCCAACCTGCTCGCGCCGGGCGACGAGCCCCGGGTGCCGTACGTGACCTCCAAGCTGGCCGACGCCGCGGGACCGGTGATCGCCGTCTCGGACTTCATGCGCGCCGTCCCCGACCAGATCGCCCGCTGGGTGCCGGCCGACTACACCTCGCTCGGCACGGACGGCTTCGGGTTCGCCGACACGCGCGGCGCCGCCCGACGGTTCTTCCACGTCGACGCCGAGTCGATCGTGCTGGCCGTGCTCGCGCAGCTGGCCCGCACCGGCGAGGTCAAGGCCGAGGCGCCGCGCGAGGCGATCGAGCGCTACAAGCTGCTCGACGTCGCCGCCGCCGAGGTAGGCACCGTCGGCGGGGATGCTTAGTTCACCCGGCGGCGCTGGCTAATAGGCGGTCGCCCAGTGGGGTTACCGAGTGGCGTACCGACTTTCCACTGCGCTCGCTGACGAGCAGCCCGGCGCCGCGCAGGGTGCGCGCATGCACCGACACCGAGGCGGCACTGACGCCCAGCTCGCGGGCCAGCTCGCCGGTGCTGCGCTGGGCGACCGCCAGCGCCAGCACCGCCGCCCGGGTGCGGCCGAGCAGCTCGCCCAGCGGATCGGCGCCGCCGTCGTCGTCGACGAGAGGCACCGGGCTCAACGCCGAGTAGACCATCAGCGCCGACCCGTCGGTATGCACCCCGAACAGAGGACGTCCGGTCCAGAACGCCGACGGCAACAACGTCAGGCCCTTGCCGTTCAGCCGCACCGACGCGGTCTTGAGGACGTTGACCTCGAGCGTCGTGTTCTGCCAATGCAGGCTCGGGTGAAGCGATGCGAGCGCGGCCTGCAACCCCTGCTCGGCGATCAGCCGGCCCCGCCACGCCACCTCACCGCGAAAGCTGCGCAGGACCCGCGACCACGAAGGCTCGACCAACGCCAGGTGCGCGGCCGGCACCGCCTCTCTGAGCACCTGCCACGCCGAGCCGTCGCGTTCGTCCAGCCCCCGGATCCATGGCGTGATCGGCTGTCCGGCCGAGCAGATACGCCGCAGCTCCCTTCGCACCAGCGCCGACGAGCTGGACATCACCTCGTCCAGGCCGTCGTCGATCCCGTCGCTGAGCGGATCGAGGAACATGGGTCCCGTGCCCGCGGGTGGCGCCAGCTGCAATAGGGGACGCGCGGCGCGGGGCAGGGTGGCGGTAGCACGGCGGCGCCACCCGTCGAAGATCACGTCACGCCGCTGCAGCGTCGCGAGCGCGAGCCCCAGTTCGACGAGCGGGGCCGGCGCCACCGCGAACCGGATGCGCAGCAGATCGCCGGCGGTGAAGTGCACCCGAATCACGCGATCTCCTCGTTTAGGCCTGAGCCGAAACCATCGCATCGACGCCGCGAGCCGGCGAGGCTGCGCAGGCAACTGTTATCGAGGAGGTTCGAGAGTGAGACTTCAACGTGTCCTGGGCGCCCTGGGTGCCGCGGCCGTCGCGGCTGCGGCGCTGGTCGGTGGCACCGGCGTCGCGGACGCCCAGGGCCAGCCGCCCTGGATTCCGTACCAGGCCCAGTCGTGGGTCGACGCCCCCGGAGAGGTGTGCAGCTTCGGCGTCAAGGCCGACATCGTCCGCGACGAGGAGCGCTACCGCCAGTACGCGGCCTACCCGGACGGGTACCCGAAAGTCCAGTTCTGGGTCGGCGCGCTCGACGTTCGGTACACGAACGTGAGCACCGGCGAGTCCGTGGTGCGCGACCTGGGCGGCGACGGCTGGTTCTTCTACGACCCCGACGGCGGGTTCCGGTTGCAGGTGTACGGGCCGGCCGGCGCCCGGATCACGGTCGGCAGCGTCGGCTATCCGCCCGGGGAATGGGTGGTCAACGGGCGCTGGGACTACACGAAATCAGCCGACGGGAGCTATCGCCACATCGATCTCTACCGCGGCACGAAGGAGAACATCTGCGACACCCTGGCTTGATTCAGCCCGAGCCCTCCGGTCCCGAGCCCTCCGGTTTTGGTCGCCCAGCGTCATATAGACGGCTGGGTGACCAAAACCGGAACAGCTCACAAAACCGGAACAGCTCAGTAGCGGGCGCCGACGGTCTGGCCGGCCAGCTGGTCGAGCACCGCCAGGTCGCCGGCGTCGAGCGTGACGTCCAGCGCGGCGACGTTCTGCTCGAGCCACTTGATCCGCTTGGTGCCCGGAATCGGGACGACGGGCACCCCGAGCCGGTCCTGCTGCGCGTACACCCAGCCCAGCGCCACCTGAGCCGGCGCCACACCCTTGGCCTCGGCGACCTTGCGGACGGCATCGGCAATGGCCTGGTTGGCCTCGGCGCCCCCGTCGGCGAAGCGCGGATTGCGGGCCCGGAAGTCGGCGTCGTCCAGCGACGCGACATCGACGGTGCCGGTCAGGAATCCGCGGCCGAGCGGGGAGTACGGCACGAGTCCCACGCCGAGCTCGCGCATGGCGCTCAGCGCGGCTGTCTCCACGTCGCGCGTCCACAGCGAGTACTCGCTCTGCACGGCGGTGATCGGGTGCACGGAGTACGCCCGGCGCAGCAGGCTGTCGTCGACCTCGGACAGGCCCAGATACCGCACCTTGCCCTCCTGGACCAGCTCGGCCATCGCCCCGACGGTCTCCTCGATCTCGGCGGTCTGCGGCGGGCGGTGCAGGTAGTACAGGTCGATGACCTCGACCCCGAGGCGCAGCAGCGACGCCTCGCAGGCCCGCTTCACATAACCACGCTCACCCCGGATGGTGCGGGCACTATCACCGCCGGAGCGATCGATGCCGAACTTGGTGGCCAGCTGCACCTCGTCGCGCCGCCCGGCGATCGCCCGGCCGACGAGGACCTCGTTGTGGCCGGCGCCGTACACGTCGGCGGTGTCGAGGAAGGTGACGCCGAGTTCGAGGGCACGGTGGATCGTCGCGAGCGACTCGTCCCAGTCGGCGGCGCCGTACCACTCACTCATACCCATGCAGCCCAGCCCCTGGGCCGACACGGTCAGGTCGCCGAATGCGACTGTGCGCATGTTCACGTTCCCTTCGTGGCCGCGCGGACCGCACGACCGTAGTAACTGATCTTGTTGTCGAGCACCTGCAGGCATTCCTGACGTTCGGTGATGGCCTGGACGACCATCTCGCGATGGCGCTGCAGCAGGCCCAGCCGCTCGTCCTCGCCGGCCCCGGACCGGACGAGCTGGGCGTAACGCTGCATGTCGCGCACTGTCATGCCGGTGGCGCGCAGCCTGCTGATGAGCAGGAGCCAGCTCACGTCCTCGTCGCTGAACCGACGCCGGCCGTCGGGCCCGCGGACGATCGGCTGCAGCAGCCCGATCCGCTCGTACCAGCGCAGCGTGTACTGGGTGAGCCCGCACTTCTCGGCCGCTTCGGGAGTGGACCAGCTCGTCACATCATCGACAGTAGGCGTTAGAGCCCACTCCAACACAAGCCGGTTAGCCAGGATGAAGGGGTCGTGCTCGCCCCCATCCGGTGATCAACAGCCTGCTCGGAGTAGCTCCCAGGTGAGCAGCTCCCCGTCGACGTCGACGTCGACCGGCTCGTCGGTGATCCGGGCCTCGTCGCCGGCCGCCAGGTCGACGCCTCCGATCCGCGCCGTGCCGTGCGCTACGAACACGTGGACGAACGGCGCGGCGGCCAGCCGGGCGGCCCCCGTCACAACGACGAACTGCCCGCCGGGCCGGTCGACCGCGCCCGTGCGGTAGGCCGGTTCACCCGCTGCACCGAGCAGCCACATCTGCACGAAGCGCAGCTCGTCGTCGCCGCCGTTGAGCTCGGCGTGCTCGATGCCGGAGCCCGCCGACACGTGCTGCACCATACCGTGCCGTACGGTGTTCGACCGTCCGGACGAGTCCTGGTGCCGCAGCGTCCCGGTCAGTACCCAGCTGACGATTTCCAGCCCTCGATGCGAATGCCGCTCGAAGCCGGCGCCGGGCGCAACGGCGTGCACGTCGTGGGCGACCAGTGGGCCGAACGACAGGTTGGCCGGGTCGTAGTGCGCTCCGGACGAGAACCCGTGCCAGGTCGTGATGCCCGGCGTCGTCGTCACCGCCCGGTCGGCGCCCCGGCGGATCTCGATCACGGACGCACGCCGTGGTCGGCCGTCCAGGCCAGCAGCTGATCCGCCGACCAGGTGTTGACGATCGTCTCGACGGGGACTTCGCACTGCTCGGCCCGGGCGCATCCGTAGGGCTGCCAGTCGAGCTGGCCCGGCGCGTGGGCGTCGGTGTCGATCGAGACGAGGCATCCGGTCTCGACGGCCAGGCGCAGCAGCCGTCTGGGCGGATCAAGCCGTTCGGGTCTCGAGTTCACCTCGACGGCTACCCCGAATCGCTCGCAGGCGGCGAACACGATCTCGGCGTCGAACTGCGACTCCGGCCGGGTGCCCCGCCCGCCCTTGATGAGCCGTCCGGTGCAGTGGCCGAGCACGTCGGTGTGCGGATTGGCGATGGCGCCCACCATGCGTGGCGTCATCTCGTCCGATGGCATCCGCAGTCCACTGTGGACACTGGCGACCACCAGGTCGAGCCGGGCCAGCAGGTCGGGCTTCTGATCGAGCCGGCCGTCGTCGAGGATGTCGACCTCGATACCGGTCAGGATCCGGAACGGTTCGAGGTCGTCGTTGAGCGCCGCGACCTCGTCGAGCTGACGTTCGAGGCGGGCAGCGGTGAGTCCGTGGGCGACGGTCAGGCGGGGCGAGTGGTCGGTGAGCACCAGGTACTCGTGGCCGAGATCGCGGGCGGTCTCGGCCATCTCCCGGATCGGTGAGCCGCCGTCGGACCAGTCCGAATGCGTGTGGCAGTCGCCGCGCAGCGCCGCCCGCAGCTGCGCCCCGCCGTCGGTCAGCGGCCCGGCACTCGCCTCGAGCCGCCGCAGGTAGGCCGGAACCACCCCGGCCAACGATTCGGTGATGCACCGCGCGGTGGCCTCGCCGATGTCGGGCAGCTCGCGCAGGGTCTCAGCCAAGGCCCGGTCGAGCAGCTCGTCGCGCGGCACCGACTCGGCCCGCGCGGCCGCCGTGCGAAAGGCTCGCACCCGATACGTCGGCTCGAGCGCCCGTTCGAGCAGGAACGCGATGCGCCGCAAGTCAGCAATGGGATCCCGCGGACTCATCGCCGCTACGTTAGCCGCCCCCACGCCGAGTTGTCCGCGCTTCGCGATGCCATGACACGTCTGAGCGCGGACAACTTGGGGAAGGCACCGGACGGCGTGGCAGGCTTCATCTCATGAAGCCGGGGCACGATGAGGCGACGATCCGCCGTATCGAACAGGCGGCGGGGCGCCTCGCCACGCAAGCGGTCGCCCGGATGGACGACGAGCTGCCGTGGTTTCGTACGTTGCCCGCCGACCAGCGCTCGTGGGTGACGCTCGTCGCGCAGGCCGGCATCGCGTCGTTCGTCGAGTGGATGCGCTCCCCCGACGACGTGCTGCGCCTGACCGGCGAGGTGTTCGCCGCCGCCCCGCAGGCGATGGCCCGCGCGGTGAGTCTGCAGCAGACCGTCGAGCTCGTCCGTACCGCCATCGAGGTGACCGAGGAGCAGCTGCCCAAGCTGGCCGAGCCGGAGGCGGCAGGCGCCGTGCGCGAGGAGCTGCTGCGGTTCACCCGCGAGCTCGCCTTCGCGAGCGCTCGCGTGTACGCCAGCGCCGCCGAGAGCCGCGGCGCGTGGGACGCCCGCCTCGAAGCGCTGGTCATCGACGGCCTGGTGCGCGGGGTGTCGATCGCCGACGAGCCGCAGAGCCAGCTGGCCGCGCTCGGCTGGCGCTCGACCGGACCGGTGACCGCCGTAGTCGGGGCCGCCCCGGAGGACGACCCCGAGCAGACACTGTCGGCCGTGCACGTCGCCGCCCGGCGGCTCGGCTTCGACGCGCTGGCCGGCACGCACGGCGGACGGCTGGTTGTCGTGCTCGGCAACATCGACGATCCGCTCATCGCCGCCACCGGCATCCTGTCCGCGTTCGGCGACGGCCCGGTGGTGGTCGGCCCCCGGGCGAGCGATGTCGGCGCGGCGAGCATCGTGACCCGCGCCGCCCTCGCCGGCCTGCGGGCAGCTCCCGGCTGGGCGGCGGCGCCGCGTCCGGTCAGCGCCGACGCGTTGCTGCCCGAGCGCGCGCTCGCCGGCGACGCCGAGGCCCGCGAGGCGCTCATTACCCAGGTGTACCTGCCGCTGGCCAAGGCCGGCGACGTCCTGCTCGACACGGTCACCGCGTTCCTCGCCGCCGGCGGCGGACTCGAGACGACGGCCCGGGCGCTGTTCGTGCACGCCAACACGGTGCGCTACCGGCTGCGGCGAGTCGGTGAGATCTGCGGCGAGGCGCCCACCGACCCACGGGGGGCGTTCACCATCCAGGTTGCGCTCGCGTTGGGCCGCTTGGACGTGTGACGCGGAGACGGCAACTACTTTGCCGCCAGATTACTTGGTCAATCTCCTACAGGTAGCAGCTTTACACCGGGGCAAGGTGACCCTGGCCATTGTGGGATAGCTACAACAACTGCCGTGGCAACGCTGTACGTGCCGCCATCGCGCCGGCAGTCGCTCAGCGGGGATCGTCAAGGGTGTGATCGCCGTTCTCGCGCCCGGACAGGGGGCCCAAAGCCCCGGAATGCTCACCCCGTGGCTCGAGGTCCCCGGCGCCGGGGACCTCGTCGGCGAACTGGGCGAGATCGCCAAGCTCGACCTGCTGCGACTCGGCACCACCGCCGACGCGGACGAGATCAAGGACACGGCCGTCACCCAGCCGCTGATCGTCGCCCTGGGTGTGCTCGCGGCGCCGCACCTCGGCGTGGACGGCGGGGGCGCCGGCGCCTCGGTGTTCGCCGGGCACAGTGTCGGCGAGCTCACCGCGGCCACCGTCGCCGGGGCGCTCACGGCGAGCGCAGCGGTCGGATTCGCCGCCCGTCGCGGGTTCGAGATGGCCGCCGCCTGCGCGCTGACCCCGACCGGGATGTCGGCCGTGCTGGGCGGCAGCCCGGACGAGGTCGTCGCCGGCATCGAGGCGGTCGGGCTCGTCCCCGCGAACCGCAACGGCGCCGGGCAGATCGTCGCCGCCGGCGCGCTGGATGACCTGGCCAAGCTGGCCGCCGAGCCGCCGGCCGGGGCCCGGGTGCGACCGCTGCCGGTCGCGGGCGCCTTCCACTCCAGCTACATGGCCCCCGCCGAGGCCGCCCTGCACGACTACGCCGCGACCATGGACGTCGCCGACCCGCACCACATCCTGCTGTCCAACGCCGACGGCGCCTCGGTGACCACCGGGGCCGAGCTCGTCGCGCGGCTGGTCGCGCAGGTGACGCGGCCGGTCCGGTGGGACCTGGTCCTGCACACGCTGCGCGACCTCGGCGTCAGCGCCGCGATCGAGCTGCCCCCGGCCGGCACGCTCACCGGCATCGCCAAGCGCGAACTGCCCGGGATCGAGCTGCTCGCGCTCAAGACGCCGGCCGACCTCGAGGCGGCCCGGCGGCTGATCAACAGCCGCCCGCAGCACGGCCACGGTGAGCACACCCCCGACTTCCAGGTGGTCGTCGCCCCGGCGAAGGGGGTCTTCACCCGGGCCGAGCTCGCCGAGGGGGCACCGGTGGCCCGCGGTACCGCGCTCGGCACCGTTCGGACCAACCGCGACGAGCACTCGATCGTGGCCGGCGCCGCCGGCGTCCTCGTCGAGTGGTTACGACATGACGGCGACATCGTGGCGGCGGGACTTCCCGTCGCCCGTCTGCAGAGCGGATCGGAGCACTAGTGGCACTGAACGCGACCCCCCCGACCGTCCCCGGTTCTCGCATCCTCGGGCTCGGCCATTACCAGCCGGCCAACGTCGTCACCAACGACGACCTGGTGGCACGTGGCGTCGACACGAACGACGAGTGGATCCGCACCCGGGTCGGCATCATCGAGCGGCGCTTCGCCGATCCGGACGAGACGGTCGTCGACATGGCCGAGCACGCCGCGAGCAAGGCGCTCGCCGCGGCCGGCGTGGCGACGAGCGACATCGACCTGGTGATCACCGCGACGTGCACCATGCCCACCCCGGTGCCGGCCGCCGCTCCGGAGCTGGCCAGCCGGCTGGGCATCGTGGCGCCGGGCGCGTACGACCTGAACACCGGCTGCTCGGGATTCGTCTACTCGCTGAACGCCGCCTCGGCGGCCGTCCTCACCGGGCAGGCCCGCAACGTGCTGGTCGTCGCCTCGGAACGCTTCTCCGGGTGGTTGGACTTCAACGACCGCTCGACGTGCATCATCCTCGCCGACGGGGCCGGCGCCGCCGTGGTCGGCCCCGCGGACGAACCAGCCATCGGGCCTATCGTGTGGGGCAGCGACGGAGCCCAGTCGCGCACCGTGACCATCGACGAGGAGTCACGCTTCTTCGCCCAGGAGGGCCAGACGGTCTACCGCTGGGCCACGTCGCAGATGCCGGCGATCGCGCTCGAGGCGTGCCGCCGGGCCGGGGTCGACCTGGCCGACATCGCCGCGTTCGTCCCGCACCAGGCCAACCTGCGGATGATCGATGCGATCGCCAAGAAGCTGAACGCGCCGAACGCGATCGTGGCCCGGGACGTTCAGGTGTCGGGA
This sequence comes from Jatrophihabitantaceae bacterium, assembly GCA_036502575.1. Taxonomy (GTDB): domain Bacteria; phylum Actinomycetota; class Actinomycetes; order Mycobacteriales; family Jatrophihabitantaceae; genus DASXRA01. Next base: position 76,140 of record DASXYL010000081.1, on the reverse strand, counting down.
AACACGTCCGCCGCGACAATCCCGCTCGCGCTGTCGAAGATGGTCGAACGGGGCGAGATCCCGTCCGGGGCCCCGGTGTTGCTGCTGGGCTTCGGCTCAGGACTCGCGTACGCGAGTCAAGTTGTCCTAGCTCCATAACCCAACCGAAAGGAACCATCCAGTGGCTGCCACTACCGAGGAGATCCGCGCCGGACTCGCGGAGATCCTGAACGAAGTTGCCGACGTCAGTCCCGCGGACGTCGTCGACGACAAGTCGTTCACCGACGACCTGGACGTCGACTCGCTGTCGATGGTCGAGGTGGCCATGGCCGCCGAGGAGAAGTTCGGCGTGAAGATCCCCGACGACGAGCTGCCCAAGCTCAAGACCGTCGGCGACGCCGTCAGCTACATCCAGTCGAACGGCTGATCACGCTGAACCCATCATTCGCACCCATCCCACAAGGAGACCGTGCTCATGACTGACGACATCGTCGTCACCGGCATCGGCGCCACCACACCCCTCGGTGGCGACGTCAAGGCCACGTGGGACGCAATGCTGAACGGGCACTCCGGCGTGCGCGCGCTGTCCGAGGACTGGGCCGCCGAGCTGCCGGTCCGGTTCGCGGCCCGGATGGCCGTCGAACCGGCCAACCTGCTCCCCCGGGCCCAGGCCCGCCGGATGGACCGGGCCCAGCAGGCGGCGCTGGTCGCCGCCGAGGAGGCCTGGGCCGACGCCGGGTTCGTGGGCACCACCCAGGACAACGGGCTGGTCCCGGAGCGCGTCGCGGTCGTCATCGGTACGGGCATCGGCGGCGTGACGAGCCTGATCGATCAGCACGATCTGATGCTGGCGAAGGGCCCGACCAAGGTCAGCCCGATGCTCATCCCGATGGACATGCCGAACGGGCCGGCCGCCTACGTCGGTCTCAAGCTCGGTGCCCGGGCCGGTGTGTTCACGCCGGTCAGCGCCTGCGCGTCCGGCGCCGAGGCGATCGCCTACGGCCTCGACCTGCTCGAGCTCGATCGGGCCGACCTGGTGGTCGTGGGCGGTACCGAGGCCTGCATCCACCCGCTGACGATCAGTGGCTTCGCCCAGATGCGCGCGATGAGCACCCGCAATGACGACCCGGCCGGCGCGTCGCGTCCGTTCGACCGCGACCGCGACGGCTTCGTCATCGGCGAGGGCGCCGGGGTGCTGGTCCTGGAACGTCGGGCCGACGCCGCGGCCCGTGGCCGCGCGCCCTACGCCGTGTTGGGCGGGGCCGGCGTCACGTCCGACAGCCACCACATCACCGCGCCCGACCCGGCCGGATCGGGTCAGCAGCGAGCGATGCAGCAGGCCTTCGCGCGGTCCGGTGTGGCCTTGTCGGACGTGGTGCACGTCAACGCGCACGCGACGTCGACCCCGGCCGGCGACATGGGCGAGACCAAAGCCGTCGCCCGGCTGTTCGGCGATCAGACCGTGGTCACCGCGACCAAGTCGATGACCGGGCACCTCATCGGCGCGGCCGGTGCGGTGGAGAGCATCGCCACCCTGCTCGCCGTCCGGGACGACATCGTCCCGCCGACGATCAACCTGCAACACCCCGACGAGGAACTGCGTGTCGACGTACCGACCAAGGCCCGCTCGATGACCGTCCCGGCGGCAATCTGCAACTCCTTCGGCTTCGGCGGGCACAACGCGTCGGTGCTGTTCCGAAAGGCCTGACCATGACGCTCACGCAGGACCCGCCCATCAGCGTCGACATCGACGAGCGTGACCCGGAGCTGCGCCTGTCCAAGCTCCTCGATCCGGGCAGCCTGCGGCCGCTGCACGAGCGCGACAAGAGCGGCGTGTTCGCGGTGCGCGGCACCGTCAACGGCGCGCCGGTCACCGCCTACTGCACCGACGCGACGGTGATGGGCGGGGCGATGGGGGCGGTCGGCTGCCGCTACATCGTCGACGCGATCGACACGGCGGTGCGCGAGCGGGTGCCCGTGATCGGCCTGTGGCACTGCGGTGGCGCCCGCCTTGCGGACGGCGTCGAGGCGCTGGACGCCGTGGGGCAGGTGTTCGCGGCGATGATCCGTGCGTCTGGACGGGTGCCGCAGATCTCGGTGGTGCTCGGCCCGGCCGCGGGGGGCGCCGCCTACGGCCCGGCGCTCACCGACCTGGTGATCATGTCGGCGAACGGTCGGGTGTTCGTCACCGGTCCGGACGTCGTGCGCAGCGTCACCGGCGAGAACGTCGACATGGAATCCCTCGGCGGCGCCGACACGCACGGGCGGCGCAGCGGCGTCGTCCACATCACCACCGACACCGACGACTCGGCCCTGGACACCGCTCGGGTCGTCACCGGCCTGTTCGCCCAGCAAGGCTCGTTCGCGCTGCACACCGTCGGCCCGGATCGTGACCTCGCGGCGCTGCTGCCGGACAACCCGAAGCGGGCCTACGACGTCCACCCCCTTATCGAAGGCACCCTGGACGAAGGCACGTTCGTCGAACTGCATGCGAAGTGGGCGCCGAACATCGTGACCGGCCTGGGCCGCCTGGCCGGCCGCACGGTGGGTGTCATCGCGAACAACCCGCTGCGCCTGGGCGGCTGCCTCGACTCGCCGTCGGCCGAGAAGGCGGCGCGCTTCGTGCGGATGTGCGATGCGTTCGGCGTGCCGTTGGTGGTGTTGGTGGACGTGCCGGGTTACCTGCCCGGAGTCGGCCAGGAATGGGACGGCATCGTGCGCCGCGGCGCCAAGTTGCTGCACGCGTTCGGCGAGGCGGTCGTGCCGCGGGTGACGCTGGTGACCCGCAAGGCGTACGGCGGCGCCTACATCGCGATGAACGCCCGCTCGCTCGGGTCGAACACCGTGTACGCCTGGCCCGGCGCCGAGGTCGCCGTGATGGGCGCGTCGGCCGCCGTGGGCATCCTGCACCGCAAGAAGCTGGCCGCCGCCCCGCCCGGTGAGCGGGAGGCCCTGCACGCGGCGCTGGCGGCCGAGCACGAGCGCATCGCCGGCGGGGTCAGCCGGGCGATGGACATCGGCGTCGTGGACGGGATGATCGAGCCGTCCCGGACCCGGGCCGCGCTCGCCGAGGCCCTGGCGTCCATGCCGTCCGGGCGCGGGGCGCACGGCAACATACCTCTCTAATCCGCCTTCGCGGATCTGCTTGTGGACCCCCTCGCAAGCTCGGGGTCCAACGCAGATCCGCACCGCTCCTTCGTCGCGGGCCGCGTCGCGGCGGCGGGCTCTTCGCGCGAGCGCTCATCGCGTTCGGGGTTGCGTTGGCAGTGGCTGGGTCTCGCGCCAAACCTCGCTGATGATCTCGGAGTTGCGGTCGCTACTCGACCAAAAGTCCGAGATCATCGCGAGATTCGCCCAAGAAGAGCCGCCGCGCCCGGGGTTACACGACTTGGTGCAGCAGGGTGACGGGTGCACCGTCGCCGGCGTGACGGTAGGGCTCGAGCTCGGCGTCCCAGGCGGAGCCGAGCAGTTCGGCCAGCCCGTGGGCGTAGTCGTCGGCGGTGCGGGCCCGGGTCTGCAGGCCGCGCAGCCGCTCCTCGCCGACCACGACGTCGCCGTTGGCGGAGATGGCGCTGCGATGGAACCCCCGACCCGGGACGTAGGCCAGCCGCTCGCCGTCGCTCGCGGAGGTGCCGTCCTCGGTGATCTCGAAGACGATCATCGGCCAGGCTCGCAGCGCTGCGGCGATCCGCGCGCCGGTGCCGATCGGGCCGGTCCAGTTCGCCTCGGCGCGCAGGTGCGCGGGGGCAGCGGGCTGGGCGGTCCAGGAGAGCCGGACCGGCCGGCCGAGGACCCCGGCGATGGCCCACTCAACGTGGGGCGCGATGGCTGAAGGGCAGCAGTGCATGAACACCACGCCACACGTGGTGGCTGGTGCCGTGCGCCGGGCGGTCGTCATCGCACACCTCCACTGAATCGACGGCCACGCCTTCCCCGACGCGCCTGCACCAGTGGTGTGTGCGTGCTCATTGTGACTGATGGGGCCGCAGTTGCGCCACACGACATTCGCATCAGCCGGGTTTTGGTCGCCCAGCCGCGTATATGACGCTGGGCGACCAAAACCGGGCGGGGCCACCGCCAAACCGGAACAGGCCGCGTTGTCGGTGACTTACGAGACGCTGAACTTCGAGCCGGCGAGGTGGACGCAGCACCACCCGCCACGGTAAGCACGAAAGGGACGCGAGGAGAAAGCCATGCCAGATTCCGCCCCGTCCGCCGAGCGAGAGATCGTCGCCGGACCACCCGAAGTAACCGAAATCGTGCCGCATCGCGAGGCAGCCGAGGCCTTCATAACCCGGATCTGCTTCAAGATCGGTCCACCGCAACTGGTCGGCCTCGAGCTCGAATGGCTCGTTCACGATCGTCGCCAGCCCGCAAACCAGCTCTCCCCCGCTCGTCTGGCCGCCGCCCTCGGGGCCTGGTGCCCGCCGACGTTGCGCGACCCGCCCACGACAACCACAGTCGCCACGATGCCGAACGGCTCGGCGGTCACGGTCGAACCCGGTGGGCAGGTCGAGATCTCCACCCGCCCCGCCGCCAGCCTGACCGAATGCCTGGCCGACGCGGCCGCCGACGCCCGACTGCTCGACGCCCGCCTCGCCGGCGCCGGGCTGGCCCCGCTGGGCGCGGGTTCTGATCCACATCGTGCATCCACCCGACTGCTCGACGTACCGCGCTACGCCTCGATGGAGGCGTACTTCGACCGTCGCAGCCCGTCCGGGCGCACGATGATGTGCTCGACGGCGGCCGTGCAGCCTTGCCTGGACGCCGGCCGGGCCGCCGGCGCGGACTCGTTCGTCGACCGTTGGCGCACGCTGCACGCGATCGGGCCGGCGCTCGTCGCCATGTTCGCGAACTCGCCGGTGCTGGCCGGGCAGCGCACCGGGTGGAAGTCGACCCGGCAGCGGGCCTGGCTCGACATCGATCCGAGCCGCACCTCCCCGCCGGCGCAGGATGCCGACCCACGCGCGTCGTATGCGAGATACGCCCTGGACGCTCCGCTGCTGTGCATCCGCCGCGACGACGGGCCGTGGCCGATACCGACCGGCGTCACGTTCGCCGACTGGATCGACGGCGCTGTCACACCGCCGCCCACCTATGACGACCTGGCTTATCACCTGACGACGCTGTTCCCGCCGGTCCGCGCATCGGGGCACTTCGAGGTGCGCTACCTCGATGCCCAGCCCGGCGACGGGTGGATCGCGCCGACGGCGATCGTCTGGGCTCTGACCGGCACCGCGGCCGCGCGGGACCGGGCCGCGGCGGCGGTCGAACCGGTCACCGACCGCTGGGTCGACGCCGCCCGCGAGGGACTCGCCGATCCGGTCCTGGCCGGCGCTGCCCGCGAGCTGGCCGAGATCGCGCTCGACGGGCTGGCCGGGCAACCCACCCACATCACCGGACGGGTCGTGGACTTCGCCGAGCGATACACGCTGCGCGGGCGATGCCCCGCCGACGACTGGGAAACGTCATGAGCCTGAAAGAGACCATTGCCGACGAGCTGATCCGTTCCCGGCAACGCAGCGATGCCCTGACCCAGGCGGTTGACAGCGACGACCTGGTCCGGCAGCACTCCCCGCTGATGTCGCCGCTCGTGTGGGACTACGCGCACATCGGCAACCAGGAGGAGCTCTGGCTGGTGCGCGACGTGGGTGGTCGCGAGCCGGTGCGCGACGACATCGACACGATCTACGACGCCTTCCAGCATCCGCGCAGTGATCGCCCGCAGCTGCCCCTGCTCGCACCACCCGAGGCGCGCACGTACGTGGCGACGGTGCGGCGGAAGGTGCTCGACGTGCTCGATCAGACCGCGTTGGAGGGGCGCCGCCTGGTCGATCAGGGCTTCGCCTTCGGCATGATCGTCCAGCACGAGCAGCAGCACGACGAGACGATGCTGGCCACCCACCAGCTGCGCCGGGGCGCCCCCGCCCTGCACGCCGCGCCGCCGAGCCCGCCGCGTTCGGCCGGGTTGCCGCGCGAGGTGCTCGTGCCGGCCGGGCCGTTCACCATGGGCACCGACATCGAGCCCTGGGCGCTGGACAACGAGCGCCCCGCCCGCGCCGTCCCTACGCCGGCGTTCTGGATCGACACGGTGCCGGTCTCCAACGGCGACTACATCGCGTTCGTAGACAGTGGTGGCTATGACGATGCCCGGTGGTGGACGCCCGAGGGCTGGACGCACCGGGTCGAGGTCGGGCTCACGGCGCCGCTGTTCTGGCGCCCCGAGGGCGGGCAGTGGTGGCGGCGGCGGTTCGGCGTGGACGAGCCGGTGCCGCTCGACGAGCCGGTGCAACACGTGTCCTGGTACGAGGCCGACGCCTACGCCCGCTGGGCCGGCCAGCGGCTGCCCACCGAGGCCGAGTGGGAGAAGGCGGCCCGGTGGGATCCGGCGACGGGGCGTTCCCGGCGCTACCCGTGGGGTGACGAGGACCCGACGCCCGAGCACGCCAACCTCGGCGGCGCGCACCTGCAGCCGGCGCCGGTCGGCTCGTACCCGGGCGGCGCGTCGCCGCTCGGCGTGCACCAGCTGATCGGCGACGTCTGGGAGTGGACGGCCAGCGACTTCACCCGTCCGCCCGGCTTCACGGCGTTCCCGTACCGCGAGTACTCCGAGGTGTTCTTCGGCCGCGACTACAAGGTGCTGCGCGGCGGCTCATGGGCGGCCGATCGAGCCGCGGTGCGCGGCACGTTCCGCAACTGGGACTACCCGATCCGGCGGCAGATCTTCGCCGGCTTCCGGTGTGCCCGGGACGCCGCCGATGTGTAGGCACGTCGCCTATCTCGGCCCGCTCGTGCCGCTCGCCGAGTTGCTCACCGAGCCGCCGTACGGGCTGCTGCGCCAGTCGTGGGCGCCGCGGCGGCAGCGCAACGGGATCATGAACGCCGACGGGTTCGGGGTCGGGTGGTACGCCGAGGGTGACCCGGTTCCGGCCCGCTATCGACGCGACCGTCCTATGTGGACGGACGCCAACCTGCCCGAGCTGGCCCGGGTCGTCCGGTCGGGCGCCGTACTCGCGGCCGTACGCTCCGGTACGGACGGCATGGGCCATAGCGAAGGCGCCGTCGCTCCCTTCAGTGACGGGCGCTGGCTGTTCAGCCACAACGGGGCCATGCCCGGCTGGCCGGCCTGCGCGTCGGTGCTGGCGGCCACCCTCCCGCCGGAACGGCTGCTGCGGCTGGACGCCGCGAGTGATTCCGCCCTGCTCTGGGCGATCACCCACGCGCGACTCGACGGCGGCGCCCCCCTGCCCGAGGCGCTCAGCACCACCGTCGCCGCCGCATCCCGGGCCGCACCGGAGGCCCGGCTGAACCTCCTCGCCCTCGACGGCGCGATGATCGCCGCCACCACTTGGGGCGACACCCTGTGCTGGCGGGCCGACCGGCGGGGCGTCGTGGTGGCGTCCGAGCCGTCCGACGACGAGCCGGGCTGGCACGACGTCCCCGACCACAGCTTGCTCACCGCCACGCCCGACGGCGTGCGCGTCACCCCTTTGGAGACCGATACATGAGCCTCATCGTTGACAATCACTTGCCGGCCGACTTCCTCAGCGCTGCGCTGCGCGAAGACGTGTTGCGCGGGCTCACCGCGACGCCGAAGTCGCTGCCGCCGAAGTGGTTCTACGACGACCGCGGCAGCGAGCTGTTCGAGCAGATCACCCGGCTGCCCGAGTACTACCCCACGCGGGCCGAGCGCTCGATCCTCGTCGAGCGGGCGGCCGAGATCGCAGCGGCGTCGCGCGCCGACACGCTCGTCGAGCTGGGCGCGGGCTCGGCCGAGAAGACTCGGCTGCTGCTCGACGCTTTGCGCGACTCCGGGGCGCTGCGCCGCTTCGTCCCGGTCGACGTGTCCGAAGGAGCGCTCCGGGCGGCGGCCACCGCCATCCTCACCGACTACCCGGGGCTGACCGTGCACGCCGTCGTCGCCGACTTCGAGCAGCACCTGGACCGGTTACCCGCCGGCGGGCGGCGCATGGTGGCGTTCCTCGGCGGCACGATCGGCAACCTGGTGCCCGACCAGCGAGCGGTGTTCCTGCGTTCGGTGCGGGACACCTTGACGCCCGGCGAGACGCTGCTGCTCGGCACGGATCTGGTCAAAAGCCCGGACGTGCTCGTCCCGGCCTACGACGACGCCGCCGGAGTCACGGCCGAGTTCAACAAGAACGTGCTGGACGTGGTGGACCGCGAGCTGAAGGCCGACTTCGATCCGGACGAGTTCGCCCACGTCGCGATCTGGGACGCCGAGGCCGAGTGGATCGAGATGCGCCTGCGCTCGCTGCGCGACCAGCGGGTGCGGATCGAGCTGCTGAACCTGGACGTGTCGTTCGCGCGGGGCGAGGAGATGCGTACCGAGGTGTCGGCCAAGTTCCGTCGCGAAGGCGTCACCGCCGAGCTCGACGCCGCCGGCTTCGACCTGACCGAGTGGTGGACCGACAACGAAGGCCGGTTCGGGCTGTCCCTCGCCACGGCCCGCTAGGACGCTGCCGGGCCGAGTTCAGGGGCAGGGTCATGTCAGCCCGATGTACCGCGTGGACGCCGATGCACCGGCGAGTTGAGCCGGCAGTCGCCGTCCGACCCAGTGCTCCTTGCCAGCGACGGGGCCGAAGGAGTAGACGATCAACCACAGGGGCGTCGCCCGAGGCGCCCCGTGCGAGGAGGCCGTCAATGTCGGACAGCGTCTACCGGGTCACCGAGGTCATCGGCACCAGTACCGAGTCGTGGGCTGACGCCGCCAGGAAGGCCGTCGCGACCGCCGCCCATACCGTGCGCGACCTGCGGATCGCCGAGGTCGTCCGCCAGGACGTGGTGATCGAGGACGGGCAGGTGTCGGCCTTCCGGGTGCGGCTGGCCATCTCGTTCAAGTACGACTCGGGGGACTGATCGGCGGCGCCCAGCCCGGGCGCGGGACCAGGCAGAACGGGTGGCCGGCCGGGTCGGCGTACACGTGATCGCCCCCGGCCAGCCGCCGCGCGCCGAGCGCCAACACGGCCGGCTCGGCGGCGGCAACGTCGTCGACCATGACGTCGAGGTGCATCTGCTGGGGCCGGTCGGGGTCCGGCCAGGCCGGCGGCTGGTGGTCCGGCGCGAGTTGGAACGCCAGCCCCGACGTCGCGTCGTTGTCCGCGACGACGACGAAGTCGGCTGACCGGTACGTGATGGGCTGCCCGAGTAGCTCCGAGTAGAACGCGGCGAGCGCCGCCGGGTCGGGGCAGTCGATGATCAGGTGGTGGCGCCGCCCGATCATGGCGTGCTGGGCACCGGATCCCGCGCCCAGGCCAGTGCGTAGTCGGCGACGTCCTCCCAGCCGTCCTGCCCGACCGTGTAGTGCGAGCGGCCGGGGTACTCGCGGTACGCGACGGTCGCCGTCCCCTTCCGGTAGAGCTTGACGTTGGAGCGGTTCACCGACGCCGGCACCGTGTGGTCGGCGCCGCCGCCGATGAACAGCAGCGGCGCCCGATCGGCCTTGCGGTAGTCGATGCGCAGCGGCGAGCGCGGGCTGAAGTTCGCTACCGCCCCGTCGAACAGCACTCGGCCCGGGCCGGGTACCGGGTAGCGCTCGTACACCTTCGCCGCGTCGTCGTCGGACAGCGTGTTCGTGAACGCGTAGCGGAACTGTTTGGGCGTCAACATGACCGCGCGACGCCGGTTGAGCGGGTTGCGCAGCGCCGGCGACGCGGCGCGAATCTGGGCCGGCGGCAGGTTCAGCACGCCCTTGGTGGGAGCCGAGTCGATGGCGACGCCGGCCCGACCGAGGCCGCGGTCGAGCAGCACCTGCGTGAACGCTCCCCCGTACGAGTGGCCCACGATGATCGGTGGAGCGTCGAGGTCGCGGCGCAGCTCGTCGACCGGGCCGTCGAGACCGGGCCAGGCCGGTGCGATCACGCGACACCTCGCCGCCTCATAGCGGGCGATCCAGTGCTCCCAGCTCAGTGGTGTCATCCACAGACCATGGATCAGCACGATCGTGTCGGTCACTCGGGGTCCTCTCCGGTCGCGAACTGCAGGTAGGTCAAGCCGCGGACGTCCAGCCAGGTGCGCCCGGGCGCGGCCACGAGCCGCACGAGGACAGCCTCGCAGCGGGGGCAGCGCAAGATCAAACCTGGGGCCTGGTTGTACAGCGCAGCGGTCCCGAGTGGTCCGGTGTTGCCGCAGCCGGCGCACCGACCGGTCGCTGCTGTCACGTCGAGCGCGAACACGGTGCGCAGGTCGCCGCCGGCCGCATTGCCGTCGAGGGCTGTATTGCCGTCCAGAGTGGTCATGTCTGTCCTCCGAATCGTTCGGTTCGGACCCGGCCGGCGTCGTGGCCGGCCGCGATGAGCAGATCGGCGACGACCTCGACGAACGGGGTCGGGCCGCAGACGTAACAGGTCGGCCGGTCGCCGGGCGCGAACGTGGCCGCAGCCAGCAGCGACGCGTCGAGGCGCCCCGGCGGCCGCGGCCATCCGTCCGGCGCCGCCCGGGTGTAGGCGTACTCGAGCGGCAGCCCGCCGGATGCCCGACGCTGCAGCTCGTCGCGATAGATCACCGACCCGGGCCGCCGGGTCGAGTACAGCAGCCGGAACGGGACGCCGCTTCCCGCCGCCGACCGAGCCCGCACCATCGCCATCAGCGGCACAACGCCCGAGCCGCCGGCCACGAGTTGCACCGGCTCGGTCTGGGCCGCCCGCCACACGAACCAGCCGCCGATCGGCCCGCGCACCTCCAACGGATCCCCGACCGAGGCAACGCCGGCCAGGTAGGACGACACCTCGCCGTCCATCACCTGCTCGACGGTGATCTCGAGGCGCTCGCCGTCGGCCACGGACGCGATCGAGTACGAGCGGACGGCGGTGTAGCCGTCCGGAGCGGTGAGCCGGACGTCGACGTGCTGGCCCGCGTCGTGGCCCGGCCAGCCCGGCACGTCCAGAACGAGCGTCCGCGCGGTCGAGGTCTCCTCGCGAACCTCGGCCACCGTCGCGACCCGCCAGGTCAGTCGCCCCAGTACCGCTGCTCGCGCCATGGGTCTCCGTAGAGGTGGTAGCCGAGGCTCTCCCAGAACCCCGGCTCGTCCTGATACCCCAGCGTGATGCCCCGCACCCACTTGGCGCTCTTCCACAGGTACAGGTGTGGCACGAGCAGCCGGGCCGGGCCGCCGTGCTCGGGCGTGAGGTCCTCGCCGTCGTAGGTGTAGGCGATCCAGGCCTGGCCGTCGAGCAGATCCTCGAGCGGCAGGTTGGTCGTGTAGCCGCCGTAGGAGTGCACGACGGCGTACTCGGCCGCCGTCTCGACGTTCTCGAACAGGTCGTCGAGCGACACGCCCGCCCACGTCGTGCCGAGCTTGGACCAGCGCGTCACACAGTGCAGGTCGACCGTGACCCGCCGGGTGGGCAGGGCGTGCAGCCCGGCCCAGTCCCAACGGTGCGCCTCTCCGGTCTCGGTCGTGATCGTGAATTCCCAGTCGTCGAGCCGCACCTTCGGCGTCGGCCCGGCGGACAGCACCGGGAAGTCGCGAGTCAGGTACTGCCCGGGCGGCAGGTCGGCGCTGCTGTCCCGGCGCCGTCCGGTGAATCCCGGTGTGACGATGCCCATGCGTGCACTATTTCAGGAAGTCGAGCAGGGCGCGGTTGACCTCGTCCGCGTGCGTCCAGCCGATGTTGTGCGGACCGCCCGGCACCTCGACGAACGTCAGGTCCTTGATCAGCGCGGGCAACCGTCGGGCGGTGGCGTCGATCGGCAGGATCCGGTCGGCGTCGCCGTGCACGAGCAGGGTCGGCACGTCGATCTTGGGCAGGTCACCCCGGAAGTCGGTCAGCCAGGTGTCGACGCACGCGAGCGTCGCCGTGGCCGACGAGCCGGCCGCGACATTGAAGCTGGCCTGCAGGGCCTGGTCGCTGATGCGGGTGCCGGCGTAGGTGTCGGTGTTGTAGAAGTTGTCGAAGAAGTCCTTGAAGTAGGCGTAGCGGTCGGCGACGATCGCGGCCTTGATGCCGTCGAAGACGCTCCCGTCCACGCCCTCGGGGTTGTCGTCGGTCTTGAGCAGGAACGGCGGGATCGCTCCGAACAGGGCGGCCTTGCGCACTCGTCCCGAACCGTAGGTGCCGAGGTAGCGGGTGACCTCGCCGGTGCCCATCGAGAAGCCGGCGAGCACGATGTCGTGCAGGTCCAGGTGGGTGAGCAGGGCGTTGAGGTCGGCGGCGAAGGTGTCGTAGTCATAGCCGGTGACCGGCTGGCTGGACGCGCCGAAGCCACGGCGGTCGTAGGTGATGACACGGTGGCCGGCGGCCAGCAGCACCGCCTCCTGCCGCTCCCACGAGTGACCGTTGAGCGGGTAGCCGTGGATGAGCACGATCGGTGCGCCCGAACCGTGGTCCTCGTAGTAGATGTCGATCGGGGCCGAATTCTCCTGACCGACGTTCACGTACGGCATGGTTTGCTCCTTCTCGTGATGGACCCCCCGTGGCAACAACATCGGAGTGGTCCCGAACGTATCCCCGAATCGACCCGTGCAACAGATTCCGCTCCCGGCGCGTACTAGTCCATGACCACGCGCGGAGAGGGGACCGGATGACCGAGGCCGAGAGGCAGGCGGAGTTCACCAGCTTCGTCCAGGCGCACTGGACGCAGCTGATGACGATCGCCGTGGCGGTCAGCGGGTCCCGGCACGAGGCGGAGGACCTCGTCCAGACCGCGCTCACCAGTACCTATGGCCGCTGGCACAAGATCCGCGAGGGCGAGGCGTTGGCGTACCTGCGCCGGTCGATCACGAATGCGCACATCAGTCGGTGGCGCCGGCACCGCGGCGGCGAGCTGATCCTCGCCGAGCCGCCCGAGGCCGGCGCCGTCGACCGGGGCACGAGCGTGGTCGACGATCGACTGACGCTGGTCCCGCTCCTGCGCGACCTGCCGCATCGACAGCGATCCGTGTTGGTCCTGCGCTATCTGTGCGATCTCTAGTCCTGAGCCACCCGGAGGGGAATCCACGATGAGCCACCCAGACGATGACATCGCCCGCGACCTGCACCGGGAACTGCACGGCACCCTCGTGCCCTACGACCCGGGCCTGGCCCAGCACATGATCGCCGAGGCGGTCAGCGCGTCGTCGCGACACCGGCTGCTGCACTCGCGGTGGACGATGCCGTTGCTCGCCTCTGGCGCCGTGGCCGCTGTCGTCGGCGGTGTCGCCGGCGCGGCCGCCCTGCAGCCCTCGGCCAAGCCCGTGCATCCCGGAGGCGGGCCTACCGCGACGACGCCGAGCCGGGTGGCCCCGCCGCGGCCGGCGACCACGGGCACGCCGACAAGCGTGGCCCCTTCGCCTCCGAACGCGGTCGGACCGCCGCCGACCTGTGTGGTGTCATCGGCGCCCGGGACGCCGCCACGCGCCAGCACGGCGCCCACCACCCCGAGTCGGGGCGCACCCACGACGGCACCCATCGAGTGCACGGCCGTCACTCTCCCGGTCCCTCCGACGGAGACGTCCACGCCGCCGCGCATTCCCGGGGCCACGGTCGCGATACCGCCGGCCACGTCGGCCCCAGTCGGTCCACCCCTGGCCAGCCTCACCCCGATGCCGGGCAAGGGCTAGCCGCTCACCAACGCTTCAGCCGCACCGACAGGGCAGCCACGGCCGCGGCGCCGGCGGTCGAGGTGCGCAGCACCGGATCGCCCAGGCGCACCGCCCGAGCAGCGGCGAACGCGTCGAGCTCGTCGTCGGACACGCCCCCCTCCGGGCCCACGACCAGCACGACCTCGCCGCGGTCGGGCAGCGCCGCGGCGGTGAGCGATTCGGCCGCGGCCTCGTGCAGGACGAAGGCCGCATCGGCCTTGTCCAGGCGTCCGGCGACATCGACGGTGCTGGCCAGCTCGCTCACGACCGGCACCCGGTCCCGCCGACTCTGCTTGGCTGCCTCGGCCGCGACGCGCCGCCACTTGGCCAGTGCCTTCGCCCCGCGCTCACCCGACCAGTGCGCGATCGAGCGCGACGCCGCCCAGGGCACGATCTCGTCCACACCCAGCTCGGTGAGCAGCTCAACCGCGAGCTCGGCCCGCTCGCCCTTCGGCAGCGCCTGGACGACCACCACCCGCGGGTCGGGTTCGGGCACCGTACGCCGTTCCAGCACGCGCAGCGTCAGTTGATCCGACGCGACGGTATCGACCACACAGTGGGCGACCGAACCGCGGCCGTCACTGATCAGCACAGCCTCGCCGGCGCTGATCCGCTTCACCCGGGCGGCGTGCCGGCCCTCGGCTCCGTCGAGCACGATGACATCGCCGGGTGGCAGCGCATCGACGAGGAACAGGGCCGCCGTCATCGATTGCCGAAGGCGTCCCGCACCTTGCTGAACAGGCCGGCCCGGGTGCTGGTGACCGACACTTCCTCGGCGCGCAGCGCCGCGAGCTCGCGCAGCAGGTTCTCCTGCGCTTCGTCCAGCCGGGTCGGCGTCTGCACCTCGACGTGGACGTGCAGGTCACCGCGCGCACTGCTGCGCAGCCGGGGGACGCCCTTGCCGCGCAGGGTCAGGATGGCCCCGTTCTGGGTGCCGGCGCGGATGTCGAGCTTCTCCTCACCGTCCTCCAGGGTCGGCAGAACCAGATCGGTGCCGAGCGCCGCGGCGGTCATCGGCAGGGTGATCCGGCAGTGTAGGTCGGCGCCGTCGCGGGTGAAGGTCTCGTGCTGCTGTTCGGCCACCTCGATGTACAGGTCGCCGGCGGGTCCGCCCCCGGGGCCTACCTCGCCCTGGCCGGACAGGCGAATCCGCATGCCGTCCTCGATGCCGGCCGGGACGTCGACGGTGATCGTGCGTCGGGCCCGGACGCGTCCCTCGGCGCCGCACGTCGGGCACGGCGAGGGGATCTGCTGGCCGGTGCCACCGCAGGCGTGGCAGGCGCGGGTGGTCATGACCTGGCCGAGGAAGGAGCGCTGCACCGACTGGATCTCGCCGACACCGTCGCAGGTCTGGCAGGTGCGCGGCGACGTGCCCGGTGCGCAGCCGTTGCCTTGGCAGGTCTGGCAGACGATGGCCGTCTCGACGGTGATCTCGCGGCGTACGCCGAAGGCCGCCTCGGCCAGGGTGAGGTCCACCCGCAGGAGCGCGTCGGCGCCGGCCCGTACCCGGCTGCGTGGACCCCGGCCTGCGCCCGCTCCGGCACCGCCGAAGAACGCCTCGAACACGTCCCCGAATCCGCCGAATCCGGCGAACGGGTTGCTCGCGCTGCCCTGGCCGCCGCCCGGGGCGAGCGGGTCACCGCCGAGGTCGACGATGCGCCGCTTCTCGGGGTCGGAGAGCACCTCATAGGCAGCGGTGACCTCCTTGAACCGCTCCTGCTCGGCCGGGTCAGGGTTGACGTCGGGGTGCAGTTCGCGGGCCAGTTTGCGGTAGGCCCGCTTGATCTCCTCGCCCGTGGCGTCTCGGCGTACGCCGAGCAGCGCGTAGTAGTCGCGGACGGTCTCGGCCACGGGCAGTTCCTTCAATCGTCAATGTGCTGGCAATCGCGGGTGTCGAGTGCCAAGTGTACGGAAGCTGCGCGCTAGGCGTCGGCGATGAGGTCGCCGACGTAGCGGGCCACCGCGGCCACCCGGGCCATGGTGTGTGCGTAGTCCATGCGCCGCGGGCCGAGCACGCCGACCGCGCCCAGCGCCGATCCGCCGACGCCGTAGCCACTGGTCACGACCGAGGTCGACTGCAGGCCCTCGTGCAGGTTCTCGTTGCCGATGCGCACCACGATCTGGCTGGAGTGCACCGACTGGTCGAGCAGCCGCAGCAGCACGACCTGCTCCTCCAGCGCCTCCAGGACCGGACGGATCGCCGGGAAGTCCAGCGCGTGCTGGGTCAGGTTGGCGGTGCCGCCGAGGACGATGCGGTCGCTGTGCCGCTCGACCAGCGTCTCGAGCAGCACGGACGTCAGCGTGATGACCAGCCCGCGCAGCTCCGGGGTCACCGACTGGGGCAGGTCACTGACGATCTGCGGCGCCTCGGAGAGCAGCCGCTCGCGCAGCCGGTTGTTCAGGGTGGACCGCAACTCGGCGACTGCCTCCTCGCTCACCGAGGCGGGCAGTTCGACGATGCGCTGCTCGATGCGTCCGGTGTCGGTGATGAGCACCAGCATCAGCCGGGACGGGCTCAGCGCCACCAGTTCGAGGTGCCGCACCCGGCTGCGCGACAACGACGGGTACTGGACGACCGCGACGTTGCGGGTCAGCTGGGCGAGGCTGCGCACGGCCCGCTGCAGCACGTCGTCGAGATCGACGGCATTCTCGAGGAACGTCTCGATGGCCCGCCGCTCGGCGGCCGAGAGCGGCTTGAGCGAGGTCAGCTGGTCGACGAAGACGCGGTAGCCGGCGTCGGTCGGGATACGACCCGCGCTGGTGTGCGGCTGGGCGATCAGCCCCTCCTCCTCCAGCGCCGCCATGTCATTGCGGATCGTCGCCGGCGAGACCCCCAGGTGGTGCCGATCCGCGAGTGCTTTGCTGCCGACGGGCTCGCTGGTGGCGATGAAGTCCTCGACGATGGCGCGCAGCACCTCGAGCTTGCGTTCGTCGACGTTCACTCCACCCTCCGAAAGGCCACCCCCCAGGATAAGAGCTGGGGACGGGGTTCAGCACGATACGCTGCCAGGCGCACGATGATGTGTCGCAAATGTATGTGGGCGGGGACAGTGATCTTCGGTGATCTTTAAGGCGGTAAGTAGCGGGCGTCCGTATCCGGATCACGGACTGTCCGCCCGCGACTGGGCCACCGTGCCGCCACGCTCGGTCCGCCTCGATCAACTCATCACCACCAAGCGCGAGCTGGCGCTGGACAAACTGCTCGACGAGGACTCCACCTTCTTCGGCGATCTGTTCCCGCACGCCGTGCAATGGCAGGGTGACATCTACCTCGAGGACGGCCTGCACCGGGCGCTGCGCGCCGCCCTGCAGCAGCGCACCATCCTGCACGTGCGGGTGCTCGACCTGGACCAGCTCAGCCCCACCCGGCCCGCCGAATAGCACGACGCTCACGGGACGAGGTCGCGCACCACCGCGTCGGCGAGCAGCCGGCCCCGGAGGGTCAGCACGACGCGGCCGGCCTGGAACGCGTCGGGGTCGGCCAGCCCCCACCCGACCAGCTGCGGCACCTTGGCGTGCGCCTCGCGGGGCACGTCCAGCATCGAGAGCCCCTCCCGTAGCCGGATGCCGAGCATGATCCGTTCGGTCAGCCGAGCCTTCTCGTCGAGCACCTCCCGCCCGGCCGCGGGGCTGGCCCCCGACTCCAGCAGCGTGCTGTAACGGACCGGGTGCTTGACGTTCCACCAGCGCACGCCACCGACGTGGCTGTGCGCGCCGGGGCCGACGCCCCACCAGTTCGCGTCGCGCCAGTACAGCTCGTTATGCAGGCAGCGTGCCGCCGGCGACCGGGCCCAGTTCGAGACCTCGTACCACTCGAATCCGGACTTGGACAGCGTCTCCTCGGCCTGCGCGTAGCGGTCGGCCAGCACGTCGTCGTCGGGCGCTGGCACGACGCCCTGGGCCACCTGCCGGGCCAGGGCCGTGCCCTGCTCGACCACCAGGGCGTACGCGCTGACGTGATCCGAACCCGCGGCGACCGCAGCGTCGAGCGACGCCTGCCAGTCGGCCTCGGTCTCGTACGGGGCGCCGTAGATCAGGTCGAGGTTGACGTGCTCGAAGCCGGCGGCGTGTGCCTCGGCGACGGCCTGCTCGGGGCGTCCCGGACGATGCTGGCGGTCGAGCACCTCGAGGACACGCGGCACCGCCGATTGCATCCCGATCGACACCCGGGTGAAGCCGGCGGCCCGCAGCCGGTCGAAGTAGGCCGGTGTCACCGACTCGGGATTGGCCTCGGTGGTGATCTCGACGCCCGGGGCGATGCCGAACAGGTCACCGATCTCGCGGACGATCACCTCCAGGTGCTCGGCCGGCAGCAACGTCGGCGTACCGCCGCCGAAGAAGATCGTCGACACCGGCGGCACCCCGCGGCGCAGCACGTCGCGGGCCAGGCGCAGCTCCAGGAGGACCGTGTCGGCGTAGCCGCCCCGGCTCACGCTCGGCCCGAGCTCGGAGGCGGTGTAGGTGTTGAAGTCGCAATACCCGCAGCGGGCCGTGCAGAACGGCACGTGGACGTACACGCCGAACGGCCGATCGGGCAGCTCGTCCAGCGCCGAGTGCGGCAAGCGGCCGTCACGGGGCGCCGGACCGCCGGCAGGCAACGCGGAGGGCACCCGTCCAGTGTTGCTGGCGAAGTCGAGAATTGCCGGCCCGACCCGCCGGTCAGTGCGTGATGTCCACGCGGCGAAACGTGTCGTAGTGATCGGACGTGTAGTAGTACTCGTCG
Source organism: Jatrophihabitantaceae bacterium (assembly GCA_036502575.1). Lineage (GTDB taxonomy): Bacteria > Actinomycetota > Actinomycetes > Mycobacteriales > Jatrophihabitantaceae > DASXRA01. Next base: position 57,859 of record DASXYL010000081.1, on the reverse strand, counting down.
TTCTTGCCGGTGATGATGCGCCGGGCCCCGCGATCGGACGAGTGCGGCGTGGTGACCGTGTACTCGTGGTAGTAGCCGCGGGTTTCGGCGGGCAAGTGATGCTCGGCGTTGCTGAAGATCTCGCCGTCCTGCCGGTACGGGAACGGGCCGCCGGACTCGATGAGGTGCACGGTGTCGGTGGCCTGCGCCGGCAACGTCGACAGCGCCACCGTGCCGCTGCGCAGTCCGGTGGGGTGGTCGTCGCGCGCGGCATTGATCGCGTACCCGATACCGAGCGCAGCGATCAGCGCGATCAACGCGATCTGCGGGCGGCGCAGGCGACGCAGCCGGCGCGGGCGGGATGGCACGGTCACTGACTTTAGATTGCTGTGCTTCGATCAGTTCATGAGCTCACTCATCGCGCAGACGATCACCATCACCGGCCAGGGCGGCGACGAGATCGAGGCCTACGAGGCCCGCCCGGCCGGTGGCCACCGGCACGGCGGCATGGTCGTCATCCACCACCTGCCCGGTTACGACCGAGCCACCAAGGAGATCGTGCGGCGTTTCGCCGAGCTGGGGTACAACGCCGTGTGCCCCAACCTGTTCTACCGCGAGGCGCCGGGAGCCGATCCGGACGATGCCGCGGCCGCGGCCCGGGCCCGCGGCGGCGCCCCCGATGATCGAGTCGTCGGCGATGTGGCCGGAGCCGCCGCCCACCTGCGCGCGCTGGACACGTCCAACGGCAAGGTCGGCTCGATCGGCTACTGCTCCGGCGGTCGCCAGTCGGTGCTGGCCGCCTGCAGCACCCCGCTGGACGCCGCGATCGACTGCTACGGCGCGTTCGTCATCGGCGACACGCCCGAGGGCTACCCGGTCACGATGAAAGGCCTCGAGGACAAACTGCCCTCGCTCGGCTGCCCGCTCCTGGGCCTGTTCGGCAATGACGACCAGCATCCGTCGCCCGCCGATGTCGAGCGCCTCGGCGAGATCCTGCGCGAGAACGGCAAGGACTTCGAGTTCCACAGCTACGACGGCGCCGGACACGCGTTCTTCGCGACCGACCGCCCGGCCTACCGAGTCGAGGCCGCAGTCGACGGCTGGGACAAGATCGCCGACTTCCTTAACCGTCACCTGTCCTGAGGAGCGCCATGTGCACCTACATCACCGAAACGATCACGATCGCCGGCAGCGGCAAGGGCGCTGATGGCTGGTTCCGGCTGACCGACGCCACCGTGTACTTCGACCACCCCGTGCACGCGCTGGCCGACCACAGCCTCAACATCGACTTCGCCAACCCGTCGCGCGGCCCCGGCGCTCGGGTCGCCGTGGAGCTGACCGCCGAGTCGGCCCGCGCGCTCGTCGCCGCCATTTCGGCCACGCTGGCGTCCGCGCCGGCCGAGCTCGTCACGTAGACACCCGTGGTTCCCGAGAGCTATCACGACTTCTTTCTCGCCGTCGCGGGCGCATCCGGAGCTCTGGTGGGGCTGCTGTTCGTGGCGGTCTCACTGGCTCCGGAGGGTTCCATCGGGTCAGACGCAGCCCACATCCAACAGATCCGCGCCTCGACCGCTCTGACCGCGCTGCTGAGCCCGCTCGTCCTGTCGCTGATCGGGCTGATACCGGACACCAACGTCGGCTGGCCGGCACTCGTGATCGGCGTGCTCGGGGTGCTGTTCGTCGCGGCGACGCTGCGCCGGCTGGCCTCGCGCGCCCGAAGCGATCGCTCCCGGCGAACGTCGATGGCCGTACTCTCCGGGTTCCTGATCATCATGCTCCTGCAGCTCGTGGCTGGGATCCGGCTGCTCAACACCCCGTACAGCGACGGGCCGATCGGGTTGATCGCCGGAGCGGCCGTCGCGTCGTTGACCATCGGCGTGAACCGATCCTGGGAACTGGTAGGTGCCCGGGGCGCCGGGATCACGTCGTCCGTCCGCACAATCGTGATGGGCGAGCGGAACGACCCTGGCGGGTCGTAACCCCGTCAGCGGCCCGCGCCGGCGCCAGTCAGGCGGGCGAGGTTGTCCGGGTCGAAGAACGCCGCCGGCGACAGGGTGCCGGCAGTAAGGCTGAGGAACGCGTCCATCGCGGGCTGGTTGCCATGAATGGCCCCGAGTAGCTGCTGCATCTGCTCCGACGGCGCCTCGAAACTGGCCACCTGCGCGGTGAACTCGTAGATCGGCATCACCTGGCCGTCGCGGGCCGCCTGGTAGTCCGACATCGCCTCGTCGAACGATCGCCGGCCGCTGAACGTCTCGTCCAGGGCGTTCGCGCACAGTTCGGCGTCCCGGAACGCGTCGGTGATGCCCTGCGCGGTGATGGGATCGCGCTGGTAGCCGGCGTCGCCGACGAGCGCCCAGCCGGGGCCGAACGGCGTGCGGAAGTAGTTGGGCACCGATGCCCCGGTGAAGCGCTCCTCGCGGGTGGCGGCTCGCACCCGGTCGGCGAACTCGGGCGCCAGGTCGAGCGTCTTGAGGTAGTTGGCCTCGTAGTCGGCGCGGTAGTCCTGGGCCTCGGCCGCCGGCCAGCCGACAACGAGCATGGTCAGCCCGTCGTTCGTCGGCGCCACCGCCCAGCCCCGGTCCGGCCGGGCCCAGATGTCGAAGCCGTCGACGGGCAGGCCGCTCCAGTAGGTGTAGTAGGCCTGCATCAGGCGGGGCTTCTCGTTGTACTGCGCGGGCTGCATCGCCTTGGCCACCTCGGAGTTGCGGCCGTCGGCGCCGATCACCACCCGGGCCCGCTCGACGACGCTCGCGCCACCCTGGCCGTGACCGCGGATGCCGACAACCACGCCGTCCTCGATCACGAGCTCCTCGACGCTGAATCGCTCGCGCACCTCGGCGCCCGCGTCGGCCGCGGCGTCGACCAAGATCATGTCGAGGACGGTCCGCCTGGGCGCGTACGCGGTGGAGAAGCCGTCCACGGGAAGGGGCGTGCCCTCGATGACCACCGGGCCGAAGTCCATCGAGTAGGTCTCGATCGGCGGGCAGCCGGTGGCGGCGACCTGGTCGAGCAGACCCCACCGGCGCAGCGACGCGACGGCCGGCGCTTGCACGACGTGAGTGGAGACGGTGTCGCTCGGGAACTCCGCCCGATCGACGACCAGCACTCGATATCCCTTACGGGCCAGCAGCATGGCGGTCGGTGCGCCGGCGCACCGAGCGCCGATCACGATCGCGTCGTAGGTGTCTGACATGGTTCCCCCAAATAGTTGCTCCGTGGCGCCTCACTATCCGGCGCCCCGAGCAGAAGGAACATCCCGAGCTCCCCTAGATACGTCCTGGGCGGAGATCTCCGGATTGGACAGCCCCAGACCGACCAGAATTACGGCTCGATGAGGCGGACGCCGTTGAAGACGCCCACCTCCTCGTTGTAGAGCTCGAGGCCGGCGCCGTTCGGGTCGCGCAGGTAGAGGCTGTCCTCGACGCCGCGATCGGGGCCGAGGTAGTCGACGTGCTGGTCGTCCAGGGCTCGCTTCGCGGCGTCGAACTGCTGCTTGGTGACGGAGAGGGCGATGTGCTGGAGGCCGCCGATCGTCTCCTCGAAGGCGGGGTGATCGTGGCCGGGGAAGTCGAAGAACCCGAGCAGGTTGCCGTGCCCCACGTCGAAAAAGAAGTGCGTCGATCCGGCGTAGTCGCGATTCTCGACCATCTCCACCAGCGGGAAGCCGAGCAGTCCCTGGTAGAAGGTGATCGTCTCCTCGACGTCGCGGCAGATCAGTGCGACGTGGTGGATGCCGCGGGCGGCCGGCGGTCCCGGCGGTGCTTTGAGGTAGGTGATACGAAGCTGGTCGCGGTGCTCGCGGATCCGGTCGAGTTCGGCACCTTCGGGCTGGGGCATGCCAGGTCCCTTCTAGTTCTAGTCAGTGAGGTTCTGGACGAGCTCGTACACGTGGCCGTCGGGGGCCCGGAAGTGGGTGTAGCGCTGCCGAGCATTGCTGGCGATCTGCGACTCGACGTCCGCTCCCGCCGCCGCGAGTTCGCGCACCGCGCCGTCGATGTCGTCGACGAGGAATCCCAGCGAGCGCTCGGTCTGGCCCATGCCTTCGGGCGACGCGACCGCGAAGGACGAGCCGTCCGGCAGCTGGAACAGGTCGGCCTCGACGCCTTCCACGTGTGCGGGCGTGAGGCCCAGAACGTCGCGCAGGAACGCCGCCATCTCCGGCCGGGCGGCGGTCGACGTGCCGGCGAACGTGATGCCCAGGATGCGCATCAGATCAGCGGAAATTCGCGCGGCGCGCAGAACGACTCCTCGGCCAGCAGCGCCCGGAAGTTGTCCGGCCCCAGCGCGGCCAGCATCGGGCCGATCTGGCTCTCCTGCCGCAGCATCGCCCGCCACTTCATGTCCAGCACGTCTCCCTCGTGGACGACATGGATCGAACAACGCTCCGCCGGGATGATCACCGGCTCGCGATCGGCCATCATCACCGTCGACAGATCGACGAACTCCGTCATCCGTGCGATCCACTCCGGGGTGATCGCCGAGTAGTGCAGTTGCGCGTCCGTTCCGGCGACGGCGGCTGTCGTCCAGCGCGACACCGCGATGTGGTCGGGGTGGTAGGTCCCACCGTCGGGCCCGAACGTCAACACCGTGTCCGGCGCCACGGCCTGGACGATCTCGTGCAGCCGGCCGATCGCTTCCTCGTCCGGCACCTGATCGCAACCGCCGTCGCGGTAGTCGAGCCAGATGTGCTCGGTGACGCCCAGCTCGGCGAGGCAGGCGGCGAGTTCCTTCGTGCGGACATCGGCGAGCTGCGTCCCGGGCGGCCAGCGCTCCGGGTCGGTCGAGCCCAGCTCACCCCGGGTCGCGGTGACGCACACGACCCGCCCGCCGTCGAGCACGGCCTGCGCCATGAGCCCGGCGCAGCCGTACGTCTCGTCGTCCGGATGGGCCCAGATCGACAGGATGGTGCCGAGGTCGCCAGTCGTCATGACCTCAGTCTGCCGTGCAGCTCGACCGGTCGTGTGCCGGAGCGGCGACGCTCTAAGGTCGGATCATGCGCGCTGCCTACGCCTCGGCCCCCCATCCCGACGATCCCTTGGCCGGACTGGAGGTGGGTGAGCGTCCCGACCCGGTGGCCCCCGACGGCTGGACGACCGTTGCCGTCAAGGCGGCGAGCCTCAACCACCACGATCTGTGGACGCTGCGCGGGGTGGGCATAAGCGCCGAGCAGTTCCCGATGATCCTGGGCTGCGACGCCGCCGGCATCGACACCGCCACCGGGGACGAGGTGGTGGTCCACGCGGTGATCCCGACCGAGGGCTGGGACGGCGACGAGACGCTCGATCCGAAACGCACCCTGCTGTCGGAGAAGCACCAGGGCACGATCGCCGAGCAGGTGATCGTGCCGAAGCGCAACGTCTTGCCCAAGCCGGCCGAGCTGTCGTGGGCCGAGGCGGCGTGCCTGTCCACGTCGTGGCTCACGGCCTACCGGATGCTGTTCGTGAAGTCGGGGCTGCGGCCCGGCCAGACCGTCCTGGTGCAGGGCGCGTCGGGGGGCGTCGCGACCGCGGCGATCATGATGGGACGGGCGGCCGGCTACCGGGTCTGGGCCACCGCCCGTACCGAGGACAAGCAGGCCGCCGCGCTCAAACTGGGCGCCCATCAGGCGTTCGCGTCCGGGGCGCGGCTGCCCGAGCGGGTGGACGTGGTGATCGAGACCGTGGGCGATGCGACCTGGGCCCACTCGGTGAAGGCACTCAAGCCCGGCGGTCGCATCGTCGTCTCCGGCGCGACGTCCGGACCCGCCCCGTCCGCCGAACTGAACCGGGTGTTCTTCCTGCAGCTGTCGGTCGTGGGCTCCACGATGGGGACGAAACCCGAACTGGCCGACCTGATCGCGTTCCTGCGCGACACCGGGCTGCGCCCGCACATCGATCGCACCCTGTCGCTGGCATCGGTCGGCGAGGGGCTCGCGGCGATGGCGGCCGGCGACCTGGTCGGCAAGATCGTCATCGAGGTCTGACGCTCATGCGGTGGCCGGTGTCGGTCAAGGGCGTCGTCTGGGTCGGCGAGCGGGTCGTCCTCGCCTACAACGCCCGCAAGCAGTGGGAGCTGCCCGGCGGGCGCTTGGACCCGAACGAGTCGCTCGAACAGTGCCTGGCTCGCGAGATCCGCGAGGAGACCGCGCTGGACGCCACCGTCGGGCCACTGGTCGGCACGTACGTCTTCGACGCCATCCCGCAGAAGCGAGTGGTGGTGCTCGCGTTCGGCTGCGCGGCCACCGCTGCCGCGGTACCTCGAGCATCCGACGAGCACAGCGAGGTCACCCTGTTCGGCCCGGACGAACTCGACGCGCTCGTCGTGCCGGAGCGGTACCGCGACGCGATCGCCCACTGGTCACCCGCCGAGGCCGGACAACTGCTGAAGCAATGATCACCGCGGTGGTCTGCGCCGCGTTCGACGCGGCGACCGACGAGGCGGTGCTCGCGGCGCGCGAGGTCGTCCGGGCCACCGGCGTCCGGCTGCCCGCTCGCCCGGCCCATCGCCCGCATCTCACCCTGGGCGCCGCCCGCATCGAACCCGACGACCTGCCGCGGGTCCTGGACGTCGCCACGGAGGTCGCCGCGCGACATCCGCGCTTCCGGGTGAGCCTGGCCGAAGTTGGCGTGTTCCCGCCGTCCGGGGTGGTGTGGCTGGGTCCAGCCCCGTCGGCCGAGCTGACGCTGCTGCAACACGATGTGGACGCTGCCCTGCAGACGGCAGGTTGGCCCCGCGCCTTCGGGGAGCAGAGCGCTCCGGAGCAGTGGGTCGCGCACTGCACGCTGGCCACCCGTATCCCCGAACCACGGCTGCGGACCGTCCAGGCCGCGGTGCGCGCGCACCACCACCCTGTACGCGGGCGTATCGACGCCCTGGCGACGATCGTCGTCGGCGGCCGCGGCGACGTGGGCTACGCGTCTTTGGGTTGATCCCGGAACGCAAACGTCGCGTCGAGTTTCCAGCCGTCGGCGCGACGTACAACCAGGCTGAGTTCCGCCACTCGCGAATGGACCGGCAGCGACCGTTCAATGTCGGCGACGATGTGGCCCAGCTGCGCGGGGTCGGTCTTGTCGGCCACCGTCAGATGGGGGACGGGCTGGTCGCCGTAGGCCCCGCCGTAGGGCCGGTAGTCCGGCCAACGCGCCGACACCGCGGCGATCAGCGCGAGGATCGCCTCGCCGGGCTGCGGATCCAGCCACAACACGTCGGGGAAGTAGCCGACCGCGGCGAAGGTGAGCTCGATCGGATCGGTGGCCACGGCAATGCCGGCGATCGCCGCGAGATCGTCGTCGGTGAGCACGTCGGCCGGGATCCACGGGTAGAGCACGGTGACGTGAGCCGGCACGCCCAGCGGGGCGACGGGGTCGTATCGAGCGCGCCATCGATCGACGACCGGATCCACCTCGGGTACCCGCAGCACGAGCCCGGTGTCGCCTACCTGCGCCGAGGTCATGCGCCCATTCAAGCCGATCGGCGTCGGTGCGAGGACGGTGGCTGATCAACGCCATGGCGTTCTCTCGCCAATACAAATGCATTGCCCTGGTACGGCCCTCCAGTTTCCAATGAACGGATTGATCACGTTCGGGGGCGGAGACTGTCGTGGCAGCAGGCAACAGTGGATGGCGCGGGTTCCTGGGCGCTTCGGTGCTGGTCGCCGGTGCGTTCGTCGTTACCACCTCATCGGCGGGCGCGGCCCCGGCGAGCGGCTGGATCGCCGGGCCGGACACCGCGAACTACGGCGCCGTCACCCTCGTCACCGGCGACATCGTGCACATCGCGAAGGGCACTGACGGCAAGGCGGCGGTCACGGTCACCCCGGCGGCGCGCCCGAACGGCGCCCAGCCGAACTTCTGGGTGTCACAGCAGGGGTCGGGCTTCACCGTGCTCCCCGACGACGTCGCCCCGCTGCTGCCGACCCGCCTCGATCCGGCCCTGTTCGACGTGACGAGCCTGCTGCAGCAGGGCAATGGTGATGCGCAGAGCTCGACGATCCCGCTGATCGCGACCTATGACGGCACTCCCCCGGCCGCTCCCGCCGTCCCGGCCACGACCGCCGCTCGGCGGTTGCCCAGCGTCCACGGCTCAGCGCTGCGGGTGGCCAAGGCGTCGGCGGACGACCTGGGCGCCGCGCTCCGGACACTCGCCCAGCAGCCGACGACGAAGGCGGCCGGCCCGCTGGCCGGGGTCCGCAAGCTGTGGCTGGATGCCCGGGTGAAAGTCGACGCCACCGTCGACGCCAACCTGACCCAGATCGGGGCCCCGCAGGCGTGGGATGCGGGCTACACCGGCGCCGGCGTCAAGGTCGCGGTACTCGACAGCGGCGTGGACTCGTCCCATCCGGATCTGGCCGGCACCGTCGCCGCGAGCCAGAACTTCACCGACGCGGCCGACGCCGTGGACCACTTCGGCCACGGCACCCACGTCGCCTCGATCATCGCCGGACGGGGCACCGCCTCCGGGGGCGCGCGCAAGGGCGTCGCCTACGGCGCGACGCTGCTCAACGGCAAGGTGCTCGACGACTCCGGTGACGGTTACGCCTCGTGGATCATCGCCGGCATGGAGTGGGCGAGCTCGACGGAGCACGCCGACGTCGTGAACATGAGCCTGGGCTTCCTGCCCGGCACGTCGGCCGGCAACCCGGTGACGGCCGCGGTCGATCAGCTCACCGCGGCGAACCACACGCTGTTCGTGATCGCCGCCGGCAACAACTCGTGCAGCGCCTGCATCTCCAGCCCGGCCGACGCCGCGAGCGCGCTCACCGTCGGGGCGGTCGACGGGCAGGACGAACTCGCCGACTTCTCGAGCCGCGGCCCGGTGCCCGGCAGCTACGCGGTCAAGCCCGACATCACCGCTCCCGGCGTGGACATTGTCGCCGCCCGCGCGGCCGGAACCTCGCTCGGCACCCCGGTAGGCAGCGACTACACAACGCTGTCCGGGACCTCGATGGCCGCGCCGCACGTCGCCGGAGCGGCGGCCGTGATCCTGCAGGCCCGGGGCGCGATGCCGCCGCAGGATCTCAAGGCGGCGCTGATGGACACTGCCCACGCGACGGCCGGCGTATCGGTATACAGCCAGGGTGCGGGTCGTCTCGACGTCGGCCGCGCCGTGGCATCGCCGGTGGTCGCCAGCCCCGGCGTCGTCGACTACGGCCGATTCACCTGGCCGTACCCGACGCACCCCGCGGCCCGGACGATCAGCTACCGCAACAGCACCGACCACGCGGTGACGCTCGACCTGTCGTCCGACCTCGGCGCGGTCACCGTCTCCCCCGCGCAGCTCAGCGTGCCGGCCGGCGGCTCGGCCTCCGCCGAAGTCGCCGTCGACCCGAGCGTAGGTACGGCCGGTGCGTTCGGGGGCACGATCACCGCCCGCGCGGACGACGGCACGACCGTGCACACCACGGTGGGCTTCGCCAAGGAGCCGGAGATGCACGACGTCCACGTCAAGGGCATCGCCCGGGACGGGCGCGCCGCCGTGGGCGGATTCCGGGTCATCGACGTCCGGGACGGCAGCGTCGCGGCGCAGCGGTTCTGGCCGGGCGGCCCGGCCGAGCCCTGCACGACCGACACCTGGGCGCAGAGCGACTGCGTGCGAGTCCCCGTCGGCACCTACTCGATCATGGGCTTCGTGTTCACCATGCCGCCGGACAAGCCCAGCACTGTCCAGGCATTGCGCTCCGTCCTGAACACCTCGCTGGTCGGCAATCCGCAGATCACGATCGACAAGGACACCACCCTGACCCTGGACGCCCGCACGGCTCGCGAGGTCACCGTCGACACTCCCGGCCACGAGACGCAGGCGAACATGGGGGGCGCCGCCCAGATCGCAGTGACCCGTACGCCGGCGAATGGTGAGGCCGTCACCGACCAGATCGTGAACTACCCCGGCGCGCAGCTCGAAGAGCGGTTCTTCATGCAGCCGACGCAGCAGGTGACGCTGGGGACGTTCAGCGCGTATACGCGGTGGCGACTCGAGGCGCCGTCGATCACGTTCTCCGTGGCCAGAACGAAGCTCGACCCGGAGTACTACGACCCGGTGTGGTTCAGCGACACGTCGGCGCAATACCCGCGCCTCAACGGCACAGTGCGGCTGCGCCTCGTCGACGCCGGAACCGCCACCGCGGCCGAGCTCGCCGGCCGCAACCTGCGCGGCGCGCTGGCCCTGGTCCGACGTTCGGATGCGATCGCGGTGGCCGACCAGTCGAACAACGCGGCCGCGGCCGGCGCCCGACTCGTCGCGATCTACAACGACGGCCCCGGCGTCAACGCCGATCCCGGGAAGACCGGCGTGAAACTGCAGGTGCCCACGGTGCGGCTGTCGCACGACGAAGGGCTCTCGCTGCTGGGCAAGCATGGCGCCACCGTCACCGCCCACGGCGTCGTCGACAGCCCGTACCAGTACGAGCTCATCTACCCCGAGCCCGGACGCATCTCGCCGGACCTGCACTACGTCGCGCGACTCAGCCGGCTCGCCGCGGTGACCCGGCACTTCCACGGCGAGCCCGGCCAGGCCATGACCTACGGCGAGTCGGCGTTCGCGTTCCAGCCGTCGGACACGTTCGCCACCACGACGATCTACCCGCTGACCGGTGCGCCACGCACCCGGATCGACTACCACGTCGGCGATCCCACCGTGCGCTGGGCGTACGGCGTCGAGACCCCCGAGCCGCACTACAACAACCTCTGGCCGCAGCCGCCCACCGCCAGCATGGAGCTCAATACGGCGGCCACGACGACCTACCGTCCGGGCGAGCGCACGTCTGACCACTGGCTCGCCGGGCCGATCGCCCCCGGACTCGACCCGCTGCAGCCGCTACAGCGAAGCGGCGACGCCATGCGCCTGCACCTGGCCGGATTCGTCGATGCATCGGGCAACTTCGCCGATGCCTACACCAGCCAGTTCGCGCACGGGCTCTCGACCGACTTCCAGATGTTCGCCGGCGATCAGCTGATCGCCGAGACCAAGTACCTGGCCGCCGGCACCGTCGCCGTTCCGGCCGCCGACACGACCTATCGCATCGACTACCAGGTCGACAACGCCGCGCCCTGGGCGGCACTGTCCACCCACACGAGTTCGCAGTGGACGTTCCGGTCGCACAGCACTGCCGCCGGGCAGGTCGTCACCCAGCCGCTGATCACCGCCGACTACGACCTCGACCTGGACGGGCACAACCAGCTGCCGGCGCACCACCCGGCCGTGATCGGGCTGAATGTCGGCCATCAGGCCGGCGCCACCGCCGCGCCGATCAGTACAGCCTCACTGGACGTTTCCTACGACGACGGTGCCCACTGGCAACCGGCACCGGTGCAACGGGTCGGCAGCCGGTACGTAGCGATCCTCACCCACCCAACGGGGTTCGTCTCGCTACGGCTGCACGCCGCCGACCGCGACGGCGCCACCCTCACCCAGCAAGTGATCCGAGCCTTCGCAATCGCGCGCCCCTAACCCGGAACAGCTACTCGATCCAGCCGCGGCGGGCGGCCTGAATGCCGGCCTGGAACCGGGTTCGCGCCTGCACCACGTCCAGGAGTTCGGCCACCCGGCGGCTCACCGTTCGGTTGCTGATCGCGAGCTGCCGGGCGATCGCGTCGTCCTTGAGGCCGGCGGCGAGCAGAGTCAGCAGCTGCTCGTCGCTCGCGGCGATCTCGGCGGGCGCCACCGTGACGATGGGAATCGCCGACTGCCAGAGCAGTTCGAACAGCTGCACCAGGGCATCGAGCAATGCCGACGGGTGGATCCCGATCGCGCTGTCGACCATGTCGTCGACTGCCATCGGCAATAACGCCAGTGACCTATCAGCGATGGCCAGTTTCATCGGCACGTTCGCGTGTACCCGCGACTGCTCCCCCGCTCGGGCCGCATCGTGCGCCTCGTCGATCGCACCGGGCTGTTCGAGCGACTCCGGCGCGTAGATGCCACGCACCGTGACCCGCCGGCGCAGCAGGGTGCGCACGCTGTTGTCCGATCGGCGGGCGTCCGAGACGTAGGGCGGACGGTCGAGCACGAGCAGCTCGTGCTCGGCGCCCTGCAGCAGCTGCTCGAACCGGGTGGCGATGGCTTGCCGGCCGACGATGACCTCGACGATGCGGTCGGAGCGATGCTGCTCGTCGGTGTTCATCTCGGCCATCAGGGCCCGGGCGTCGAGTTGCACCCGGCCGAGCTCCTCGTGGCGGCGCGCGACCAGCACGTCGATCGCGACGTCGGGACGGGCGGCCACCAGGCGGGCCGGCCGTCCGGCCAGGCGGCTGACCAGGCCGAGTTGCTCGAGGGTGGCGATCGAGCGGCGCACGTCACGATTGAGCCGACGGGACAGCTCGGCGGCCGTGGCGCGGGGCAGGCCGAGCAGCGTTCGGTAGACGGTCTCGTCCGGCTCACTGATGCCGAGCGCCTCCAGCATCAACGCATTTTCGCATCGACGACACCCGGCGCCGCCCGCGGCGGCTCCGTCCGCGCCTCCGGCGGGCAGAATCGGGCCATGCTCGATCACGTTTCGGTCCAGTGCGCGGACCTACCAGCCAGCGCCCGCTTCTACGACGCGGTACTCGACGCACTCGGCGGACGTCGCATCCTGACGTTCGACGAGAGGATCGGGTACGGCATCGACTTTCCCGACTTCTGGATCGGGCAGCAAACCACCGGCGACGGCTTTCGCGAGTCGCATATCGCGTTCACGGCGGCGGACCGTGAGGCGGTCCAGGCGTTCTTCGATGCGGCCGTCGCGAGCGGTGCGGACGTACTTCACGAACCCCGCGAGTGGCCGGAGTATCACGACCGCTACTACGGCGCCTTCGTTCGTGATCCAGACGGCAACAATGTCGAAGCTGTCTGCCACCAGACGGGCTGACCGCTACCTCTTGGGGGCGTCGACCGAGGTCTCGCCGGTCGAGAGCGCGGCGATGAAAGCCTCCTGGGGCACCTCGACCCGCCCGACGACCTTCATCCGCTTCTTGCCCTCTTTCTGCTTCTCCAGCAGCTTGCGCTTGCGAGTGATGTCGCCGCCGTAGCACTTGGCCAGGACGTCCTTGCGCAGCGCCCGGATGTTCTCGCGCGCGATGATCCGCGCGCCGACCGCTGCCTGGATCGGCACCTCGAACTGCTGCCGCGGGATGAGCTCGCGCAGCTTGGACGTCATCGCCGTCCCGTAGGCGTAGGCCTTGTCCTTGTGGACGATGGCGCTGAAAGCGTCGACCGCTTCGCCCTGCAGCAGGATGTCGACCTTGACCAGGTCGGCCGCCTGCTCCCCCGCTGCCTCGTAGTCGAGGGATGCGTACCCCCGGGTACGGGACTTCAGGGCATCGAAGAAGTCGAAGATGATCTCGGCCAGCGGCAGCGTGTATCGCAGCTCAACCCGAGTCTCGGAGAGATAGTCCATGCCGCCCAAGGTTCCCCGGCGCCCCTGGCACAGCTCCATGATCGCGCCGATGTACTCGCTCGGCGCGATGATCATCGAGTTGACGATCGGCTCGTACACCTCGGCGATCTTCTTGCCGGTCGGCCAGTCCGACGGGTTGGTGACGACGTGCTCCTCACCATCTTCGAGCACGACCCGATTGACGACGTTCGGCGCGGTCGAGATCAGGTCGAGACCGAACTCGCGCTCCAGGCGATCGCGGGTGATCTCCAGGTGCAGCAACCCGAGGAAGCCACACCGGAACCCGAATCCCAGAGCCGCACTCGACTCCGGCTCGTAGACCAGCGCGGCGTCGTTCAGGCGCAACCGGTCCAGGGCGTCGCGCAGCAGCGGGTAGTCCGAGCCGTCCATCGGGAAAAGGCCCGAGTAGACCATCGGCTTGGGATCGCGGTAGCCCCCGAGTGATTCCTTCGCCGGCTTGACGGCATCGGTGACCGTGTCGCCGACGCGGGATTGCCGGACGTCCTTGACGCCGGTGATCAGGTACCCGACCTCGCCGACGCCGAGGCCACTGGTCGGCTTGGGTTCGGGCGAGATCACACCGATCTCGAGCAACTCGTGGACGGCGCCGGTGGACATCATCTTGATCCGCTCCCGCGGGCTGAACTGCCCGTCGACGACCCGGATGTAGGTGATGACGCCGCGGTAGATGTCATAGACCGAGTCGAAGATCATCGCCCGGGGTGGGGCGTCGGCCTCGCCCACCGGCGCGGGTACGTCGCGGCAGATCAGGTCGAGCAGCTCGGTGACGCCCTCGCCGGTCTTGGCGCTCACCCGCAGCACCGAGTCGGCGTCGCAGCCGATGATGTGCGCGATCTCCTTCGCGTACAGGTCGGGCTGGGCCGCCGGCAGGTCGATCTTGTTGAGCACCGGGATGATGTGCAGGTCGTTCTCGAGCGCGAGGTACAGGTTGGCCAGGGTCTGCGCCTCGATGCCCTGCGCGGCGTCGACGAGCAGTACGGCGCCCTCGCACGCGGCCAGTGACCGGCTCACTTCGTAGGTGAAGTCGACGTGCCCGGGGGTGTCGATCATGTGCAGGACGTAGTCGCGCCACGGCATCCGCACGTTCTGGGCCTTGATCGTGATGCCGCGCTCACGCTCGATGTCCATGCGGTCCAGGTACTGGGCGCGCATCTGCCGGCCCTCGACCACGCCGGTCAGCTGCAGCATGCGGTCGGCCAGCGTGGACTTGCCGTGGTCGATGTGCGCGATGATGCAGAAGTTACGGATGCGTTCCGGGTCGGTCCGGCCGGAGGCGTTCGGTGTCACGGGCAGCTTTCACTCGTCGATACTCGTCGATACAGGGACGTCGTCCATGGTCCCATGTGCGCGCGAATGCCCTGGCCAGTCCGATCAGGCGCTCTGCTCGGCCCGCTCGCGGGAGGCCATCACGGCCCCGACGTGCTGCTCGGCCCACTGCTGCACGGCGCCGAGCGGCTCACGCAGCGATCGGCCCAGCTGCGTCAGCGAATACTCCACGCGCGGCGGAACCTCGGCGTAGACGCGCCGGCGAATCAGCCCGTCCCGTTCGAGCGAACGCAACGTCTGGGTCAGGACCTTCGGGGCTACCCCGCCGATCCGCTGCCGCAGCTGGGTGAACCGCAACGTCTCCTCGCTCAGCGCGAGGATGACCAGGCCGGTCCACTTCTCGGCGAGGCGGTCCAGTACGACCCGGGATGGGCAGTTCGGGTCGAAGACGTTGCCATTAGTACCCACAAGGTAACCATAGCACGTTGAAGTACTCAGTTACCTTCAGTTACTGTCGAGATCGGTCACCAAATCTGGAGGAATCGATGAAGATAGCTATCTATGGCGCTACCGGGAATATCGGACCTCGCCTCGTCGCCGAGGCACTCCGCCGCGGACACGAGGTCACCGGTATCGGACGCACCGAGCGCGCTGTTGCCGACGGCGCGACGTTCGTGACCGGGAACGCCGCCGACCCCGCGTTCGTCGAACGCATCGCCGGCTCACACGACGTCGTCGTCTCCGCACTGAATACCAACGAGACGTTCCTCGACAGCATCCATGACCTGATCGCACATGCCGGAACGACCCGGCTGATCGTCGTCGGCGGCGCCGGCAGCCTGCTGACGTCCTCGGGGACCCGGTTGGTCGACTTGCCGAACTTCCCGCAAGCATGGAAGGCCGGGGCGCTGCTGCAGACGCAGGCGCTCGACCTGCTGCGAGCAGCCGGTCCGGACGTCGACTGGACCTACCTCTCGCCGGCGCCGGAGATCTCAGCCGGTGAGCGCACCGGCAAGTACCTCACCGCACTCGACGAGCCGGCCGGCGAGCACATCTCCTACGAGGACTACGCCGTCGCGGTCCTCGACGAGATCGAGACCCCGGAACATCGCCGGCAGCGTTTCACGGTCGCCAACTGACGCTCGGAGTCGCCAGGATGTGGCGGTGACCACCACCGCCACATTCGCCGATCCACCGATCCGGGTGTCGACGCTCGAGCTGTTCTTCGACCTCGTCTTCGTCTTCACGATCACCCAGGTCGCCGCGACATCGTCGACGCCCCGAGCGGCAGTGGCGTCGCCCGCGCCGCGATAACCCTGTCGATCATCTATTGGATGTACGGCGGCTATGCCTGGCTGACCAACGCCAGCGGACCGGACACGCCCGCCCGGCGCGGCATCCTGCTCGCTGCCATGGCCGCCTTCTTCGTGTGCTCGCTCGCGGTGCCGTCGGCGTTCGGTGACAGTGGCCTCGCGTTCGGGATCGCTTACCTCGTGGTCGTGCTCGTCCATGCGGCCGGCTTCATCGTCTACATCGGATCGGCGGCCATCCGCCCGGTTGCCCGCTT
The DNA here is from genome assembly GCA_036502575.1 of Jatrophihabitantaceae bacterium. GTDB lineage: Bacteria > Actinomycetota > Actinomycetes > Mycobacteriales > Jatrophihabitantaceae > DASXRA01. The sequence goes on along the minus strand of DASXYL010000081.1, from coordinate 41,672 downwards.
CCTGCCGTGGAATCTGCTCTCGTCCGGGCTCGTCCTCGCGGCGGCCTGGGCGCACGGAACCGCCGACTGGATCCTCTGGAGCGTCGCCGTCGTCGTGCAATTGATAACCCCGATCGTGATCCGGGTCGGGGAGAACTTCCAGATCAACGCCACCCACTTCGGCGAGCGGCACGGGCTGGTGATCCTGATCGTGCTCGGCGAGTCGCTCGTCAGCATCGCGCTGGCCGGCGAACACCAGCACGTCGAGTTCCGCTTGGCCGTCGGCGTCCTAGCGGGCCTGGTCGCCGCCGCGGTCATGTGGTGGATGTACTTAGGCGGGGACGACGAACGCGCGGCGTCGGCCATGGAGGTGGCGCCGCCGTCGAAGCGCCCGATCTGGGCGATCACCGGCTACTTCCTCGCGCACTTCCTCATGATCTTCGGCATTCTGCTCATCGCGGCCGGGACGCACCTCGCGGTGCACGACCTGTTCGCGGAGGCGTCGTCGGCCGGCGCCTGGCTCATCGCGTGTGGCGCCGGGCTGTTCGCGCTCGGCTCGGCCGACTTTCGGCTGGCACTGCACTTCGGGCCGCCGCTGCCGCGCGCGCTCGGAGGGCTGGCCTGCTTGATCGCGTTCCTGGTCGGACGACACTGGTCGGCGGCAGCCGAGCTGGCCACGGTCGCGATCATCCTGGGCAGCGCTCTGGTCGTCGAGCGCCGGGTGGAGAGCGGCCCGGCTGTGACCATGCGGGCGGCGTCGGAGAAGATGACCGCATGACCGAGCGAATCGATGCGTCACTCGTGCCCGCGCCGGCCGCCGTCCGGAAGGGAGTCCGGGCATGACCGATCAGCGAGCCATCACCGAGTATCGAGTTGCCGCGGCTGACCTGAAGGTCGGCGATCTGGTCAACACCTCCCCCGGCGGGGACGACGACTGGCAGGAAGTGCTGGCCGTGTACCCGAACCCGTCGACCCTGGGCGGCGGCGCGCCCAATGACGAGCGAACGCTCGTCAAGTCGCTCTCGGGGCGCTACGTCGTCGTGCAGCTGACCGACATCGCGCCCGTCGACTCCAACGTGTACTTCGCCGACGGCGCAGCACTGGCCGTCTCGACCGACAGCGGCGACGACCTCCCGATCTCGGAGGTCACGAGCAGCGAGGACGGCGTGCGAACCTACCTGTACACGAAGTTCGAGCTCGTCACGGTCCGCGGCAAGTAGGCCTCTGGGGCGCCGATGCGACCAGCCGAGGTCGGCGCCCGCGGACCGCCTCGGCGGTGCTCATAACGGGCACCAGCGCGGGGATTTGGGGGCGATCGTGTAGCCCTGGTAACCTGGCGTGGTTGTCCGCACGCCCTGGCGTACGTGTCGCCGCCCCCTCGGGGACGCACGGACGGCTCCCAATCCGGTAACTGACCAATTCGAGGCTTCCTTCGTGGCGAACATCAAGTCCCAGATCAAGCGGATCCGGACCAACGAGAACGCGCGGCTGCGCAACAAGAGCGTCAAGTCCGCGCTGAAGACGGCAGTCCGTCGCTTCCGCGAGGCCGCTGACGCCGGTGACCGCGACGCGGCGCAGACCGCTATGCGCACCGCCGCCCGCCAGCTCGACAAGGCGGCCAGCAAGGGCGTGATCCACGCCAACCAGGCGGCGAACAAGAAGTCCGCGATGGCGGACCGGGCCAACAGCCTGTAGCTGGGCACCACCCACCGCAGCCGGCGGCCGCTCCAGCAGCCGCCGCCGCGTAGCCCACCGCTCTAGGCGGCCCGCGCCTCGCGCAGCCGTCCGATCGCCCGCTCGAGGGCGTAGCCGGGGTCGACCGCCACTCCTTTGACGTCCGCGTTGAGGTCGGCAACCACCATCAGCGCGCGCCGAAGCCCAGGCTCGCTCCAGCCCCGCACCTGACTCAGGGCCCGCTTCACCTTCCACGGCGGCATGCCGAGCTGTTGCGCCAGCTCGTAGGGGTTGCCGCGGCCCGCGGCGGTTACCCGGGTGATGGTCCGCACTCCGTCGGCGAGGGCGTCGGCAATGACGACATGGGGCACTCCGACCGACAGCGCCCACCGCAGGGTCTCCAGCGCGCCGGCGACATCGCCCAGCACGGCCCGATCAGCCACGGCGAATCCCGAGACCTCAGCCCGCCCACGGTGATACTCAGCGACGATCTTCGAGTCGACCGGTCCGCCGGAATCCCCCACCAGTTGCACCGCGGCCATCGACAGCTCACGCAGATCGCTGCCGACCGCGTCCAGGACGAGAGCCACCGCGTCCGGAGTGATCGAGCCCCCGGCCCGGCGCACCTCGCTGCGTACGAACGACAATCGCTCATCGGAACGGGTGAGCCGGGCGCACGAGATCTCGAGCGCTTTGGCGCTGCGAGCCGCGGCCAACAACCCTTTGCCCTTGGCACCGCCCGGGTGCACCAACACCAGGCAGACGTCCTCGGCGGGAGCGCGCATGAGCTCGGTGACCGACTCGATCATCGCGGCCTTGAGGTCCTGCGCGGACGCGATCACGACGAGCCGCCGCGTACCGAACAGCGATGGGCTGAGCATCTCGCTCAGCTCGCCGTCACCGACGTCGGACCCGGCGCGCTCGTGCACGTCGATCTCCGGATCGACGCGACGGGCCGCGGCGGTGACCTGCTCGAGGGCACGGGCGGCGAGGAACTCGTCGTCGCCGACGAGCAACACGACCGCAGGAAGCTCGCGGCCGAAGTCGATGTCGTCGAGCGCGCTGGCTGCCATCCGTTCATCGTGGCATGCCCGTCCGACGGCCATCGCGGTGCCGTGACACCGAGTCCGACCGTGCTCGCCCTCGAGCCACGGACGACCGCGCTCAGCGCGTGAGCGCCATCGTCGACGACGGCCACATCGCCGTCCTGATCGGTGCGGCGTACCGGCACGCCCAGCTGCCCGAGCTCGGCGAGCAGCAGCGGCGACGGGTGGCCGTAGTCGTTGTGCCGCCCGACCGAGATGACGGCCAACTTGGCGTGTACTGCCTGCAGGAACTGCGGATCGGAGTACGCGCTGCCGTGGTGGGGAACCTTGAGCACGTCCGCGGTGAGGTCGACGCCCGCCGCCAGCGCGGACTGCTGTTCTTCCACCTCGGCATCACCGGGAAGCAGCAACCGCAGGCCGCGGACGGTGGCTCGCAGGATCAGCGAGGAGTTGTTCGGATCCGACCTGGTGCCGCGCATCGCGAAGGCCGGGGCCAGCACGTCGAGGTGAACCTGGCCGACGTCCAGGCCGAGCCCCACGACGGCCCGCTCCACCTGCAGTCCATGATCGCCGAGGACGTTCCGAACGATCTCGACGCCCGAGGCGGGCTCGGCCAGCGGACCGGTGACGACCTGGGCGACGTGGCGACCGTGGAAGACGCCGGCCACTCCGCCGACGTGATCCACGTGGTAATGACTCAGCAGCAGCAGCGCTACCTCGTATATGTGCAGGTCGGCCAGGCACCGGTCGACCAGCACCGGATCCGGTCCGGCGTCGATTACTACGGCGCTGCCGTTGCCGGCCGGCAACACGAGCGAATCGCCCTGCCCGACGTCGCACGCCACGAGCAGCCATCCCGGCGGCGGCCATCCGGACACCAGCTCCCGCACCGGAAGCTGCACGATCACGGCAATCACCGCGGCCGTCGCCAGCACCCGTCGCGCACCCGAGCGCCGGCCCAACTGCAGCAACGCGAGCAGGACGGCCAGTAGCGCCAGCCCGCCGAAGACGCCGCTCGGCCAGGGCACGGTCGCACCGTGTCGACTGCCGAAGAACTCGGCCACGCCGACGAGCCACCGGCACGGCCAGCCGGCGAGCTCCGCGAAGAACGCCCCGAGCCCGAGGCACACCGGTGCGGTGACTGCGGCGCAGAAGCCCAGCACGGTGACGATCGCCACCACCGGTTCCGCGAGCATGTTCGCCGGGATCGCCACGATGCTGACCCGCCCGGACAGGGCTGCGATCACCGGAGCCGTCACGACGTGCGCCGCTGCGGCCACCGCCGCCGACTCCGCGATGACCGGCGGTACCCGCCACCGGCGCAGCGCAGCGGCCCATCCCGGCGCGATCAGCAGCAGCGCGCCGGTAGCCAGCACCGACATCGCGAACCCCGCGTCGACGGCCAGCTGCGGTCGCCAGACCAGCAGCCCGAGCACCGCGGCCGACACCATCGGCACACCGTCGCGCTGCCGACCCGTCGCGAGGGCGACGAGCGCGATCGCCGCCATCACGGCCGCCCGTAGGACGCTCGGCGACGGCCGCGCCACCACGACGAACGCGATCAGCACCACGAGACCGACCACCGCACACGTCACGGGACCGGCCCCGAAGCGCCGCAACAGGAGCAGCGCCGCGCCGACGATGATCACGCAATTCGTCCCGCTCACCGCGACCAGGTGCGTCAGGCCCGCGGTACGGAACCGTTCGGACAGGACCGGATCGAGGCCGCTCGTGTCCCCGTCGATCAGCCCGGGCAACAAGCCTCGCTCCTGTTCGGGCAGGCCGGAGGATGCCGTGCGCAGCGAGGAGCGCACCGTTCCCGCCGCGCGTTGCCACCAGGGCGGGTGACCGATCAGCACCGGATCGGCCTGCTCCTCCAGCACGGCGGTGAGCAGATCGCCGGACAACGGCGGCTGTAGCCGGGCGTCCAGGCGCACCCGCTGGCCGGGCAGCACATCGCGCCATCCACCGGCCGGGCCGAGCACCAGGACGGCACCGCCCACCCGGGTCACGTGGCCGGCGACGGCCACCGAGACGACGCGCGCGTCGACGGCCATCCGCGCGCCGCCGCCGGGCCCGGTGGCCGCCAACGGCCGAGGATCCGAGCTGACCACCACCTCGGCCGTCACGGCGACCCGGTCTCGAGCAGGCGCAGCCAGGGGCGAGTCGCGGACCTGGGCCAGTCGGGCGGCGAGCGGCAGCGACACGAGCGCCACGCAGAAGGCGCCAAGCGCTACCGCCGCCGCACCGGCGGTGCCTCGACGGGACAGCACGAGCAACAAGGCACCGACGCCGACCGCCGAGAGACCCAACACCGCGACCCTCGACGGCGACCACCCGAGCCCGGCAATCACCGCCAGCCAGGCCGCCCCGGCGCCGAGCGCCAGCCGCAGGTCGACACCGCGCACGGCCCCGAGCCATTCGCCCGGGGGCGCCGCCGGGGCGATCACACCGTCACCAGTGGCCGCAAATCGTCGAATCGGCTCGGACCGATTCCGGTCACCTCACGCAACTGGTCGATCGAGTCGAATCGGCCGTGAGCCGTACGCCAGTCGAGGATGCGCTGCGCGAGCACCGGACCTACGCCCGGCAACGTGTCGAGCTGCGCGAGGGTGGACGTGTTCAGGTCGACGAGCCCCGCCGCGGACCCGGCGCCGGAGCCCGACGGCGCGGCGGCCGCGCCGGGGGCGGCTCCGGCCACGCCGACCGCGATCTGCTCGCCGTCGGTGAGCTTGCGGGCCAGATTCAGCGAGCTCAGGTCTACCCCGGGCAGCGCTCCACCGGCCGTCCGCAACGCATCGTCGACCCGAGCGCCGTCGGCCAGGCGATAGACGCCCGGATGGCGGACCTTGCCCACGACATCGACCACAACCCGGACGCGGGCCGCGCCCGAGGCCGAACTCGAGCTCGCCGGCACCGCCCGGGATGCGGACGAGCTGGCCACGGCAATCGCGTGGGGCCGGCTCGAGAGCACCCACCAACCGGCGATCACCGCCGCGACCACGGCGGCGAGCCCCATGGCGACGCCGCCGCGATGGCCCGGGTCGATGCGGATGCCCCGCTGCTGCAGCCAGCCGGACAGCCGACCCGGCGGGCCGATCGCGTGCCTGGCCGCCGCGGCGACCGGTGCCGGATCGGCGACCGGTGCCGGATCGGTCACCGGGGCCGGATCGGTCACCGGGGCCGGATCGGAGACCGGTGCCGGATCGGGCAGTTCCGTGACACCCCGGTCATGGGGCTCCGCCCCACCCCAGCCCGGCGGACCTGCGACCGATGGCGAGTCCGCCGGACGGTGCTGGTCGAGCACCGCCCGAACCCGCCGAGCCACCCGAGCGCGCTCGCCTCGCTCGGGCCCCCGACGTTCACGCACGGGCCGAAACTAGGGCGGTCGCCGAGCCCGCGGGCGACATTCGGCGAGGTTGTGGACGAACAACCGCCCTGTGGATGACAGACTGTGCGGTCGTGGGCGTCGTCGCTATCCTCCGGCCGGAGGTTCTGCGTGCTCGGCCCAGTGACGACGAGGGCACCCGATCCGATCCGTCGGACTACCGTCCGGCGCTCATCTCCACCGCGGTCGCCGCGGTGCTGGCCGGCATCTATCTTCTGGCGCCGCTCACCGGTCAGGACACCTCCGCCCAGCTGGCTCGCGCCGACTTCGCCTACGCCCATCCGTTCACGCCGGTCGATCTGCGCTGGTTCGGCGGCAGCCTGCAGTTCGGCTATTCACTCTGGGCCCCGTGGCTGGGCGGACTGATCGGTTCGCGGCTGCTCGGCGCGCTCATGGCCGTCCTCGGCACCTGGCTGGGTACCCGGCTGATGCAGCGGGCCGAGCCGATGCGGCCGCTGTGGGGCGGCATCGCCCTGGCGGTCTGCCAGGTCGCCAACGTCGCGGTCGGGCGCATCACCTACCAATGCGGGCTGGTGTGCGCGCTGGGCGCCGCGCTCGTCATTCTGTCCGAACGCCGAGCCGGCGCGTTCGTCCTGGCGTTTCTGGCCGGGGCGGCCAGCCCGGTCGTGACCCTCGGCCTGTGGGTCTACGCCGCCACCGGCCTGGCGCGCAAGCGCATCGGGGACGCGATCGTCCTCGGCGGCGCGAGCGCAGCCGCCACCGCCATCGTCTCGGTCTACTTCGCCGACGGCGCCGCGATGACGTTCCCGACCGAGAGCATCGTTCGCGCGGTCGTCGCGTCCGTCCTGGTCATCGCGCTTCTACCGATGCGGCACAACGTGATCAAGCTCGGCGCCGCGCTCAACCTGGTCGTCGTCATCGTCGCCGCGTCGGTCTCCTCACCGATCGGCAGCAACGCCGAGCGGCTGGGCCTGCTGTTCGCAATCCCGATAATTGCCGCCTTCGTCGAGTGGCGCACCTGGATCGCGGCGATCGCCGTCGTCCTGGCGGTGTGGGCCCAGCCGCCGGTCACGTCCGAGATATACAGCCTCGCTGGTGTTCCCGCCACGCACGACTCGTACTACCGGCCGCTGGTCAGTGCGATCGAGGCGCACGGTCGACTCACCGGGCGGGTCGAGGTGCCCGAGATGAACGGCCACTGGGATGCCGCGTTGCTCGCCAAGCACGTCCCGATGGCGAGGGGCTGGCTACGCCAGGTCGACAAGAAGCTCAACGACGACGTGTTCTTCAAACACCCCCCGACAGCCGCCACCTACCGCAGCTGGCTCACGACCAACGCCGTCCAGTACGTCGCGGTGCCCGACGCGAAGCTCACCCCGTGGGGACGCCACGAGAAGGCGCTCGTTCAGGGCGGACTCCCCTACCTGCAACCGATCTGGCACGACGAGCATTGGACGCTCTACGCCGTGAAGGGAGCCGCGCCGATCGTTGCCGCGCCAGCGCGGCTCGTCTCGATGGACGCTGTTCGCATCGTCGTCACCGCGCCGCGCAACACGGTGGCCCGCATCCGGATCCGCTGGTTCGAGTGGACGACCCTCAACACCGCGTCGGGCGGGTGCATCGCGCGGTCGGGCGATCAGGTCGTGCTGCATACCGGACCCGGACGCGGCACCGGCCGGTACGTCATCTCCTCCTCGGCCAACCCGCGCAAGAGCGACGCCCAACGGGGCCACTGCTAGCGCCGCACCACCACCGTGCCCAGCACACCGGGGCCGATGTGCGCGCCGATCACCGCACCGACCTCGGACGTGTGCAACTCGCCCAGCCCAGGCACCTCGGCGCGCAATCGAGCCGCGACCTCCGCCGCCCGTTCCGGCGCGTCGAGATGATGCACGGCCACGTCGGCGGGCCCGGTTCCGGCGGCGGCGACGGTCAGCTGGACGAGTCGCGCGATGGCCTTCGCCGACGTCCGTACCTTCTCCAGCGGGACGATCTGGCCGTCCAGGACGTGCAGCAATGGCTTGACCGAGAGCGACGTGGCCAGCAACGCCGCGCCGGCCCCGATACGGCCGCCACGACGGAGGTACTCGAGGGTGTCGACGTAGAAGAACGTGCGGGTGCTGTCCACTGTGGACACTGCTGCGTCCTGGACTGCCGACGCCGGCTTGCCCTCGCGGGCCGCCCGCGCGGCGGCGAGCACGGCGAAGCCGAGCGCCATGACGGTCGATCGCGAATCGACGACCCGAACCGTGCCGTAGTCGAAGTCCTGAGCGGCGAGCACGGCCGACTCCCACGTGCCGGACAGCGCCGCCGACAGATGCACCGAGACGACGTTGCTGGCGCCGCCGTCCAGGGCGCGCTGGTAGACGGCGGCGAACTCCGCCGGCGTCGGCCGCGACGTGGCGACGGGGGTGCGATCACGAAGGGCCCGCGTTACCTCGGCCGGTGATACGTCGATGCCGTCTGTTCCGGTACGGGCGTCGATCGTCACGCGCAACGGCACGACACTGACGTCGTACTCGTCAGCGACCCCCGGCGGCAGGTACGCCGTCGAGTCCGTGACCACCGCAACCCGCGCCGCGCTCGATCCCATCTCGCGACATTAGCGCCCCACCGGTCGCCCGGCCTGGTCAGTAGCTCGGGCGACCGTCCGGGTCGAACCGCACGGCCTGCACGCCGTCACGCCACAGCTCCTTGCTGCCGTTCGGGTGGTACACCACCGTGCCGCCGTCGGGCTGTGTCCCGGCGACCGGCTCGGACGGATGCCACTGCGGTATCGGCGGTTCCTGCCAGGCATGGACGATGTTGCCGGTCGGCGCGATGCGCCAGCATCGACCGTCCGGCGCGCGCACATCCTGCGTCCCGTCCGGATAGTGGGTGCTGGTCGTCCCGTCGAGGTTGAGGACGTGCGGCGTGTGGAAGCGGGCCGGCGGCGGGTCGGCGGGAGCGGGCGCGACCTCGTGCTGGAACACCGCCTTGGGCATGGTTGCCTCGTGCTCACCTTGGGCCGGCGGGACGTGTGCGTCGGACGCGCCGAGGGGGGTCACGGCTCGCCTCTCCTCCCGCAGCGCTACCTGTGGCTACCTGCGGAGGATGACGCTACGGCGACGGCCGCCCGGCGCGAACCCGTGAAACCACCCGCATTACGCCTCAGCGGTGAACCCGGGTGTCCGCTGGGGTGAGGACCTAGGCTGCCGTCCCGAAGGCTTCGACCTCGCTCGAGTCGAGGAACTCGCAGTCGGACGGAAACCTGCCTTAGACGACGAAGTTGACCAGTCGCCCGGGCACGGTGATGACCCGCTTGACCTCGCGACCGTCCAGCGCCGCGACGACCTTGGCGTCCGCCCGGGCGGCGGCTTCCATCGCCACGGCGTCGATGCCGGGCGGCACCGAGATCACCGAACGCACCTTGCCGTTCACCTGAACCGGCACGTTGACAGTGTCGTCGACCAGCAGCGCCGGATCGGCGACCGGGAACGGGGTCCACGTCAGCGACTGGTCATGGCCCAGCCGTGACCACAGCTCCTCGGCGATGTGCGGGGACAGCGGCGCCAGCATCAGCACCAGCGACTCGGCCACCGGACGCGGCGCGCCGCCGGACGGGTAGGCCGCGACGATCGCGTTGTTCAACTCGGTGATTCGCGCGATCGACGTGTTGAACCGCAGCGTCTCGTAGCCCTCGCGGACGGCATGAATCGTCTTGTGCAGCAGGCGATTCAGCTCATCGGGCGTGGTACCGGGGTCACTAATGTGCGTCCGGCCGGACGCCTCGTCGACAACCACCCGCCACACCCGTTGCAGCAGCCGGTACGGGCCGACGATCGCCTTCGCGTCCCAGGGGCGCGACTGCTCCAGCGGCCCACCGAACATCTCGAACAGGCGGAAGGTGTCGGTGCCGTAGTCGGCGATGAACTGGTCAGGCGTGATCACGTTCTTCAGGCTCTTGCCGATCTTGCCGAACTCCTGCCGAACCCGCTCGCCGTCGAAGAAGAACTCACCATCACGTTCCTCGACCCCGGACGCCTCGACGTAGAAGCCGTTCGCGTTGGTGTAGGCGGGCAGCTGAAGGTAGCCCTGGTTGATCAGCCGGTGATACGGCTCGGCGCTACTCAAGTAGCCCAGGTCGAACAGCACCTTGTGCCAGAACCGCGCGTACAGCAGGTGCAAGACGGCGTGCTCGACTCCCCCGACGTACAGGCCGACACCGCCGGCCGGGCGCTGCGCCGTCGGACCCATCCAGTACTGCTCGATTTCGGGGTCGACCAGCGCCTCGTTGTTGTGCGGGTCCAGGTAGCGCAGCTCGTACCAGCACGAGCCGGCCCAGTTGGGCATGGTGTTCGTCTCACGCCGGTAGCGCTTCGGGCCATCGCCCAGGTCGAGGGTGACGTTCACCCAGTCGGTCAGCCGGCCCAGCGGCGGCTCGGGTTCGGAGTCCGCGTCGTCGGCCGCGAACAGTCGCGGTGAGAAGTCGTTCGTCTCGGGCAGCTCCAGCGGCAGCATCGAATCGGGCAGCGCTACTGGCAAGCCGTCCTCGTCGTACACGATCGGGAACGGCTCGCCCCAGTACCGCTGCCGCGAGAACAGCCAGTCGCGCAGCCGGTAAGTGATCGCTCCCCGCCCGTGCCCGTACTCCTCCAGCCAGGCGATGATCGCCGACTTCGCCTCGGCGATGTCCTTGCCGTCCAGGAAGCCTGAGTTGATCGCGGGACCCTCACCGGTGTACGCCTTGCCGTCGAAGTCCTCCGGGGGCGCCACGGTGCGGACGATGGGCAGCTCGAACGTCTCGGCGAACTCCCAGTCGCGCTCGTCCTGCCCGGGCACCGCCATGATCGCCCCGGTGCCGTAACCCATCAGCACGTAGTCGGCGACGAAGACCGGGATGGCGGCGCCGTTCGCGGGGTTGACCGCGAAGGAACCGGTGAACACGCCGGTCTTCTCCCGGGCCGGGCCGGCCTGGCGATCCAGCTCGGAACGTCCGGCGACCGCCTTGCGGTATTCAGTGACTGCCTCGGCCGGGGTGGCGCCGCCGCCGGTCCACGCCGGCCCGGTCTGCGCCGGCCAGGCCTCGGCGGTCAGCGAGTCGACCAGTGGGTGCTCGGGCGCCAGAACCAGGTACGTGGCGCCGAACAGGGTGTCGGGCCGGGTGGTGAACACCTCGATCGAGCCGGCCGGTGACTCGAACTGGACGTGCGCGCCGCTCGAGCGGCCGATCCAGTTGCGTTGCATCGCCCGGACGTTGTCCGGCCAGTCGATCAGATCTAGGTCGCGGACCAGCCGGTCGGCGTAGGCGGTGATGCGCATCATCCATTGCGACAGGGGCTTGCGGAACACCGGGAAGTTCCCGCGCTCGCTGCGCCCGTCGGCGGTGACCTCCTCGTCGGCCAGCACGGTGCCCAGGCCCGGGCACCAGTTGACGACCGCCTCGGACCGGTACACCAGCCGGTGGTTGTCGACGACCTGGCGGCGCTGCAGCTCGTTCAGCTGCGCCCAGGGCAGCCCGAACGGGTTGGTTCCCTCGCCCGGGTGGCGGGTGTCGGCGTCCAGCTCGGTGATCAGCTCGGTGATCGGCCGGGCCTTCTCGGCGTCGCGGTCGTACCAGGATTCGAAGATCTTGACGAAGATCCACTGCGTCCAGCGGTAGTACTCCGGATCGGTCGTCGCGATGCTGCGCCGGGTGTCGTGGCCCATGCCCAGGCGGCGCAGCTGGCGGCGGAACTCGTCGATGTTGGCGTACGTCGTGGTGCGCGGGTGCTGCCCGGTCTGCACCGCGTACTGCTCGGCCGGCAGGCCGAACGCGTCGAAGCCCATGGTGTGCAGCACGTTCTCGCCGCGCATCCGCAGGTAGCGCGCGTACACATCGGTGCCGATGTAGCCCAGCGGGTGGCCGACGTGCAGTCCCGCGCCGGACGGGTACGGGAACATGTCCAGCACGAACGCAGGTGGACGCTCGGCGACCCGGTCGAAGCCGGCGCGCAGATCACCCACGGGGTTCGGCGTGTCGAAGGTGCCCTCGGCGGCCCAGCGATCCTGCCAGGACGTCTCGATGCTGTCCGCCAGCTCGGCGTTGTAGCGGAACGGCGGCACGTCGTCAGCCGCGTCGGCGCGATTCGGCTGCGATGGGCTGGTCATCTGGTTGCTCCTGCTCTGCGGGTCTACCGGGCAAACGAAAAGCCCCCGCGAAAGGATCGCAGAGGCTCAGCCGCGCTGATGTGGTGCCAGTGTCAGCGCGGCCCGGTAAGGAGCAGCTCTCGGATGTGCACAACCGCATCCTACGCGACAAGCGCCAGCAATTCAGCGAGACGCGACCGGGGGCGAACGCAACCACGAACGCGATGAGCGCTCGCGCGAAGAGCCCGGCCCGCGCGCGACCGGAGGGAGCTTGCGCTCGCGTCTGCGTGCGGCCCGCTGTTCTGTGGCGGGCCCGCGCAGATGCGATTCGGGCCGGATGTGTGGCGTGCGCTCCCGCGAAGAGCCCGCCGGCCGCGACGCGGACGCGACGAAGTCGCGTTGGGATTCCGGATCCACCCCGAAGCGAAGCGAGTGGGTGGTCCGGAAATCCCACTCCGGCGGATAAGTTTGGGTGCACGCCCCGCGTCCGCCGTCCGTCGCCACCGAACGCGGGGGCACCTGACACCAACGGTAGGTGGGTGCAAACGGGGCCACAACCGCCGCAGCGTGTCACACGTGCCATGTCACTGGGGTGCCATGAGGGGGCCATGACCCCCGCCGGCTTCAGGCCTCGGCGTCGGGTGCGTCCTCTTCGAGATCCAGGCGCGGGATGACCGGGCCGGGCGCGCCGACGTTGTGCGCCCGCAGCTCCCATCTCGACCCGTGCCGCAGCTCGGACCAGTGGCAGTTGGCCAACGGGGCGAGCACCGGCTCGCGGGGTTGCAACCCCAGCAATGCTGCACAGAGGGCCATCGCGGTAGCACTGTGCGTGACGATGACGGCCAGCTGCGTCTCGTCCGGGATCGCGGCGAACGCCGCGCACGCGCGCTCGGCCACCTGTTCGCGGGTCTCACCTCCCCGCCGGCTGACGTCGCGGCCGGCGATCCAGTCGGCGTACTCGTCGGGGTACCGCTCGGCGACCTCGTCGCGGGTGAGCCCTTCCCAGTGTCCCAGCGACCGTTCCCGGAATCGGGGCTCGGCGATCACCTTCAGGCCGGTGACCTCCCCGAGCGGCGCCGCGGTCTGCATCGCTCGCTGCGCGTCGGAGGACACGATCAGATCCGGCCGCAGCGCCGCGACCAGCGCGGCGGCCTCGAACGCCTGCGCCCGGCCGATGTCGTCCAACGGCGGGTCGGCCTGGCCCTGGAAGCGGTGTTGCGCGTTCCACTCGGTACGACCGTGCCGCAACAGCAGCACCCGGCGCCGGGTGACCAATCGGTTACCGGTCACTGTGGTCGAACTCGATCATGGGGCAGTCCTTCCAGAGCCGTTCGAGCCCGTAGAAGACCCGCTCCTCGGCGTGCTGGACGTGCACCACGATGTCGGCGTAGTCGAGGAGCACCCAGCGTCCGTCGCGCCGTCCTTCACGCCGAAGGGGTTTGACGCCCGCCTGGCGCAGCTTCTCCTCCACGGCGTCCACGATCGCGTCGACCTGGCGCTCGTTGCTGCCGGTCACGATCACGAAGACGTCGGTGATGACGAGCCGTTCGCTGACGTCGATGAGCACGATGTCGGTGGCGAGCTTCTCCGCGGCAGCGTTGGCGGCTACCAGGGCGAGCTCGCGGGCGGTGTCGGTCGCGGTCACGTGGGCGAGCTTACGTCCACGTAGAGACGGTGTTTCGCGATGTACTGGACGACACCGTCGGGCACGAGGTACCAGACCGGGTGCCCGGCCTGCACCCGGGCCCGCACCGCGCTCGACGAGATGGCCATGGCGGGCACGTCGACCAGGGTCACCGCGTCATGCGGCAGGTGCGCGTCGGACAGCTCGTAGCCCGGACGAGTGACGCCGATGAACCGGGCCAGGTGCAGCGCCTCGTCGTGGTCGTGCCAGGTCAGGATCTGGGAGAGCGCGTCGGCGCCGGTGATGAAGAACAGGTCGGCTCCCGGGCGCAGCCCGGCGATATCGCGGATCGTGTCGATCGTGTAGGTCGGTCCAGGACGGTCGATGTCGACCCGGCTGACCCAGAACCTCGGGTTCGACGCCGTCGCGATCACCGCCATGAGATAGCGATGCTCAGCCGGGCTGACCTCGCGCTCAGACTTCTGGTACGGCTCCCCGGTCGGGACGAAGATCACCTCGTCCAGGGCGAACTGGTCGGCGACCTCGCTGGCCGCGACCAGGTGGCCGTGGTGGATCGGGTCGAACGTCCCGCCCATGATCCCGACTCGTCGCGCCGACACACGCGTGATCCTACGTACTGTCGGGCCGCAAACCCCTGAAGTCTCGGCCTCAGCGTGACGCAGTTCCCATGATCAACAGCCCGGGTGCATGCGATATCGCCACCCAGCGGGCTGTTGATCAACCTAGGCGGGACCTCCCGTGGTTCGGTTTGCCCCACCACGAAGACCCGTGCTGGCGCCATCGAGATCGTCGGCCCGCGAAACCAGCATTGACGCTATGACGGAATCGACATCCATCGAGGCGCACGACCTCTCCAGGCGGTACGGCAGGCAGCTCGCCGTCGACGCGCTGAGTGCGCTGATCGTGACTGGCCCGGACGCTCGACGCATCGCCGAGCTGGCCGCGGCGCGGGGCCTGGTGCTCTACGAGCTGCCCCCCCAGCGCGCCTCGCTCGAGGACGCGTTCAGGCAGCTGACCCATGACAGCGTCGAGTACGACGGAGCCCGACGATGAAGCGGCGAATCGGGCAACTCAGCTTGGCTGTACTTGGCATCTACCTGGTGTTGCGTGGCATCGGCGAGTTCTTCGTCATCGACTTCCACGATCCGTCGTCCTACGAGAAGGACTGGGGCGGACCGTCGCTGGCCGGCGTTCTCGCCGTGCACGTGGGTCCCGGCCTACTCGTCCTCGTCGCGTCGATCGTATGGCTACGCCGCCCCCGTCGGGCCAATTCGAAAGGCATCCGGTCATGACCGCCGCAGCCCTACCACTCAACCGGATCCGCTACCCGGACGTCGTAGCTAGCGAGTACTCAACGGGAATGATCCGCGCCGGCACGCTGGCCGTACCCCGGCGTACGCCGGTGCTGGCGGCCAAGGCCTGCGTCGGCGCGACGTGTGACCTGGCAGGCTGAGCCCATCATGATCGACCAGACGCTCGCTGCGCCGGTGGCCCAGCGCGCCGGCGGGGCGTGGCGCGCCTTCCTCCGCGCCCCCATTGCCAAGCACACCTGGGCCTGCTTCGGTTACCTGCTCATCGGCGCACCGCTCGCGGTCATCGGCTTCGCCTTTACGGTCACCTTCCTCGCGGCCGGTGCCTTGGCCGCGGTCACGTTCCTCGGCCTGCCCCTGATCGGGTTCACGGTGCTCGCCGGCCGTCGATTCGGCGCCCTGCATCGGCGCCTGGCCCGCAAGATGATCGGCGCTCGCGTCGATGACCCGCCCCCGTTCACGCGCCGTCCGGGTGTCCTGGGGTGGCTCAGCGCGGCCCTGGCCGACCGCACCGGCTGGCGAGCCCTCCTCTACCTGCTGCTGAAGTTCCCGCTGGCAGTCGCCGGCGCCTTCGGCGCCGGCCTGTTCTGGGTCGAGGGCGTGATCACGTTCCTGTACCCCGTGTGGTGGCAGGCGTTCGATCCCACGAACAAGGATTCGCACGGACGAATCCACCACGCCGGACTGCAGTTCGGCGACTACTTCTTCGAGACCTGGCCGCGCGCACTGATGGTGTCCGCCGTCGGCCTGGTTGCCGTGTTCCTCGGACCGTGGCCGGTTCGCGGGATGGCCGCCCTCGACGGGGTGCTGATGCGGTGGCTGCTCGGCCCGTGGAAAGGCTCGGCCCGAGTGCGCGAGCTGGAGGAGAAGCGCACCCACGCCGTCGAGGACTCGGCGGCATCCTTGCGGCGCATCGAGCGGGATCTGCACGACGGCACCCAGGCCCGGCTGGTCGCACTCGCGATGCGGTTGGGCCAGGCCCGCGAGAGCGACGACCCGGCCCGGATGCGCGAACTGGTCGACAGCGCGCACGACAGCGCCAAGGACGCGATCGCCGAGCTGCGTGACCTCGTCCGCGGCATCCACCCGCCCGTGCTCGACCAGGGACTCGACGCGGCGCTGGCCACCCTGGCC
Source organism: Jatrophihabitantaceae bacterium (assembly GCA_036502575.1). GTDB lineage: Bacteria > Actinomycetota > Actinomycetes > Mycobacteriales > Jatrophihabitantaceae > DASXRA01. The sequence goes on along the minus strand of DASXYL010000081.1, from coordinate 25,427 downwards.
GCACGCAGCGCGGTGCCGGTCGACCTGCACACGCACGTGCCGGAGCGGCCGTCGCCGGCGATCGAGACGATCGCGTACTTCTGCGTGGCCGAGCTGCTCACCAACATCGCGCGGCACAGCGGCGCCCGGCACGCGACCGTGCAGGCTCGCGAACGCGGCGGCGTGCTCAGGTTGGAGGTTCGCGACGACGGGCACGGTGGTGCCCGGATCGGCGCGGGCACCGGGCTCTCCGGCCTCGACGAACGGGTGCGCACCGTGGACGGCACGCTCACCGTGAACAGCCCGCCCGGTGGCCCCACGACCATCGCCGTCGACCTGCCGATGGGAGTCTGACCGCGCATGCGCATCGTTATCGCCGAGGACGCGGCCATCCTGCGCGACGGCCTGATCCAGCTGCTCACCGACCGGGGGCACGAGGTCGTCGCCGCGGTCAGTGACGGGGACGCCCTGCGCGCGGCCGTCGCCGAGCACGATCCGGACGTCGCCGTGGTCGACATCCGGATGCCACCGAGCTTCACCGACGAGGGGCTGCGTGCAGCCATCGCGATTCGGCGCGAGCGGCCGAGCGTCGGGGTGCTGGTCTTCTCGCAGTGGGTCGAGACGCGCTATGCCGCCGAGCTGCTGGCCACGTCCTCGTCGGGAGTGGGCTACCTGCTCAAGGACCGGGTCGCCGACGTGAGCGAGTTCGTCGAGGCGCTCACCCGCGTGGCGGCCGGGGGCACGGCGCTGGATCCGGAGGTGGTCAGCCAGCTGCTCGGGGCCAGCCGCCGCGGCGATGTGTTGGCCGCGCTGACCCCGCGCGAGCGCGAGGTGCTCGGGCTGATGGCCGAAGGGCGCACCAACGTGGCGATCGCCCGCCAGCTCGTCGTCACGGACCGCGCCGTCGAGAAGCACGTGGCCAACATCTTTACCAAGCTCGACCTGCCGCCGTCCGGAGAGGACCACCGGCGAGTGCTCGCCGTGCTGCGCTATCTGGAGTCTTAATGGCGTTGGCGCGTAATGACGATTACAGTGTTGCGCATGGCAGCACAGGTCGCGACGACAACCCGGATCGGCACCACGGAGCGGGAGCGCGCCGCCGCTGACCTGGCCGAGCACCTCAGCGCCGGACGGCTCACCACCGAGGAGTTCGACGAGCGCGTCCAGCAGGCCTACGCCGCTCGGACCGCGGCCGAACTGGGGCCCCTTTTCCGCGACCTGCCCGAGCTCCATCCCGCGGCCCCCAAGCGTCGCATCGACCGACGCCCACTGCTGATTCTCGGGTTGGTTGCCGCAACCATCGCCTGGGTGGCGTTCCTGCACGTGCCGCCGTTCTTCCTCTTCCCGCTCGTGTGGATCCTCGTCGCCGGCCGCCGCTTCGGTCGGTCCCGCGGTCCACGGTTCAGCGGTGGCTCCCGCTTCGTCGGCCCTCGCTATTGAGCTGGACATTGCGATCGCCCGCCATCGACACGTACAATTTCCTGTACGTCGATGGGGAGCCGATATGAAGACGATGACCTACTCCGAGTCTCGCGCCAAGTACGCGGAGACTCTCAACTCAGTTGTCGAAGATCGCGAAGAAGTGGTCATCACCCGGGCCGGACATGATCCGGTCGTCATCGTGTCCCTGGACGACTACGAGTCTCTGAAGGAGACCGCTTACCTCCTGCGCAGCCCGGAGAACGCCCGCCGGTTGCTCGCTTCGATCAACCGGCTCGAGTCCGGGGACGGGATCGTGCGAGACCTGGAGGAGTAGCCACGGATGAAGCTCGTCTGGGATGAGGCGGCCTGGGGGGACTACGTGTGGTGGCAAACCCAGGACCGCAAAGTTCTGAAACGGATCAACGCGATCGTTAAGGACGTCGCCCGAAACGGCAACGAGGGAATCGGCAAGCCCGAACCGCTCAAGCACGGATTTCAGGGCTACTGGTCACGCCGTATCACCGATGAACACCGGCTCATCTACAAGATCGTCGACGACGAGATCCGGATAGCTGCGTGCCGGTACCACTACGAACGCTGACCCCGCCGCAACCCGAGACGATCGATCCCTCCGGCGCGTTCCGTCGGCCGACGCGTTGGGCCGCCACCTAACGACCACCGCGGACCGCAGCCGCGCCGCCGCAACCCGAGACGATCGATCCCTCCGGCGCGTTCGAGTCGCTCTACCAGTGGATGCCGCGCATGAGGTGGGCGAAGGCGACGCCTTCGGACGACGGCTCGTCGGCCGGTCGGTCGCGCTCGGTCCCGCCGCGAGCCGCCTTCGAGTCGGGGAAGAGCTTGTACGCGACGTTGAGCACCGAGTCGACGGCCTTGGGCGCCACCGCGTAGGACAACTCCCCCACGTTGCCGAGCGTGGTCGCGACCTTCTTGGGACGGCGAACGATCGCCTTGGCAATCATGTCGGCGGCATCGGACGGCGTGATGGCCGGGAACCGGTCGTACATCTTGGTCGGGGCGATCATCGGCGTGCGCACGAGCGGCATGTGAATCGTCGTGATGTGCACGCCGTCGTCGATCACCTCGGATGCGATGCAGCGCGAGAACGCGTCGAGCGCGGCCTTGGAGGCGACGTAGGCCGAGAAGCGGGGTGTGTTGGTCTGCACGCCGATCGAGCTGACGTTGATGATCTGCCCGCCGCGCCGGCCGTCCGTACTGGTGCGCATGGTCGGCAGCAGCGAGAGGATGAGGCGCACGGCCCCGAAGTAGTTGAGCTGCATCGTCCGCTCGTAGTCGTGGAAGCGGTCGTATGACAGTGCGATCGAGCGGCGGATCGAGCGCCCGGCGTTGTTGATCAGGACGTCGACCCGGCCGTGCTGTTCGAGCACGTCCTTGGCCAGCCGCTCGACGTCGGCCAGGTCGGCCAGATCGCAGCGGTACACGTGAGCCGTGCCGCCCGACGCCTCGACGTCGGCCCGGGTCTGCTCCAACTTCTCCGGCGTGCGGGCGACGAGCAGCACCGTGCCGCCCGCGGCGCCCACCTTCAAGGCGGTGGCCCGCCCGATACCCGACGAAGCGCCGGTGATCAGCACGACCTTGTCCTGAACGGCTCGGGCCAGAGCCCGGTTCTTGCGGTGGTCCGGGCTGAACGTGCGCTCCCAGTACTCCCAAAGATGTCCAGCATAGCTGGATATCGGCGGCACCTCGATGCCGGTGCCGGCGAGCGCGCTCTGGGCGTTCGTCGAGTCGAAGTGGGTCGGGTAGTTGAGATAGTGCAGCGTCTGTCGAGGGATGCCCAGCTCGGCGAGCACGAGATCGGCCACCCGTCCGATCACGGGCAGGCGGGGCACCGGAATCCGGTCGAGCAGCTTCGTGTCGAGGCGCACCGCCACCGACGGCGCCCCGGCCGCCTTGGCGAACACGTTGGTCAGCTGGCCGACCGTGAGCGGCTCCGGGTCGGTGAGGTGGAACGCCTGCCCGTCCAGCCCGTCCACGTGGGCAATGTGGTCCATGGCCGCGGCGACGTAATCGACCGGGACGATGTTGATCTCGCCGCCCTCGAGGCCGATCCCCCGCAGCCACGACGGCAGCACGCCACGAAGGCGTTGCAGCGTCCGGAAGAAGTAGTACGGGCCATCGATCTTGTCGATCTCGCCGGTCTGCGAATGCCCGACGACGACGCCCGGGCGATAGACCCGCCACGGGACCGTGCACTCGGTGCGCACCACGGCCTCGGACTCGTGCTTGGTCTGGTAGTAGGGGTTGTTGTCGACCCGCTCGGCCTCGTCGAACATCTCCTCGGTGAACGTCCCGCGATACAGGCCCGCCGCCGCGATCGACGACGCCAGATGGAAGTGCCCGGCGCCCAGCGCTTCGGCCAGGTGCACCGCGTGACGCGTCCCCTCGACGTTCGCGACGTGCTGGCTGTCGGCGTCGGCGGTGAGGTCGTAGATCGCGGCGAGATGGAAGAAGTGATCGATCGGCACGGGAAACTCGTCGGCGTCGACGCCGAGGCGCTCCAGACCCAGATCGCCGAGCACCGGCACGATCCGATCCTCGTCGACGCCCCAGCGCGCGCGCAGTTCGTCGACCTTCTCCAGCGAGCCGGCCCGGCAGAGCACGTAGATCGTGCCCTCCCGCTTGAGCAACTCACCGACCAGGAAGCGGCCGATGAATCCCGTCGCTCCCGTCACGAAATAGTTCATGCCTCAGGGTGTAACGCAAACCCGCGTGCGGCGCTAGTCGCAGGGCGGGCGGATGTGGTCCAGCGCCACGGTCGTCACGTAGCCGGTGAAGCCCTCGGCGCGGTATCGCGCGCAGGCCCGGGCGATGTCCTCCGGTCGGGTCGCGTAGTCGACGGCGAGCACGAACTTGCCGGCCCGGCGCAGCGCCCGCACCGAGTCCAGGTTCTCCTGGCAGAAGTCCTGGGTGCAGGGCTCGTCGGTGGCCAGGTAGAACAGTTCCTCGACGCCGATACCGTCGATCGCGGCGGTGTATCCGGGGACCTGCTGGAGTTCGGGCGAGTTCTGCGGGACGATCTCGAACCCGGGACGTCGCGCCTTCGCGTAGGCACTGATCCGCATGATCAGCTTCGCCATCTTGGCCCCGAGATCCTCGCGCGTCTCGCCCGGGACGAGGGCCAGGTCGATCTCCTCGTAGGCGTTGGGAACGTCGAGGTAGGCCCCGTCGAAGCCGGCGGCGAGAGCCTGGTCGAGGCGGGGCTGCACGACCAGGCGCCACCACGCGTCGTCCCAGTACCGAACGAAGTACTCGTCGGGCCAGTCGGCCCAGCGGTTGAGCTTCAACGCGGCGACCTTCGAATACTCGGGCCGGTAGTTCTCGATCGAGCCGATCGTGAAGTACGCGAGCACGTGCTTCCCGGACGCGCGCAGCGCCGACACCTCGGCCTGGCTGAAGTAGTCCGAGCCGCCGTCGCGAGCCAGGTCGATCACCGCGGTCGACCCAGACGCTCGGGCCAGCGCGTCGAGCCGCCCACCGGGATACCCACTCAACTGATACAGCCATCCCGCGGGCGCCGGCCCGGTCCTGGTCGCCACCGGATCACCACCGCCCGAGCTGCACGCGGCGAGCAGCGCAACCGCGACGATCGCGCCGGCGATGCGCGTACGACCGCTTATCTGATCTGCCCGTCGCCGGTCACGATCCACTTGGTCGTGGTGAGCTCGGTGAGCCCCATCGGCCCGCGGGCGTGCATCTTCTGCGTCGAGATGCCGATCTCGGCGCCGAAGCCGAACTCGCCGCCGTCGGTGAACCGGGTCGATGCGTTCACCATGACCGCGGCGGAGTCCACCCGGGCGACGAATCGCCGCGCCGTGTCGAGGTCGCGGGTGACGATCGCCTCGGTGTGCCCGGACGACCAGCGCCGGATGTGGGCGATGGCCTCGTCCACGTCGTCCACGACCCGGGCGGCGAGGTCGAGAGACAGGTACTCCGCCGCCCAGTCGTCGTCGGTGGCCGGTGTAGCCCCCGCTGCGACGAATGCCGGGTCGCCGTGCAGCGTGACACCGCTGGCCCGCAGCGCGTCGACGATGCGCGGCACGAACTCGTCGGCCACCGCGCGGTGGACGAGCAGCGTCTCGGCCGCATTGCAGACACTGGGCCGCGAGACCTTGGCGTTGACGACGATGCGCTCGGCCATGTCCAGGTCAGCCGCGGCGTCGACGTACACGTGGACGTTGCCCACGCCGGTCTCGATCACCGGCACCGTGGCGTTCTCGACGACGTAGCTGATCAGGCTGGCTCCCCCGCGCGGGATGATCAGGTCGACCAGGCCCCGAGCCCGCAGCAGCTCGCCCACGCTGGCGTGATCGGTGCCCGGCACGAGCTGCACGGCGTCACGCGGCAGGCCGTCCTTCTCGGCCGCACCGGCCAGCACGTCGACCAGGGCGGTGTTCGAGCGGTACGCGGACGCCGACCCGCGCAGCAGGACGGCGTTGCCGCTCTTGAGCGCCAACCCGGCGGCGTCCACGGTGACGTTCGGCCGGGCCTCGTACACGATCGCGACGACCCCGATAGGCACCCGCACCTGGCGGATCTCCAGCCCGTTCGGCCGGTTGTAGCCGCGCACGACCTCGCCCACCGGGTCGGGCAGCGCGGCGATGTCGCGCAGGCCGTCGGCCATCGCGGCGATGCGCTCCGGGGTCAGGGCGAGCCGATCGAGCAGCGCCGCGGAGGTACCGGCGTCGCGCCCGGCCGCGACGTCCTCGGCGTTGGCGGCGAGCACGGCATCGGTCGCGTCGAGCACGGCGTCGGCCATCGCGTGCAGCGCGCCGTCCTTGTGGGCACGCGAGACGGGACCTAGCTCGGCGGCGGCATCGCGGGCCCGCGCGGCGACGGCGTGCACTTCCTGCTCGGACATGCCCTCAGCGTACGAGAACTCAGGTCAGGTCGTCGTCGACCAGGTTGGCGAACGCACCCTGCCCACTCGTGTTGGGGTGGTAGGACTCCATGATCGGATTGGACAGCCCGTTGAGCCACTCGGGGCTGTCGCAGACCGCGTGCCCGACGAACGCCGCTTCGGGGTTGACGAAGGCGAAGCCGTGCGCGGCGGCCCGCGCGCTCGTCGTGCTGTCGAGCAGGTCGGCGGTCTGATTGAGCAGGGATTCATCGCTCGGGCTGAAGAACGTCGCGGCGTTGCAGTCCTCGCCGTTGAACAGCCGCGGGTAGCCCACCACGACGATCTTCGCCGTCGTGGCGTGCGAGCGGATCGCGTTGTAGAGCGCATCGAGGCGTCCGGGCAGGGTGTTGCGGATGATGTTCTGCGCCCCGCTGACCGCGCTGTTGCAGTCGCCGAGCCAGGCCGGTTCGGCGCACGTGGTGATGACCGAGGAGAACCCGGCGTCGTTGCCGCCGACCTGCACCGTCACCCACCGGGTGGAGCTGGTCAGCCCGGTCAGCTGGTTGTTCTGGACGTCGGCGGTCTGCGCGCCGCTGCACGCGTTGAACGTCAGGGTGGCCCCGACCCGCGAGGCGTCGGTCACGGCGTACGCGGCGGGCGATCGGTAGCACGAACCGCTGTCGCTGTAGTAGATGCGGGTACCGACGCCGGAGGCGTATGAGTCACCCAGCGCCGCGTACTGGCCACTGGCCGCTGCGGGGCCTGCGAACGCTGTCATGGCGCCAAGCGCGGCGACCACCCCCAGGAATGCGATTCCGACAGTGCTCAGCCGACGGCGCCCCATGACGCACTCCTTCTCAACCCGGAGGAATCCCCCTTAACGCAACTATGACGCGGGCGGGGCCAGAAGGGAAGACCGTGCACCCGTGAACAGTTGATGACCAGCGCGCGACCGGCTAGAGCAGCACAAGATCGTCACGGTGCACGACCTCGCGACGGAACTCCGCCGGAAGGTCCTGGGTCTTTCGGCCGAGCAGCGCCGGCAGGTCGGCGGAGTCGTAACTGACCAGGCCGCGCCCCACCACGGCCCCGTCCGGGCTGACCAGATCGACCGGATCACCGGACTCGAAGTCGCCGCTGACCTTGATGATGCCGGCCGGAAGCAACGAGGCCCGGCGGGCCACGACCGCCGTGACGGCGCCGTCGTCGAGGGTCAGCTCGCCGCGCGGCTTGGTGGCGTGTTGGAGCCAGAACAGCCGGAATGCGGTGCGATCGGCGGTGGGGTGGAACGCGGTTCCGCCCTCGCCGCGCAGCGCCGCCGCGACGGATGGCGCCGCCGCCAGCAGCACCGGGATACCCGAACTGGTCGCGATGGTGGCCGCCTCGATCTTGGTGGCCATGCCGCCGGTGCCGACTCCGCTGCCCCGACCGCGCAGGCGCAGACCGGCCAGTTCGTCGACCCCGCGAATCTCGTCGACGAACTGTGACCCGGGTCGGCGCGGGTCAGCGGTGTAGAGCCCGTCGACGTCGGAGAGGAGCACCAAGGCATCGGCGTGGACGAGGTGGGCCACGAGCGCGGCGAGCCGGTCGTTGTCGCCGAAGCGGATCTCGTGCGTGGCGACCGTGTCGTTCTCGTTGACGATCGGGATGACGCCCAGGGCGAGCAGCCGCTCGAGCGTCCGGCTGGCGTTGCTGTAGTGGCCGCGCCGGTGCAGGTCGTCGGCGGTCAGCAGCACCTGGCCGACCGTCAGCCCGTGCCGGGCGAACGAGGCGGCATAGCGCTCAGCGAGCAGCAGCTGCCCGACACTGGCCGCCGCCTGCTGGGTAGCGAGATCCCGGGGACGCGCGCGCAGCTGCAGCGGCGCGATGCCGGCGGCGATCGCCCCGGACGACACCAACACGACCTGCCGTCCGTCGGTTCGGCGCTGCGCGAGGGCGTCGACCAGCGCGTCGAGGCGCGCAGGATCGATGCGGCCGCGGCCGGTCAGCGAGGACGACCCCACCTTGACGACGACGCGCTGCGCAGCAGCGATCGCCTCCCGGCTCATTCGTCCTCGCCCACGGTCATTCGGCGTCCTCGGCGTCCTCGGCGTCCTCGTCCGAGCTCTTCCGGCGCGCGCGCTTGGCCGCCAGACGTTGGTCGGCGCGGGCTCGGGTCGAGCGGTCGAACCGCGCGTCGGCCCCGCGCCGGGTGGGATTGAACTCCACCTCGTCGGCCAGCGCGGACGCCGGCTCGAAGTCGAAGGTCACGCCGCCGATGGTCACCGCGGCTCCGGGCTCAGCGCCCAGGCGGGAGAGCTCGTCCTCGACACCGAGGCGAGCCAACCGATCGGCGAGGTAGCCCACGGCTTCCTCGTTCTGGAAGTCGGTCTGGCGGACCCACCGCTCGGGCTTGCCGCCCCGCACGACGAACCCGCCGGCCTCCTGCGGATCCGGGGCCACCGTGAAGCCGGTGTCGTCCACGGCCGGCGGACGTAGCACGATGCGCTCATCCGGCACCGGACGGGCGGCCCGATCGGCCTCGACCTCGGCCGCCAGCGCGAACCCCAGCTCACGCAACCCGGCGTGACTCACGGCCGACACCTCGAACACCCGCAGTCCGCGCTTCTCCAGCTCCGGGCGCACCAACGCGGCGAGGTCAGCGGCCTCCGGGACGTCGACCTTGTTCAGGGCGACCAGACGAGGGCGGTCACGCAGGTCACCGAGCGTGCCCACGTACCGGGCGAGCTCGTCCTCGATGGCGTCCAGGTCACTGATCGGATCGCGGCCGGGGTCGAGGGTGGCGCAGTCGAGTACGTGCAGCAGTACCGAGCACCGCTCGATGTGCCGCAGGAAGTCCAGGCCGAGTCCCTTACCCTCGGCGGCACCGGGAATCAGCCCGGGCACGTCGGCCATGGTGAACGTCGTATCGGCCGCACTGACGACTCCGAGGTTGGGCACCAAGGTAGTGAACGGGTAGTCGGCGATCTTGGGACGGGCCGCGGACATCGCGGCGATCAGCGACGACTTGCCGGCGCTCGGGAAGCCGACCAGGCCGACGTCGGCCACGCTCTTGAGTTCGAGGACGAGGTCGCGTTCGTCGCCGGGCTCGCCGAGCAGCGCGAACCCAGGTGCCTTGCGGCGCGTCGAGGCCAGCGCGGCGTTGCCCAGCCCGCCGTGTCCACCCTGGGCGGCGACGAAGCGGGTGCCGATGCCGGTGAGGTCGGCGAGCATCTGGCCGTCCTCGCCGATGACGACCGTGCCGTCGGGAACGTTGAGCTCGAGGTCGGCGCCCTCGGCCCCACTGCGATTGCTGCCGGCACCCTGCTTGCCGTTGCCGCCGCGCTGATGCGGATGGTGGTGGAAGTCCAGCAGCGTATGGACGTTGCGGTCGACGACAAGGACGACGTCGCCGCCCCGGCCGCCGTTGCCGCCGTCCGGGCCGCCGAGCGGTTTGAACTTCTCCCGGTGGACGGACGCGACCCCGTGGCCGCCGTTGCCGGCGCGGACGTGCAGCACCACCCGGTCTATGAAAGACGCCATCGGTGCTGCCTCCTCACGGTTGTCGGCCGATCGGGCAAGTCTCGGCCGCCTGACGCGGCCGACGGTTGCCCAATCGCGGAAGATGCGAAGGGCGGGCGCCGGGATCTCCCCCGGGCCCGCCCGTAGCGGTTGTGCCAGTGGGCCGGTCTAGGCCTGCGGGCTCTCGGCGACGATGCTGACCGTCTTGCGACCGCGCGACAGACCGAACTGCACGCTGCCCTCAACCAGGGCGAACAGTGTGTCGTCGCCACCGCGACCGACGTTGGAACCCGGGTGGAACTTGGTGCCGCGCTGCCGGACGATGATCTCGCCGGCGTTCACGACCTGGCCACCGAAGCGCTTGACGCCGAGGCGCTGCGCGTTCGAGTCGCGGCCGTTGCGCGAGCTGGACGCGCCCTTCTTGTGTGCCATGGCTACTTCTTCTTTCCGGCGGCGATATCGGTGACCTTGAGCTGGGTGAGCCGCTGACGGTGGCCCATCCGCTTGTGGTAGCCGGTCTTGTTCTTGAACTTGTGGATGCGGATCTTCGGGCCCTTGGTCTGCGCGACCACCTCGGCCGTAACAGCGACCTTGGCGAGCTTGTCGGCGTCGTGGGTCACAGCGGCGCCGTCGACGAGCAGGATGGCCGGAAGCGCCACCTCGTCCCCGGGGGCGGCGTCGAGCTTCTCGACCTGGACGACGTCACCCACGGCGACCTTGTACTGCTTGCCGCCGGTCTTGACGATGGCGTACATCGCGGCCTTCCACTCCTAGACAGCTCGACAGATGTTCGGGATTGCGCTGACGCGGTGTGTGCGCACGCAATAGCGGCCCACCACCAGTGGGCCGTCGTTCAGGATACGGCACGCCCGCCAACCCAAGCAAAGCGGCCACCACGGCCGCCCGTGATAGTCCGGCCAGAACGCCCGCTATGCCGTGATGATCTTGGACCTGTGGCTGATATTCGACCACAAGTCCAAGATCATCGCGATCAGGTGCGCGGGCGGCATCAGGACGTCGAACCCGACCCGGTCTCGGCCTGCTCGACGCCCGCGGTCACGGGTGGCCCGGCGGGACGACTCGCTGCCCGGCGGCGACGACGCGGCGGAGCGGCCGGCTTCTCGGAGCCTTCGGCGGCCGGTTCGATGTGCTCGCTGGCCTCGAGGTGCTCGGTCGGCTCGAGGTGCTCGGTCGGCTCGACGTGCTCGGTCGACGCGATGTGCTCGCCGGCCTCGACGTGCTCAGTCGGCTCGGTGTCCTCGTCGGCGTCCACGACTCCGGCGATGGCCGCCATCGCGCTGGCGGCGGCCTTGCGCTGGTCCTCGTTCAGCTCGTTCAGCGGCGGCTCGACGACCTCGGGCTCGGCCGACTTCGCGCCGCGCTGCTTGCCCTTGCGCCGGGCCGGTTTCTCGTCGGACTCGCTCTGGCGCCGCTGCTCGACCGGTTCGGTGTGCACGAGCACGCCGCGGCCACCGCAAGTCGGGCACACCTCGCTGAACGCCTCCAGCAGGCCCTCGCCGACGCGCTTGCGCGTCATCTGCACCAGACCGAGTGACGTCACCTCAGCGACCTGGTGCTTCGTCCGGTCGCGGCCGAGGCATTCGGTGAGCCGACGTAGCACCAGCTCTCGGTTGCTCTCGAGCACCATGTCGATGAAGTCGATGACGACGATGCCGCCGACGTCGCGCAGCCGCAGTTGCCGCACGATCTCCTCGGCGGCTTCGAGGTTGTTACGGGTGACCGTCTGCTCGAGATTGCCGCCGGAGCCGACGAACTTGCCGGTGTTGACGTCGATGACGGTCATCGCCTCGGTGCGGTCGATGACCAGCGACCCACCGGAGGGCAGGTACACCTTGCGGTCGAGTGCCTTGGTGAGCTGCTCGTCGACGCGCATGTCGTGGAACAGATCTCCCTCGGCGGTGTGCTGGATGAGGCGATCGCCCAGATCCGGCGCCACTTCCTTGACGTAGGTGGAGATCGTCTGCCAGGCGTCGGCGCCGGAGACGACGAGCTGCCGGAAGTCCTCGTTGAAGACGTCGCGGACCACGCGGATGGCGAGGTCGGGCTCGCCGTAGACCAGGGTGGGCGCGGCCTTGGGCTTGGCGGCCGTGCGCTGGATCGACTCCCACTGCGCCTTGAGCCGCTCGACGTCGTGGGTGAGGTCCTCTTCGCTGGCGCCCTCGGCCGCGGTGCGAACGATCACGCCGGCGTCCTCGGGGACGATCTTCTTCAAGATCGACTTGAGGCGATGCCGCTCGGTGTCGGGCAGCTTGCGGCTGATGCCGGTCATCCCGGCGCCCGGCACGTAGACCAAGAACCGTCCCGGCAGCGAGACCTGGCTGGTCAGACGCGCGCCCTTGTGGCCGATCGGGTCCTTGGTCACCTGGACGAGCACGGCGTCGCCCGGAGAGAGTGCGTTCTCGATGGCCCGAGCCTTGCCCTCGAGCCCGGCAAGATCCCAGTTGACCTCGCCGGCATAGAGGACGCCGTTGCGGCCCTTGCCGATGTCGATGAACGCGGCCTCCATACTCGGCAGTACGTTCTGCACTCGGCCGAGGTAGACGTTGCCCACATACGACGTGGCGGACGCCCGGGTGACGTAGTGCTCGACGAGGATGCCGTCCTCGAGCACGGCGATCTGGGTGCGGTCGCCGTGTTGGCGTACCGCCATCACTCGATCGACGGCCTCGCGGCGGGCGAGGAACTCGGATTCGGTGAGGATCGGCGGGCGACGCCGGCCGGACTCGCGTCCGTCGCGGCGGCGCTGGCGCTTGGCCTCCAGGCGGGTAGAGCCCTTGACGCCTCGGACACCGTCACCGCCACCGTCGTCCGTCGACTTGGTGCGGACCTCGCGGACGTGCACCACGGTGTTCGGCGGATCGTCGCTCGAAAGCTCCTCGTCGCCCCCGCCGCCGGTCTTGCGCCGCCGGCGGCGGCGGCGGCGCGTCGGGCCGGAGCCGTCGCCGTCGTCCTCGTCGGCGTCGACAGGCGCCTCGTCGGCGTCGACGGGCGCCTCGACGGCGGTGACCACCTCGTCGGTGGCCTTGTCCTCGTCGTCCTCGTCGTCGGTCGAGTCGGCGCCGGCTTCGCGGGGCCGCCCACCACCGCGGCCGCGACGGCCTCGACGGCGGCGCCGGCGCTCGCCGGAGGCCTCCTCGGCCGCGGCTTCGCGCACCTCGTCCGGATCCTCGTCGACCTCGGCAGCGACGTCCTCGGGCACCTCGGCGGCCAGGGCTACCGGGTCGGGTTTGGGTTGAGCGCGGCGCCTCGGCGCGGGAGCCGGCGCTTCGGCCGGCGCGACGAACAGCACCGCGGCGGTCGCGGCGACCGCCTTCTTGTCGGAACGGCCGCCATCGTTGCTCGACTCATCGGAGGGCGCACCACTCAGGCCGTCGAGCATGTCCTGCTGCGCGGGTTGGGCGGCCTTGCGCCGGCGGCGAGCAGGCGGAGCGGCCGGTTCGAGGGCGTCGGTCGACAGCTCGGCCGCATCTGCAGCAGGGGCCGTGTCGGCCGCGGGAGCAGTTGCCTTGGCGGCGGTCCGCTTGGCGGCTCGTTTGCGCGGCGCAGGGGTTTTGGCCGCCGCGGCCGCGGGTTCGGTTGACTCGGCGGCAACGAGGTCGTTCGGCGCCGTCTTCGCCGTGGCCTTCTTGGCGGGTGCCTTGCGAGGCGCTCGCCGAGGCTTGCTCGGCGGCTGCGCCTCGCTAACGGCGGTGTCGCCGGTGCTGGCGTCGGACGTGGTCGGGTTTTCTGGATTGTCGGATTCGAGCATGTGCTCGGGTCACTCCGTTTCGGCCCCCGGGCGCTGCCGTGGACAGGTATGAACCTGTCCCAGCCGCGGCCGCTCAGAGGCGGTTGAGGCGAGCTGCCGGGCGGGGCAGCACGCAAAGTCTGCTTTCTGGTCACCAGCTGGTGACCACGTTCGTGGCGTCCCTCCAAGGACTACGACGTCGCCCCACGCGTCACGCGGTCGGCGGCGAGCGGATCACCGATCGCGCCGGACCCGTCGAGCGGCCCCTGCGCCAAACGCACCGCGTTATAACCCCAACGTGGTGTGTCTCGGGCGAGGCCGGCGACGGTGCGCAACGCTGCGAGAACGTCGTCGGGTCGAACGGCGGGTGTTTCCAGCCGCACGACCAGCGTTATTATCGCACGCCGACGCGGATCGCCGGTGTTCGACACCTCGACGGTGAGTACCGGACCCCGGGCATCCAGGATCTTGCGGCCGTCCTTGGTGAGCCGTTCCACACCGATCTCGGTCTCGGCGAGGAAGGAATCGACAGCCCGGGCCACCAGGTCGGTGTCGACGTCGTCCAGCTCGATGCGCCAGGCCGTCGCCTGCATACGCTCGGCCAGCGAGCCTCCGGCCGACTCGACCGCGTCGACGATGTCGAGCCCGTCGGGCAGGGCAGCATCGATCGCTGCTCGCAGCTCATCCACGTCGACACGCTCAGCCAGGCCGATCTCGAGGTATTCGGCCTCGCTGGCCACTCCGGTCGGCGCGGCCCCCACGTAGGAGATCTTGGGGTGGGGCGTGAACCCGGCCGAGTACCCCATCGGGACGGCAGCCCGCCGCAGCGCCCGCTCGAACGCTCGCGCGAAGTCGCGGTGTGACGTGAAACGCAGCCGGCCGCGCTTGGCGTAGCGCAACCGGACCCGCTGCACGACCGGCGGAGGAGGTGGCCCCTCGGGGGCACGACGAGCCATCCCCTCAGTGTGCCCGCCTTACTGAACCCAACCGGAATCGGCGTTCTGGTTCGTGTCGGCCAGCCCCCAGGCGCCCTCGTTGGCCAGATCCTTGCGGACGGCGTAGATGGACGGCGTCTCGAACAGCGGCAGCGTGATCGCCAGCGCCCAGATCTTGGCATCGGCTTGGTTGTACAGGGCCCGCGACTGGCCCGGATCGGTCTCGGCCGCCGCCTGGTTCATCAGGTCGTCGATCTCCGCCGAGCCGATCCGGCCGAAGTTGCCGAACACGTTGGTTCCCTGCGGCTGCTGGTACTCGGGGATCGTCTGCGACGCGAACACCTGGTCGACCTGCCGGAACGCCGTGAGGTCGAACTTGCCGGTGTTGACGTACCTCTCGAAGTAGTCGTTGTCCGGCACCTTCTGGATCGCCACGTCGATGCCGACCTGCGCCAACATGCTCTGGATGATCTCGGTCACGTCGGTCGTCCCACTGTCGGCGACGACGTAACTCACCTTGAGCGACTGGCCGTTCTTGGTACGGGCCTTGCCCGCCCCGTGGTCCTGCCAGCCGTCGTCGTCGAGCAGCTTCTTCGCCGCCGCGACATCGAAGGTGCCGTACCCGGACGAGTTGTCCTGATAGCCGGCCTGGGTCGGCATGTAGAAGTGGTTGTTGAGAATTGGCGGCGTGTAGGGCAGCCCGGTGCTCGAGACCTTGACCACGGCCGGGCGGTTGACCGCGTGCTGGATGGCCTGGCGCACTGCCTGGTCGGCGAGGATCCCGCGGTTGCTGAACGCGAGATTCGTCTGATCCCAGCGGGACCCGGTGCGGATCGAGGTGTTCGGCGCCTTGGCCAGGCGCTTGTAGTCGGCCGGCTTCCTCGCCGACGTTAGGTCGATCTCGTTGTTGAGGTAGGCGTCGGTGGCGGTGAGGTTGCTGGGGATCGCCCGGGCCACGAACCTCGCGAGCTTGGGCTTGGTGCCCCAGTACTTGGGGTCCGGAACGAGCGTGATGCTCTGCGCGGTCTGGTCGAGCTTGCCGAACTTCCACGGTCCGCCGGTCACCGGCACCTGCTTGATCCAGCCCTCGTTGAACTTCTGCGGCGTCTCGATCTGCGACGCCGGGACCAGCGGGTCGAACAGCCGCTGCCAGTCGGCGTAGGGCTTGCTGAGCGTAACGACTACGTGCCGGTCGTCGGAGCCCTTGCTGACGTCGCTGATCTGGTTGTAGCCGGAGGGATTCGCGATCAGGTATGCGCTGTTGCTGCCGTCGGCGGATTTCCACTGCTGGGCGAAGTCGGCCCAGGTAATGGCGGTGCCGTCCGACCAGGTTGCCTTCGGGTTGATCGCGTACGTGACGACTTGTTTGGGCGATGTCGCGGTAACCGCGGCCGACATCAGCACGTCCCCATTGCGCTGCGGCACGCCGGTGGCGTCCTTGTTCCACAGCGCCGGCAGGACCAGGGTGGCCAGCCAGTACCCGTCGCCCTGCAGGCCGTCGACCTGGTACGGGTTGTACTGGGCGACCCACTGCTGGATCGACAATGTTGCGGTGCCGCCTGGCTTGACCTTGTCGCGCGAGCCCCGCGAGCGTGCACGGCGCGTGCTCGTTCGCACCGCGATGTCCATTGGTCGTGGACGCCTGCCGGGTCGCCGAGCCAGCACTGACCGGATCGCCCACGCATCGGGCGGCGTGCATCAAGTCCGACCTCGTCGCTGCGCGCGGACCGTCCGAGGTATACAGCCTGCCTGAGCTACCGGTTGTCCGCACCGAGAGCACGGCGCGGGTCGAGCGGCCGCCCGTTCTCGAGGTTCGTGATCTCGCGAAGACGTTCCCCTTGCTCAAGGGCACCGTGTTTCGCCGGCGGGTGGGCAGCCTGTACGCGGTCGACGGCATCGACCTGGACATCAGGCGCGGAGAAACCCTCGGTCTCGTAAGGGAATCCGGGTCGGGCAAGACAACTGCGTTGCACGAACTGTTCGGCTTGGCCCGACCGGAGGCCGGCTCGATCCCGCTGCTTCGCCACCAGTTCGGCCGACTGACGCCGGCCGACGAACGGCAGTTGCGGGCCAGCGTGCAGATGGTCTTCCAGGATCCGATGTCGAGCCTCGATCCCCGGATGCCGATCGGCGATATCGTTGCCGAGCCGATGCGCGCCAACGGGGTGAGCCGCGACCGCATCCAGCGCCGGGTGCCCGAACTGCTCGGTCAGGTCGGGCTCGAACCGAACCAGGCCGGACGCTTCCCGCACGAGTTCTCCGGCGGGCAGCGCCAGCGGCTGGCGATCGCGCGCGCCTTGTCGGTCGACCCGGAGCTACTCGTGCTCGACGAACCGGTGTCAGCGCTCGACGTCTCGGTGCAGGCCGGCGTCCTGAACCTGCTCAAGCGGCTGCAGGCCGAGCTGTCGTTGGCCTACCTGTTCGTATCCCACGACGTGTCGGTGATCCGGCACGTCGCCGACCGGGTGAGCGTGGTGTACCTCGGCCGCACGGTCGAGGCCGGTGCCGTCGACGACGTGTTCGACCACCCCGTTCATCCGTACACGCGAACATTGCTGTCGGCGGTGCCGATTCCCGATCCGGCTCGGGAACGGAGCCGCGAACGGATCCTGCTCAGCGGCGATCCGCCCAGCCCGATCGACAAGCAGCACGGCTGTAGATTCCGCAGCCGGTGCCCGGTGTTCGCCGGGCTCGACGCCGACGACCAGCAGCGCTGCATCGAGATCGTGCCGGGCCTGACCCCCCACGGCGGCGACCACACCGCCGCCTGCCACTTCCCCGACCGCTGAGGGCGCCGGTTTTGGCCGCCCAGGCAGCTGTGGATCGTTTGTTAGAGGCTCATTCCTGGTACTGCAAGCCATGAGCCATAGGTCGGCGTCGGCGTCGCCTTGAGCACGTGAACGTGACATGGCATCTACCGTGACCAGGGTTGTTTGCGCGCGAGTGGGACAACCTCGCCGTCGCTCTCGGGCCTGACATTGGGGCGTCGTGGACGGCGACGACCTGCGAGCGAGACGGTCTGCCCTGCGCCGACCGGTGGCACCTGTGTCCAATCAAGCCAGCCCGCAACCATGTCTTCGCTGACCCCCATGAGTCGTGCCGTGCCGGCCGTGGTGTTCCTTGCTTCCGGTTGATCTTTCACGCGCTGATCGAGCGCACGCTGGAGCCAGATCGGCTGTTCATTGGTCGTTGGGACGGGCTCGTGTTTGTTCCAGCCGCGCTTCGAGATCTGCTTGTACAGGCTGGTCGCTTGGTCGGCATCGATCACGCGGAGCTGCTGAAACCGGACGACGAGCGCCTTGATCGCGATGCCCCAGGTTGACTTCAGGCTCGCGAGCGTAGACAGGGTGACACGACCACCGAGCCGCTGCCAGTCCTCCATGAGTGGCTCGGCCGGGGCTAGGAAAGCGCTTGCGAAGCGATGCGCCTCACGCTCGATACGTCGGGCGTCCACCGCGGTGTCCGGAGGTGGCAGGTGGGAATGAAGGCCCAAGTGGCCGATCTCGTGGGAGATGGTGAAACGCTGGCGATCCCCCGGCACTGCACTATCTCCGGCCCCGGAACGGCTGACCCGTACGAACGGTGTGCCGTCGATGCGGTGTGACATGCCGAGGTGGCGGCCGAGCTCGCTTGCGAGGGGCAGCACCACGCAGCCCAGCCGGTCCGCGGCGCGCATCGCGTTGCCGACCACTCCGCCTGGCTGAATATCTGCCGCCGCACGGACTTCTTCGGCGAAGCGTTCGATCGCGTCGTCGTCGTTCGGATCGCCGCCGAACAAGGGGATTTGGTCAGGGACCTGTTTGAGCTGCAGCGCGAAGACAGCCTCGTGCACAACAAGGTTGTCAGCTAAGACGCTCTCGACGACACGCGCGTTTGCGTCGGCGTAGGCACGCAGCCATGGCCGGGTTGACACGACGTCGTGGCGCGGGCGTAGCAGGAAGTCGGGCGTGCACCGTAAAGCGTCGGCCAGCGTCGCTAGTAATCCATCGTCGATCGCATGGCGTCCGTTCTCGATCTGGGACACGAGCTTGTTGCTTGACTCGTCGCGGCCGGTTAGGGCTTGGGCGAGTTCGCTCTGGCTAATGTTCGCGGCAAGCCGCAAGGTGCGTACGCGTTCACCAATGGTTGCGGGAGCAGTCACCGTGACAACCTCTCAGACGGCAGGAGGTGGACAGCCGGCAGGCATCGGCTGCAGGTCAGGCGACGTCGGCGCCGCCTGCCTCGTCGTCATCGTCGAACCCGGACAGTCCCTCGTCGGTCGAGGTGAAACCGTCCGGAGGGGGCGCGTCGGACAGGCGGATGACCGTGCCGAGAATGAGCACGACGGGACCGCCGCCGTCGCCCCGGTGGCCAACCACCTCTGCGGCAACCACCTCGTCGAGAGTGTGGTCATCACTACTGATGTAGCCGAGAAGCCACCGATCCTCGACGAACAGCCCGTCGGGCTCAGCGGTCAGCAGGCTGGAGCCCAATCCGCACACGAACCTGTATCCGGACGTGGAGCGTTCGCCGCGCTTGACCCGGTACCGACGAATGTGCCCGCCGTCGCTGGTGACCAGATCCACGCCGCCGCTCAGGTCTTCGACGAAGACGCCTTCGCGCGAGGCGGCGCGGCGCACTGCGTCCAGAACCAGCTCGCGCTCCAGCGCGCTGGACGGCCGGCGTGACCTGCTGAATGCTGGGTGATGCGCCGTTGCGACACCGACCAGGTAGCCCGACTCTTCGCCGGACTCGAACATCTCCCGGGCGATCGCCTTCAGGTGCCGGGTCTCATCCGGCGATGGGTGAACCATGCAGGAATAATATTCCTGCATGGTTCACCTTGCACCCCGACACGCCGACGAATCCGGGCAGGCCATCTGACTAGCGGGAGCCCTCTCGTGAAACCTGACTATGCGATGCCGGGCGGCCAAAACCGGGACGGGCGGTCAGTTCTCGCTGGGGGCGAAGCCGACCGCCTGGATGCTCGCGGCGTCGCCCGGCCGTCGCTCGTCGAACGCCGTGCCGTGCCCGTCATGTACCTGGATGCCGTCCAGGTACACGCCGCGACCGTGATCGAGGGTGTCCGTCGAGTAGCGCCAGCGGACGAGCACCGCGCCGGCGCCTCCGGGTAGATCGGCCGATGTCGACAGCCAGCGGTGCCCGTTGTACCCGGTGGCGGTGCCGTCGGTCGGGTACGTGTGCTCGCCGTCGCGCATGGTGAACGGCACGGTTGTCCAGGTCGTGCCGTTGTCGCGGGACGCCTGCAGGGTGAGCACGTCGTACTGCGGTTCGGTGTCGTACCACAGATCGAAACTCAGCTGACCCTGGTCGCTGCGCACCGTCACCGGCACGGTCAGCGTGGCAGTGGTGTGGTCGACCATCCCGGAGAACCACGCCGTGCGCCCATGCCCCGGACGCACCGGTATGGACCGCGCGACGTCGCTGGACACGGTCTTGCGAAGCGGGGTCGTCGGCCCCCAGTTCCGGGTGGGGTGAACGCCGTTGCTGAGCAGCATCTCGAATGTGTTCGTCGTCGGGTCGATGACGATGTCCGTGCCGGTGAATCCGGTGTGGCCCAGCGTGTACGGCGTCGCCAGGGCGCTGGCGTACCAGGTCTGGTACAGCTCGAACCCGTAACCCTGATTCTGGCCCGCGAACTCCTGGTTGCGGTTGGTCGCCATCTCGACGATGGCGTGCTCGGACAGGATGCGGGTGTGGCCGTAGACGCCACCGTTGAGGATCGTCTGCGCCAGTACGGCCAGGTCGTCGGCGTCGGAGAACACGCCGGCGTGACCAGCCACGCCCCCGAGCGCCCAGGCGTTCTCGTCGTGCACTTCCCCGCGCACCATGCCCCGGGCCGGGGCGGTCTCGTACTCCTCGGCGGCGATCCGAGGCAGCAGATACGCAGGCGGGTTGTACATCGTGCTCGTCATGTGCAGCGGACCGGTGATGTAGTCGTGCACCAGGACGTCGAGTGTTTTACCGGTGATCGCCTGCTCGACCAGGGCCAGCGTCATGTAGTTGATATCCGAATACTTGTACCGGGTGTTCGGCGGTGCCTCGGGCACCGAGTCGAGAATGGCGGGGACGCGCTGGTCGGGCGGCAGCGTCCACAAGCCGGGTGACGGGTCGGCGGCCAATCCCGAACTGTGCATCAGCAACTGGGTGATCGTGATGTCGGTCTTGCCGTGCGACGCGAACGCCGGCAGGTACTGCACCACGAAAGCGTCCGGGTCGAGGCGGTGCAGGTCCATGAGCTTGACCGCGACCAACCCGGTGAACAGCTTCGACAGCGACGCCAGGTCATAGATCGTGTCGGTACGGGTGGGCACCTGCTGGTCAGGCGGCAACAGGATGCCGGTATTCGTCGTGGCGTCGTAGCCGGAGTACAGGACGGAATAGCCGTAGGCCTGCTTCTTGACGACGCGGCCGTTGTGCCCGACGAGCACGACACCGCCCGGGATCAGGGGTTTGTTCTTCGGCGGGTAGGGCTGCATCGCGGTGTTGATGTCAGCGTCGATCTGGTCGAGCGGCCCGGGCAGCAGGCCGACCTGCTGCGGGGTGCCCGGACGCAACGTCTGTGCGGGGCGCCCGAGCATTCCGTACAGGGCGCTCGTCGGCGCCGGGATCGGCTGCACCGGCGAATTCTCCTCGATGGAACCCGGGCGATGCGCGCTCGCCGGAGCGGACAACCCGGCCGCGGCGACGGTGACGATCGCGATCAGGCACAGTTGGCGGCGAACACGGTTCATTCACTACCTCCCTGGGTGAAGATGACGTACTTGGCGCGGGTCGGGCGACGGACGGCGTCGAACCGGGCCGGATCGGTGACATAGGTCTGCACGCCCCGGCACACCTAGCCGCTGTACCGCGACTCCATCAGAGCGGCCAGCCCGGTGCGCACCCCGCCGGGCCGCACCGGTGCGGCCGCGGCTGGCTCGGCTGGCTCGGCCGGATCGGCTCCCAGCTCCAGCACCGCGGCGGATCCCGCGGCAACGCCGAGAAACTGGCGGGCGCCCGACCTTTCCGACTCGACCCGACGCGGCCCGATCGCCCGATTCGTGCATCCTGCAGACGGTAGGCCCGTGCGCCAGATTTGACTAGACCTATGCGGCGGACCATTCGGAGTTGTCCGGGCTTCGCGACGCCAGAACACCGCCAGGCGCGGACAACTTTCTGTGGCCGGGAACTTGTCCGCGCGTCGCGATGTCTGAGCGTCGCGACGCGCGGACAACTCGCGTTATGCGGTGCAGGTCAGCTGCGGGCCGGCCCAGTCGCTGTGGTCGTAGGTATTGGCGCCGTCCGGGTCGACGTGCAGCCGCAGCCAGGCGGCCCCGGTCAGGTCGGCGGTCAGCGTCTTGACCGGCGACGTGCCGGTGACCGCTCCGCTGTCGGCGATCTTGGTGTCGCCGGCGAAGATCTGGAACGTCACCTCGCCGTTGCCGTTCGTCTCATCGTCGATGCCGACGTCGGACGTGAGCGACGAGCAGTTGCCGCCGAGGTAGTAGACGATGTCGCTCGTGGCATGCACGCCGAGGCCCTTCGGGTAGACGTGCCCGCGGATGGTGATCGGATGCCCGTCACCGGCCGCCGTCTCGCCGTTGCTCATGTCCTTCTCCGGTGGCCCCCAGCCGTTCGTGGCCGACACCCAGGTGACGTCGCTGAGCGGCGTGCTGCCGCTCGGGGGTGGGGTGGCGACCACCACCACGGCGTCGGTCTGCACGCTCGCCGGTCGGGTGCCGTCGTCCCACGTGTATCGGGCGGTGATCGTCAACGGGTAGCTGCCCGGGGCCGTGCCGTTCGGCACCCCGATCGTCCAGCCCGTCGCGAACGACCGATCCGAGGTCAGCGCGCCCTTGGTGGTGGGCGTCGTGGGCTTCAGCGTCCAGCCGTTCGGCGCGGTGCCCGACACCTGCACCTTCTCGAGCGGCACCTTGCCGCTGTTGGTCAGCGTGCCGGTGAACGGCGCCGACCCGCCGGCCTGCACAGCCAGGTCGCCGCCGGAGAACCCGGTGGGTGAGCTGACCCCGATGCTCGACGACGGCGGGTAGTTCGCCCAGTTGCCATCGACGTGCACCCGCAGCAGCGCGGTGCCGTGCGCCGGGACGCGCGCGGTGATCGTGTCGGCCACCTCGGACGTCGTGCCGGCCCAGAGGTCCTTGACCGTGTAGGCCGACGCGTGGCCCAGCCCGACGGCCGAGGTCGTCGTGCTGATAGTCGCCGAGGCGTCGTTCGAGTTGTACAGCGCGACTGCACGATCGCCGTTGGCGAGCGGCTTGTTGAACACCTTGGTGCCGTTGCCCTGGCCGATGACCTGCCCCTGCACGCCGAGCTTGTCCTGGTCGATCGCGATGACGTCCTTGTTGCTCAGGATCGCGAGCGTCTCGGGCGTCGCCTTGCGCAGGTCGCTGCCGATCAGCAGTGGCGCGGACATCTCGGCCCACAGGCTGAAGTGCGTCTTGTACTCGGTGTCGGTCATGCCGCCGTTGCCGACCTCGAGCATGTCCGGGTCGTTCCAGGCGCCCGGATGCGCGAACTCGGCGAGCGGAGCGTTCTGCTCGATGATCGACTTCAGGCTTCCCCAGTTGTCGCTGATGTCGCCCGTGGTACGCCACAGGTTGCCGAGGTCACCGGCCCAGGTCCACGGATCGTTCACGCCCCACTCGCAGATGCTGTAAATGATCTTGCGACCGGTGGCCGCGAGCGCGTCCCGCATCGCCGAGTAGCGGTCGATGTACTCCTGGGTCGTGGTGCTGCCGGCGTTGTTGCAGTTGTCGTACTTGAGATAGTCGACTCCCCAGTCGGCGAACGTCTGCGCGTCGACCTTCTCGTGGCCGAGACTGCCCGGGTAGCCCGCGCAGGTCAGGGTGCCGGCGTCCTCGTAGATGCCGAGCTTGAGGCCCTTGGAGTGGACGTAGTCAGCGGTGCCCTTGATGCCGTCGGGGAACTTCACCGGGTCGGGCACCAGTTTGCCGTCGGCGTCGCGGGAGTGCGTCAGCCAGCAGTCGTCGATGTTGACGTACTGGTAGCCGGCGGCCTTCAGCCCGGAGCTGACGAAGAGGTCGGCGGTCTGCTTGATCAGTTGCTCGTCGACGTTGCAGCCGAACGAGTTCCAGTCGTTGAAGCCCATCGGCGGCGTCTTCGCCAGCCCGTTGTCCAGCGCCTGCGCCGGCGCGGCGGTGACCACGACGCTGAGGCCGGCGGCCAGCAACGTGCCCGCGACCACCCCGCCGATACGTCTCGTGATGCCATCTCTCATCGGACGACCTGCCCTTCTCGTCTGCCCACCGAAAAGTGTCGCCTGGTCGATCATGATCGGGTGCGTGCGATTGACACAGGAAGTCCCCGATAGCGACCAGCTTCCAACAGATTTGTAACGGCTATGTGATTTATTAGCAAGATGTTCGACCAGATTGGTCGATCGTGTTGGAATTGGCGGTCTCTGTGGGTTCTGTGGGTTCTGCGGTTCAGGACAGCGGGAGGAGCATCAGCTCATCCGCCCGGGTGAACCCGACCCGCTCGTAGAGCGGCACCGCCCTGGGGCTCGGGCTGAGCACGAGGCGCGCGTACTCGCGCTGCTTCGCCGCGCCGACCGCGGCCTCGAGCAGCGCGCGGCCCAGGCCGCCGTTGCGGTGCTCGGCCAACACGAAGAGATTGCTGATGTAGCCCCAGCCCGAGCGCGGACGTCCCGGGCGAGGCATCCGGCGGAACTCGACGAGGTTGAGCATGCCGACCGGCTCTTCGCCGGCGGCGGCCAGCCACGCCGTGCGCCGACCCGCCTCGGCGGCGTACCAGTCGGCGAACCCGAGTTCGAACGCTCCCCCGTCGTCGACCGGACCGCTCTCTTCCTCGGCCCAGGCGCGGCGCAGCGCCGCTACGGCGTCGACATCCGCCGCCGTGGCAATCCGCACCGTCACGTCACGATCGGCAGCAACGTGCGCCCGGTCGGACCGATCTGGATGTCAGTGCCCATCGTCGGGCAGACGCCGCAGTCGAAGCACGGCGTCCAGCGGCAGTCGTCCTGCTCGAACTCGGTCAGTGCGTCCTGCCAGTCGTCCCACAACCACTGCTTGTCCAGGCCCGAGTCGAGGTGGTCCCAGGGCAGTACCTCGTCCGCGTCACGCTCGCGGGTCGTGTACCAATCAAGGTCGACCCCGACGGCCACACAGGCCTTCGTCCAGCGCTCGAACGAGAAGTGCTCGCTCCACCCGTCGAAGCGGCCGCCATCGCGCCAGACCTGCTCGATGACCGCGCCGACGCGTCGGTCGCCGCGCGAGAGGAGTCCCTCGACCAGCGACGGTTCGCCGTCGTGGTACCGCATGCCGACGTTGCGGCCGAGCGAACGGTTGGCGTTGATGGCGGCGCGGAGCTTGGCCAGGCGACTGTCTACTGTGGACGGACTTGCCTGAGCGGCCCACTGGAACGGCGTGTGCGGCTTGGGCACGAACCCGCCGATCGAGACGGTGCAGCGGATGTCCTTGCTGCCCGTCGCTTCGCGTCCGGCCCGGATGACATCGTGGGCCATCTCGGCGATCTCGAGCACGTCCTCGTCGGTCTCGGTCGGCAGGCCGCACATGAAGTACAACTTCACCTGCCGCCAGCCCTGACCGTAGGCAGCTGACACGGTGCGGATGAGGTCGTCCTTGCTGACCATCTTGTTGATCACGCGGCGCAGGCGCTCCGAGCCGCCCTCGGGTGCGAAGGTCAGCCCCGAGCGACGGCCGTTGCGCGAGAACTCGTTGGCCAGGTCGATGTTGAAGGCGTCGACCCGGGTCGAGGGCAGCGACAACGACACCTTGTCGTCCTCGTAGCGATCGGCCAACTGCTTGGCGATCGCGCCGATCTCGGAGTGGTCGGCGCTCGACAGCGACAGCAGCCCGACCTCCTCGAAGCCGGTGGCGGCCAGGCCGGCCTCGACCATCTGACCGATGCCCTGCAGCGAGCGCTCCCGGACCGGCCGGGTGATCATGCCGGCCTGGCAGAA
>DASXYL010000080.1:0-34097 GCA_036502575.1 Jatrophihabitantaceae bacterium | reverse complement strand
CCCAGGAGGTCATGATCCCGATCCAATGCGAGTTCTATGCGCTGGAGGGGCTCAGCCAGCTCCTGCGGACGCTCGAACTCGTACGGTCGCACCTCAACCCTGCCCTGCATGTGTCCACGATCCTTTTGACGATGTACGACGGGCGAACTCGGCTCGCCGAGCAGGTCGCCCAGGAGGTCCGGACGCATTTCGGCGAACTCGTGCTCGGTCCTACAATTCCGCGTAGCGTGCGGATCTCGGAGGCGCCCGGTTACGGGCAGACCGTGCTGACGTATGACCCGAATTCGCGCGGGGCCCGCGCGTACGTCGACGCCGCTCGCGAACTGGCGGAACGCTCGGTGCGGCCGGTGGAGTCCGGGCCCGACGTGTGAACCCAGAAACCGTGAACTCGCAACCGGAGGACAGAGTGAACGTACGCCGTGGGGGACTCGGCCGTGGGCTGGGTGCGCTGATCCCGACCGGCCCCGGCGAGGAGCAGATCGAGGGCGCCCGGTTCGAGGAGGTTCCCCTCGACAGCATCGAGCCCAACCCGCGCCAGCCCCGCGAGGTGTTCGACCCGGATGCCCTGGCCGAGCTCGTCACCAGCATCCGTGAGGTCGGCATCCTCCAGCCGATCGTGGTCAGGGAACTGGACCCGGGCCGCTACCAGCTCATCATGGGGGAGCGGCGATGGCGCGCGAGCCGCGAGGCCGGCCTGCAGTCTGTGCCGGCGATCGTGCGCGACACGGCCGACGATGCGATGCTGCGCGACGCCCTGCTCGAGAACCTGCACCGCCAGGAGCTGAACGCGCTCGAAGAGGCCGCGGCATACGCGCAGCTCCTGGAAGAGTTCGGGGCGACACACGAGGAGCTTGCCGACCGCGTCGGCCGCTCCCGCTCGCACGTCACCAACACCTTGCGCCTGCTGCACCTGGCGCCGACCGTTCAGCGACGGGTGGCCGCCGGGGTGCTCAGCGCCGGTCACGCTCGCGCCCTGCTCGCACTCGACGACGCTGAGGCACAGGAACGCCTCGCGTCCCGGGTCGTCGCCGAGGGTCTGTCGGTCCGGGCGGTCGAGGAGATCGTTGCGGTTGGTGGCCAGGAGCGGGCGGCCCCGGCTCCGCGGACCCGCAAGGCCATCGCGCCTGCAGTGGCCGTGCTCGCAGATCGGCTCTCGGAGCGTCTGGACACCCGGGTCACGGTCGAACTCGGCAAGCGTCGCGGCAAGGTCGTGATCCAGTTCGGGTCGGTCGACGACCTGGAGAGGATCGCCGGCCTGCTCGGCGTCAGCGCTCTCGCGCAGGCTGACGGTGGAGGCGACGCGCAGGTACATCACCACGAAGGCGGCTGGCAGGAGAGCGGTGATCCGCCAGACCGTGACGACCAGTAGTCAGCTGACTACTTGGCGTTAGCCGACCGGGGCGCTGCGACGCTCGAGGAAGCGCGCGAAACGGCCGATCGCGTCGGTGAGCTCGTCGATTGTAGGCAAGGTGACGATCCGGACGTGATCCGGGCGAGGCCAGTTGAAGCCTGTGCCGTGACCGATCATCACGTGTTCGGAGTGCAGGAACTCGACGACGAACTTCTCGTCGTCCTCGATGGCGTGCACGGCCGGATCGAGGCGCGGGAAGACGTAGAGCGCACCGCGCGGCAGCGTGCAGGACACGCCAGGGATGTCGTTCAGCAGCCGGTGAGCATGGTCGCGCTGCTCGCGTAGCCGGCCGCCGGGCAGCACCAACTCCTTGATGTCGCGCGGCCCGCCGAGCGCGGCCTGGATTCCGTGCTGAGCCGGCACGTTGGGGCACAGCCGCATGTTCGCGAGCAGGGTCAGACCTTCCAGAAAGCTCCGCGCATGCTCACGCGGACCGGACACAACCGCCCATCCGGCCCGATATCCGGCGACACGGTAGGCCTTCGACAGCCCGTTGTAGGTCACGCACAGCAGGTCCGGGGCCAGCGAAGCCAGCGCCACGTGCTCGGCGTCGTCGAAGAGGATCTGGTCATAGATCTCGTCCGCGAGCAGTAGTAGGCCGTGCTCACGGGCGAGATCGGTGATCTGCTCGAGGATCGGGCGCGGGTAGACCGCACCGGTCGGGTTGTTGGGGTTGATGACGACGATGGCCTTTGTGCGGTCGGTGATCTTGCCCGCCATGTCGGCCATGTCAGGCAGCCAGTCGGACTGCTCATCGCAGATGTAGTGCACGGCCCGCCCATCGCACAGCGTGGTGATGGCTGTCCACAGTGGGTAGTCGGGCGTGGGGATCAGGACCTCATCCCCCGGATTGAGCAGCGCTTGCAGCGTCATGGTGATGAGTTCGGACACACCGTTGCCGAGCCAGACGTCCTCGACGTCGAGACCCCCGACCCCCTTGCTCTGGTGGTACTGCACGACGGCGCGCCGGGCCGGAAGGATGCCCTTCGAATCGCTGTAGCCCTGCGCGGTCGCCAGCGTGCGGGCCATGTCGGTGACGATCTCGTCGGGGGCGTCGAAGCCGAAGGGCGCGGGATTGCCGATGTTGAGGCGAAGGATGCGATGGCCTTCGGCCTCGAGCCGCATCGCCTCTGCCAGGACGGGTCCGCGGACGTCGTAGGCGACCTGGGCGAGCTTGTCGGCTTGGCGGATCTCCACGGTCGAAGCCTAGTGCGGCGACGTCAACAGGCCCGGACATATTTCCCCGTTCGCAGGCTTGGGGACAGCGCGTTGCGGCGTTACGATCCTCGACGGGCTCGGATCGGCCGCGTCCCCCGGCCGGCTTGCCCTCCAGGAGGTTCGAGCGCGCGTGACCCGCCGCCTCGTCAACATCACCTTGGACAACCTCGACGACCTTCCGCGTCGGTGTCGCAAGTGCGTGTTCTGGGAGCTCGACCCGGTGGCGGGTACCCGTGCCGCCGAGACCGGCGACACGGAGCTCGAGAAGGAGGCATGGGTGTCCGCCGTACTTCTCGAATGGGGAAGCTGCGGCAAGATCTCCTACGTCGACGGTGTGCCCGCCGGATACGTCCTGTTTGCCCCCCCGGCGTACGTCCCGCGGTCGGTCGCGTTCCCGACGTCGCCGGTCAGCGCGGATGCTGCCCTGCTCATGACCGCGCAGGTGCTGCCGGACTTCGGCGGTGGCGGGCTCGCCCGAATGTTGGTGCAAGGCGTGGCCAAGGACCTGACCCGGCGCGGGATCAAGGCGGTGGAGGCGTTCGGCGACTCCCAGTGGCAGGGCGTCGGTCATTGCGTGCTCCCGACCGATTACCTGCTGGCTGTCGGCTTCAAGACGGTTCGCCCGCATCCGCGCTTCCCGCGGCTGCGCCTCGAGCTCAAGACCGTCGCCTCCTGGCGGGAGGACGTCGAGGTCGCGCTCGAGCGACTGCTCGGCTCGATGAGCCCCGAGGGCGCGTTGCGACCGGTGTAGCGCTCAGCCCGTCAGGGCCGGGATCCGGAACTGACCGGTCAGCAGGTCATGCTCGGCCGGCAGGTAGAGCCGCTGCACGGCGGCAACGACGGCTTCGGCGACGGTGTCGCGGAACTCGGCGGTCTTCAGCCGGGCCGCGTCGGTCTCGTTCGACAGGTAGCCGGCGTCGATGCGGATGGCCGGCATCCTCGTCATCCGAAGCAGCTGCCAGGCTTTCGGGTGCGTGCGGCAGTCGACGAGGTCGGTGCGCGCGACCATCTCGCCCTGCACCAGGGTGGCCAGCCGCTCCCCGACCGCGGAGGTGACCGTTCGTGTCGGCAGCTCTGCGCCGTAGTAATAGGTGGCCACGCCGCTCGGGTGCTCGCTCGGTGCCGCGTCGGCATGCAGGGAGATCAGCAGGTCGGCACCCGTCTCGTTCGCGAAAGCCGCGCGCTCGACCTCGTCCGGACAGGTGTCCGGACCTCGCGTCAGCAATGCCTGGACGCCGTGGGGGCCGAGCCGGCCCTCGATGCGGCTGGCCAAGTCGAACGCGACCTCCGCCTCGTCGAGCCCGTGACCGCAGACGCCGAGGTCGTCTCCCCCATGGCCGGGGTCGACGAGGATGACGCGACCGGCGAGGACGCCGCCACCCTGGTGCAGTCGCTCCTCCTCACGTCGCTCCGAGGGCGAACCACCGGTCACCGTCCGGCGGAGCATGTCGAGGGCACGCAGCGTCATAGGCCCGACGGTGCCGTCCGAGGTCAGCCCGACGTTGCGTTGGAACTCGCGGACGGCGATGTCGGTCTCCCGCCCGAGAATGCCGTCGCAACGGCCTGGGTCGAAGCCCATGTCCAGGAGGCGTTGTTGGAGAACCGCGACGTCGTCGCCGACGTAGGGGTGGCCGGCGATGAACGAGAGCAGCCGGTCGCCCAGTCGCCAATGCGCTTCGTCGAGCGCACGATAGGTCTCGGTGCCGACGACGCCGTCGACGCGCAGCCCCCGGCGTTGCTGGAACGCGCGGACTGCGTGGTCGACGGCGTCATCGAACTGGTCACCGCCGACAGCGGCCAGCAGGGCGAGGCGGGCGAGCTTGGAACGAATCTCGGCCACGACGGGACCGAAGTCACCGCGGCGCAAGACCTCCATCAGCGGATGCTAGCCGGGTTGTTCCTAGCTCAAACGCAGTGAAGGTGTGACCTCGGGCGCGAGGCTCAGACGATGCCCTCGAGGTCGCGCAGGAGGGCGGCCTTCGGCTTCGCGCCGACAATGCTCTTCACGACCTCGCCGCCCTGGAACACCGACATCGTCGGGATCGACATGATCTGGTAATCGCGGGCGATCGACGGGTTCTCGTCGATGTTCACCTTGGCGATCGTGATCTTGTCCGGGTACTCCCCGGCGATCTCCTCGAGCACGGGCGACACCATCTTGCACGGCCCGCACCACTCGGCCCAGAAGTCGACGAGCACCGGACCGTCGGCCTGCAAGACCTCGTCGACGAACGTGGCGTCGGTGACGGTCTTCGTGTTCTGACCCATGGGTTTCTCCTGATCGTTGGGATGCTCTGGCTGTAACGACGCTGGTTAAGAGCTCATTCCGTGACGCTGGTCGCGGGCGCGGCGGGGACGCCGGCCAGGTCGTGCAGCCGGCTGAGGTACCGCTCGGCGTCGAGCGCGGCCTGGCACCCGGTTCCGGCGGCGGTGACCGCCTGCCGGTAGGTGTGATCGACCACGTCGCCCGCGGCGAAGACGCCGTCGAGGTTGGTCTTAGTGGTGCCGTCCCTGGTCAGGATGTAGCCCTCGTCGTCTAGGTCGATCTGGCCCTTGACCAGCTCGCTGCGGGGATCGTGGCCGACGGCGATGAACAGCCCCTGCACGTCGAGATCCCGCTCGGCGCCGGTGACGGTGTCGCGCAGCCGGACGCCGTCGACGGACGTTTCGCCGCTGACGCCGATCACCTCGGAGTTCCACGCCCAGGTGATCTTGTCGCTGGCGCGGGCGCGGTCGGCCATGATGGCGCTCGCGCGCAGGGCGTCGCGACGGTGCACGACGGTGACCGACTTGGCGAAGCGGGTGAGGAACGTGGCTTCCTCCATGGCGGTGTCGCCGCCTCCGACCACGGCGATGTCCTTGTCGCGGAAGAAGAAGCCGTCGCAGGTGGCACACCACGAGACACCGCGCCCGGACAGATCGTCCTCGCGAGCCACCCCGAGCTTGCGGTAGGCCGAGCCCATCGCCAGGATCACCGTGTCGGCGGTGAACTCGCCGTGGTGGGTACGCACCGTCTTGACCGGTCCGGTGAGATCGACGGCGGTGACGTCGTCGCTCACGATCTCGGCGCCGAACCGATCGGCCTGTGCGCGCATCAGAGCCATCAGCTCGGGACCCATGATTCCGTTAGGGAAGCCCGGGTAGTTCTCGACGTCGGTCGTGTTCATGAGGGCGCCGCCAAACTGGGAGCCCTCGAAGAGCAGCGGCTTCAAGTCAGCGCGGGCCGTGTACAACGCGGCGGTGTAGCCGGCGGGGCCGGAGCCCACAATGATGACGTTTCGGTGCTCGGTCACAATGCCTCTCTCTCGTGCGGCGCAACGATCCTAGGGGGGTTCGCATTCCCCTAGACCACTACCGGCGCGCCGCCGCGACGATCTCGCGGACCTCGGGAATACGCATCCGCCAGGCGGCGGCCAGCAGGACGGCCAGCCCGGCGATGCTGCCGCCGACGAGGCCGATCAGGCCGCCCGTCCGCCCGTGCCCGGCGATGGCGGTTCCGACCAGCACCATGCCGAGCGCCGCGGCGCCGCCCAGGATCGAGGCGAAGCCGATGCGCACGATCGTCCGCACGACCCGGCTGAACCCGAGCCGCCCGAACCGGCGCGTCAGCATCCGGTGCCCGATCACCGCGCCCACCACGTAGGACACCGACGTCGCGATGTTCAGCGCCTCGATCACGTGGTCGCCGTGCGCCGTTTCGGCGACGATCAGGACCAGCGCGACCTTGGTCGCCACCATGCAGATATTGATGATCGTCGGGGTCTTCGCGTCGCGCATCGCGTAGAACACGCGCATCTGCAACATGACCAGCGCGAACGGCAACAGGCCGAACGCCGCCAGCGCCAGCGACGTGCCGATCAGCCGGGCACTGTGCTGGTCGGTCCGTCCCAGGAAGATCGTCAGGGTGAACGACGGGCCGAGCACCATCAACCCGACCGTGACCGGGACGAGCGCCACCGCCGACAGCCGGGCGCCCAGCGACAGGTGCTCGATCACGCCGGCTCGGTCGCCGCGCGCCGCCGCCCGGGACATGCGCGGCATCAGTGCCGTCAACAGCGAGACGCCGAGGATGCCGTAGGGCACCTGGAAGAGCAGGTCGGCGTAGGTGAAGGTGGTGACGCCGTTGTGGTTGAAGCCGACCTTGACGATGACGCTGATGCCGATCTGGCTGGCGATGACGTAGCCGACGACCCAGCCGGTGAGCGACCTGGCCTCCCCCATGCCGCGCTCGTGCTGTTCGGCCCGGAACCGCCACCGCCACCGGAACCCCGCTCGGCGCAGAGCTGGCAGCAGCACCAGCGCCTGCGCCGCGATGCCCAGGGTGGTGCCGACGCCCAGCACGAGAATCTGCGTGTTGGTCATGTTCGACGGCACGAGCGTTTTCGGGCCGGGCAGCAGGGCGAAGACGCCGACGGTCGCGATGGTGATCACGTTGTTCAGCACCGGCGCCCACGCGCCGGGGCCGTACACGTTGCGGATGTTCAGGATGGCGGTGAACATCGCGCCGAGGCCGTAGAAGAAGATCTCCGGCAAGAGCAAGGTGGCGAACGTCGTGGTCAGGTCACGTTCGCTCGCGTTGTTGACGAACCCGGCCGCGAGTAACGGTGCCGCCGCAACGGCGGCCAGCGTGGCCAGGGCCAGGGTCACCGTGGCGATCGACAGCAGTCGCTGGGTGTAGGCCTCGCCGCCGTCCTTGTCGTGTTCCTCGGCGTGGACGAGCAGGGGGATCAGCACGCTCGACAGCACCCCGCCGAGCATCAGCTCGTACACCATGTTCGGGAAGCTGTTCGCGCCGTTGTAGGCGTCACCGACCAGGCCGGTGCCCAGCGCCGCGGCCAGCACCACGCTGCGCAGGAAGCCGGTGACCCGGCTGGCCAGGCTCGCGATCGCCATCGTCCGGCTGGACGCGAGCAGCCCGCCCTCAGCCGGCTTGGGCCGGGCGTCGACCTGGGTGCGATCCTCCGGCCGATGCCGGCGCCGTCCGGCGTAGGTGGTGCTGCCCCACTGCTCCTCGGCGTGTTCCCACTCTTCCTCGGACGCGTGTTGCCACACCGGCATGAAGACGCCCGTCATGGACGGGTCTTCGGTGAACATGCGCGGCTCGAACGTGATCAGGCCGCGGCCGTAGTGGGACGGCTGGCTCCACTCGTCGTCCGGGCCGGCGTCGCTCACGGGGCCACCGGCTCGGCCCGGCTCAGCTCAACAGCCGGCTGCTTGCGTCGGGCCCGGATGCGCCGCGTGACCCGAATGGCGAGCGCTAGCACCAGCACGCCGCCGGCTACCGCAGTGATGATCACCCCGACCGCGCCGAGGGCCGTGCAGTGGATCGACAGGGCGACCGGTCGGCCGAGCCCGGTGCCGTCCGGTGCGAGGAGCTCGGCGTACACCTGGAACGTGCCGGCGCGCTGGACGTGCGTCTGGAGCTTTAGCGTGCTGCGGGTGGGGCTCGTCGCCGACGGGGCCGCGGGGATCGTCTGTACATGGGCGTCATCGGAGCGCAAGCCCGCGACGCCGTTGGCAGTGGACACCCGCACCCGCACCCGCACGTTCACCGGCAGCGTGTTGACAATCGTGATCGGCAACGGCGCGTCGTTCGAGGCGAGGGTGTAGGAACCGCTGGACGGACGCACGATGTACACGCCGGAGCGCCACCCGCCGATCGCGGCGTTGAGCTGTCCGGCGAAGGTGTAGCCGTGTTGCGGGTCGGTCCGCCAGGCCGAGGACTCGGTGCGCTGGATGGCTGCCGGCAGCCCGCCGAGCAGCGCGTTGGCGTCGGACGTGCTCAAGGCGCTGCTGAACGACTGGATGAACTGCGAGGCCGAGCGGGCGGCGTCGATGATCGGCTGCGGGACCTGCAGCTCGGTGCCGGGTGTCACGAGCTGCCCGTGATCGACGGGGGTGATGTCGTGGGCCGCCTCGTCGAGGGTCAGCGAGGTCGACCACGGCGTGCGTGCCGTCGCGAGGATCGCGCGGGTCGCGACGGCCGGCGAGGCGTCCACGTACCGATCGGCGGTGATCGCGAGATACTTGGGGTCGTTCGGATTTTCGGCGGCGCGTACCGCCAGCTCGGCGACGAGCGGTGCGAGCTTCGCCGTGCCGCCACCGCCCCCCTGCGTCAGCACCGAGTCGGACAAGGACTGCACGTTGCCGTCGGTGACCGCAGCCACGGTGCCCGGTCCGCCGTACTGCGCGGGGATCGGGGCCAGGCCGACCGGGTTCGGCTGGTCCGGGTTCGTCCCGGGCAGCGCGGCATCGTTCAGCACCACCACCGAGGTACGCCGGCTGAGCAGCTGACGCAGCGCGTTCGGCATGACCGTCCCGTCCACCGGCCAGGCCACGTCGCTGTCGGCCGCATTGGCCAGCGCGGCCTGCACCCGCTGCAGCTGCTGGGGACCGAAGTTGTCCGACCAGGTCAGGCCGGCGGCAGTGACGGCGTCGATGTCCGGATCGGCGTACGGGGTGAGGCTCACCTGCGTGGACGGGGCCATGGCGATCACGGACTTCAGCCGATTCAGCCAGTTCCGC
This sequence comes from Jatrophihabitantaceae bacterium, assembly GCA_036502575.1. Lineage (GTDB taxonomy): Bacteria > Actinomycetota > Actinomycetes > Mycobacteriales > Jatrophihabitantaceae > DASXRA01. The sequence goes on along the minus strand of DASXYL010000080.1, from coordinate 24,943 downwards.
GCCTCAGCGGTGCCGGTGCCCTCGACCCGCTTGCCGTTCACCGTGACGAAGTAGCGCGTGCTCATCGTGGTCAGCTCGTCGATCAGTTCCGGATCGACGAGGAGGGTCAGGTGGACCTTGGAGGCGACGCCCTCGACGACCTGCAGCGCCCGGTCCAGGCGTCCGCCGCGCTTGACCGATGCGGCGAGGTCGTCGTCGATGAAGGTAGTGCCGTCGACCTGGTGCGGACGGTCGATGAGCGGCCACACCCAGCTCACGGGCAGCGGTGTGGGCGTGTCCTTGAAGGCCGGCAGGTACGTCTGGCCGAAGCCGACCTGGGTGGTGGCGCCACCCTGCTCGGTGGCGGCGAAGGCGGTGAAGTTGATCGGGTAGACGCCGCCGCCGTTCTCGAAGCACAGGCAGATGTTCTTGCCGCCGGGGTTGTTGGCCGTGCTCGTCGTGGTCTGGTACGTGAGCCGCCGAGTCTCGTGCGGGTTCAGCGGGGAATCCAGCGAGATGGGCGTCAGTTGCGAAAGCACGCCCGAGTCCTGGCTCGGCGCCGGCTTGGCCATCAGCGCCTCGAGCAGTTTCTGCTGGGTGACGGGCGCGTCGCGATCGACATCGATGCGGGCGTTGTAGAGCGGCTGGTCGGTGGTGTTGGTGAGCACCAGCGTGATCGTGAGTGGGTTGGGCGTTGCGGTGAACTTCGGGGTCGTGGGCGACATGTCCGAAACGGCCACGGTCACGCTCTGATCGTCCAGGCTGGGTTGCGCGCCAGCGGGGTCAGCGCCGACGAGCACAGCGCTCGACATCAGGGCGACGAGGACACCGGCGCCCGCGACGATCCGACCCGGGACCCGCCCCACTCTCACGCGGTCTCCGCGAGCAGCCGGCCGGCCGCGTCCACCAGTCCCCGCTCGTCGGGGTAGGCGAGCTGCTCGGTGATCTGCGGAAGCGGCACCCACGCCACCTCGGTCACCTCGATATCGGCGTCGGAGAGCTCGCCGCCGACGGCGCGGAGCAGGAAGTGGTGCACCGTCTTGTGCACCCGACGCCCGTCCGCGATGAACCAGAAGTCGATCGTGCCGAGGCTGGCGAGGATCTCGCCGCTTATGCCGGTCTCCTCCTCGACCTCCCGGATGGCGGCCTGCTCGGCCGTCTCGCCCGGCTCGACGTGCCCCTTGGGCAGCGACCACAGCAGCCGGCCGCGCCGATCGACGCGGCCGATGAGTGCGCCGCGCGGCACGTCACCATCCAGGTCGACGACCAGACCGCCGGCGCTCGTTTCGTCGACGCGTTTCAGCTTTGCCCGGCTGCGCCGTTTCCGCGGTGCCTGGTCCTTGCCCGCGTCCTTGCCTGCGTCCTTGCCGCCCGAGCGCCGTGGTGACGGCGAGTTGGAGCCTCGGGACATGCGCCGATGGTAGCGGCCCGGCCGGTAGCGTGGCCGTCCGTGACCGCCCGTGGACCCGCTGATCTGATCGCCATTCCGGAGGAAGCGCGGCGTCTGGGCGCCGCGTTCCGGGAGGCGGGCCACGAGCTGCATCTGGTCGGCGGCACCGTGCGGGACGCCCTGATGGGCCGTACCGATGACGATCTCGACTTCACCACCGACGCCCGACCGGATGACATCGTGCGCATCGTCACCGGCTTCGGTCCGATGTGGACGACCGGCATCGAGTTCGGCACCGTGGGCGTCCACCTGGATGAGCGGCAGTGCGAGATCACGACATTCCGGGCCGACCGGTACGACCGGGTCAGCCGCAATCCCGAGGTGGCCTATGGCGACTCACTCGTCGACGACCTGCGGCGGCGCGACTTCACCATGAACGCGATGGCGCTGTCGGTGACCGGCGACCACTCCTTCACCGATCCGTTCGGCGGGCTGGCCGACCTCGCCCGGGGCCTGCTGCGCACGCCCGGCACGCCGGAGGAGTCCTTCGCCGACGACCCCCTGCGGATGCTGCGGGCGGCCCGGTTCGTGTCGACCCTGCGCGTCAAGGTGGCGCCGGAGGTGCGGGCCGCGATGACGGCGATGGCCGGCGAGATCTCGCGGATCAGCGTGGAACGCGTCCAGGTCGAACTGTCCAAGCTGCTCCTGGGCGTCGCCCCCCGCGAGGGCTTGCAGTTGCTGGTCGACTCCGGGCTGGCCGACCACGTCCTGCCCGAGTTGCCGGCCCTGCGGATGGCCGCCGACGAGCACGGACAGCACAAGGACGTCTACGCGCACACCCTGCAGGTGCTCGACCAGGCGATCGATTTGGAAGAGTCTCCGGACCTGGTGCTGCGGTTGGCGGCACTGCTGCACGACATCGGCAAGCCGGCCACCCGGCGCTTCGAGTCCGACGGGAGGGTGACGTTCCACCACCACGAGGCGGTCGGCGCCCGGATGGCCCGCGTTCGGCTGCGGGCCTTGCGCTATTCGAAGGAGATCGTCGACGACGTGGCGCAGCTGGTGTTCCTGCACCTGCGCTTCTACGGGTACGGACGCGGCGAGTGGACCGACTCGGCGGTGCGCCGCTACGTGGTGGACGCCGGGCCACTGCTCCCCCGGCTGCACAAGCTCGTCCGCTCCGACTGCACGACGCGGAACAAGCGCAAGGCGTCGGCGTTGTCGTCTGCCTACGACGCGCTCGAGGAGCGCATCGCGCAGCTTCGCGAGCAGGAGGAGCTCGACTCGATTCGTCCCGACCTGGACGGCAACGCGATCATGGCGGTGCTGGGCATCCCGCCCGGGCGGATGGTCGGACGGGCGTACCAGCACCTGCTCGCGTTGCGGATGGAGCACGGACCGCTCGGGCCCGACCGGGCCGTCGAGGAGCTCAAGAAGTGGGCGGCCGAGCAGTAGTAGCGACCGCCACCGGCTCGGGCGTGGCCGGCGCGGGCAGTCGCCCGGCGATTCGCAGGTAGGTCAGCCCGGTCACGGCGTAAACCACGCCGAGCACGACGACCGACGTCGGCGAGTAGCCGGTGTCGGGCAGTAGGATGGCGGTCGCCACGGCGGCGCTGACGAAGGTGATGTTGAACAGGGTGTCGTAGAGGGAGAACACGCGTCCGCGGAAGTCGTCGGTGATGGTCTGCTGGAGGAGCGTGTCGACCGAGATCTTGATGCCCTGGGCGGCGAAGCCGAGCACGAAGCCGGCGAGCAGCAAGAGCGCCATCGTGTAGGGCAACCCGAAGCCGATCTCGGCCGCGGCCGCAATCCCCAGCAGCAGCGCCGGCCAGCGCACGTAGCCGAGCCGGCGGGTCGCTCCCGGGGTGAGCAGCGCCGCGATCCCCGACCCGAGCGCCACCATCGCGAGGATCTGCCCGATGCCGGCGAGGCCCGCGCGCAGGATGCCGTCGTCGTGGAAGTAGTTGCGATACAGCAAAAGTGCGCAGACGGTGCTGATGCCGTAGCAGAAGCGGTGGCACCCGATCATGATCAGCGCGTAGAGCGCGGGCTTGCGGGCGGCGATGTGGCGGCCTCCGGCCAGCAGCCCGCGGGCGACGTCGCCGACGGTTTGCCGGTTGCCCCGTTCCACATCGTCCGGGCCGAGGGCTTTGCGGTCGAAGCGACGGGCCGCGAACGACGAGGCGAGATACGGCAAGGCCGCGGCGACGGCGATCGCGGCGTACTCGGCGCTGTGCCCACCGATGATCCCGCGGACGCCGATGGCCGCCCCGCCGCCGAGCGTGGTCGCGATGGCCCCGCTCGTCGTGGACAGCGCATTGGCGGTCACGAGGTCCCTCGGCGCGACCACGTGCGGCAGCCCCGTCGACAGCGCGGACAGGAAGAACCGGTTCACCGAGACGACGACCAGCGCGCTGGCGTAGAACGGCTGCCCGTGCAGCCCGAAGCCGATCTCGGTGGCCACCGCCGCGACCCCGATCGCGCGCAGGATGTTGGAGATGACCAGCACGCGCTGGCGCCACCACCGGTCGAGCAGCACCCCGGCGAAGGGGCCGACGAACGAGTAGGGCAACAGCACCACGGCGAACCCGGCGGCGACGTCCGCCGCGTGGGCCTGGTGCTCCGGGTTGAACAACACCGCACCGGCCAGGGACGCCTGGAACACCCCGTCGCCGAACTGCCCGAGCAGCCGCACCGCGTAGAGCCGGCGGAAGTCGGGGCGGCGCAGCGACGCGCGCAGGTGCCCGTTTGCGTGCACACCAGTGACCGTAGCGATACACGTCGCGCAGCACGTCCGGGTATTCGGCAAGATATGTACCGTGCCTGCCGAGCAATCGACCCCGTGCGCGTGGTCGGGTCTCGCGCCTGCGTCTGGCCGGTTGCTCGTCGCCAGCACAACCCTCAACGAACCCACGTTCGCGCGCACGATCATCTACCTGCTCGAGCACGACGGCGGCGGGACGGTGGGCGTGGTCATCAACCGGCCGAGTCACACGCCGGTCGGCCAGGTGCTGCCGGATTGGCAGGAGGTCGTCAGCGAGCCGGCTGTCATCTTCGGCGGTGGACCGGTCATGCCCGACGGCGCGCTGTGCCTGGCCCAGCTCAAGGGACGGCATTCCGACGAGGAGCCGGGGGTACGCCGGGTCGCGGGCGCGTTGGCCACGGTCGACCTGGACGGTGACGTTGATTCGATCGAGGATTCGACCACCCGGTTGCGGGTGTTCGCCGGACATTCCGGGTGGGCGCCCGGGCAGCTGGCCGACGAGATGGAGGCCGGGTCGTGGTACGTCGTCGAGGGACAGCTCGACGACGCGTTCACCACCGAGCCGAAGGCGCTGTGGCGGCACGTGCTGCGCCGCCAGCCCGCCCCGCTACGCCTGCTGTCGAGCTACCCCCGCGAGCTAGGCCTGAATTAGATCCGGTTTTGGTCACCGGCCGTCGTATAGGCGGTCCGGTGACCAAAACCGGAGATGGAGTTAGCGCTCTACTTCGCCCTTGATGAACTTCTCGACGGCGTCGCGGGCCTCGTCGTCGAAGTACTGCACGGGCGGTGACTTCATGAAGTAGCTCGACGCCGAGAGGATCGGCCCGCCGATGCCCCGATCGAGGGCGATCTTGGCGCAGCGCAGCGCGTCGATGATCACGCCGGCGGAGTTCGGGGAGTCCCAGACCTCGAGCTTGTACTCGAGGTTCAGCGGCACGTCGCCGAAGGCCTTGCCCTCCAGCCGGACGTAGGCCCACTTGCGGTCGTCCAGCCAGGCCACGTAGTCCGAGGGTCCGATGTGGACGTTGCGCTTGCCGAGGTCCCGGTCCGGGATCTGCGACGTGACGGCCTGGGTCTTGCTGATCTTCTTCGACTCCAGGCGCTCGCGCTCGAGCATGTTCTTGAAGTCCATGTTGCCGCCGACGTTGAGCTGCATCGTCCGCTGCAGTTCGACGCCGCGGTCCTCGAACAGCTTGGCCAGCACGCGGTGGGTAATCGTGGCGCCGACCTGCGACTTGATGTCGTCGCCGACGATCGGCACTCCGGCGTCCTCGAACTTCTTCGCCCACTCCGGCGTCCCGGCGATGAATACCGGCAGCGCGTTGACGAAGGCCACCCCGGCGTCGATGGCGCACTGGGCGTAGAACTTGGCGGCGTCCTCGGAGCCCACAGGCAGGTAGCAGATCAGGACGTCGACCTTGGCCTCGCGCAGTGCCGCGACGACGTCGACCGGCTCCTCGTCGGACTCCTCGATCGTCTCCTGGTAGTACTTGCCCAACCCGTCGAGGGTGTGGCCGCGCTGCACCGGCACCTCGAGCGGTGGCACGTCGCAGAGCTTGATGGTGTTGTTCTCGCTGGCCAGGATGGCCTCGGAGAGGTCGCGCCCGACCTTCTTGGCGTCCACGTCGAACGCGGTGACGAACTCGATGTCGCGGACGTGGTACGGGCCGAACTCGACGTGCATCAGCCCGGGGACCTTCTGCGCTGGGTCGGCGTCCCGGTAGTAGTGGACGCCCTGAACGAGCGACGCAGCGCAGTTGCCCACGCCGACGATACCGACGCGAATGTTGCCCATCAGGGCGCCTCCTTTGTATTGGGTGACTTCTCGTCTTCGATCAGCTCGGTGAGCCAACGGACCTCGCGATCTGCTGACTCCAAGCCGTGTTCTTGCAGTTGGAGCGTGTAGCGGTCGAGCCGTTCCCGGGTGCGGGCCAGCGATGAGCGCATGCCCTCGCGTCGCTCCTCGACCCGCCGCCGCCGACCCTCGAGGATCCGCAGCCGGACGTCCGAGCGCGTCTGCGCGAAGAACGCCAGCCGGGCCCCGAAGCCCTCGTCGTCGAAGGCCTCCGGACCGACCTCGGCGAGCAGCTCGGCGAAGTGGTCCTTGCCGTCGGCGGTCAGCCGGTAGACCCGTTTGCCGCGGCGCGACTTCGTCGGCGCGCCTAGTGCCGCATCCGGTGCCTCCTCGCTGATCCACCCGGCTTCGGACAGCCGCCGCAGCGTCGGGTAGAGCGATCCGTAGGAGAACGCCCGGAATGCCCCGAGCAGGACAGCGAGCCGCTTGCGCAGTTCGTACCCGTGCATCGGGCTCTCGTTGAGCAACCCGAGGACCGCGATCTCGAGCATCGCCTTCCTCCGAGCTATCTCGACGTGATGTATCACCACGATACATCAGCGCGAGACACGAGCAAACATACGCGACGTATGTAACCCATGTGTAAACGATCTACGTCGCCGGGATCGCGCCGCTACGGCAGCCAAAACGCGTCGATCGGGCAACCTTCGGCGGCGTCACACCGCCGAAAGTTGCACGATCGAGAAGGAACGGCGGGTCAGCCGGTGACGAGGGCGAACAGGTAGCCGTCGTAGCCCTTGGTGCCGACGGTCTGGATCACCGTGGCCGACACCCGCGGCTCGGCGGCGACCGCGTCGACGAGGCGGCGCACGCCCTGCACGGCGGCGTTGCCGCTGCCGGCGTCCACGACCGCCCCGCCGCGCACGACGTTGTCGACCACGATCATCGTGCCCGGCCGCGACAGCCGGACCGCATGCGCGAAGTAATCGGCGTTGCTGGCCTTGTCGGCGTCGATGAACGCGAGGTCGAACGGGCCCTCCAGCTGCGGCAACGTCTCGATGGCCGGCCCGACGCGGACCTCGGCCCGATCGGCCAGCCCGGCGTTGGCCAGGTTCGCCCGGGCGACCTCCGCGTGATGCGGGTCGACCTCGAGGGTGATCAGCTGTCCGTCGGCGGGCAGGGCGCGGGCCAACCAGATCGCGCTGTAGCCACCGAGCGTCCCGACCTCGAGGATGCGCCGTGCGCCGATCGACCGCGCCAGCAGGTGCAGTTGCTTGCCTTGCGCAGTGCTGACCTGGATGCTCGGCAATCCGCCGGCCTCGGTCGCCTTCAGTGCCGCGTCGAGCACCGGATCAGACGGTGCCAGTGCGCTGTCGAAGTAGTTGTCCACTGCCGTCCACACGTCTTGGGTCATACGTCCAGCCTGCCCGATCCGGCGGCTCGACCGGGCGGCGGGGTCGTGACGACTCGGCTACGGGCTGTACAGGTTCGGTTACCGATTCTATGATCTTGCACATGTCTGTCGTGGCCCTCGACGACGCGGCTCCGGCCGATCGGTTCAACGTCGACGGTGTCGCGCTGACCCTGGCCCGGATGACCGTGCAGCTGGCCGGCGAGGGCCGGCCCGCCGTGAGCGCGGCCGTGTTGCGGTGCACCGGCTTCTCCTGCGCGGTGAGCGGGCGGACGTTTCGCGAGCTGCAACTGCGGCCCCGCAACGGCAACGACTGCGACCTGCTCCGCGAGCAGGTCGCGACGATCTGCGCCGGGTGTGGGAGCGGCTGTCCCCCCAATGGGGCGAGACGAATGTCGACGTGCTCGATCCGGTCGTCGACGCGCTGGTCGGCATCGAACACGAGATCGCTACCGCGCTGCGGCTCCTGCCGTCCGCCGATCTCACGAGGTTTCCCGCGAAGCTGGCCCGGGAGATCCCGACCGCGACGGTCGAGGAGATCGACGAACTGGGCCGGCTGGTCAGGGACTGCTCGACCGTCGTGCGCTACCGCGAGCGGATGGATCGGCAGGACAAGATCGCGCTACGCCTGCTCAGCGATTTCCCGGCCCCCAACCCGCACGAAGAGGCGCTGCTGCGGTGCGCGACCGTCCTGGCGCTGCGCCAGCGGCGGATCCGAGGCGTCAACATGGACATCGAGTTGATCCCCGAGGTGGCCGAGCTCGTGGCCCGGACACCCGAATCGGTGGAACGCACCCGCCAGGTCCGGTGGTTGCGCGAACATCCCTTCGCCTCCGACGAGGAATCGGCAGGGTTCGAGTTGCTCCCGCACTACACGGACAAGCTGTGGCTCGCCGTCGGCACCGATCCGCGGGCGGCCCTGGGCCGGGCCAACGAGCTCATGGAGGCCGCCGCCCGCTTCGCGATCTCCCGGGCGGGTGAGCCCGAGCCGCCTCTGGGCACCCCGTTCGGTCACCTGATCAGCGCCGCCCACCAGGCATTGGGGCTGGCCTCGGCCGCGCGGGACAAGGACGAGCAGGAGATCGCCGAGCACTTCCTGCAGACGGCCAACCAGATCGCCAGCGCGGTCCGCAGGGCCCGTAACGCCTGGGCCGACGGGCACGGACGTCCCCAGCTGGTCGAGGTCGGCGACGACCTCGTGGTGTTCGCCGCCCACGTCGCGACCGGCTACGCCCGGCTTATCGTCCGGGCGGTGGAGGTGCGTGGGCTCACGCCCCGGCTGCGCCAGAGCGGGTAGCGATCGGCGCGGTGATGCAGGCGTCCGGGATGCCGAAGCCGTCGACGAGCGTGGACGCGTGTGGGCGTAGCTCGCCGCACAGCGTGTCGACCACCGCGATCACGGCCTTGCTGCGCTGGGTGGACAGGCGGCCGTGCTCGATGAACCAGGCGCGGTCGCCCTCGATCGTCGACAGCACGAACAGATCGCACACCGACTCGAGCAGTGGCGCGACGGTCGGCGGTGCCGCGTCGATGCCGGCGACGAACGCCTCGAGCAGCAACCGGTCAGCGTGGGATCGCGCCGCCCGCAGCAGGTGATCCTGGGTGGCGTTGAACGCGGCGAACAGCTCGGCGCTGTCGCCCGCTCGGCGTAGTCGTCGAGCCACCGTGTCCAGCAGGTGCTGCTCGCGCCACTCGAACAGCTCGACGTGCCAGGCCCGATCGCGCAGATCCGCGTCGGGGCCCGGCGCCGCGTCGAGCAGTCGTTGGAGGATCCGGTGCGCGGCGGTGTGCTCGACGACCGTGTCGACGGCGGTATCGGTGACGAAGCGGATCATGCCCGTGAAGTCGAGCTCGCCGAACTGCGACCGGTAGGCGGTGAGCAGCTCCTTGCCGACCAGTTGCTGCAGCACCGTGTTGTCGCCCTCGAACGTGGTGAACACGTCCGTATCGGCCTTCAGGCGGGGCAGCTGGTTCTCGACGAGGTAGCCTGCGCCGCCGCACGCCTCGCGACAGGTCTGGATGGTGGCAGTCGCGTGCCACGTCGCTGCCGCCTTGATGGCAGCGGCCCGAGCTTCGAGCGGACGCCGCCGCTCGTCGTCGCCGAAGTCGTCGTGCAGCGCGGCGATCAGCTCACCCTGGGCGAAGTGCAGCGCGTAACTGCGGGCCAGCGCGGGCAGCAGCCGACGCTGGTGGGCCAGGTAGTCGAGCAGCACGATCTCGTCATCACGACCCGGGGCGGTGAACTGCCGCCGTACCTCGGCGTATCGAACGGCGATGGCCAGCGCGACCTTGGTGGCGCTGCCCGCTCCGCCGGCGACGCTGATCCGGCCCTGGATGAGCGTGCCGAGCATGGTGAAGAAGCGGCGCGCGGGGTTGTCGATCGGTGTCGAGTACGAGCCGTCCGGGGCGACGTCGCCGTAGCGGTTGAGCAGGTTCTCGCGCGGGATGCGTACCCGGTCGAACCACAGCCGCCCGTTGTCGACGCCGTTGAGCCCGGCCTTGGGGCCGCAGTCCTCGATGCGGACGCCGGGCAGCGGCGCACCGTCGGCGGCGCGGATCGGCACGACGAACGCGTGCACGCCCCGCTGCTGCCCGGCAGTGCTCAGTTGCGCGAACACCACGGCGGCGCGGCCGTCGCGGGCGGCGTTGCCGATGTAGTCCTTGCGCGCGGCGTCGTCCGGCGTGGTGATCACGAACTCGCCGGCGTCGTAGGTCGCCGTCGTCCGCAGCGATGCGACGTCTGAGCCGTGGCCGGTCTCGGTCATCGCGAAGCACCCGGGCAGAGCCACCGACATGACGTCGGCCAGGTACCGCTCGTGGTGCGGCGACGTGCCCAGCTGCAGAATCGCCCCGCCGAACAGCCCGAGCTGCACGCCGGCCTTCACCAGCAGCGACAGGTCGCCCATCGCCAGCATCTCGAAGCCGGTGATCGATCCGCCCAGGTCGTCCAGGCCTCCGTACTGCTTCGGGAAGCCCAGCCGCGAGACACCGGCGTCGGCCAGCAGCCGCAGCCGGTCGAACGTCCGGGTGCGCTGCTCGTCCACCGACCCGAGTGACGGCGCGAACCGCGGGTCGGCGAGCAGGGCCCGGGCGGCGTCGCGGACGGCGCCCCACCTCCCGTCCAGGTGCGCCCGTAGTTCCTCGGCGTCGACTCGCTCGGTCATAGCGCCGGGAACAGGTATTCGGGCGGCCGGTTGTCGACCTCGGCGCCGCCGAGCGCGTACACCCCGGCGGCGCCGCCCCACAGCAGTGAGGTGAGGTAGTCGGCGAGCTGGGGGCGGGTCATGTCGTCGCGGTGGTCGACCCACCAGTCGCCGGCGGCGCGCAGGAAGCCGACCGTGGCGATGCCCCAGGGCCGGGCCGCGGCGGGATCGCGCCCGTGCTCGGCGAGGTGCCCGCGCAGCCGCTCGGTGATGATCTCGCCGATGGTGCTCGTGTAGTCGCGCACCAGGTCGTCGGCTTCGCGATCGCGGGCGTCGCTCGGCTGGCTGACGGCGAACCGGTACAGCTCGGGGTCTTCCTCGAGCATCGACAGGAACGCGTCGACGCCGGCGGCGATCTCGGCGCGCGGCTCGGTGACGCCGTCCAGGGCAGTGACGACCCGTTCCAGCAGCGTCCCGGCCGTCTGGGTGACGATGGCCCGGTACAGGTCGGCCTTGTCGGCGAAGTAGCGGTAGATGACGGGCTTGCTGGTCCGGGCCGCCCGGGCGATCTGGTCCATGCCGACGCCGGGGCCGTGCTCGCGGATCGCGCCCATGGCCGCTTCGATCAGCTCGGCGCGCCGGGCGGCGCGGTGCTCGGCCCAGCGCGCGCTGCGCCCGTCCTTGCGTCCCCGGGCCACCGCTCCGACCACTTCGGTGACCGCGGCCGTTGTCCTTGCCACAGGCCGCTTCACGTTACGGACGGTACTAGATACCGTGTGCTACTAGCACTAGTCATCTCGCAGGGAGGACACCCGGTGTCCACACGTCGCGCCGCCGTAGTCGGCGGCAACCGCATCCCGTTCGCGCGCGCCGACGGGCCGTACGCGCACGCCTCCAATCAGGACATGCTCACCGCCACGCTCGACGGCCTGATCGCCCGCTTCGGGCTGCAGGACGAGCGCCTCGGCGAGGTGGCGGCCGGCGCCGTCCTGAAGCACACTCGCGACTTCAACCTGACTCGCGAGTCGGTGCTCGGCTCTCGTCTGTCGGCGACGACGCCGGCCTACGACGTACAGCAGGCCTGCGGAACCGGGCTCGAGACGACGCTGCTCGTCGCCAACAAGATCGCCCTGGGGCAGATCGAGGTCGGCATCGCCGGCGGCGTCGACACCGTCTCCGACGCCCCGATCGCCGTCAACGAGGACCTGCGGCAGGTCCTGCTCGACCTCAACCGAGCCCGCTCGCTCGGCGGCCGGTTGCGGGCGCTCGGCGGGCTGCGCCCCGGGCAGATCAAGCCGTCCATCCCACGCAACGCCGAGCCGCGCACCGGCCTCTCGATGGGCGAGCACGCGGCGATCACCGCGGCTGAGTGGGGGATCGCTCGCGAGGCGCAGGACGAGCTGGCCGTCGCGAGCCACCGCAATCTCGCCGCCGCCTACGACCGCGGCTTCTTCGCCGACCTGGTCACGCCGTTCCTCAAGCTGGCCCGCGATCAGAACCTGCGTCCGGACTCGTCATTGGAGAAGCTCGCGAAGCTCAAGCCGGTGTTCGGACGCGGCGAGGGCGCCACGATGACGGCCGGCAACTCGACGCCGCTGACCGACGGTGCGTCCACCGTGCTGCTGGCCACCGACGAGTGGGCCGCGCAGCGCAACCTGCCGGTGCTGGCCCACGTCGTCGACGGCGAGACCGCCGCGGTCGACTACGTGCACGGCGATCGCCGCGAGGACGGCCTGCTCATGGCGCCCGTGTATGCCGTGCCCCGACTGCTCGAACGCAACAAGCTGACCCTGGCCGACTTCGACTTCTACGAGATCCACGAGGCGTTCGCGTCGACGGTCCTGGCGACGCTGGCTGCGTGGGAGGACCCGGACTTCTGCCGGAACCGGCTGGGCCTCCCCGAGCCGCTGGGCACCATCGACCGAACGAAGCTCAACGTGAACGGCTCGTCGTTGGCTGCCGGTCATCCGTTCGCCGCGACGGGCGGACGCATCGTCGCCACACTGGCCAAGCTGCTGCACGAGAAGGGATCGGGACGGGGCCTCATCTCGATCTGCGCGGCCGGCGGGCAGGGCGTCGTCGCGATCTTGGAGGCAGCATGAGCGATCGGTATCTGAACTTGGTCAATTCCGGGATGGGCAAGACCATGGCATCCCGGCTGGGGCTGCCCCGACCCGAGGTGCTGCGCCGCTACCACGTCGGCGATCCGCTGTTGCCCGGACCGTTGCTGCTGGGCGGATCAAGCGGCTCGGGCGGCTCGGTCCTCGCCGGGCTCGCGGGCGTACTGAAGGCCGCCGGCGTCGACGTTCGCGACGCCGACGCCGCCGAGGCCAGGTGGGCCGGCCTGGTCTACGACGCCAGCGACGCCAACGAAATACGCGACCTGGCCTCGCTGCGCGACTTCTTCGCTGGGGCGCTGCGCCGGCTGGGCCCGTCCGGACGGGTGATCGTGCTCGGCCGTTCTCCCGAGGGCAGCGACCCGGTGGTCGACGCGACCCGGCAGGCGCTCGACGGCATCGTCCGCTCCCTCGGCAAGGAACTGCGCGCCGGCGCGACGGCCAACCTCGTGCTGGTCGAGGGTGACGCGTCACCCGAGTCGGCGCTGCGGTTCCTGCTGTCCGGACGTTCGGCCTACGTGGACGGGCAGGTGATCCGGGTCGGCGGCGGCGTGGCGCCGGCGGATCCGGTCCGGCCGCTAGACGGCAAGATCGCGCTCGTGACGGGCGCGGCGCGGGGCATCGGCTCGGCCATCGCCGACGTACTCGCCCGCGACGGCGCGCACGTCATCGTCGCTGACCTGCCGGCCGCCGGTGAGGGCCTGGCCCGGGTGGCCAACCGCATCGGCGGGACCACCCTGCAGCTGGACATCGCCCGCCCCGAAGCGCCGGCCACCCTGCTCAGCCACCTCGGTGAACGCCACGGCGGCGTCGATATCGTCGTGCACAACGCCGGCATCACCCGCGATCGGTTGCTGGCCAACATGAAACCCGAGCAGTGGGACTCCGTGCTGGCCGTCAACCTCGAGGCCCAGCTGCGGATCAACACCGTCCTGCTCGGCAGCACCGTCCTGCACGACGGGGCGCGGGTCGTGTGCCTGGCGTCCACCAGCGGCATCGCCGGCAATCGGGGCCAGACCAACTACGCCGCCAGCAAGGCCGGCATCATCGGCATGGTCCGGTCCTATGCGTCGGCGTTCGCCCGGCGCGAGGCCACGATCAACGCGATCGCGCCCGGGTTCATCGACACCGACATGACGCACGCGATGCCGTTCGCCACCCGGGAGGTGGCCCGTCGGCTCAACTCGCTGCAGCAGGCCGGGCTGCCGGTGGACGTCGCCGAGGCAGCGGCCTGGCTGGCCTCGCCGAGCGCCGGCGGCATCAACGGGCAGGTGCTGCGGGTGTGCGGGCAGAACCTCGTCGGGGCATGACCGTCGACCTCGCCCGGCCGCCGAACCTGCTCGCGCTCTACGCCCGGGCAGTGGCGACGGGACCGTGGCACCACGGCGACCAGCTGCCTGCCACCGACGTGACATTGCGCGACCAGGCGATCGACCCCGACCATCTGGCGGCGTACCAGAAGGTGTGCGGCTTCCGGGTGCAGGACGTCGCGCCGCCCACGTACCTGCACGTGCTGGCCTTCCCGCTCGCCGTCTCGCTGATGGTCGACCGGGCGTTCCCGTTCTCGCTCGCCGGGCTGGTGCACCTGGCCAACGTGATCGAGCAGCGCCGTCCGGTCCGGGTGGACGAGGTCGTATCGCTGCGCGTGCACGCCGCCGACCTGCGCCCGCACGACGCCGGCCGTACGGTCGATCTGCTCGCAACAGCGACCGTCGGCGACGAGATCGTGTGGCGTTCGCGCAGCACGTACCTCAAGCGGGGCAAGCCGAACGGCGCCCGGCCGCCTCGGACGACCTCGACGCCGCCCGGCGGCCCGGCCGCCCTGATCCGGGTGCCCGGCGACATCGGCCGGCGCTACGCCGCCGTCTCGGGCGACCGCAACCCGATCCACCTGCATCCGCTCACCGCTCGCGCGTTCGGCTTCCCTCGGGCCATCGCGCACGGCATGTGGGTCAAGGCCCGGACGCTGGCCGCCATCGAGGCCCGGCTGCCCGAGGCGTTCTCGGTCGACGTCACGTTCAAGACCCCGGTGCTGCTGCCCTCGACGTTGTCGCTCGTCGCGGCGCGCGACAACCAAGCGTGGGTGCTTGACGTCCGCAACGCCAAGTCCGGCAAGCCGCATATGACGGGCAGCGTTTCCGGCAGGTAGATGCCGACTGGTGCCGACTCCCTTGTGACAGCCACCGAAGGGGATCACCCTCGGCGTGCTGCCGGCGCCGAACGTGCTCGGCTCGTGTCCGGCGACGTTCGGCAACAGCGACATCAGGGGCGGGAACTACCCCGACCCGACGCCGTAATCCGGATCGGGCAACTTCTGGCGGCGTCAGACCGTCGGAAGTTGCCCGATCGGCATCATGACTTGGGCTGCGGGGCGAGCCGCTTCGCCATGGCGGCACCGATGCGCTGGTAACCGGAGCCGGTGACCCGGACAAACAGGTCCAGTACCCAGGCGTCCAGGCCGACGAGGACGCGGGCTCGGCCCCGTTCGGCGGCGCGCAGGATGGTGCGCGCCGCCCGGTCGGCGGACGTCTTGGCCAGTCGCCGGTCGAAGAACTCGCTCAGCACGGAGGCGTCTCGGCTGGGGACGGCGCCGGCGTTGCGGGCGATGGCGGTCTTGATGCCGCCCGGATGCACGCAGGTCACGCGCACCGGATGGCCGGCGATCAGCATCTCCTGGCGCAGCGCCTCGGTGAAGCCGCGCACCGCGAACTTGGCCGCGTTGTAGGCGCTCTGCGACGGGACGCTCAGCAGCCCGAACAGCGAGGAGATGTTCACCAGGGTGCCGTCGCCCGAGGCGATCAGGTGGGGCAGGAACGCCTTGGTGCCGTTCACCACGCCCCAGAAGTCGACGTCCATGATCCGTTCGATGTCGGAGAAGGTCATCTCCGCGACGTCGCCGGTGAAGGCGATGCCAGCGTTGTTGATCACGAGGTGAACGGCGCCGAACTGCCCGGCCACCGCGTCGGCGTAGGCCAGCACCGCGTCGCGCTCGGTGACGTCGAGGCGATCCGATCGGACGTCGACGCCCATCTGCCGAACATGCGCGACCGTCTCGGCCAGTCCGGCGTCGTCCACGTCGGAGAGGGCTAGTACGGCCCCCTGCGCGGCGAGATCATAGGCCAGGGCCCGGCCGATGCCCGACCCGGCACCGGTGATCACCGCTGTCTTGCCCGCGAACCGGCTCATCCGCTCACTCCCTGCCCCGATCGCGCAACATTTGGCGGCGTATGACCGCCGAGAGTTGCGCGATCGCTCTCTGCGGTTGTCTCGTAGGCGGCCCGGTCGAAGTGCCGGGTCAGCGCCCGGAACGTGAACGTGAACCCGGGCCACAGTGTGGTGTTGCGTCCGTGCGCGTCGAGATACCAGGACGCGCAGCCGCCGGTCGTCCAGATCGTGCGCTGCATCCGCTGCTGCAGCTTGGTGTTGTACCAATCCTGCGCATCGCGGCGGACCTCGACCGTTGCGAGCCCGTGCTCGTCGATGGTGCGCAGCCCGTCCATCAGGTAGTTCAGCTGCGACTCGATCATGAGCACCATCGAGTTGTGGCCGAGCCCGGTGTTCGGCCCGACGATGAAGAACAGGTTCGGGAAGCCGGCCGCCGCCGAGCCCTTGTAGGCCTGCTGCCCTTCCGAGCGCCACACCTCGCCGAGGGTGCGCCCGTCGGCGCCCTTGATCTTGTCGTAGGCCGGCGAGTCGGTGACGTGGAATCCGGTTGCCACGATGATGGCGTCGACTTGGCGTTCGGTGCCGTCCGTGCTGACGATCGTGTTGCCGCGGATCTCGGCGATGCCGTCGGTGACCAGGTCGACGTTCGACCGTTCGAGCATCGGGTACCAGTCGTTGGAGATCAGGATGCGCTTGCACCCGATCTGGAAGTTCGGCGTGACCGCCGCACGAAGCGCAGGGTCCTTCACGCCGCGGGCGATGTTGGCCAGGGCCATCTTGCGCACCGGCGCGGCCAGCCGGGGATTGATGGCGAAGCCGAACACAAAGGTCTCGCGGCCCCAGTAGATCGCGGTGCGGGCGAGCCGCTGCAGTCCCGGAACGTGCTTGTACGCAAGGCGCTCCGGCTTGGAGTAGGTGCGGTCGCGGCGGGGCATGATCCACGGGGCGGTGCGCTGGTAGACGTCCAGGCGCCCGACGGTCTTGGCGATCTCGGGCCCGAGCTGGATCGCCGAGGCCCCCGTGCCGATCAGGGCGACCCGCTTGCCGGTGAGGTCCACGTCGTGGTTCCAGCGCGCCGAGTGGAACACCTCGCCGGTGAACCCATCGATGCCCTTGATGTCGGGCAGCGCCGGCTCGCACAACGCGCCGATCGCGCTGACCAGGATCTTGGCGGTGTAGGCGCCCTGCGACGTCTCGACCACCCATCGCCTCGCCGTCGCGTCCCAGTTCGCCGAGAGCAGCTCGCAGTCGAAGACGAACTTGTCCAACACGTGGTACTTGTCGGCGACGCCCCGCAGGTACTGCTGGATCTCCCACCCGTCGGAGAACGACCGCGACCAGTTCGGGTTCAGCTCGAACGAGTAGGAGTACAGGTGGGACGGGACGTCGCACGCTGCGCCCGGATAGGTGTTGTCGCGCCAGGTGCCGCCGACCTCGTGGCCCCGCTCGATCACGACGAAGTCGTGCTTGCCGGCCTGGGTCAGCTTGATCGCGGCGCCGAGCCCGGAGAAGCCGCCGCCGGCGACGAGGACCTCGACGTGACGCAGTTCTGTGGGGGCCATGCCATCACGCTACGAGCCAACTGAACGTGAGTCAATAGGTTGCTGACCAGGATTCAATACGGCGCTAGGATGGCGCTCATGGCCAAACGGGTACGGCTCAGTCCGGACGCGCGCCGGGCCCAGCTCATCGAGCTCGGCGTGCAGATGCTGGCAACGCGCACCCTCGAGGATCTCTCGGTCGAGGCGCTCGCCGACGAGGCCGGCATCTCGCGGGGGTTGCTGTTCCACTACTTCCGGTCCAAGCAGGAGTTCCACCTCGAAGTGGTGCGGGCCTGCGCCCGCGAGCTGATCGAGCGCACCGAACCCGACCCCAGCCTGCCCCCGCTCGAACAGCTCACGTCCTCGCTCGGCGCCTACATCGAGTACGTCACGCAGAACCGCGACGTCTACGTGTCGCTGGTCCGCGGCGCGGCGAGCGGGGACACCGCGGTGCGCGAGGTGTCCCACGAGACGCGGACCGAGCTGGCCAACCGGGTCCTGAAGAACCTCGACGCGCTCGGCCTGCCGCAGGTCACCAGCACCGAGCTGGCGGTGCGCGGGTGGGTGGCGTTCTGCGAGGAGGTCGTCGTCAGCTGGCTGGCCGCCGACGAGCAGGTGCCCGCCGACGAGTTGCTCGCCCTGCTGGCCAACGCGCTGCCCGGCGTGGTGCTCAACGTGGATCCGCAGTGGGTTCGCGACCTCTCGTAGCATTTCGATCATGAGCGACGAAGCCCTGGTCGAGTCACGCGACGGCAGCATCATCGGCTTCAAAACCGTCGGCTCCGGACCGCCGATGGTGCTCGTGCACGGGGCCGCGGTCGACCGCCGCTCGTGGGGCGCGGTGCGGGGCCGGCTGGCCGAGCGCTTCACCGTCCACGTCATGGACCGGCGCGGACGAGGGCTGAGTACCGCCGAGCACGAGCCCTACGACATCGCCCGCGAGGCCGAGGACGTGGCCGCCGTCGTCGAGGCGGCCGGCCGCGACGTGTACGTGGTCGCCCACTCCTACGGCGCTCGGTGCTCGCTCGAGGCGGCGCTGATCACCGACGCGATCGGCCGGATGTGCCTGTACGAACCGCCGATGACGACCGCCGAGTACCCGGTCGCGCCGCCGGAGACGATGCGGCGCCTGCGCGACGCGACGGCCGCCCACGACTATGACACCGTGCTGTCGACGTTCCTGACCGAGGCGGTGCAGCTCTCGCCCCGAGCGGTGGACGCCATGCGGCGGACGGCCGCGTGGCCGGCGATGCTCGCCAACGCGCCGCTGATCCTGCGTGAGGTCGAATGTGCCCAGCGCGCCGACGTCCTCGAACGGCTCGGCAAGGCCACCGTGCCGGTCCGACTGATCGTCGGCACCGAGACGGCCGACTACCTGCTACCGGCCGCGCGGGCCATCGTCGACGCGTTGCCCGATGCCGATCTGGTCGAGCTCACCGGCCAGGGCCGCGTCGCCAACGAGACCGCGCCCGGGCTGCTCGCCGACACGATCCTCGACTTCGCCACCTGACCCGAAATGGCCAGTGCCCGTCCCGGGTGCCGTTATTAGGATGACCAACTATGGCGTTCACGGTGCAGCGCAATCCCGACCCGGTCAGCGCGGAGCAGCGGGCGACGATGCTCGCCGACCCGGGATTCGGCAAGTACATGACCGATCACCTGGTCCGTATCGACTGGACCGCCGCCGACGGCTGGAGCGAGGGGGCCGTACTGCCCTACGGCCCGCTGACGCTCGACCCGGCGAGCGTCGTACTGCACTACGGCCAGGAGATCTTCGAGGGCCTCAAGGCGTACCGCCAGCCCGACGGCTCGATCGCGTCGTTCCGCCCGGACGCCAACGCCGAGCGGTTCCAGCGCTCCGCCCGACGGATGGGCATGGCCGAGCTGCCGGTCGAGCTGTTCCTCGAGTCGCTGCGCGCCCTGGTCGAGGTGGACCACGAGTGGGTGCCCGGCCAGGAGGAGGCGTCGCTCTACCTGCGCCCGTTCATGTTCGGTTCTGAGGTAGGACTGGGCGTGCGGCCGTCCAGCTCGCTCACCTACCTGCTCATCGCCTCGCCGGCCGGGGCGTACTTCCCCCGGGGGCTGGCGCCCGTGCGGGTGTGGCTCTCGACCGAGTACACCCGAGCGGCGCCCGGCGGTACCGGCGAGGCGAAGACCGGTGGCAACTACGCGGCCTCGCTCGTCGCCCAGGCGCAGGCCGCGCAGAAGGGCTGCGACCAGGTGGTGTGGCTCGACGCCGTCGAGCGCCGCTGGGTCGAGGAGATGGGCACGAACAACATGTACTTCGTGTACGGCTCCGGCCCGTCGGCGCGCATCGTCACGCCGGCGCTCACCGGCACTCTGCTGCCCGGTGTCGTCCGCGACTCGCTGCTCACCGTGGCCAAGGACCTGGGCTACTCGGTCGAGGAGGGCCGCCTGTCGGTCGAGGAGTGGCAGGCCGAGAACGCGTCCGGCGGCATCACCGAGGTGTTCGGCTGCGGCACCGCCGCCGTGATCACGCCGATCGGCGAGGTGCGCAGCGCCGCAGCGAACTGGACGGTCGGCGACGGTCAGCCCGGGCCGATCACCATGCAGCTGCGTAAGGCACTGCTCGACGTGCAGACCGGCCAGGCGTCGGATCCGCACCGCTGGATGTACCGACTCGTCTGACCATTTCTGCCCTATCAGGCACTGCCGAACCCAAGGGGCGCCAGTACGCTTCTGCGCATGAACAAGGCATTTCGCCTCGCCGTGGTTGCGACTGCGGCCGTCCTGACGTTCGCTCCGCTGGCGGCCAACGCGACCCCGCCGAGCGGCGTGACCGGCACGATCCTTGCCCAGTACACGGCGGGCGGTAAGGATTACATCGTCCGGCAGATCACCATCGCGCCCGGTGGCAGCACCGGCTGGCACTACCACGACGGGACGCTCTACGCGCTGGTCGCGAAGGGCACGCTCACCCACACCGACTTCGACTGCACCACGACCGACGTCTACCCGACCGGCAGCCGGTTCATCGAGCCCAGCGGCGCCGAGCACGTGCACATCGGCCGCAACCTCGGTTCGAAACCGGTGGTGCTGGACGTCCTCTACGTCGACCCGGCGGGCAGCCCGTTGTCCGCGGACGCCCCGAACCCGGGTTGCTCGTTCCAGTAGCGCTACTCCGCTTTTCCGGTGGTGGCCCAGGTGCGGAAGACCTCGACCCGCTCGTCGGGCCAGGCACCGTCACACGGCATGGAGCCGGCGTCCAGGCGTTGAAGGATGGCATCGGCGTGCTGGCTGACGTCGTCGTACTTCCACAGGTCGAAGGCGAAGCTCATCGACTGCCGGTCGGTACTGCGGAACAGCGGCTGGATGTGTTCGGCGAAGCCCACCGGCTCGCCGGGTCCCGGCAAGGTCACCCCCGGCTCGTCCGTCTCGTCGCGTAACGCGGACACCCGGCTACCCGGCCGGGCCCCGACCACCCAGTCCCACCGTGGCACCGGCATGTGCTGGGGCGGCTCGGCGCCGGGCGTCGAGTTCTCCACCGCGATGCGCGAGCCCCACTCGAGGTAGGACGCGAACGCGGCGCGGAACTCCGGGTCGGTCGGCAGCCCGGCGTCGTTCGCGGCCTGGCTGATCAACTGCACCCAGCGGGCCCGCTGCTCCTCGCGCAGCGCCTTGCCCAGGTGCTCGCCCACCATGCGGTCGTAGCCGCCGTACTGAGCGGTATGGAGCTTGGGGCCGCCGAACGTCTCACCCAGCCAGGCGGCCACCCGCTCCGGATGATCCGGCGACATAGACGCGAACAGCGGCGCCAGCAGCGGATCGGCCGGCACGTACTTGCCGTAGAAGATGCGGGTCATCCGCAGCAGAGCCGGGAAGCCGCCGGCCCACTCGAACAGGGTCGGCTGGTCGGACATCGGCGGATCGGCGAAGTTGACGTACCAGTGCATGCCGCTGCAGAACGGCTTGTTCTGCGAATGGCCGCACCGGCACAGGCTGTAGTGCTCGAACGACGCGCCCTCGTTGCGGGCCACGGGTGCCCCGGCCGAGTCGACGAGGGAGATGCCGCCGGTCACCCGGTACGGCCCGTCCTTGGACACTTCGACGGCCGGATCGCGATCCTGATCGACCTGCTCGCGGGCCTCACGTCCACCCAGGGCGAAGCTCAGGGCCCCGGACGGGCACGCGCGCACGGCCCGGACGATCTCGTCCATGCGGCCGCCGCTCGGCGCGACGAACGGCTCCTCGCCCGCCCGGAAGGTGGTCGGCAACCGGCTGGTGCAGAAGCCCGAGTGCGCGCAGGTGCCGCGATTGTCCAGGACGGTGACCTGCTCACCGTCGTAGGAGTCGCGCCGATCGGGCACCCGCTCGGGGTCCTTGCCGTCGGTGAACCCGACCTCGGCGTGACGGCCGTCGCAGAACGGTTTGAGCGCGGACTCGCCGCACCGGCACAGCGCGACCTGCGGCGCGGTGGGCACCGGTACGCCGAGCCAGTCGTGCAGGCCGGCGACGTTCGTCAGCAGGTACGGCCCGTCGGTCTGGGTCTGGATGCTCGGCGGCAACGACGCCTGCAGCACCGCGAAGTCGTCCGGGGACGTCCCGGCCTCGACCGCCAGTTGCTGGAGCGCGGCCACCGCCTCGATCAGCTCGACCGGGACGTCGGGTTCCACGCGCAGGCGCGTCGCTCGCAGCGCCAGCTCGCGCAGCGACCCATCGGCCGCCTCGGCTTCGCCGTCGACCACGGCGGACAGCGGGCGGATCACCGAGCGCCGCAGCCGATCTCGGACGCCCTCGTCCGGCTCGGCGTCGGCCAGCGCCCGGGCGGCCGCGGCCAGCGACCGCAGCTCGACAGCTATATCCATCACGATCCTTGTCTCGCGGAGACGCACCGGCGTCCATCATGGTCACGTTCGGGGCCGGAGCGGTATCGACTTACCCGACCATCGAAGTACATCTGAGCTACATAACGGTGTCGCCAGGCGCTAGACCCACCCGCGGCTGGATGTGGGCACAATCTGCGGATGGACGTCGCCGAGCAGATCTCCGAGCACATCGCCGCGTTGGAGCGCGAGGGCACCCACCTGGCTACGGTCGCAGCCGACCTCACCGCGGCGGTTCCACCGTGTCCACGGTGGACGGTCCACGACCTGGTGACGCATCTCGGGGGCGTCCACCGGTGGGCGACCTCGATCGTGCGCGAGCAACTCGACGACGATCCGCTCGACGAGCCCGACGCTGCTTTCGTCGCGCCCGCCCCCGGAGAGGACGTCCGGCAGTGGTTCCGCGCCGGCCTGGCCGACCTGGTGGACGCCCTGCGCGCCGCCGACCCGGCGCTGCAGTGCTTCACCTTCTTGCCGGCGCCGTCCCCGCTCGCGTTCTGGGCGCGGCGGCAGGCGCACGAGACGGCGATCCATCGGGCCGACGCCGAGTCGGCCACTGGGGCCATCACACCGTTCCCGGCCGACTTCGCGGCTGACGGAATCGACGAACTCAACGCCTTTGTCGGCCGTCGGCGGAAGTTCCGGCACGTCGACGCGCCCCGGACGCTCGCGATCCGCCCCGACGATGCCGATGGTTGGACAATCACCCTGGCGCCGGACGGCGTCCGCGCCGTTGCCGGTGCTGGGCCGGCCGAGGCGACGGTGAGCGGCAGCGCGTCCGACCTGTACCTGTGGGTATGGAACCGCCCGGCCACGATCGTGGTGGACGGCGACCAGGACGTTACCGCGCTGTGGCGGCACGTCCAGATTCGCTAGCGCTACCGGTGGGCCGGATCGCCCAC
Organism: Jatrophihabitantaceae bacterium; assembly: GCA_036502575.1. Taxonomy (GTDB): domain Bacteria; phylum Actinomycetota; class Actinomycetes; order Mycobacteriales; family Jatrophihabitantaceae; genus DASXRA01. Next base: position 1,892 of record DASXYL010000080.1, on the reverse strand, counting down.
GTGCTCGATCACCGTCTCGGAAATGTCGCCGAGGGCCTTGATCTGCGCCGGTGACAGCAGGTCGATGATGTTGCGGCGCACCGACTCGACGTGCTGCGGCGCCGCTTTCTCGATGGCCCGTCGGCCCGCCTTGGTGAGCACGACGACCGACCCGCGCCCGTCCGTCTCGCATTCCTCGCGGGAGACCAGACCGCGCTGCTCCATGCGGCTGATGTGATGCGAGAGCCGGCTCTGTGACCACAGCATGCGGGCGGCCAACTCGCTGAGCCGGCCGCGGTGATCCGCCGCCTCGGACAGGTTCGAGAGCACGTCGTAGTCGGGTTCGGAGAGCCCCGAGTCCTGAGCCAGGTCACGATTGACCGCGGCGTTGAGCAGCAGGAACATCCGGCGATACCCGATCCAGGCCCGCGTCTCGGCTTCGTCCAGCCAGCGCGTCATGCCGCCAGCGTAGCATTTGCTTGACATGTCATGCAACGGCGAGCTAGCGTCCATGACATGTCAAGCACGCTGGTTCGCCGGCTGGTCAACCTGTACGCGGGCCTCGTCCTGTTCGGCATCAGCATGGCGCTGATGATCCGGGCCCGCCTCGGCCTGGACTCCTGGGACGTGCTGCACCAGGGCATCTCGCGGCGCACCGGCGTCCAGTTCGGCTGGGTCGTCATCGCGGTCGGGGCATTGGTGTTGTTGCTGTGGATCCCGCTGCGCCAACGTCCCGGGGTCGGCACGGTCAGCAACGTGGTCGTGGTCGGGCTCGCCGTCGACGTGGCGCTCGACGTCCTGCCGGCGCCCGGGGCGATGGCCGCGCGCATCGCGTTCCTGCTGGGCGGCATCGTTGCGAACGGCGTGGCCACCGGTCTCTACATCGGCGCCGGCCTGGGTCCCGGCCCCCGCGATGGGTTGATGACCGGGCTGGCTGCCCGGGGTCACCCGATCCGCGTCGTCCGGACGGCGATCGAGCTAACGATCCTCGGCGTCGGCTGGCTGCTCGGCGGATCCGTCGGGGTGGGCACCGTGCTGTACGCGCTGGCCATCGGGCCGCTCGCGCACTACTTCATCCCGCGGCTGGCCGTCCGCGCTACGACGTCGGCCAGCGACGGAAGTTCAGGTACGAGCGGCTCGGCGTCGGCCCGCGTTGCCCTTGGTAGCGCGACCCCGCGGCCGTCGACCCGTAAGGGTGCAGCGCCGCCGTCGACAGCCGGAACAGGCACAGCTGCCCGATCTTCATGCCCGGCCACAGGATGATCGGCAGGTTGGCGACATTGGACAGCTCCAACGTGATGTGACCGGTGAACCCCGGGTCGATGAAGCCCGCTGTCGAGTGCGTGAGCAGCCCCAGCCGGCCTAGAGAGCTCTTGCCCTCCAGGCGCCCGGCCAGGTCGTCGGGCAGCGTGACGATCTCGAGCGTCGAGCCGAGCACGAACTCGCCCGGGTGCAGCACGAACGGATCGTCGTCCTTCGGCTCGACGAGCGTGGTCAGCTCGTCCTGTTGCTGGGACGGATCGATGTGCGTGTACTGCGAGTTGTTGAAGACCCGGAAGTAGCGGTCCAGGCGCACGTCGATGCTGGACGGTTGGATCAGGTCGGGGGAGTAGGGATCGAGCCGGACCCGGCCGGAATCGACCTCGGCACGGATATCACGGTCGGAGAGCAGCACCCTGGCAACCTACCGGCTGGGCGCACCCTGGCGGCCAGCGCTTCCGGTACTATGTCGGGGCGGCAGCAAGCCCGGACCGGGCCTGGTGCGCGCTTGCGGGTGTAGTTCAATGGTAGAACGTCAGCTTCCCAAGCTGATAGTGCGGGTTCGATTCCCGTCACCCGCTCCATATGCTGAGTTCCCAGCTCAAGTGGCCTACTGACCATGATCGCTAGATCCTGATTCTGACCCCTTGGGA
>DASXYL010000079.1:0-17899 GCA_036502575.1 Jatrophihabitantaceae bacterium | reverse complement strand
GTGGGCGGCGTCAACAAGCTGATCGTGATGCCGCTGCGCCGCCCCCGGGTCGAGCTGACCCGTTTCGCGCCCGACCAGCCGCCACCGCCGGACGGCGGCGCGCCGTGATGGCCGGGACCGTCCAGGCGGCGGAGCCGAGCGCCCCAGGTGGCCCCGCGACCCGGATAAGCCGTGGCAGGCGGTGACGGCGAGCGGCTTCGGTCGGGCCGCTCTCGCGGTCTTCGTGGTCCGCGAATGCGGCAAGGGACTTCGATTTCTCCGGTTCCGGCGTTCGAAATCCGCGGTCGGCGCCGGGTAGAGTCCGAACGGCCGGGCCACGGGAGGCGCAGACCCGCCGGCTTGCGCGGCACGACCAGCACGCACCGGTTTCCCTCGCCGGCCGTTCATTTCGGCTGCGCGCAAAGGGAGACAATCATGGCCCGACCCATCACGCTCTTCACCGGCCAGTGGGCCGATCTGCCGTTCGAGAAGGTCTGCGAGCTCGCCTCCGGCTGGGGCTACGACGGACTCGAGATCGCCTGCTGGGGCGACCACTTCGAGGTCGACCGGGCGCTGGCCGAACCGGACTACGTCAAGGACCGGAGGGCCTTGCTGGACCAGTACGGCCTCGCCGTGTACGCGATCTCGACGCACCTGGTCGGGCAGGCCGTGTGCGACGCGATCATCGACCAGCGCCACCAGGCGATCCTGCCGGCGCGGATCTGGGGCGACGGTGCGCCCGAAGGCGTCCGGACCCGCGCCGCGGCTGAGCTCGCCGACACGGCTCGGGCGGCGGCGGCGCTGGGCGTCGAGACCGTGATCGGCTTCACCGGCTCACCGATCTGGCATTACCTGGCGATGTTCCCGCCCGTCGCCGACAGCACGATCGAACGCGGGTACGCCGAATTCGCCGAGCGGTTCCACCCGATCCTCGACGTGTTCGACTCGGTCGGCGTCCGCTTCGCCCACGAAGTGCATCCGAGCGAGATCGCCTACGACTACTGGTCGACGGTGCGCACGCTCGAGGCGATCGGGCACCGGGAGGCGTTCGGCCTGAACTTCGACCCCAGCCACTTCATCTGGCAGGACCTCGACCCGGTCGGTTTCCTGGCCGATTTCCGCGACCGCATCTACCACGTCGATTGCAAGGAGTCGGTCAAGCAGCTCAACGGCCGCAACGGCCGTCTTGGTTCGCACCTGCCCTGGGGTGATCCCCGGCGCGGGTGGGACTTCGTGTCCACCGGCCACGGCGACGTCCCGTGGGAGCCGATCTTCCGGATGCTCAACTCCATCGGCTACGACGGCCCGATCAGCGTCGAATGGGAGGACGCCGGCATGGATCGCCTGGTAGGCGCGCCGGACGCGCTGGCCTTCATCCGGGCGCTCACCAAGATCGAGCCGCCGGCCGCCTCCTTCGACGCCGCGTTCAGTTCCAACGGCTAAGTCCGGCGTCCGGCGTCCTGGGGCCGGCCGCCACACTGCCGACTTTGCATCCAGGATCGACGCTGCGCGGTGCCGTTTCACCCGGCGCTGCATCCATCTCGGGTGCAAAGTCGCGGGGAACCGATGAGCCGAACGCTCGATCAGTCGGTCGACTCCTCGGCCGGCGCCGGTCCGGCGTCGATAGCGCGGGCAGTATCGGCCGACTGGGCTGGATCGGCCGAGGCCCGGCGTGACGGGGCTCGGCCGGCCGAATCGGCGAGCGACAGTTCCCAGAGGTAGTCGTTGTAGGCGCCGTGGTAGTCGTCGCCCCCGCTACGGGCCGGCGTCGTCGCACTGTTCGGCATGAGGTAGCCGCGGTAGACGACGGGGGCCTGGCCGGGCTTGTCGCTGGGGACGGCCAGGTACCCGCGGCCGACCCGGGCGGCCCCCTCGGTCCGGTCGACCTGACCGGATCGAAGGACGAGCTCCGCCCCGCTGGTGGGCCCGTCCGGAGGACGCCGGGCGTCGCGCATGATGCGCAGCCAGAGCAGCACCAGGAAGGCACTGAACGCCCACCACTGCAGCGTGTACCCGAAGTTCTGCAGGTCGAAGTGCTTGCGGTTCGAGACAGTCAGCTGCCAACGTCCGAGCAGCACCATCGTCACCACGGCGGCCCAGATCACGACGTGCAGCGCAACCCACCGTGGGGTCAGGAAGAGCTTCACCGTTCGCCGCACCCTGACGACACTAGCGCCGCCGCGTCAAGCGTGAACATCCATGACGGCCTTCCCGCGGATCCTGCGGCCGCGGAGGCCTTCGGCGGCATCGGCGAAGTCGCTCAGTTTGCCCCGCCAGCCGACCTGAACGCTGAGCCCACCGGTCTCGACGAGGCGCACCAGAGCAGCGAGGTCGGCACCGACGTCCCCCGTCGTCAGGTACGAGTTCAGGGACTTGAGCGGCCCGATGGTGGCGTAGGGCGCGAAGATCGCCGGCTCACCCGAGGTCCAGCCAACGCTCTGCAACGTCCCACCGGGCGCGAGCAGGTCCCACGCCCGAACGAGGTGCGGGCCGCCGACGTTGTCGATGACGGCGTCCACCGGTTCCACGCCGGCCAGGTCGACCACCACCTCGCGCGCGCCGAGCTTGCCGAGGTCGTCGCCGCGGGAAGTCGAGCCGACCGAAGCGACGACGTGAGCACCCGCGGCCGCCGCAAGCTGAACGGCGAAACTGCCCACACCACCGGACCTCCGGTGATCAGGACCCGCTTGCCGAGCAGCGAACCGCACCCCCGGAGCGCGCGAAACGCCGCCAAGCCCGCGACCGGCAACGCGGCGGCCACATCCAGGTCGACCCCGGGCGGCACCTCGGCGAGCGAACCGGTTCGCACGGCTGCGATCTCGGCGAAGGCACCCTCGGCGAGCGCTACGACCCGCGCCCCCGCGCCGGGGCCAGATCCGTCGGCCGCCGGCTCGACCACGATGCCGGAGCCGTCTGACCCGAGGACGCTTCCGGCGGGCACGCGTCCCGATCTCGCGTCGTTGAGGTCGCCATGATTCAGCGAGACGTGCTCGACTCTGATCAACGCCTGGTTCGGCAGCGGTGCGGGCGATGGCACCTCACCGAGGCGCATGCTCAGCGGCGTACTGGGATCGGCAACGATCGCCCGGGTAGTCACAACCCTATTCTTGTCGCCCCGACCGGATTCGAACCGGCGCTACCGCCTCGAGAAGGCGTTTCAAGGCGCGTTTGCCGGCGTTGACGAACGCTGTAGGCCCAGCTCTCATTGGTTTCTTGGCGAGGTCATGTCTGGCGCTGAACCGTGCGGGCTACACCTCTCCCGATGGGGAGGTCGGACGACGCGGCGGGCGTCCACGAGAGCACTGATGCGGCCCGTGATGAACCGACCGAGCCGTGGGACCTTCGACTGCTGTCCGGCCTGCGGCTCGTGCTGGTGCTGCTGGGCCTGGCGAGCGCCGGCTTGGTGATCTTGCGGCGCGAGACGGGGATCGCCGACACGGCGGAGACTGTGTGGTGGTCGGTGACGGGCGTGACTCTGCTCGGTGCACTTGCTCGCCTGCTGACCTTGGCCCGCCGTGCCAGTCAGCGCTCCGTGCGTCGTGTTCGGGGTCGCTATCCGCATTCCCTTCTGGTGCAGACGGTTGAGGTGCACGGCTGGGTCGGCGCGCTGGTCGTCGACGACGCAGGCCTGCGGTTGGTCTCTGCCGATGGCCAGTCGGCCGGGTCGTGGACGCACGCCGCGGTGCGCTCGAGTAAAGCCGGCACTACCGGGGATCGCTCACGCGGTCGACCGGCCGCGCCCGTAGTGGTAGTGCGCTTCCACCAGGACAAGCCATTGATCTTGCGACCGCTGCCTGGTGTGTGGCCGTGGTCCGCCCACACGGCGACCGGGCCGGACGCCGTCCAACTCGCCGCTCTCCTGAGCACGCTCCAGCGCACTACGCATTAGACGATTAACCCGTTATAGCCGTGTTCTACGCAAATCCACATAAATGTTGGCCAGGCTCGTGCCTCGGCTCTGCTTACGGGTCGTCCTGCGCGCGGGGGCGCGCTGCTGCGAGTAGCTGAATACCTGGAGGTCCCACCGCCGTGTCCATGATTCTCGTGGATCCACCGACCGCCCCCGTAGGCAGCCGACGCCGCTGGGAGGTGTGGCGCTCGCCCGGGGACCAGCCGCCCTGGGCCCGCCCGGCCCTGCTCGGCATCGCCGCCGTAGCGGCGTTCCTGTACGCCTGGAACATCACCGAGGCCGGGCTCGCGCCGTTCTACTCGGTCGCGGTCAAGAGCATGTCGGAGAGCTGGAAGGCGTTCCTCTACGGCGCCCTGGATCCCCAGGCCACGATCACCATCGACAAGCTGGCTGGCTCGTTCTGGCCGCAAGCGCTGAGCGCGCGGATCTTCGGCTTCCATCCGTGGTCGCTCGCGCTGCCGCAGGTGATCGAGGGCGTCGTCTCGGTGCTGGTGATGTACCGAGTGGTGCGGCGCGGGGCGGAGTGGTGCCGGGGCTGCTCGCGTCCACCATCTTCACGCTCACGCCGATCGCGGCGTCCATGTACGGGCACAGCATGGAGGATGGCGCGCTGACCATGTGCCTGGTGCTGGCTGCCGACGCCTACCAGCGCGCGGTCATGCAGGCGCGGCTACGCTCCCTGATCTGGGCCGGGGTCTGGGTCGGCCTGGGCTTCCAAACCAAGATGCTGCAGGCCTGGATGATCCTGCCGGCGCTCGCCCTCGGCTACCTGGTCGCCGCCCCCGTGCGGCTGCGCCGCCGGTTCTGGCAGCTCGGCGTCGCCGGGGTAGTGATGCTGGCCGTGTCGCTGTCGTGGGTCGCGTTGTACGCGCTCACCCCGGCTAAGGACCGGCCCTACGTGGATGGCTCGACCAACAACAGTGCGGTGGCCATGGTCTTCGGCTACAACGGCCTGGACCGCTTCGGCGTCCACCTCCCCGGCGCGGTCGAGTCCAGGATGGGCGGCGGGCACGCACCGCCTGGCGGGACCAGCACTCCGGGCCCACGAGGCAGCACCCAGACAGGATCACCCATCGACCTCTCCGGCGCGGGCGGCGCCCCGGCAGGCGGCAACGGCGGCTTCGGCACCGGTTGGACCAAGCTGCTGGGCAGCAACTACGGTCCGGAAATCGGCTGGCTGTACCCGCTGGCGATCCTCGCGCTCGTCCTCGGCCTCATCTGGACCCGCCGCGCCGCGCGCACCGACCGAGCCCGGGCCGAACTGCTCCTGTGGGGCACCTGGCTGCTCACCGCAGGATTGGTGTTCAGCAAGATGACCAGCATCCCGCACACCGCCTACATGGCCACTCTGGCGCCGCCACTCGGGGCGCTGTCCGCGGCCGGGATCACCATGTTCTGGCAGACCTACCGGGCGGGCGGCCGGCGCAGCTGGATCCTGCCAGCCGCGGTGGCAGCCGAAGTGGCCTGGACCCTGTTCGTGTGGCGCGACTACAGCGGCTTCCTGCCCTGGGCACGCACCGCCCTGCTGGCAGTCGGGGCGGTCTCGATCATCGTCATGGTCGCGGCGAAACTGTCCCGCCGGATACAGACCCGGATCGCGATCGCCGGACTGACCGCAGGTGTTCTGGCGATGCTGGCCGCGCCCGCCACCTGGGCAGCTTCAGTACTCGACACGAAGTACGGCGGCACCTCATTCAACGCCAGCGCCGGCCCAGCCGGTGGCATGGGCGGCTTCGGCAACCGAAGCGGCTCACCCAGCAGCGAGTCGCTCGCCCAGCGATACGGCATCCGCACCCCGCAGGGCCAAGACCTCCCCGGTGGCGGTCCAGGCGGAGGCCCCGGCGGCGGGGGGATGCTCGCCACCACCACGCTCACCGCCTCGCAGCGCCAGATCTACAACTACGTCACGACCCACCGCGACGGCGCCAGCTATCTCATGGCCGTCCAGTCCTGGTCGCAGGCATCGCCCTACATCCTGGCCACCGGCCAAGAGGTCATGCCTATGGGCGGCTTCAGCGGCTCAGTCCCGCAACCCACCCTGACCCAGGTCAAGACGCTCGTGACCGACAAGAAGCTGCGCTTCTTCTTGCTCGACGGCGCCGGCCAAGGTCCGGGCGTCGCGATGGGCCGCCAGACCTCCGCCACGGTAGCGGCGATCGAATCGTGGGTGCGCGACGCGTGCACCGAGATCCCGGCCGCAGACTACGGCGCCACCTCGCCCGCCGCTCCACCATCCGGCAACGGCAGCGCCGGCCTCGGCGGCTCGGGCAACTTCGGCGGCGAAACGGGCACCCTCTACCAGTGCCACCCAAGCACCTGACGACGAGCCGGCAATCAGCGAGCCGCCCGCACGGCAGCCATGAGCGGGAAGCGCCGACCCCGGCCGGCCCGCGACGCCGCCGGGAAATGACTGAACCCCCCGGGAGCCGGGGGGTTCAGGGTGGTAGCCCCGAGCGGATTCGAACCGCCGCTACCGCCTTGAGAGGGCGGCGTCCTGGGCCACTAGACGACGGGGCCCCAGAAACTTCAAACACTTTCTCGCTGTGCGACGAAGCACGGCGCTGGGGTACCAGGACTCGAACCTAGACTAACTGAACCAGAATCAGTTGGGCTGCCAATTACCCCATACCCCAAAGCTGGCTGCCCGGGGTTGCCGGCCAGGCCGGGGTGTAATGCTACCGGACAGCGCGAGGCCGAACCAAAACGGCTCAGGCCGCCCGCTCGACGAGTGCCGGTAGCTCGGCCAGGGTCGAAACCACCGGCACCCGGCGCTCGCCGCCGGCGGCCCGGCGACGGTCGAGCCAGACGCCGATCAGGCCCGCGCCGACCGCACCCAGGGCGTCCGTGTCGAGGCGGTCGCCTACATGCAGGGCAGCGTCGGAGGCGACCCCGATCGCGGTGCAGGCGTGCTGGAAGATCGCCGGGTCGGGCTTGGCGGAGCCCAGCTCGCCGGATATCGCCAGGGCGTCGAACGAGTCGGCCAGGCCCACGGCGGCAAGCTTGCGTCGCTGATGCGGGCCGTCATTGTTGGTGATCACGCCCAGCCGCAGCGACCGCTCGCGTAGAGCGGCGAGGCAGGGCAGGACATCGTCGAACAGGACGAAGGAACGGTTCAGGCACACGAAGCGCGCCGTCTCCAGATCAGCGGCTCGGCGGCTGTCGTCCTCGCGGCCGAGCTCGCGCAGGAAGTGTGCGGTGCGCTCGATCCGCATCGCCGCGAACTCGATCTCCCCGCGGTCGTACCGCCGGAAGTACGGCTCGGAGATCTCCTGCCACAGGTCGTAGTCGCCGGCGGCACCCATCGCTTCGTCCAGCGCGAGGCGGGCCGTCGCCGCATAGTCCACGATCGTGTCGTCGACGTCGAAGAAGACGGCTCTGACCAGGCGGCTCACGCCCGCGCCGCGTGCAGGCGGGCCAGCGAGCGGTCGTGTCCGAGCAGCTCGAGCGACTCGAACAGCGGCGGCGACACGGTCCGCCCGGTGATCGCGACGCGGATCGGGCCGAACGCGTTGCGCGGCTTGAGGCCCAGGTCGTCGACGAGGGCCTGACGCAGCGCCGTCTCGATCGAGGCGGCGTCCCAGTTCGGCAGCGTTTCGAGCGCGGGAATCGCAGCCGCCAGCACGCCCTGGCCGGCGTCACCGAGCTGCTTGGTGCGAGCGTCGTCGTCCATCTCGATCTCGTCCTCGACGAGGAACCGCAGCATGTCCGCGGCCTCGACGAGGGTCTGGACGCGCTCCTGCACCAGCGGCGCGGCCGCGGTGATGACGTCCGGCGAGGCCTCGGGCAGATACGCCGCCAGGCGCTGCGCGAACTCCTCAGCCGGCAGCAGACGGATGTGCGCGGCATTGATCGCCTCGCACTTCTTCGGGTCGAAGCGGGCCGAGTTCGCGTTGACGTCGGCAATGTCGAACGCGGCCACCATCTCGTCCAGGCCGAACACGTCGCGGTCGGCGGCGATGGACCAGCCGAGCAGCGCCAGGTAGTTGAGCAGCCCCTCGGGCAGGTAGCCGCCCCGGCGGTAGGTGTCGAGCGAGCCCTCCGGCGCCCGCTTGGACAGCTTGCGATTGCCCTCGCCCATCACGAACGGCAGGTGTCCGAACTGCGGGACGAAGTCGGTGACGCCGATGTCGATGAGCGCGCGGTAGAGCACGATCTGGCGCGGCGTCGACGGGGTGAGATCCTCGCCACGCAGCACGTGGGTGATGCGCATCAGGGCGTCGTCGACCGGATTGGTCAGCGTGTAGAGCGGGTCGCCGTTGCCGCGCAGGACGACGAAGTCGGGCACGCTGCCAGCAGCGAAGGTGATCTCGCCGCGGACCAGATCCGGCCAGGTGACGTCAGCATCCGGCATGCGCACCCGCAGCACGGGGGCGCGCCCGTCGGCCCGGTACGCCGCCCGTTGCTCGTCGGTGAGTGACCGGTCGAAGCCGTCGTAGCCGAGCTTGGGGTCGCGACCGGCCGCCCGGTGGCGGGCCTCCGTTTCCTCCGGCGTCGAGTACGACTCGTAGAGGTGGCCGGCCTTGACGAGCTGCTCGACGACGTCTTTGTAGACGGAACGCCGCTCGCTCTGCCGATACGGCCCGTACGGCCCGCCGACCTCGGGACCCTCGTCCCAGTCGAGGCCGAGCCAGCGCAGGTCGTCGAGCAGCTTGACGTAGGAGGCCTCGGTGTCGCGGGCGGTGTCGGTGTCCTCGACCCGGAAGACGAAGGTGCCGTTCGTGTGCCGCGCGTAGGCCCAGTTGAACAGCGCGGTGCGGACGTTGCCCACGTGCAGATCACCCGTGGGCGACGGGCAGAACCGAACTCGCACCGTCACTGCACCCTGCCGCTCTTCGCGCAAGCGCTCATCGGGCCCGGACCTCGTTGGTCAATGTGCCGATCCCTTCGATCTCGATGCTGACAGTGTCGCCGTCGCGGATCGGGCCGACCCCGGCCGGCGTGCCGGTCAGGATCACATCACCGGGCAGCAGCGTCATGATGGTCGATGCGAACGCGATCAGCGACGGGATGTCGTGCACCATCTGGCTGGTTCGCCCGTCCTGGCGTAGCTCGCCGTTGACGCCGGCGGTGATGTGCAGGTCGAACGGGTCGAGCACCGTCTCGATCCACGGGCCGAGCGGGCAGAACGAGTCGTAGCCCTTCGCCCGGGTGAACTGCCCGTCGGAGCGCTGCTGGTCGCGGGCGGTCACGTCGTTGGCGACGGTGTAGCCCAGCACGTGATCGAGCGCCTTCTCGCGAGTGACGTCCTTGGCCGGAATGCCGATCACGACGGCGAGCTCGGCCTCGTGCTCGACCTGCTGCGAGTCGGCGGGCAACCGGATCACGTCGCCGGTGCCGATCACCGACGTCGACGGCTTGAGAAAGAGCAGCGGCGTCGACGGCACCTCGTTGCCCAGCTCGCGCGCGTGCTCAGCGTAGTTGCGGCCCACCGCGACCACCTTGCTCGGCAACACCGGCGACAGCAGCCGGACGTCGGGCAATGCCCACCGTTGGCCGCTGAACGTGATGCCGGCGAACGGGTGGCCCTCGATCGCGGCGACGGTCGGCGCGTCCTGCCCCTCGACGACCCCCCAACTCAGGCTGGCGGACGGGGTAGCGAAGCGGGCGATGCGCACGAGCGTCAAGGCTACCGGGCATACTTCTCGCCGTGCCTTCGCAGCTGTCCTACCTGCCCGTGGAACGCCGCCGCCGGGCGGCCGCGACCGTCGGGCTGATCGCCACCCTGCTCGTCGCGATCGGCATCGTGTCGTGGGCCGGGTCGGCGCCGAGCACGATCCGCGTCTTCTCGACGATCGCGCTCGTCGCGGCCGTACTGCTCGGGCTGGTGGCCTGGGGGCTGCTCACGAGCGTCCGCGCCGACCTGGCCGAATCGCGGGTCGACGCGGCGATCGCGTCCGCCGTCGCGTCGTCCGGGGCTGGTTGCGGCTGCGGGCACGAGCACGACCCGGACGAGATGCACGTGACCGACGCCTGCCCCTCCGGTGACGCCTGCGCCCACGACTGCGCCATCTGCCTGCTGGGCGCGGCGAAGGGATAGCGCGTGGCCAGACTGATCTACTCGGCGATCGCGTCCCTGGACGGCTACATCGCCGACGTGGACGGCGTCTTCGACTGGTCCGCCCCGGACGAGGAGGTGCACGCCTTCGTCAACGACCTGGAACGGCCCATCGGCACGTACCTGCTCGGCCGGCGAATGTATGAGGTGCTGACGTACTGGGAGACGGCGCCCACCGACACCGGCCCGGCGGTGATGCGCGACTTCGCCCGGATGTGGCAGTCGACCGACAAGATCGTGTACTCAAGGACGCTCTCGGCGGCGTCGAGCGCGCGGACGAGGCTCGAGCGCGAGTTCGACGTCGACGCCGTGCGCCGGCTGAAGGAGTCGGCCGAGCACGACGTCAGCGTGGGCGGCGCGAATCTCGCCGCCCAGGCGCTCGCGGCCGGACTGGTCGACGAGGTCCAGCTCTACCTCAACCCGATCGTGGTGGGCGGCGGCACCGCGGCGCTGCCTTCCGACGTACGGATCGGACTCGACCTGCTCGACGAGCGCCGCTTCGCCGGCGGCGTGGTCTTCCTGCGCTACTCGTGCAACAACCCGTAGCGGACGGCGTCGTGCAGGGCGAGCCACGAGGCCTCGATCACGTTGCCGTGCACGCCCACCGTCGTCCATTCGTGCTGGCGGTCCGAGGTCTCGACGAGCACCCGGGTGACCGCGTCCGTGCCGTGCTTGCCGGGCAGGATGCGCACCTTGTAGTCCGTCAGCGACAGCTGGGCCAGACGCGGGTAGGCCGTCTCGAGCGCTGAGCGCAGGGCGCGGTCCAGGGCGTTCACCGGACCGTTGCCCTCGTCGGTCGAGATCACCCGCTGGCCGCCCGCGTGCAGCTTGACGGTGGCCTCGCTGACCAGCGAGCCGTCCTCGCGCCGCTCGACGATCACCCGGTAGGACTCGACGCGAAACGCCTCGGGAGCCTCGCCGAGCTCGTCGCGCAGCAGCAGTTCGAACGACGCGTCGGCCGCCTCGTAGGACCAGCCCTCAGCCTCGCGCTGCTTGACCCGCTCGACCACCTTGCCGACGACGTCGGGCCGAGACGCGACATCCACGCCCAGCTCGCGCGACTTGAGTTCGACGCTGGCCCGGCCGGCCATCTCGGTGACGAGGATGCGCTGGCCGTTGCCGACCACGGCCGGGTCGAGGTGGTTGTACAGCTCGGGCGACACCTTGATCGCGGACGCGTGCAGCCCGGCCTTGTGCGCGAACGCCGACGATCCGACGTAGGGCTGGTGGGTGTTCGGGGCCAGGTTGGCGATCTCGGCGATGGCGTGCGAGACGCGCACCATCTCGGTCAGGCAGCCTTCGGGCAGGACGTCACGCCCCATCTTGGTGACCAACCCGCCGATGATGCCGAAGATGTCGGCGTTGCCGGCCCGTTCGCCGTAGCCGTTGGCGGTGCCCTGCGCGTGGGTGGCCCCGGCGTCGACGGCGGCCAGCGTGTTGGCAACTGCGCAGCCGGTGTCGTCCTGGGTGTGGATGCCGAGCCGGATCCCCGTACGCCGGCGTACGTCCGTCACGATCTCGTGGACGCCCATCGGCAGCATCCCGCCGTTCGTGTCGCACAGCACGCCGACATCTGCGCCGGCCTCGGCCGCGGCGTCCAGCACCCGTACGCCGTAGTTCGGATCGTGTTTGTAGCCGTCGAAGAAGTGCTCGCAGTCGAGGAAGACGCGGCGATCGTGTTCGCGCAGGAACCCCACCGTGTCGCGCACCATCGCGAGGTTCTCCTCCAGCGTGGTGCGCAGCGCCCGCTCGACGTGCCACACGTCGGACTTGGCGACGAGCGTGACGACGGACGCCCGCGACTCGAGCAGGGCGCGCACCTGGGCGTCGTCCTCGACCTTGACGCCCGCCTTCCGGGTCGCCCCGAACGCGACCAGCACGGCGTTCTTCAGGGTGAGCTCGCCGTCCGCGGCGCGGGCGAAGAACTCGGTGTCCTTGGGCATCGCCCCGGGCCAGCCGCCCTCGATGAAGCCCACGCCGAGCTGGTCGAGCAGCCGCGCGACCGCCAGCTTGTCGGCGACGGAGTACGTGATGCCCTCGCGCTGGGCCCCGTCGCGCAGCGTCGTGTCGAAGACGTGGAAGTCATCGGTGAGCATTGCTGATTCCCTTGGGTAGTAGGGCCGGTGTGGCGCCAAAACAAAAGACCCCCCGCGGGTGCGGAGGGTCTGCGCGTCGGTGTTGAGCTCGGGCCGACGCGCTAACTGATAATCACGAAGTGGACGTGCACGGCGTTGAGTCTGCCACATCTCGCGCGCAACGTCGCGCTCAACTTTGCGACCGGTACCAGCTGATCTTCTCGCGGATGTGCTGTTTCTGAGCCCGCAGCAGGCGGATCTGCTCCTCGACGGCCCGGTCGTGCTTCTCCAGCAGTTCGATGCGCTCGCCGAACGTGCCCTCGCCGGTGCGGCACAGGTCGGCGTAGCGCTGCATCTGGGCGATCGGCATGCCGGTGTCGCGCAGGCAGCGCAGCACCTCGAGCCAGCCGAGGTCGTCGTCGGTGAACGTGCGCCGGCCGCCCGGCGTGCGGGCGATGCCGTCGAGCAAGCCGATGCGCTCGTAATAGCGCAGGGTGTCGAGGCTGAATCCGGTCTTGTCGGCCACCTGTCCGGGTGAGTACATGGAACCATTCTCGACCTCGAGCGCACTCCGGGTACCCCTGCCCGGTTTTGGTCACCCGCCGTCGCATAGGCGGCTGGGTGACCAAAACCGGATCGGGTGGGTGGCAGCCCGGGCCGCTTGCTTGACCTGGAGCGCACTCCGGGTTGCAGGGTGGATACATGATGAATTTGGTACTGGGAGCGATGTTCTTCGGCACGCGGCAGGATGAGCGGGCTTCGTTCGAACTGCTCGACCGGTTCGTGGACGGCGGCGGCACGATGATCGACACGTCGAACAACTACCCGTTCTGGGAGCACCCGAGTGGGCACGGCGGGGCCAGCGAGACCCTGCTCGGTGCGTGGTTCGCGGCCCGCCCGGGGATGCGTGATCGGGTGTATCTGAGCACGAAGGTAGGCGCCGAGCCCCGCGTGCCGGGCGGGTATCCCGACAACATCGAGGGATTGTCCGAACCGGTGATCGCCGACGCCATCCAGGGCAGCCTGAAGCGAATGGGCGTCGATCACGTCGACCTGTACTGGGCGCACATGGAGGACCGGTCGGTGCCGGTCGACGAGACAGTGGGCGCATTCGGATCACTGGTGGCCAAGGGCGTGGCCCGGCGGCTGGGCGCGTCCAACCACGCAACGTGGCGGGTCGAGCAGGCCCGGGCGGCGGCGCGGGGGCAGGGGGTGGCGGGCTACTCCGCCCTGCAGCTGCGCTACTCCTACCTGGTGCCGCGGCCGGGCGTGGTGGTGCACGGTCACCGGTTCGGATCGGTCACTGACGAGACGCTCGACTACGCCGCGTCCGAGCGCCTGGACATCTGGGCCTACACGCCGCTGATCGAGGGCGCCTACGTGCGAGCTGACAAGCCGCTGCCCGAGGGCTACGACCACCCCGGGACGACCCGGCGGCTGGCCGCCCTGGACGAGGTGGCGGCGGAACTCGGCGCGACACGCAACCAGATGGTGCTGGCCTGGCTGATCGGCGGCACCCCGTCGATCACACCGCTGGTCGGGGTGAGCTCGGCGGCCCAGCTCGACGAGGCCATGGCCGGGGCGCAGCTGACCCTGAGCACAGACCAGCGCCGTCGCCTCGACGCCGCGGCCTGACCCCGCACGGTTTTGGTCACCCGCCGTCGAATAGACGGCTGGGTGACCAAAACCGCGGTTAGCCCGCCGCGGCCTTGGCGAGGCGCTCGCCGATCTCCGCCGTGGTGCCGGGGTTGTGCGGATCGCGACTGGCCAGATCCGCGGCGACGGCTGCCTCGACCCGAGCGGCCGCCTCCGCCGAACCCAGGTGCTCGAGCAGCATCGACACCGACAGGATCGCCGCCGTCGGATCGGCCTTGCCCAGCCCGGCGATGTCGGGCGCCGAGCCGTGCACCGGCTCGAACATCGACGGGTTGTTCCGGGACGGGTCGACGTTGCCGGACGCGGCCAGGCCAATGCCGCCGGACACGGCCGCCGCCAGGTCGGTGATGATGTCGCCGAACAGGTTGTCGGTGACGATCACGTCGTAGCGGCCCGGGTCGGTGACCAGGTAGATCGTCGCGGCGTCCACGTGGTGGTAGGCGACCGTTACCTCCGGATACGACGCCGCGACGGCGTCCACGGTGCGCTTCCACAGGTCGCCGGCATAGACGAGCACGTTGTTCTTGTGCACGAGCGTCAGATGCTGGCGGGGACGTGACTGCGCCCGCTCGAACGCCGCCCGGACCACCCGCTCGACGCCGAACGCCGTGTTGAGGCTGACCTCGGTGGCCACCTCGTTCGGGGTGCCCCGGCGCAACACTCCCCCGTTGCCGACGTACGGGCCCTCGGTGCCCTCGCGGTACACGACGAAGTCGATGGACGGCGTCCCCGCCAGCGGGGTGGCCACCCCCGGGTAGAGCTTGGACGGGCGCAGGTTGACGTAGTGGTCGAGCTCGAACCGCAGTCGCAGCAGCAACCCGCGCTCCAGCACGCCGCTCGGCACGGACGGATCACCGACCGCCCCGAGCAGGATCGCGTCGTGCCCACGGATCTCGTCCAGCGCCGAGTCGGGCAGCGTCTCGCCCGTCCGGTGCCAGCGCGCCGCGCCCAGGTCGTACCGCGACGCCTCGACGCCGGGCTGCACGGCGTCGAGCACGTGCAGCGCCTGCTCGACGACCTCGACACCGATGCCGTCGCCGGGGATGACGGCGAGCTTCATCGGGCGGCGGTTCCCTCGGTGTAGTCGTCGTCGCCGGTGGCCACCCACGACATGAGGCCCCGCAGATGGCGGCCGACCTCTTCGATCGGGTGCTGCTCGGCCTTCTCGCGCAGAGCCTGGAACTCGGTGCCGCCCGCGTCCTGGTCGGCGATGAACCGGGCCGCGAACGAGCCGTCGCGGATCTCGCCGAGGATCGTCTGCATGTTCGCCTTGACGTGCGGGTCGATGATCCGCGGACCCGACACGTAGTCGCCGTACTCCGCCGTATCGGAGACCGACCAGCGCTGCTTGGCGATGCCACCCTCGTACATCAGGTCGACGATCAGCTTGAGCTCGTGGAGGCACTCGAAGTAGGCGACCTCGGGCGCGTAGCCCGCCTCGGTCAGCGTCTCGAAACCGTAGGTGACCAGCTGCGAGATCCCGCCACACAGGACGGCCTGCTCACCGAACAGGTCGGTCTCGGTCTCCTCGGTGAACGTCGTCTTGATCGCGCCGGCCCGCGTGCCGCCGATCGCCTTGGCGTAGGACAGGGCGAGCGGAAACGCCGACCCCGACGCGTCCTGCTCGACCGCGACGAGCACCGGCACGCCCTTGCCGTCGACGAACTGCCGCCGCACCAGGTGGCCCGGTCCCTTCGGCGCCACCATCGCGACGTCTACGTTGCCCGGCGCCTTGATGTAACCGAACCGGATGTTGAAGCCGTGCCCGAAGAAGATCGCGTCGCCGTCCTTGAGGTTCGGCTCGATCGACTCCTTGTACAGCGACCGCTGCGCGGGGTCCGGCGCGAGCACCATGATCAGATCGGCCTCGGCCGACGCCTCCGCCGGGGTGAGCACCCGCAGGCCCTCGTCCTGCGCCTTCGCCCGCGACTTGGAGCCCTCGGGGAGTCCGACCCGGACGTCCACGCCGGAGTCCCGCAGCGACAGCGCGTGCGCGTGCCCCTGGCTGCCGTAGCCGAGCACGGCGACCTTGCGGCCCTGGACGATCGACAGGTCGGCGTCGTCGTCGTAAAAGATCTCTACTGCCACTGCGTTCCCTTCATCAGGCGCTGCGCTCGACCGAGCGCAACGCTGCTTGCGTCATTGACCGCGGGCCACGTTGTAGCGCGACCACGCCTGATTGGACCATTTCGCGAATGCCGTACGGCTCGAGCATCCGCAGCATCGCTTCGAGCTTGGCCGGCTGGCCGGTGACCTCGATGGTCAGCGCTTCCGGGCCGACGTCGACCACCGTCGCCCGGAACAGCTCGACCGTCTCGAGCACGCCCCGGCGCGTCGAGTCGTCCGCGCGCACCTTGACCAGCAGCAGCTCGCGTTGCACGGCGTGCGCGTCCTCGAGCTCGACGATCTTGATGACGTTGACGAGCTTGTTGAGTTGCTTGGTGACCTGCTCGAGCGCGGTGCCCTCGACCCCCACCAGGATCGTGATGCGCGAGATCTCGGCGTGCTCGGTCGGCCCGACGGCGAGTGACTCGATGTTGAACCCGCGCCGGCTGAACAGCCCCGAGACCCGAGCCAAGACGCCCGGCTTGTTCTCGACGAGCACCGACAAGGTGTGCGTAGTCATGGTCACTCGTCCTCGTCGTAGGCCGGACGGATGCCGCGCGCGGCCAGGATGCTGTCGTTGCTCGTGCCGGCGGCCACCATCGGCCACACCATCGCGTCCTTGCCGACCTGGAAGTCGACCACCACCGGGGCGTCGTTGATCGACATGGCCTTCTCGATCGTGTCGTCGACGTCGGCCTTCGAGTCGCAGCGCAGCCCGATGCAGCCGAGCGCGTCGGCCAGCTTCACGAAGTCCGGGATGAGCTTGTGCGTACTGAGATCGGTCTGGCTGTAGCGCTCCTCGTAGAACAGCGTCTGCCACTGGCGCACCATGCCGAGGTTGCCGTTGTTGATCACGGCCACCTTGATCGGGATGCCCTCGACGGCGCAGGTGGCCAGCTCCTGATTGGTCATCTGGAAGCAGCCGTCGCCGTCGATGGCCCAGACGAGCTTGTCCGGCTGGCCGACCTTCGCCCCCATCGCGGCCGGCACGGCGTAACCCATGGTGCCGGCCCCACCGGAGTTGAGCCACGTGTACGGGTTCTCGTAGCTGATGAACTGCGAGGCCCACATCTGGTGCTGGCCCACCCCGGCGGCGAAGATCGTCTCCGGTCCGGCGATCTGGCCCAGCCGCGAGATGACGTACTGGGGCGCCAGCGCGCCGTCGGGCGGATCGTCGTAGCCGAGCGGATAAGTCTCGCGCCACTGGTCGAGCTGCAGCCACCAGCCGGTCAGGTCGGCCCGATGATCCGCGGCGTACTCGGCCCGCACGGCCGGGATCAACTCGACGAGCACCTCGCGGGCGTCGCCCACGATCGGCACGTCGGCAACCCGGTTCTTGCCGATCTCGGCCGGGTCGATGTCGGCGTGGATGATCGCCGCACCCGGCGCGAACGTGTCGAGCCGTCCCGTCACGCGATCGTCGAAGCGGGTGCCGAGCGCGATCAGCAGATCGGACTTCTGCAGCGCGGTGACGGCGGCGACGCTGCCGTGCATGCCCGGCATGCCCAGGTGCTGGCGGTGGCTGTCCGGGAACGCGCCCCGGGCCATCAGCGTGGTGACCACCGGGATGCCGGTGAGCTCGGCCAGCTGGCGCAGCTCGGCGACGGCCCGGGATTTGAGCACCCCGCCGCCGACGTAGAGCACCGGCCGCCGGGCCGCGGCGATCAGCTTGGCCGCCTCGCGCACCTGCTTGCCGTGCGGGCGCAGCGTCGGCCGGTAGCCCGGCAGGCGCATCTCGGCCGGCCAGGAGAAGGAGGTCATCTCCTGCAGCACGTCCTTGGGGATGTCCACCAGTACCGGTCCGGGACGGCCCGTCGACGCGAGGTGGAACGCCTCGGCAATGGTGCGCGGGATATCGATTGGATCGGTCACCAGGAAATTGTGCTTGGTGATCGGCAGGGTGATGCCGCAGATGTCGGCCTCCTGGAAGGCGTCCGTGCCGATCAGCGCACGGCTCTGCTGGCCGGTGATGGCGACGACGGGTACGGAGTCCATGTTCGCGTCGGCCAGCGGGGTGACCAGGTTGGTCGCGCCCGGGCCGGAGGTGGCCATGCACACGCCGACCTTGCCGGTGGCCTTCGCGTAGCCGGTCGCGGCGTGGCCGGCGCCCTGCTCGTG
>DASXYL010000078.1:0-65469 GCA_036502575.1 Jatrophihabitantaceae bacterium | reverse complement strand
CAGCGCCTTGGGCCGCGACTGCAGCGCCACGCGCAGCCGGCTGGCCGCCTCGTCCACCAGGTCAATCGCCTTGTCGGGCAGGAAGCGGTCGCTGATGTAGCGGTCGGCCAGCGTGGCCGCCGCGACGAGCGCAGCGTCGGTGATGGAGACGCGGTGGTGCGCCTCGTACCGGTCGCGCAGGCCCTTGAGGAGCTCGATGGTGTGCGCCACCGTCGGCTCGCCCACCTGCACCGGCTGGAACCGGCGCTCGAGGGCAGCGTCCTTCTCGAGGTACTTGCGGTACTCGTCGAGGGTCGTCGCCCCGATGGTCTGCAGCTCGCCGCGGGCCAGCATCGGCTTGAGGATCGACGCGGCGTCGATCGCGCCCTCGGCGGCACCGGCACCGACGAGGGTGTGGATCTCGTCGATGAACATGATGATGTCGCCGCGGGTGCGGATCTCTTTGAGCACCTTCTTCAGGCGCTCCTCGAAGTCACCGCGGTAGCGCGAGCCGGCGACCAGCGAGCCGAGGTCGAGGGTGTAGAGCTGCTTGTCCTTCAGCGTCTCGGGCACCTCGGCCTTGACGATCGCCTGCGCGAGACCCTCGACGACGGCGGTCTTGCCGACGCCGGGCTCGCCGATCAGCACCGGGTTGTTCTTGGTCCGCCGCGAGAGCACCTGCATGAGGCGCTCGATCTCCTTCTCGCGGCCGATGACCGGGTCGAGCTTGCCCTCGCGGGCGGCCTGGGTCAGGTTGCGGCCGAACTGGTCCAGGACCAGGGACGTCGAAGGCGTGGCCTCGGACGCGGTGCCGGCCGGCTCCTTGGCCTGGTAGCCGTTGAGCAGCTGGATGACCTGCTGGCGGACCTTGTTCAGGTCGGCGCCGAGCTTCACCAGCACCTGGGCAGCAACGCCCTCGCCCTCACGGATGAGGCCGAGCAGGATGTGCTCGGTGCCGATGTAATTGTGGCCCAGCTGCAGTGCCTCACGCAGGCTGAGCTCGAGGACCTTCTTGGCCCGCGGCGTGAACGGGATGTGCCCGCTCGGAGCCTGCTGGCCCTGGCCGATGATCTCCTCGACCTGAGAGCGCACGGCCTCCAAGGAGATGCCGAGCGACTCGAGGGCCTTGGCGGCGACGCCTTCGCCCTCGTGGATGAGCCCGAGCAGGATGTGCTCGGTACCGATGTAGTTGTGATTGAGCATCCTGGCCTCTTCTTGAGCCAGGACGACAACCCGACGTGCGCGGTCGGTGAACCTCTCGAACATTGTCAGCTCCTTCCGCGCCTTGGTGCAGGACTAGTCGAGGCCGGTGCGGATGACCCCCGCCGCGACCCCGACGCCATCGTCACAGTTTTCGCAGCAGACCGTCAGTAATAACTCTACTGCCGCTGTGTTACGGCCGATGTCGCAGATCCGATTACGAACGTCCAAACAATCACGCCGCCCGGCGCGAAGTCGGCGACGCATACGGGTCAACGGACGAAGCGCCACGGTGATGCCCCGATGCCGTCCGCTAGCAGCGAACGGCATCGGGCGTTGAACTACTCGTATGGCGCTTTCTACTCGTAAGAGATGTTCTGCTCGTCGTAGACCGAGGTGCCCGATGGCGAAGCACATGTGCCCCGTGGCGCGGCCGGCGGTGCGCTAGCCCGGCAGTACTCCCGGGTGGGCGAGGTCGTCGCCGCGATGGACGATGCGATTGGCCCGATCAGAACTGTCGACGAAGATCACCTTCGGCTCGTAGGCCTTCGCCTCGACGTCGGGCAGCATCGCGTAGCTGATGACGATGACGAGGTCGCCGGTGTGGATCAGGTGCGCCGCGGCGCCGTTGATGCCGATGACGCCGGATCCGCGCTCACCCTCGATGACGTAGGTCTCCAGGCGCGCGCCGTTGGTGACGTCGACGACGGCCACCTGCTCGCCGGGCAGCAGATCGGCAGCGTCCATCAGATCGGCGTCGACGGTGATCGAGCCGACGTAGTGCAGATCCGCCTGGGTCACGGTCGCCCGGTGGATCTTGCTCTTCAGCATCGTCCGGTACACGCCTTGAGGGTAAGTCCGCGAAACACAGCGAGCTATGGGAGATTCGTCTCATGGCGACGATCGACATCGAAAGTGGCGGATCACCAAACCTGCGGGGGTACCTCGCCCGGCCGTCTGGCGCCGGACCCTGGCCGGGGGTTGTCGCGATCCACGAGCTGTTCGGCCTGGACGACGTGCTGCGCCGGCAGGCCGACCGGCTGGCCGCCGCTGGCTACCTCACGCTCGGCCCCGACCTGTTCAGCGACGGTGGCGCAGCCCGCTGCGTCGTGCGAACGCTCCGGGCGCTGTCTCGGGGCGAAGGTCGCCCGCTGGACGACATCGAGGCGTCGCTCGCGTACGTGCGCGAACACGCCGACTGCACCGGCAAGGTCGGCATCATCGGCTTCTGCATGGGCGGCGGTTTCGCGTTGCTCGCGTCCACTCGCGGCTTCGACGTGGCCGCCGACAACTACGGCGTGGTGCCGAAGCATCCGGAAGAGGCCCTCGCCGGCGCCTGCCCGATCGTCGCCAGCTACGGCAGCAAGGACCACATGGGACGCGCCGCAACCACACTCGAACGCACCCTCACCCAGGTCGCGGTGGAGCACGACGTCAAGGAGTACCCGGGCGTGGGGCATTCCTTCCTCAATGACGAGCCCAACGGGCCTCGCGTGTTGCGCCCGCTGATGCGGGTGGCACACGTAGGTCCGAACCCCGAAGCGGCCGCCGACGCGTGGGCCCGTATCGAGGCGTTCTTTGCCAAACACCTGGCGGCATGACATGGCGAGATTGTCTAGACCACCTGCGTGAACAACTCTAAGGTCTGACTCGCACGCTTCGGCCCGCTGTGCGAGGAGATGTCATGCGAATCCGTCCGGTTAGCCGGCTAGTGCCACTGGCTAGCACTGCGCTACTGCTCGTGGCAATCGGAGTGCAGGCACCAGCATCGGCCGCGCCGCCGCCCGACCCGATCACGGCGCGACTCACTCAGATGACGCTCGAGCAGAAGGTCGGCCAGCTGTTCGCCACCTATGTGTACGGGTCTACGGCGACCTCTCCCAACGCCGCGGATGCCGCCCAGAACCAGTCGCTCTACGGCGTCGGCACCGGCGCCCAGGTCATCGCCAAGTACCACCTCGGCAGCGTCATCTACTTCGCCTGGAGCGACAACGTCAACGCTCCGGCGCAGATCGCCGGGCTGTCCAACGGCCTGCAGCAGGCGGCAGCCGACAGTGACGAGACGCCGCTGCTGATCAGTACCGACCAGGAGGGCGGCAACGTCACTCGGATCGGCGCGCCGCTGGCCGTCTCGCCCGGCAACATGGCGATCGGCGC
This sequence comes from Jatrophihabitantaceae bacterium, assembly GCA_036502575.1. GTDB lineage: Bacteria > Actinomycetota > Actinomycetes > Mycobacteriales > Jatrophihabitantaceae > DASXRA01. The sequence goes on along the minus strand of DASXYL010000078.1, from coordinate 62,133 downwards.
GACGTTCTCACCCGTCGACTCGTACAACATGTCGCGCGCCACCGGGCAGCAGCTCAAGGCGATCGGCATCACCGTCGACGACGCTCCGGTGGTGGACGTGAACACCAACCCGGCCAACACCGCCGACGGCGCCCGCTCGTTCGGCGACCGGGCGATCGCCGTCTCGGCCCTCTCGGCCGCGTCGGTGCTCGGCTATCAGTCGGCGAAGGTCGCCGCCACGGCCAAGCACTTCCCGGGCCTCGGCAGCACGAGCATCAATACCGACAACGGCATCGCGGTCACCGACGAGACGCGCGCCCAGTTCGACCGCAACGACCTGCCGCCGTTCCGCGCCGCGATCGCCGCTGGCACGGACGAGATCATGGCCGCGCACATCGTGGCGCCCTCGCTCGACCCGTCCGGCGCGCCGGCCAGCCTGTCCAAGCCGATCGTCACCGACCTGCTGCGCAAGCAGCTGCATTACGACGGCGTCGTCGTCACCGATGCGCTCAGCGCCGCCGCGCTGCAGAACGTCGAGCCGGCCGAACGGGCCGTCCGCGCCGTCGAGGCGGGCGTCGACCAGCTGCTCATGCCGACGAGCCTGCCGGCTGCGTACGACGCCGTGCTCGCCGCCGTCCACAGTGGACGGATCAGCCAGGCGCGCATAGACCAGTCCGTCACCCGGCTGCTGAAGCTCAAGCAGAAGCTAGGACTGCTCGACAACGCGCAGGTGGACGTCTCCAAAGTGCCGACCAGTGTCGGAACGGCCCAGCAGAACGCGGCCGCGGCCCAGACGGCCACCGACTCGATCACGCTCGTCCGCAACCAGGCGCACACCCTCCCGCTGGCCTCCGGCACCGGGCAGCATGTGCTGGTCGCAGGCTGGGGTGCTGGCACCACGTCCACGCTCGCCAGCTCGATCGCGACCCACGGCGTGACAACGCAGCGCGTGTACACCGGCTCGGCGCCGAGCCCGGCGCTGATCGACACGGCGGTGGCCGCCGCGAGCGCCAGCGACGAGGTGGTCGTGACCACCAACAACGCCTGGGGCGACACCGGGCAGCAGGCACTCGTCAAGGCGTTGCTCGGCACGGGCAAGCCGGTCGTGGTGGTGTCGGTCGGGGCGCCCTACGACCTCGCCTACTTCGACGCGGCACCAACCTACGTCGGCGCGTACGGGTACCAGCCCGCGACGCTCGATCGGCTGGCCGCGGTGTTGTTCGGCGCCGAGCCCGGCGGCCACCTGCCGGTGACCATTCACCGGGCGGACGACCCAACGGCGACGCTCGTCAGCTACGGAACCGGCCAGCGCTACTAGAGGGCGAAATGTGGAGGGCCACTAAGAGCTCGCACGGATAGCGCTTGGGTTCTGGGGGGCGGCCGATCCCAGCGGTCCTATCCGCGCGAGCTCTTAGCCCTCCGCTAGCGCGCCGGGGCGGGTTTCGGGTGCACTACCCGCGGCGGCCCAACGCTCCACGTTGAGCGGATGAGCGCGGAGTCGAGGGGACATCTCGGGCGTCACGTGCGGGCCTCGCGCAGTGCGGGGCGGTGACGCGGGATCGTCGATGTCAGGGGTGGCCAGTTCGCCGAGGCGCCGCGGCGGGCGTCGAATCGGTCGACCTCGCCCGGGACGCTGACCAGGTGGTGGTGTGCGATCGTCCACGCGGCGCACGGGAACGCCCGTGGATGGCGCCAACGAGAACATTGCCGGCAGCGACCGTGTGCATCCGGCTCGTGTTCGGACAGCAGGGCCCGCCACGCCTCGGTCATCCGAGCGATCTCCGTCTCGGCGAGAGCGGCCCGCGACGGCACGTCAGCCTGTGTGACCAGTTGGTCCAAATAGTCCAACCGATCGAAGACTGCTTCGCGTACCGCAGCTCCTGAATCCCTACTCATCCGCCGCCTCCACCAGGCTTGGGACCACGTCCACGAGTGACCTTCACGATCGGCCACGAACGATGTGCGGAGCGTGGCTGCGCCTAGCTTGCGTCCGTCCGGCGGAGAATGCAAGTTATGCATTAGCGCACCTAACACTCGCCTTATCTGCGAGTGCGCGATCGGCGAAAGGGTGTCACACTGCCGCCGATAGGTCTGTTGATCACGCGATGTGGTACGGGGAAGGACGGCGAATGCCCGCGAAGCGGCGCACGCCCACGGTACGGCTCCGGCGGCTCTCCGCCGAGTTGCGCCGGCTGCGCGCCGAGGCCGGACTGACCCGCGAGCACGTCAGCGAACAGACCGGCATCAATGGCGCCACGCTGTATCGAATCGAGACGGCTCAGGTGCGTCCGCAACGACGCACCCTGGTCGCCCTGCTCGACCTGTATCGAGTGGCCGATCCGCACCGGTCCGACGTGGTGGGGCTGCTCGCCGACGTCGGCCAGGCCGGCATGCTGCAACTGCCGTCCGACGACCTGCCGGACGCCTTGCGGTCCTATCTCACGTTCGAGGCCGAGGCGCGCGCTTTGCGCAACTACGAGTCTCTGTTCCTCCCCGGCCTGCTGCAGACCGAGGAGTACTCGCGAGCCGCCACGCGGCACGACGCGCTTGCATTCAACCCGAAGGAGGTCGAAGAGCGAGTCCAGACCAGGATGGAGCGCAAGGCGCTTCTCACCAAGGAAGCACCGCTCGAGCTGTGGGCGATCGTCGACGAAGCGGCGATCCGGCGGCTCGTAGGCGGGGCAGAGGTCATGCGCGAGCAATTGCATTATCTGCTCAGCGTGGTTGAACAGCAGCCACACGTGACACTGCAGGTTGTCCCGTTCGACATCGGCGCCCACCCCGGCATGAATGGCGAGTTCGTCATCATGGAGTTCGCCGGGGCAGAGGAGCCCGAGGTCGTGTACGTGGAGGGAATCCACGGCGCACTATTTCTTGACGCCGAACCGGACATACGACGTTATACTAAGGTATTCGACAATCTCCGAGCCGTGGCGCTCGGCCCTGACCAGTCGGCCAGACTGATCGCCACAGCGGCGGAACAAGTGACTGAGGGGAGGTTGTAATCGTCATGACTACTGACACGAAACTCAACGACGCCGGATGGCGCAAGAGCTCCTACAGTCAGGGAAACGGGAACTGCGTTGAGGTCGCGTTTCTCGACGACGGAGCCGTTGCGGTGCGCGATTCAAAGGATCGGAGCGGTCCGGCACTGCTGTTCACCGCTGCCGAGTGGGATGCCTTCTCGGCCGGGATGACCGACGGAGAATTCGTCCGCCCCTAGTTTCCTAACGAACCAAAGCCCGCCTCAGCGCTATGCGCGAGGCGGGCTTCGTAATGCGTGCGTCAGTGCGCGGCGTTGTACGCGTCGAGAATCGACGCCGGAACGCGACCGCGATCGCTCACCTTGTGCCCGTTACGGCGAGCCCATTCACGAACGGCCTGGATCTGCTCACGGTCGGCGCGCGCCGTGGCCCGCCCGCTACGGCCAGCACCGGCCACCCGAACCCGCCCGGCGCGCCGAGCATTAGCGACATAGCTCGAGAGTGCGTCGCGCAGCTTGGCGGCGTTCGCCTTGGAGAGGTCGATCTCATAGGACGAGCCGTCGAGTGCAAACCCGACGGTCTCGACAGCTTCGCTGCCGTCGATGTCGTCGACCAGGGTGACTTGAACTTTCTTTGCCATGCCGTGAACTCCTTGACATCTTTACGGGGACGTCGCCAACAATAGCTGTAAATCTCGATTCGTCGAATCCCCCCTGCGACAAATCAGAGCGGCTTGAGCAGTGGGAACAGTATCGTCTCGCGAATACCCCGCCCGGTTAGCAACATGAGCAACCGATCAACACCCATGCCGATTCCGCCGGTCGGCGGCATGCCGTATTCGAGCGCCCGCAGAAAGTCCTCGTCCAGTTGCATCGCCTCGGGATCGCCCTTGGCGGCGGCCAAGGACTGCACCACGAGCCGGCGCCGCTGCTCGACCGGATCGACCAGCTCCGTCGCGGCATGAACAATCTCGACCCCGCCGACGAGAAGGTCCCACACCTCGGCCAGTCGCGGATCGTCACGATGCGGCCGCGCCAACGGGCGAACCTCGACCGGATAGTCGCGAACGAATGTCGGCTGCATAATCGTGTGCTCGACGAGCTTTTCGAACAATTCCAGGACGATCTCGCCGGCGCTCCAGTTCGGCTGAAGCGCGACGTCGTACTTCTCGGCGAAGCGGCGGAGTTCGTCCGGTGTCGTGTCGGGCGAGACCTGCTCGCCCAATGCGTCAGAAACCGCATCGTGCAGCCGGACCGAACGCCACTCGCCGAGCAGGTCGATCTGCTCGCCGCTTTGCGAAACCGGTGTCGTCACGCCGACCGCTTCCGCGGCGTCCACAATGAGCCTTCGGGTCAGGTCGGCAACCGAGTCGTAGTCGCCGTACGCCTCGTACGCCTCGAGCAGGGTGTACTCCGGTGAGTGCGTTGAGTCGATGCCCTCATTACGAAAGACCTTGCCCATCTCATACACCCGGTCGATGCCCCCGACGATGGACCGCTTGAGATAGAGCTCGATCGCGATACGCAGCGACATATCCTGGTCGAACGCGTTCAGGTGTGTACGAAATGGCCGGGCCGTGGCCCCACCGTGCACTAATTGCAGCGCCGGCGTCTCCACTTCCAGATAGCCGCTGCGGTCGAGCGTCTCGCGTATCGAACGCAGTACCCGCGCCCGCGTCAGCACCATTTCGCGCGCCTCGGGCCGGACGATCAGGTCGACATACCGCTGCCGCACCCGCATCTCTTCCGACAGCGGCTTGTGCGCAACCGGCAGCGGACGCAATGCCTTCGCCGCGATCCGATAGGAGTCGGCGAGCACGGATAGCTCGCCGCGCCGCGAGGAGATGACCTCGCCGTGCACGAATACGATGTCGCCGAGATCGACGTCGGCCTTCCAGGCGGCGAGAGCGGCCTCGCCGACACGGTCGAGCGAGAGCATCACCTGCAATTCGACGCTGCCCTCGCGCAAGGTGGCGAAGCACAGCTTGCCGGTGTTGCGCACGAATATGACACGACCGGTGACGCCCACCAGATCGCCGGTGGCCGAGTCCGGGGCCAGATCGGGGTAGGCGGTGCGGATCTCGGCCAGCGACTTCGTTCGGGCGACACCAACCGGGAAGGGGGCGGTGTCGGGGTCGGCCAAGAGCCGGTCGTACTTCGCCCGGCGCACGCGCATTTGCTCGGGCAGTTCGTCGGACGGATCGTCGGGATCATCGGTCACCCGGTCAGCGTATCGAGCGCGGCCCACGGTGTTTTGCTGAGCTATCAGCGCTGACTTATGTCATCGCCGATTCCCGTTGCCCGGCACTGCCCGCTAAACGGGCCATGCGGCACAGTTCTCGCCGTGACCACACAAACCACGACCCGGACTACCACCGACATCCAGCTTCAGGGCTTGACCAAGACGTTCCGCACGCCGCAGGGCCCGGTGCCCGCCGTGCGAGGGATCGATCTCTTGATCGCGCCGGGCGAGACGGTGGCCCTGCTCGGCCCGAACGGGGCCGGGAAGTCCACGGCGATCGACATGCTGCTGGGACTGCTGCCGCCGGATTCAGGCACCGTGTCGCTGTTCGGCATGAGGCCGGCCGACGCCATCAAGGTGGGTGCCATCGGCGCGATGCTGCAGACCGGTTCGCTCATCCGCGACCTCTCCGTCCGCGAGCTGATCACGATGATGGCCTCGCTGTTCCCGAAGCCGTTCAGCGTGGACGAGGTGCTGGAGCTGACCGCCATCGAGGACATCGCCGGGCGGCGCGTGCACAAGCTGTCCGGCGGCCAGACCCAGCGCGTCCGCTTCGCCATCGCGCTCGTGAGCAACCCGGACCTGCTCGTGCTCGACGAGCCCACCGTGGCCATGGACGTCGAGAGCCGCCACGCGTTCTGGACGACCATGCGGCGCTTCGCCTCGGCCGGCAAGACCGTCGTCTTCGCCACGCACTACCTGGAAGAGGCCGACAGCTACGCCGATCGCATCATCCTGATGGCCCGGGGGCGGATCGTTGCCGACGGGCCGGCCACCGAGATCAAGGCGACGGTGGGGTTGCACACCATCCGGGCGACACTGCCCGGCGTCGACACCTCGTTGCTGGGCGCCCTGCCCGGCGTCAAGCACGTCGAATCGCGCGGCGAGGCGGTCGTGCTCAACTGCTCGGACTCCGACGCGGCGATCCGCGCCCTGCTACCTGCCTACCCGCAGGCCCGCGACATCGAGATCAGCGGCGCGGGCCTGGAACAAGCATTCCTGCAGCTCACCGGTGACAACGAGATCGAGGACGACAAATGAGCGCCGTTACCTACGCCCGCTTCGAACTGCTGCGGACGTTCCGCAACGGGCGCTTCTTCATCTTCTCTCTCGTGTTCCCGCTGGTGATGTACTTCCTGATCGCCGGGCCGAACAAGAACGTGCACGACCTCGGCCACACCGACGGATTCGGTGGCTACTTCGCACCGCTGTACTACATGGTCAGCCTCGCCGCCTGGGGCGCCATGACCGCCGTGATCGCCGGCGGCGCCCGCATCGCGGCCGAGCGCTCGGTCGGGTGGAACCGCCAGCTGCGGCTCACCCCGCTGAGCACCCGCAACTACTTCCGGACCAAGGTGCTGACCGGCTACCTCATGGCCCTGGTCAGCCTGGCCCTGCTCTACCTGTCCGGCGTGATCCTCGGCGTGCGGCTGCCGGCTGACAAGTGGCTGCAGATGACCGGTCTCATCCTCGTCGCGCTCATCCCGTTCGCGGCCATCGGCATCTACATGGGCCACGTCCTGACCGTCGACTCGATGGGCCCGGCACTGGGCGGTGTCACCGCGCTGTTCGCCTTCCTCGGCGGCACGTGGTTCCCCATCACCGGCGGAGGTTTCTTCAAGGTGCTGGCCGAATGCCTGCCGTCCTACTGGCTGGTGCAGGCCGGCCGGGTGAGTCTGGGCAGCGAGGTGTGGTCCGGCAAGGCGTGGCTGTGCATCGCCGTCTGGACGGTGGCGTTCGCCTTCCTGGCGATGAAGGCGTACCAGCGGGACACGAAGCGCGTTTAGGCTCGAGGCTGCCATGAAGGACGATGAGTGCAACTCCGACCAGGGCCTGCGGCCCTGGGGTTGGAACGCGGGCTCCTCGACGCGCGACGTCGAGGAGCAGCGCCGCCGGTGGCGGGGCTGGCGTCGGTTCGTGTTCCCCGGCATCTGGCTGATCTATCTCGGCCAGACCGCCGGCGGCATCGGCAAACACAGCTCGGGCTGGTGGCAGGCGGCCGGCTTCGCGATCCTCGCCGCGTTCTGCTGGTGCTACCTGGAGGCCCTTCCCGCCGCGTGGGCGTCGAACACGCGACGCTTCTGGACGATTTACGCGGCCATGGTGCTGCTCTGCGCGGCCGAGGCGCCGTTGGCGCACGAGGACGCGCTCGTCATGTGCGTCTACATCGCCGTGCTGACCATCGGCGCGTTCGGCCGCTTCGCCTGGGCGGTGATCGGCGCGCTCACTCTCATCGCGACCTGCCTGCCGCCGGCGATCCGCCCGTGGCACGCCGGCGTCGACTGGACGATGGCGTTCACCATCCCGATGGTGGCGCTGGCCATGTACGGGTTCTTCGGCCTGATCCGCACCAACCAGGCGCTGGCCGATGCGCGGGCCGAGGTGGCCCGCCTCGCCGCCGAGAACGAGCGCACCCGCATCGCCCGCGACCTGCACGACCTGCTCGGACACTCGCTCACCACGATCACGGTCAAGGCCGGCCTCGCCCGGCGGCTCGCGCAGCGCGGTGAGGCCGGCCGCGCCACCGCCGAGATCGCCGAGGTCGAGGAGCTCTCGCGCAGCTCGCTCGCCGACGTGCGCGCCGCGGTGTCCGGGCACCGCGACGTCACGCTCGCCGGCGAGCTGGCCACGTCCCGCGAGGTGCTGCGCGCCGCGGGCATCGTCGCCGAGCTGCCGGGATCGGTCGACATCGTGGATCCGTCGCTGTCGGAGCTGTTCGGCTGGGTGACCCGCGAGGGCGTCACCAACGTGGTGCGCCACGCCCGGGCCGCGCACTGCACGATCCGGGTCGACCACGACTGGATCGAGATCGTCGACGACGGGCGCGGCGGCGTCGCCGGATCGGGCAACGGGCTGACCGGCCTGCGCGAACGGGTCGAGGCCGCCGGGGGCACCGTGGCGCTCGGCGGCGGGCCGTACGGGGGTTGGCGGCTGCGCGTCGACGTGCCGGTGCGTGCGCCCGCCCCGGGTTCGGGTTCGGCTCCCGCCCCGGCTCCGGGTTCGGCTCCGGCCGACGACGCGACGACGATGTCGGCGTGATCCGCCTCCTGCTCGCCGACGACCAGGCGATGGTCCGCTCGGCGCTGGCGGCCCTGCTCGCCCTCGAGGACGACTTCGACGTGGTCGCCCAGGTCGGACGGGGTGACGAGGTCGTAGCCGCCGCGGTGGCGCACCAACCGGACGTCGCCCTGCTCGACATCGAGATGCCCGGCATGGACGGGCTGGCCGCCGCGGCGGCGCTCGCCCACGAGGCACCGTCCACCCGGGTGATCATCCTGACGTCGTTCGGGCGGCCGGGCTACCTGCGCCGGGCGATGGAATCCTCCGCGCTGGGGTTCGTGGTCAAGGACGCCCCGGCCGAGCAGCTCGCCGACGCGGTGCGCCGGGTCATGCGGGGTGAGCGGGTCGTCGATCCGGCGCTGGCGGCGGCCACGCTGGCCGGCGGGGCGTCGCCGCTGACCGGGCGCGAGCGTGACGTGCTGGTGGCCGCCCGGGACGGCGCCACCGTGGCCGATATCGCCGGCAAGCTGTTCCTGTCCGAGGGGACGGTGCGCAACTACCTGTCGGCGGCGATCGCCAAGACCGGGGTGCGCAATCGGGTCGAGGCAGTGCGGGTGGCCGACGAGCGAGGCTGGTTGTAGTCGCGGTTTTGGTCACCCAGCCGGATATATGACGGCGGGTGACCAAAACCGGGGCTAGAGGGCGGCAACCTGCGGTGCGACGGCGCTGGCGATCAGCTCGAGGTGGTCGAGGTCGCTCAGGTCGAGCACCTGCAGGTACACCCGGCTCGCGCCGAGCGTCGCGAAGCTGCCGAGCTTGTCCACCACCTGGGCCGGTGTTCCGGCCAGGCCGCCCGCGCGCAGGCCGTCGACGTCCTGGCCGATCGCGTCAGCCCGGCGGGCGACCTCGGCGTCGTCGCGTCCGATGGCGACCGTCTGGGCCGCCGAGTAGCGCAGCTCGCGCCCGTTCGCGGCGGCCCGCACACCTGCGAACACCTCGGCGGTGCGCTCGACCGTCACGAACGGCACGTTGAACTCATCCGCATAGCGGGCGGCCAGCGCCGGCGTACGGCGCTTACCCGAGCCGCCGATGATGATCGGTGGACGGGGTGACTGCACCGGCTTGGGCAACGCCGGGGAATCCACGAGCGAGTAGAACTTTCCGTCGTAGCTGAACGTCTCACCGGGCGGCGTGCGCCACAGGCCGTCGAGCACAGCGAGCTGTTCCTCGAAGCGGTCGAAGCGCTCGCGGGTATCTGGGAACGGCACCCCGTAGGAGCGATGCTCGGTCTCGTACCAGCCGGCGCCCACCCCGAACTCGACCCGTCCGTTGCTCATCGCGTCGACCTGGGCGACAGCGATCGCCAGCGGACCGGGCAGCCGGAACGTCGCCGAGGTCATCATCGTGCCGAGCCGGATGCGGCTGGTCTCGCGGGCCAGCGCCCCGAGCGTCACCCACGAATCGGTCGGACCAGGGCCTGGGTCGCCCGGACCGATCCGCTGCAGGTGGTCGGATCGGAAGAACGCGTCGAACCCGAGATCCTCGCTGGCCTTCGCCACGCGGAGGAGGTCGTCGTAGGTCGCGCCCTGCTGGGGTTCGGTGAAGATACGGAGATCCACAGGGTTCAGCCTAATGCGAGCGACGCTGCGCCTTTCGCTGATCTAGGGTCGATGCGTGGCCACGGTGCTCAGCGACGACGATCGCCGCCGCCTCGGCGCGACGTTCGACTCGGTGGCCGACCTGTACGAGCGGGCCCGCCCCGGGTATGCCGAGGACGCGATCAGCTGGCTGCTGCCCGATGCCACTGCGCGGGTGCTCGACCTCGGCGCCGGCACGGGCAAACTCACCGCGCAGCTCGTCGCCCGTGAGCTCGACGTCGTCGCGGTCGAACCGTCACCGGCCATGCGCGCGCAGCTGGTTGCCCGACTGTCCACAGTGGACGCCCGGGCCGGTACCGCCGAGAACACCGGGCTGCCGGACGCCGACGTCGACGCCGTGGTGATTGCCGCGGCGCTGCACTGGTTCGATCGCCCGGCCGCCGACCACGAGATCGCCCGGGTGCTGCGTCCGGGCGGAGTGGTCGGGGTGTTCGCCAACCGGCGTGACTCCTCCGTGGCGTGGGTTCGGGCGCTGAACGACGTGCTGGGCGCCCGGCTCGCCGGCCTCCCACGCTCGCCCCGCAGCACCGACCAGGCGCGGTTCGACCCGGCGCTGTTCACCCCGCCCGAGCGCGCCGAGTTCCCGCTTCACCAGACCACCGACGCGGACGGGCTGGCCGACGTGATCGCCACCCGCTCCTACGTCATCGATCTCCCCGAGCACGATCGCGCAGTCTTGTTAGACGAAGTTCGCGAACTCGCCCATACCCATCCTGATCTCGCCGGCAAGGAGCGTTTCGAATTGCCCTACGTCACCGTCGTCGCCCGCAGCCGGCGCAAGTAACCCGTAGGCTGCCCCGTCATGAATGACGATCGACTCACCCGATACGCCAAGCTCATCGTCGAGGTCGGCGCGAACGTCCAACCCGGCCAGTACGTCTTGGTGAACGCCGACATCGCGCACGCACCGGTCGTGCGCGCCATCGCCGAGCGGGCGTATCTCGCCGGAGCCAGCCGCGTCGACGTCGACTACGCCGACCGCCACGTGCGCCGCTCGGCCCTGCTGCACGCCCCGGCCGAGTCGTTGACCACCGCGCCGGCCTGGGAGCTCGCCCGCTTGCACGAGTGCGAGGACGTCGGCGCGGCGCTGATCCGACTGACCGGCAACCCTGATCCGCACCTGTTCGACGGCATCGACCCGACCCGCATCGCCGCCGTGCCACTGGAGCTCGCGTCCGAGTCCCGCCGCATCGTCCTCGGCGGCAAGGTGAGCTGGACGATCTGCGCCGCCCCGAACGCCGGCTGGGCCGAGCAGGTGTTCGGCGAGCCCGACGAGGAGCGCCTGTGGGAGGCCGTCGGCGTCGCGATGCGCTTCGACTCCAACGACGTGGTCGCCGCCTGGCGCGCGCACCGCCTCGAGCTCAAGGCTCGCGCCGAGGCGCTGGACGCACTCGACCTCGACGCGGTGCACTACGTCGGCGAGGGCACCGACCTGACCGTGGGGCTGCTTGCGGGTTGCCGGTGGTCGAGCGGCTCGATGACCACCGAGGCCGGCGTCGAGTTCATGCCGAACCTACCCACCGAAGAGGTCTTCACCTCGCCCGACCGTCGACGGGCCGACGGCACGATGACCCTGACCCGCCCGCTCGTAATGCCGCGCGCCGGCGTCCTGGTGGAGGGCCTGCAGGTCGAGTTCGCCGGCGGGCGCATCGTCGACGTGCACGCCTCACGCGGCGAGGACGCCGTCAAGGCCGAGCTCGGCGCCGACGAGGGCGCCCGCAGTCTCGGCGAGGTCTCACTGGTCGACGGCGCCTCGAAGGTGCGCGCCGCCGGCGTGATCTTCCATGACACGCTCTACGACGAGAACGCGGGTTGCCACGTCGCGTGGGGCCAGGGCTTTCCGATGACGATCGAGGGCGGCACGGGGATGGCCGCCGACGACCTGTTCGAGCGCGGCATCAACCGCTCCAGCGTGCACACCGACGTCGTGATCGGCGGGCCCGGGGTGAGCGTCGAGGGGCAGACCCGTGACGGCCGCACCGTGCCGATCATCAAGGACGACACCTGGGTCCTGGCCACCGCCTAGAACAGCAGAACGTAACCACAGAAGACGCAACCACGAACGCGATGAGCGCTCGCGCGAAGAGCCCGGCCCGCGCGCGACCGGAGGGAGCTTGCGCTCGTGTCTGCGTGCGACCCGCTGTCGTTTGGCGGGTCCGCGCGGATACGAATCGGGCCGGATAAATTCAGTGGTTGCGGTCGAAGATCAGGCGCAGGCCGAGCAGCGTCAGATCGGGCTCGTCGCGGGTGACCGTCTCGCAGTGCTCGATCACCAGCGGGGCCAGCCCGCCGGTGGCGATGACGGCGACGTCGCCCGGAGCGTCGGGGGCGAGGTGCGCGCTCAGCCGCCGCACCATCCCGTCGACCTGCGCGGCGAAGCCGTAGAGGATGCCCGACTGCAGGGCCTCCACCGTGTTCTTGCCGATCGGCGAGCGCGGCTCGACCAGCTCGACCTTGCGCAGCTGGGCCGCGCGCGCGGCCAAGGCGTCCAGCGAGATCTCGATGCCGGGCGCGAGCGCGCCGCCGATGAAGTCCCCGTGTGCGTTCACGACGTCGAAGTTCGTCGACGTGCCGAAGTCGACCACGATGGCCGGGCCGTGGATGAGGTGATGCGCCGCCGCGGCGTTGCAGATGCGGTCCGAGCCGACCTCGCGCGGGAAGTCCATGAGCACGCCGACTCCGGTCCGCACGCCCGGCTCGACGATCAGCGTCGGCACGTCGGCGTAGTAGTCGGCCAGCATGACCCGCAGTTCGCGCAGCACGGCCGGAACCGTCGAGCAGGCCGAGATGCCGGTGATCTTGTGGCCGTCGAGCAGGCCCCGGAACGCCAGCGCCAGCTCGTCGGCGGTGTTGCGAGCATCGGATTTGATCCGCCACGACCGCACCAACTGGTCGCCTTCGAAGACACCGAGGACGGTATTGGTGTTGCCGATGTCGATGGTGAGCAGCATCAACGCTCCTGCGGTGCTGAGATATCCAAGCCGATGTCCAGCGACGGGGCGGAGTGGGTGAGCGCCCCGACCGAGATGTAGTCGACGCCGGTCTCGGCGACCTCGCGGGCCCGATCGAGCGTGAGCCCGCCCGACGCCTCGAGCAGGACCCGTCCGCCGGCGTACGCGACGACGTCACGCATGTCAGCTGCCGACATGTTGTCGAGCAGGACGAGCTGGGCGCCGGCGTCGATCACCTCGCGGGCCTGGGCGACCGTGTCGACCTCGACCTCGATGACCAGCTCGGGATGGGCGGCCCGCACCGCGTCGAACGCCTTCACCACCCCGCCGGCTGCGGCGACGTGGTTGTCCTTGACGAGCGCCGCGTCCGACAACGACATGCGGTGATTCTCGCCGCCCCCGGCCCGGACGGCGTACTTCTCCAGCGCGCGCAGACCGGGCAGCGTCTTGCGGGTGTCGCGGACGGCGGCGCCGGTGCCGGCCACGGCGTCCACCCAGAGCCGGGTGAGCGTCGCCACCCCGGAGAGGTGCGTGAGCAGGTTCAGCGCCGTGCGCTCGGCGGTCAGCAGGTCGGCCACCGGGCCGCGGACGGTGGCCAGCACCTCGCCGGGCGTGACCCGCGCGCCGTCGAGCGTGCCGAACTCGGTGCGCACCCGGCCCTCGCTCACCACGTCGAACACCCAGGCGGCGACGGGCAATCCGGCCACGACGCCGGCGGCTCGGGGCACCAGATCGGCACTACCGAGCAGGCCGGGCGGAACCGTCGCCGTGGTCGTCGCGTCGCCGCCGATGCCGAGGTCCTCGTCCAGGGCGCGCGCGACGATCTCGCGAACGACCTGGGGCGACAAGCCGGCGGCCTCGACCGCGTAGCGCACCGACGGGTCGGTCACTGTCGTACCTCCTCGACATCGAGCATGCCGTCAGCGCTCAGCGTCACGTCGAGGTGGGCTCGCCAACGCTCGTCGTCACGATCGGGGAAGTCGTCGCGCCAGTGCGAGCCCCGCGTCTCTTCGCGCCGACGGGCGACCGAGGCGAGGACACTCGCCACGGTGAGCAGGTTGGTCGCCTCCCAGTTCTCCGTACCGGACGGTACGGCGCCGGCGGGTTCAGCCAACTCGGCCAGCTCGCGCGCAGCCGTCTCGAGACCCTTGAGATCGCGCAGCACGCCGACGTGCTCGGACATCAGCTGCTGCAGCCGCGGCCGGACGCTGTCGTCGACCAGGCCGGGGGCGGCCACGGGCGGAACCGGCTCGCGCGACGGCGGCAGCCGCTCGACGATCGTGGCCGCGATGCGCCGCCCGAAGACCAGCCCCTCCAGGAGTGAGTTGGACGCGAGTCGGTTGCCGCCGTGCACCCCGGTGCACGCGGCCTCGCCGCAGGCGTACAGACCGTCCACTGTGGACAGTCCGAGTAGGTCGGTGCGGATGCCGCCGGACGCGTAGTGGCAGGCGGGCACGACGGGGATCAGGTCGTGCACCGGGTCGATGCCCAGCGACGTCAGCGTCGAGTAGATCGTGGGGAACCGCACCCGCCACTTCTCGGCGCCGAAGTGCCGGGCGTCGAGCCACACGTGCTCGGCGCCGGTCTCACGCATACGCCGCAGTATGGCCTTGGCGACGACGTCACGTGGCGCGAGGTCGGCCAGCTCGTGGTGCCCCTGCATGAATCGGGCGCCGACATCGTCAACCAGGAACGCGCCCTCGCCCCGCACCGCCTCGCTGACCAGTGGCTGCTGTCCGCGCGAGCGAGCACCCAGGAAGGCGACGGTCGGGTGGAACTGCACGAACTCGAGGTCGCGCACCACCGCGCCGGCGCGCAGGGCGGCCGCGACCCCGTCACCCGTCGACACGCTGGGATTGGTGGTGGATGCGTACACCTGGCCGATGCCGCCGGTGGCGATCACCACCGCGCGGGCCCGCACGGCACCGACGCCGTCGCGCTGCCCCTCACCCATGACGTGCAGCGTGACGCCCGCGACCGCGCCCGCCGCGTCCTGCTCGAGGTCGAGCACCAGGGCGTGCTCGACGATCTCGACGCCGGATGCGTCGAGCACCCGCGTGACCAGTGCCCGCTCGATCTCCGCGCCCGTGGCGTCACCGCCGGCGTGGGCGATGCGGTCGCGGTGGTGGCCGCCCTCGCGGGTCAGCGAGAGGTCGCCGTCGCGCGAGCGGTCGAACCGGGTGCCGAGCGCCACCAGGTCGCGCACCGCCGCCGGGCCTTCGCGCACCAGCACCCGCACGGCGTCCTCGTCGCAGATACCGGCCCCGGCGACCAGGGTGTCGGCCAGGTGCTGCTCGGGTGAATCCCCGGCGCCGAGCGCGGCCGCGATGCCGCCCTGGGCCCACCGGGTCGACCCCGCGGCCAGGACGTCCTTGGTCACGAGCATCACCCGCAGTGACGAGTGCCGGGTGATCTGCAGCGCGGTCGAGAGCCCGGCGATGCCCGAGCCGACGATGACGACGTCAGCCTCCGCCGTCCAGCCGGGCGACGGCGCGCTCAGCCGACGGGGGAGCTTCACAGGACGACCTCCACGTTGTCGATCAGCCGCGTGCTGCCGACCCGGGCGGCCACCAGCAGGCGGGCCGAGCCGTACGGGGGCGGCGGGCCGAGATCGGCGCCGCGCAACGCGAGGTAGTCGACGGCAACGCCGGGCTCGGCGTCCAGCATCGAGGTCGCCGCCTTGAGCACCGCCTCCGCCCCGCCGGGCGCCGCGGCCTGCCCGGCGAACAGCGCCCGGGACAGCGTCAGTGCCCGCGCGCGATCGGCCGCGGACAGGAAGACGTTGCGGCTCGACAAGGCCAGCCCGTCCGCCTCCCGGACGGTGGGCACGCCGGCGATGCCGACGCCGAGCTCGAGGTCGGCCGCCATCCGGGTGATGAGCACGAGCTGCTGGTAGTCCTTCTCGCCGAAGAACGCCACCGCCGGGCGAACCAGCCCGAGGAACTTCGCCACAACGGTGAGCACCCCGGCGAAGTGCGTGGGCCGGGCCGCGCCCTCCAGCTCGGTACCCAGCTGCCCCGGGTCGACGCTCACCTGCGCCGGGCCGCCCGGGTACACGTCATCGACGGACGGGGCCCACACGACGTCCACGCCGGCCTGCTCGCAGATCGCGAGGTCGGCCGCCAGTGTCCGCGGATAGACGGCGAGGTCCTCGGTGGCCGCGAACTGCATCGGGTTGACGAAGATCGTCACGATCACCGACTCGCAGAACGCCCGAGCTCGTTCGATGATCGCGACGTGGCCGGCGTGCAGGGCGCCCAACGTCGGCACCAGCCCGACCGGGCCTTCGAGCACCTCGCGGGCCCCGGCGAACTCGGCCCGCGAGTGGGCAACGGCGGTCACGACAGCGCCTCCTGGATCTCGTCGGCCTGCTCGGAACGCAGCCGTCCGGCCGCCACCGCGCGCTCGGCCGTCCGGCGCGCCATCGCGATGTACGCGGGGACCGTCTCGGGCGCCTCCTTGGCCAGCGTCGCGAGGTGCGTCCGCACGGTTGCGGCGTCGCCGCGGGAGACCGGCCCGGTCAGCGCCGCGTCGCCGAGGCGCAGCGCGTTGTCCAGCGCCGCCGACACCAACGGCGCGAGCAGCCGGGCCGGATGCTCGACCTCGGCGCGGGCCAGCAGATCGAGGGCGTCGTTCACGATCGTGACGAGGTGGTTAGCGCCGACGGTCAGCGCGGCGTGGTAGAGCGGGCGGGCCAGCTCGGGCACCCACACCGGCTCGGCCCCGATCTCGACGACGAGGGCCTCGGCGACCGGACGCAACTCCTCCGGCGCGGTGACCCCGAAGGCGGCACCCCCGAGCCGGTCGAGGTCCTCGGGCCGCCCCGCGAACGTCATGGCCGGATGGAGCGCGAGGGGCAAGACACCCCGGGCCGCCGCCGGGTCGAGCACGCTCACCCCGACCGCGCCGGACGTGTGCGCCACGAGCTGGCCGGCCCGCCAGGTGTCGGTGCTGGCCAGGCCGCTCACCAGCGCCCGCAGCGCGTCGTCGGGCACCGCCAGCAGCACGAAGTCCGCGGCCTCGACGACCTCGGTGGGCGGCCGGATCGCCACGCCGGGCAGCAACCGTTCCGCTCGGCGGACCGATTCGCTCGACACCGCGCTGGTGGCCACGATCTCGTGCCCGGCCCGCGCCAGCGCAGCGCCCAGGACGGCACCCACCCGTCCGGCGCTGATGACGCCGACGCGCAGCCGCGCGGGTCGTGCTGCGGTCAACTGCGTCCTCACAATTTGGCGACGGGGGCCATTCGAGCGTACGCGGACGCGGCATACCGCTCGCTGATCGGCTAGGTTGTCCCACCGTGACGGACGTGCAACAGCTCGTGGCCCAGAGCTCGGACGCCGCCGGCCTGCACGCGACGGCGCCGGCGCTGTTGCTCGAGCTGCAGACCCAGCTCGGCATCCTGGCCGCGACCGCGACCCGGGCCACCGAACGCGGCCGGAGGCCGTTCCGCCCGACCGGCGACTGGGCCGGACGGCTGGGCGAGCTCGCCTACGGCATCTACCTGCTCGCTGATCAGACCGGCGTCGACATCAATGCCGAGATCACCACGGTCGCGCTGCTGCAGCAACGCCGGGCCGAGCAGAACGCCGCCGCCGCCCAAGCCGACTGGCCCTTCACTAGCTAATCCGCCGGATCCAGCGCGCGAGCGCTCACCGCGCTGTTATGCCGCCGCCGGGTCAGGGGACCTACCGAGAAGGCAACCACCGGCAACGGAAGTACCACGCGATGAGCGCTTGCGCGAAGAGCCCGCCGGCCGCGACTGTCCTGTCCGCGGCCAAGCCGGTGCCGGACTGAGCCGCGGCGCAGGAGCGTGAACCGGCAGTCTCCGGCGGATGAATTAGTTGATGCAGCTCTTGGAGTTCTGGGCGGCGTTGGTGACACCGGACGGGGTTGGCGTTGGGGTCGGTGTGGACTTCGTCGAGGTCTTGGGCTTGACCGTCGCCTTGGTCGGGGTCGACTTGGCCTGGACGTCGTCGCTGCCGAGCACGAGGGTGACCTTCGACACGCTCGATGACATGGTGAGCAGCGCGCCCGGCACGTACTGGGCCAGCGTCTTGGCCTGGGCCTGCTGACCGTCCGGGTATTCGATCACCGTCTGGTCGGTGTGCTCGCTGGTGGTGCCGACGGTAGCGAGGAACCCGGCCGTCCCCAGGGTGCTCGCGTTCTTGGTGGCGACCAGGTCCTGGTTGGACTGGTTGAGCACGACCACGCTGACCTGCGTCGGCGACACCGCCTTCGCCGTCGACAGCTTCTTGTCGACCGGGGCGCCCACGAGTCTCCGGACGAAGTTCTTGACGGCCGCCGGGTCGACCTTGACGACCTGCTGGTTGCCCTCCCAGTACCCCGGGTCGACGATCGGTGGCTTGGCGAATGCGATGTTGCCGCCGGCGATCTTGGTGAACTCTTGCACGAAGCTCAGGATGTCGAGTGAGGGATCGGTGATCAGCGACTTCTTCACGGCGTTGAGCAGCTTGATCAGCTTGGTCGGATTCAGGATCGTGCTGCCGGACGTCGCCTTGTGGAAGACCGCCGACAGGAAGTACTGCTGGCGGGTGATTCGGTCGAGGTCGCCGCCGGCCAGACCGTGCCGTTGGCGGACGAACGCGAGGGCCTGCTTGCCCTTCACGTTGTAGTTCCAGCCCTTCTTCAAGTTGATACCCGAATAACCGTTCGGGTGGCTGGCGTCGGCTTCGGTGGACGCGTTCTGGGCCTGGTTCAGGCAGAGGTTGACCCCGCCGATGGCTTCGCTGATGTCGTAGAAACCGAGCAGGTTGACCTGCACATAGTGGTCGATGTGCAGCCCGGTGAGGTTGCTGAGCGTCTGTGCGGACAGCGCGATGCCGGCGCTCTGCTTGGTGAGCAGATCCGTCGCACCCTGGCTGGTGGCGTCGTTGTACCCGTCCACGTACGCCGCGTTGATCTTGTCCATACCGTGGCCGGGAATCGCGACCCAGGTGTCGCGGGGGAACGAGACGATCGAGGCCTTCGAACCGTCAGCCGGCACGTGCAAGACCATCATCGTGTCGGTTGCGGAGTCGCTGCGATCAGTGGTGGTGCCCAGCGCCGCGACCTCGGCCGGCGTCGCGCCGGCGATGCTGTCGTTGCCGAGCAGCAGGATGTTCTGGTCCTTGCCGTCGATGCGCTTCTGTCCCTTTTGCAGCTTGGGTAGCGCGACACCGTGCTGGATGCCCTGAGTGAACTGCCGGTAGGTCGCCCAGGCGATTCCGCTGCCGATCAGGGCGGCAACAGACAGCAGAGCGATGATGATTCGCCCGCCTATCAGCGATCCGCGGCGAAGGGTGCTGCCCTGCTTCCGGATGGGGCCGTTCGGCTGATCGGGAGCGCCCCGGCCCGACCGACGGTTGCTGCGCGGGGGCTCGGCCCCCCCACCACCGGTGCGGTGGCGACCCCGGGTCGGCGCGGCCGAGTTGCGGGCCTGTAGATCGCTGACCCGTACCTGCTGCTGCGCCTTGCCCGGGCGCCCGCGACGGGGATCCAATTCGGGTGGCAACGGAGCGCCGGCGCCGTAGTCAGCGCGTTTGTCACCCCGGGGCATCGAACCAGGATAACGGTTCTCGTGAAGGCTCCGAGCCGGTCACCGGCCGAGAAGGCGGGCCAGGACGTCGTCGACTTCGCCGTCGGCGCGCCGCCGGCGTCCGCCGACCGCCGGGCGGGCCTCGCCGCTGGCGACGTGGGACCCGTTGGGGGCACCGGCCGAGCCGTTCACGTGGACGCCGTTGGCGCCGTTCGGCTGCGTACCGTTGGGCGCGGCGCCGTTCGCTGCGACAGCCGCCGCCCCGTTCGGTGGAGCGCCGTAGGGCACGGCCCCGTTGGCTGCGCCGGCCGCGGCCCCGTTGGGCGGGGCGCCGTAGGGCAGGGTCCCGTTGGCTGCGCCGGCCGCGGCCCCGTTAGGAGCGGCCCCGTTGGGAGGGGCGCCGTAGGGCGAGGCCCCGTAGGACGGGGCGCCGTAGGGCGCTGCTCCGTTGGCGCCGGTCTCGTTGGCGCCCGCTCCGCTGCCGACCGCTCCGTTGCCGACCGCTCCCTTCGGGACGGGCCAATTCTGCGCGACCCCGCCACCGGTCTCGTAGCGCGGCATGCTCTCGCCCGCCGAACGCCGCCGACCGATGTACGGCGGGGGTGCGGCCGGTCGCTGTGGGTCCGGCTGAGGCGGCAGCGCCTCGATCGAGCGCTCCGGTGCGGGCGAATGCGGCTGCGAGCGCGCCGGCGGCTCGACGTGATCGAAGTCCCAGACCAGGGCCGGCGGGCGGCGCTCGCTGGGCTCGTCCCAGTCGTATTCGAACCGCGACAACCGAGGTAGTTCGTCCAGCGGATCGGACGGTTCGGGTGACCGGATATCCGGGGTCGGATGGGGCGCTGCGATCGACGGGGCGAGTGACGCGCGCAGGGCCTCCAGCGGCGGAAGTCGAGGTGGCGGGGCCGCGGCACCTGCGGGCGGTCCGGCCAGCGCCGCAGGCGGGAGCGGCGCCGCAGGCGGGAGCGGCGCCGCAGACGCGGTCGGCGCCACAAGCACGGGCGGCGGCGCCGGCGCGAGCGGCATCGCGGGCGCGGGTGGCCTAGCGGGTGCCGGCCTGGGCGCTGCAGCGGCCGGTGCCGGGGTGGGTGCTGGGGCCGCCGGCGCGTTCTGCGGGCGCGGAAGGATGGATGTCGTGTGCTCGGACGACTGGGACACCGGGACGTTCAGGGCGGGCTCCGCCGGCATGGCGCGCCCCTGCGCCGAGCCGGCCGGGGCGGCCGAGGCGGCGGTGGCCGTGATCGGGCTGGGCGCAGGCACGGGACGCGACCGCTCCGGCCCGACGTCGGGCTTGGGGGCCGGACGCGGGGACGCGGCCTGAGCCGGTGCCACCAGTGGCGGGGGCGGCGCGGGCTCGGAGCGCGGTGTCGGCCGGGCGGGCGACGGTGCCGAGCCGGCCCGTCCCGAGGTATTGGCATACACGTAGGGCAGCGGCGCGCTGTTCCGTACTCGCGACTCGACGACGGTCGCCGGCGGGAACGCCGTCGCACCGTCGAGGGCGCCCGCCGGGGTACTGCCCGACACCGCGAGGCGGCGGACCTCGTGTTGGAGCTCCTCGATGTCGGAGCTGATGACCCGCGTGGTCTCGATGCGCTCGAGCCGCAACTGACCGTTGACCTTCTCGACCAGATCATTGCGCAATCCAGCCACTTCGCCGCGTAGTTGCGACAGCTCGTCACGGAGTATTCGTTCCATATCGCGACGCAGAACTACCTCGCGCTGCAGTTCGTGTTCGCGCCGCGCCGGGGCCCGCTCGGGATCGGCCACCGACGACTCGTCGCCGAGTTCCTCCGCGCCGCGGCGGGGGCCGAACAGCGTGAACGCGCCCAGCAAGACCCCCCACAGACCGACCAGCAGGCCGATCTGCACCTGCTTCTGGGTGTGCCCGACAACGACCATGAAGACGGCGACACCGCCTAGTAGAACGGCCGAGACCATGCCCAAAGTGCGGAGCGCGCCTCGCCCGCGGGGGCGCTCTGCGAGGGCAGACATGGGTGGAGTCTAGCGAGAAGCGGTAGGCGTGCCGTTTCGAAGTCGTTTCGCTTCGTTTCTGGCTAACTGCCAACAGTAGGCGGGCGGCTCTGGTTTGGGTCGATACCCGAGCGTTCGAGCAACAATCCGGCCGTCAGGAGCAGCAGCGAGGCCAATAAGAGGAAGATCCCGACTCCGAGATCATTCGAGGCGGCGCGTACGTCACCGGCATCCGGGACGACTCGAACCAGCAGCGCCACGGCCGCCCCGGCCACGCCCGCAGCCACCAGCGCGGACGCCTTGCCGAGCGCGACACACCGGGCGATCACGATCGCCGCCATCGGCCGGGCATTCGGGTCGTGCCGGACCGCCGCCCGTACGCGGCGGGCAGCGATCAGCTCGGCGACGCCGAGCAGCACCAACGGGATGGGCGTGTAGAACTGCAGCGGCGGGATCGAGTCGTAGGACACCCGCAGCAGCACGTACACTGCGCCACCGATGAGCAGGAACGGGACCACCAGGTCGCCGAAGCTCGTGCGCCGCACTATGCCACCGCGAGGTCGGGACGCGGGCGGACGCCGTCGCCGGCGCCATCGCGAGCGTTGTCGGCGCCGTTGTCACGCAGACGGGCAACCAGGTCGCGAACCGGGCGGCCGGCGAGCACGGCGTCCGGGTCGGCCGCCAGCCACGGCACCAGCACGAACGCGCGCTCGGCGGCCCGGGGGTGCGGCAGGGTGAGCTCGGCGTCGTCGCTGCGAACGTCGTCCACCGCCACCACGTCGACGTCGAGGGTGCGTGGCCCCCAGCGCACGCTACGACTGCGTCCGGCCGCCTGCTCGGCCGCCTGGGCGCGCTCGAGCCAATCCTTGGGCGTCGCCGTGGCGTCGTCGACGAGCAGCACGGCGTTGAGGTAGTCGTCCTGCTCGACCGGGCCCCACGGCGCGGTCTCGTACACCGGCGACACGGCCCGCAGCCAGGGGCGCATCGCGTCCACGGCCCCCTGCAGGTGGGCCAAACGATCGCCGAGGTTGGAGCCGATCGACAGCACGGCTGTAGTCACGCCCGCTCCCGGCGGATCGTGACGGCCAGGTCGCTGACCGGTACCGAGACCGGTGCCTGCGGCTTGTGCACGGTCACCGTGACGGCGCCCACCCGCGCGTCGGCCAGGCACGCGGACGCCAGGCGCGCGGCCAGCGTCTCGAGGAGGTTCACCGGCTCGCCGGCGATCACGGCGGCCAGCGCCTCGGCGAGCTCGCCGTAGTGGACGGTGTCGGCGACGTCGTCGGAAATGGATGCAGCGGCGGTCGACAGCTCGAGGACGACGTCGACGACGAAGTCCTGCCCGTCACGCCGCTCGAAGTCGTACACGCCGTGGTGGCCGCGCACCCGCAATCCGGCGATCGTGATGCGGTCAGAGGTCACGGCGTGCCCCGCTGGATCGCGGCGACGGTGAGCGCCGCGTCGACACTGGCCCGTACGTCATGCACGCGTACGCCCCAGACGCCGCGCAGCGCGGCGTAGGCGGTGATCGCGGTCGTGGCGTCCTCGCGCTCGTCGACCGGGCGTGGCGTGCCGTCGGGGCCGGCCAGCAGCCGACCGAGGAACGACTTGCGCGATGCCCCGATCAGCAGCGGGAAACCCAGCTCGGCGAACCGGTCCAGGCGATGCAGCAGCGCCCAGTCGTGTTCTGCGGTCTTGGCAAAGCCGAGCCCCGGGTCGAGCAGGAGCTGGCCGGGGTCGACACCGGCGCCGACGGCGGCCTCGACGCGGGCCAGCAGCTCGCCTCGCACGTCGGCCACCACGTCGTCGTAGACGGCCAGCGCTCGCATCGACTTGCTGTGCCCCCGCCAGTGCATGAGCATCCAGGGACACCCGGCGTCGCGGGCCACCCGGGCCATGTCGGGGTCGCCGAGCCCGCCGGACACGTCGTTGATCACCGAGGCGCCGGCGTCCAGGGCGGCCTGCGCAACGCTCGCTCGGTAGGTGTCGACGCTGACCACGACCCCCTCGGCGGCCAGCGCCTTGATCACCGGCAGCACCCGGGACGCCTCGACCTCGGCGGCCACCCGTTCGGCGCCGGGACGGGTCGACTCCCCGCCCACGTCGATCAGATCGGCGCCCTCGGCCCGCAACTGCACGGCGTGCTCCACGGCGTCGTCCAGCGTGGCGTAGCGGCCGCCGTCGGAGAACGAGTCCGGCGTGACGTTCAGCACGCCCATGACCACGATGCGATCCGCGCGCCGCGGGAGCGTCATCACCGGCCGAGGATAAGAGACAGCGCCTCGGCACGGGACCGGGGATCGGACTTGAACAGGCCCCGCACCGCCGAGGTCACCGTCGTCGACCCCGGCTTGCGGACGCCGCGCATCGCCATACACAGATGCTCGGCCTCGACGACCACCACGACGCCCTGCGGCTCCAGCCGGCGCATCACGGCGTCGGCGACCTGCGAGGTGAGCCGCTCCTGCACCTGCGGGCGCTTGGCGTAGAGGTCGACCACGCGGGCCAGCTTGGACAGGCCGGTGATCCGGCCTTCCTTGCCCGGGATGTAGCCGACCGCCGCACTGCCGTGCCAGGGCACGAGGTGATGCTCACAGATCGAGTACAGCGGGATGTCCTTGACCAGGACCAGTTCGTCGTGGTTCTCGTCGAACGTCGTCTCGAGCACGTCATCGGGGTTGACGGTCAGTCCGGCGAACATCTCCGCGTACGCGCGGGCGACGCGTTCGGGCGTGCGCTTCAGGCCGTCACGGTCCGGGTCCTCGCCGATCGCGAACAGCAACTCACGGACGGCGGCCTCGGTACGCGCGAGGTCCACACCCCGATCGCTGGCCGTCATCGCCGGACGTGCCCCCGGCGGATCACACCGAACCCTGCGTGCCGTCCGGGGGTTGCCGCTCGGGATAGGACGGGTAGGCACCCGGCGGGGGCGGGCTCACCGGCGGCAGGAACGCCGTCGGCTGCTCACCGTAGGACGGGGACGACGCCTGCTCGGGCGGATCGCCGAAGGAGTGTCGCGAGCCGTAGGTCTGGGTAGGCCCGAAACCGCTCTGGCTGGACGTCGGCGGCTCGCCGGCCACCGGCGGCGGTGCCGGAGCCGCGGGCGGCGCCATCGGCGGCGTGCCGACCGGAGCGGTGACGTCCGGAGGCGGGGGCGGTGGCGTACTGCCCGGCCCAGCACCGTTGGTCGAGCCGTTCGAGCGCACGCTCGGCGGGATCTCGATCGGCGGGCGGTCACTGGGGGTGCGCTTGCCGAAGCCGCCGAACGTGTTGTGCGGCGGACGCTTGCGCACCGGCGCCAGGATGCGCTCGAGGTCGTCCTTGGCCAGCGTCTCCTTCTCGGCGAGCTCGATCACCATCTGATCGAGCACGTCGCGGTACTGGACAAGAATCTCCCACGCCTCGTCGTGCGCGGCCTCGACGAGGTCACGCACCTCCGCGTCGATGTCGGCGGCGATGTCCTCGGAGTAGTCGCGCTGGTGGCCGTAGTCACGTCCCATGAACGGCTCGGCGTCGCCGGTGCCGTACTTGATCGCGCCCAGCTTGGAGCTCATGCCGTACTCGGTCACCATCGCCCGGGCCAGTTTGCTGGCCTTCTCGATGTCGTCGGATGCGCCCGTGGTCGGCTCGTGGAAGACGAGTTCCTCGGCGGCGCGGCCGCCCAGGGCGTAGACGAGCTGGTCGAGAATCTCCGAGCGGGTCTGCGTGTAACGGTCCTCGAGCGGCAGCACGAGCGTGTGCCCCAGCGAGCGGCCCCGCGGCAGGATCGTCACCTTGTGCACCGGGTCGAGGTTGGGCATCGCCCAAGCCGTGAGCGCGTGCCCCGACTCGTGGTAGGCGGTGACCCGCTTCTCCTTGTCGCTCATCGCCCGGGTCTTGCGCTCGGGCCCGGCGATGACGCGGTCGATGGCCTCTTCCAGCGCCTTGTTGTCGATGAGCCGCCCGCCGGTGCGCGCGGTCAGCAGTGCCGCCTCGTTGACCACGTTGGCGAGGTCCGCGCCGGTGAAGCCGGGCGTGCGCCGGGCGATGACACCGAGGTCGACGTCGGCCGCGAACGGCTTGCCCTTGGCGTGCACGGCCAGCACGGCCTGGCGGCCCAGCACGTCGGGCGGCGACACGGCGATCTGGCGGTCGAAGCGGCCCGGACGCAGCAGCGCCGGGTCGAGGATGTCGGGACGGTTGGTCGCGGCGATCAGGATCACGCCGCCCTTGACGTCGAAGCCGTCCATCTCGACCAGCAGCTGGTTCAGCGTCTGCTCGCGCTCGTCGTGGCCCCCACCGAGGCCGGCACCGCGGTGCCGGCCGACGGCGTCGATCTCGTCGACGAAGATGATCGCCGGGGCATTCGCCTTGGCCTGCTCGAACAGGTCGCGGACCCGGGACGCACCGACACCGACGAACATCTCGACGAAGTCCGAGCCGGAGATCGAGTAGAACGGCACGCCGGCCTCGCCGGCCACCGCCCGGGCGAGCAGCGTCTTACCGGTACCGGGCTGGCCGAACAGCAGCACGCCCTTGGGGATCTTGGCGCCGAGCGCCTGATAACGAGCCGGGTTCTGCAGAAAGTCCTTGATCTCCTGCAGTTCCTCGATCGCCTCGTCCGCGCCAGCGACGTCCGCGAAGGTCGTCTTGGGAGTGTCCTTGTTGACGAGCTTGGCCTTGCTGCGGCCGAAGCTCATGACCCGGTTGCCGCCGCCCTGCACCTGGCTCATGACGAAGAACAGCACGCCCACGATCAGCAGGATCGGCAGCAGGCTGACCAGCAACGACAGCCAGCCGTTGCTCTTGGTCACCTTGGTGGTGAACGTGCTGCCGGAGCCGGCGCCGGTCTTCGAGGTCAGCTTGTTGAAGATCGTGCTGGAAGCATCGGACGGGTACGACGTGCTGATCTTCTTCTTGCCGTCGACGGGGTTCTTCAGCGTTAGCTGGAGCTGCTGCTCCTTGTCCTTCATCGTCGCCGTGGTGAAGTTGCCGCTGTCGATCTGGGCGTACGCCACCGAGGTGTTGACCGATTTGTAGTCACTGCCGCCGGAAAGCACCGACGGCAGAATGAAAATGGCAAAGATGATCACGATGGCCCACAGCCACCACGACCGGAACAAACGCTTACGATCCATGTCTCATCGCTCGACGGGGGGCCGTCTCGCGCTCCTCCTGCCCAACTGCGATGAATTCTCGCGCAAACTCACCTACGGACGGTACACGGCGGCCCACAGTGCCGGGGAGCCGTGCATCGCGCAACTACAGATGTGAAACGCCGACGGGGGGCCTGTCGTTCCCTACCCGCTGTAGACCGAGGGCTTGAGCCGGCCGATGTAGGGCAAGTTGCGGTACCGCTCGGCGTAGTCCAGGCCGTAGCCGACGACGAACTCGTTCGGGATGTCGAAGCCGACGTACTTGACCGGGACGTCCACCTTCACCGCGTCGGGCTTGCGCAGCAGCGCCACGATCTCGATCGAGGCCGGATTGCGGCTGGCCAGATTGCGCAGCAGCCAGGACAGGGTGAGGCCGGAATCGATGATGTCCTCGACGATCAGGACGTGCTGCCCGGAGATGTCGCGGTCGAGATCCTTGAGGATGCGCACCACGCCGGAGCTCGTCGTCGTACTGCCGTACGAGCTCACCGCCATGAACTCCATCGTCGACGGGCGCTCGAGAGCCAGCGCCAGATCGGACATGAACATGGCCGCGCCCTTGAGCACGCCGACCAGCAGAGGTTCGCGATCGGCGTAATCGGAGTCGATGACCTTGGCCAGCTCGGTGGTCTTCTCGGCGATCTGCTCCGCGGTCACGATCACGGCTTCGATGTCGGCGTCGAGCACGGACGACACTTATCTACTCCTTGGGATTTGCTGCGGACCCACGCGGCCGCAGGGTCAGCCTGCCAGACGCCCGGACGGCCTGGAATCCGCCCGGCAGATCGACCGGCCCCTGGCCGTTCCAGTCGGTGATCAAGGCGTCCAGGGCAGCCGTGTGCTTCGTCGTCAGGGGCGCCGTTCCGTGGGCGTGCGCCCAGCCGCGCAGCACCCGGGTACGGATCGCTCTCGGCAGCCCGTCCAGGTGATCAACAGCCATTGAGCTGGCGGTTTCGCCAGCTGGCGGGCTGTTGATCACGCCGGAGGGGGCGCCGGGTTCGGGGCGGTCGAGCGCGCGAGCGAGGTGGTCGGCGGCCAGGTCGTCCAGGGCGTCGACGTCATCGCGGGTGAGCGCCGCGGTGCGGGCCAGCGCCGCGGCGACGCCACCTTGCAGGACGTCCTCGAGCAGCGGCAGCACCTCGCGGCGCAGCCGCACCCGCTGATAGGACGGGTCGGCGTTGTGCGGGTCGTCCCACGGGATGAGGCCGAGCGCTTGGCAGGCCTGCTCGGTGGTGGCCCGGCGCACGCCCAGCAGCGGACGGCGGTAGGGCCCGTCGACCGGACGCATGCCGGCGATCGAGCGCGGCCCCGACCCCCGTCCCAACCCGAGCAGCACCGTCTCGGCCTGATCGTCGAGCGTGTGGCCCAGCAGGACGTCGGCGTCCAGGGCCGCGGCCGCTGCGTCGAGCGCCGCGTAGCGCGCGGTGCGGGCCGCCGCCTCGGGGCCGCCGTGCGTGCCGACATCCACGCGGATGATCTCGACCGGGTCGAACCCGAGCTCGTAGGCCAGGTCGGCCACAGCCTTGGCCTGGACGTCGGAGCCCGGCTGCAGGCCGTGGTCGACGGTGATCAATCCGCCGGGGCGCCCCCGACATTCGAAGGCGGTGGCGGCCGCGAGAGCCAGCGAGTCGACGCCGCCCGAGCAGGCGACGATCACGCGGCGACCGGGCGGCAGCGCGATTCGCACCGCGCGGCGCACCTGCGCAACTGCCGGGTTCGGTCCCATCAGCCGTGGACGCGGGCCAGCCAGTCGCCCGGCGTGCGGATCTCGTCCTTCTGCGGCAACGTTTCGGTCGACGTCCAGATCTTGTTGAACCCGTCGATGCCGACCTCACCGACGACGTGCCGGACGAAGGCGGCCCCGTCGACGTATTGCCGGGTCTTGGCGTCCAGCCCGAGCAGGCGCCGCAGCAACCGGTCGAGCGGGTTGCCGCCGCGGCGGCGCCGGGCCCCGAACCGCTGCTCGATCCTCTGCTGGGACGGGATGACCGTGGGCGATACCGCGTTCATCACGTACTCGGCGTGGCCCTCGATCAGCGACATGAACGCCGTGACGCGGTCGATGACGACGCGCTGCTCGGGGGTGGCCAACGCGGCCATCAACCCGGAGCCGTCGCCCTGTCCGCGGACGACCTTGACCAGCTCACCCAGGGCGGCGCGGGTCCGGTCACGCATCGCCGCCGGGTCGGTGTCGATGCTCTCCGACAGGGCCGAGACCTCGTCGAGCATGTGCTGGCGCAGCCACGGCACGGCGGTGAACTGCACCCGGTGGGTGACCTCGTGCAGGCACACCCAGAGCCGGAAGTCGTGGGGATCGACGTCCAGCTGCCGCTCGACGCTGACCAGGTTGGGGGCGACGAGCAGCAACTGCCCGTCCGCGCGATCGAAGAACTCGAACTGGCCGAGCACCTTGCCGGACAGGAAGCCCAGCACGGCGCCCGCCTGCATGCCGGTGACGCGTCCGCCCACCGATTCGGCCACCCGGCCGACCTTGTTGGCGGCCGCCAGCCGGTCGACGAGCGGCGTCATGACGGTGCGCAGGCCGCCGGCGTTCACGTCGATCCATCCCTCGCGGTCGACGACGCGGGTGAGCGCGGTGACCGGTGGTTCGGTGAGCCGGGTCAGCTCGGCGACCTGGGCCGCGGCCACCTCGGCGGCGCGATACAGCTCGGCGATGGTGTCGTCCGCCTCGTCCCGGGATACGCGTGGCGGCGGCGGGCTGAAGTTCTTGGCCGACCGCGCCGCAAGCTCCCAGTCGATGAGTGACGCCATGTGGCCACCGTACTGACCCACCGCCGATCTGGTTTTGGTCACCGGCCGTCATATAGCCGGTCCGGTGACCAAAACCGTTCGGGGTTCAGCAGCCGCACCTTGCCAGCGTGGCTGCCGCCCGGTCGAGTGCTGCCTCTGCCGCCGTGGTGTCGGGGGCCGTTGGACCTACCCGGTCGGCCATCAGTGCGAACGCGAGCAGCCGGCCGTCCTTGTCGTGGACGAGTCCGGCCAGGGTCGAGACCGATGTCAGCGTGCCGGTCTTCGCGCGGACGACGCCGGCGCCGGCCTTCGCCGATCCGGTCAGGTAGCGGTCGGCCAGCGTGCCGCTCCATCCGGCGACCGGCAGCGCGTCGAGCAGGCCCGGCTGCGCCTTCGTGGCGAGGGCCAGCACCCGGGCGAGCGTGTCGGGGGTGAGCCGGTCGCGGGCGGCCAGGCCGCTGCCGTCGACCAGGCCGGTGCCGATGGCGACGCCGAGCTTATGAAGAGCGGCGCGCACGGCGGTGGCCCCTCCCGCGAACGACGCCGGCTGGTGCTGGGCGATGGCAACCTGCCGGGCCAGGCATTCGGCGATCACGTTGTCCGACGTCTGCAGCATCTGCGTGACCAGCGTGCTGATCGGCGCCGACTGCACGCTGGCCAGCGTCCGGGCACCTGCCGGCGCCTTTGCTCTGCTTACCAATACGCCTCGCAGCCCGAGCGCCGCGGCGAGCGCCCGCCCGGCGGCGAGGTCGGGCGCGGTGCTGCGGATCGTCGCGCCCGGCGTGTCACGCCCGCCGTCGACCATGGCCGCCGTGATCGGCGCCGCGTAGTCGGACGGGACGTCCTCGGGCGCCCAGTACGGCGACACGCCCGGCCCGGCGAACAAGGCGCCGTCCACCTCGACCCGGCGCACGCCGTGCAGCTGGCGAGCGAGGTCGCTGATGCGGGCCGCGTCGGGGTAGGCACCGGGCCGGGCCGACGCCGCCGCGGTCAGCGTCGGATCGCCGCCGCCGACGAGCACCACCGTGCCCGGCTGGGCGCCGGCAACTACCCGGGTGCTGATCCGGTCCGACGGCGCCCGCACGCTCAGCACGGCGAGCGCCGTGGTGAGCTTCGCCGTCGATGCCGGCGCCGCCGGAGTCGTCCCGCCCCGAGTGAGCAGCAGAGCGCCGGTGGCCACGTCCCGGACCTCGGCGAGCACGTGGTGGCCCAGGTGGGCATCGCCGAGCGGCCCGCGTAGCGCCGCCGCCACTCCCGCCGACGACGGGGCGCGGCCCACGCTGGTGGGCGCCGGGGACGGGGCGACCGTGGCGCCGGCGAGGGCGCGGTCCGGCGCCGCGGCCGTCGACGCCGGCGCAGCGCCCGGCTCACGCAAGTGCCGTACGCCGGCGTATCCCCCCGCACCGGCGCCGCCGGCCAGGACGACGACCAGCGCGACCATGCCCCACTTCACGATGCGCGACACTATGCCTATGGAGTTCGACGTCTTGATCGAGATCCCCAAGGGCAGCCGCAACAAGTACGAGGTCGACCACGCGTCCGGGCGGATCCGGCTGGACCGCACGCTGTTCACGTCGACCCAGTACCCCGCTGACTACGGCTTCATCGAGAACACCCTGGGCCTGGACGGCGATCCGCTCGACGCGCTGGTGATCCTGCAGGGCGACCCGCTGTTCCCCGGCGTGCTCGTCAAGTGCCGGGCGATCGGCATGTTCCGGATGACCGATGAGAAGGGCGGCGACGACAAGGTGCTGTGCGTGCCGGCCCGCGACCCGCGCCTGGAGCATCTGCGCGACATCCACCACCTGCCCGAGTTCGATCGCCTGGAGATCCAGCACTTCTTCGAGGTGTACAAGGAGCTCGAGCCCGGCAAGAGCGTCGAGGGCGCGTCCTGGACGGGACGCGCCGAGGCGGAGGCCGAGATCGACGCGTCCCGCCAGCGGCTCAAGGACAACCCCGACGCCGTCCCCCACTGATCCCCCGACTCGGTTTTGGTCATCCAGCCGTATATACGACGGCCGGTGACCAAAACCGGAGCAGGGTCACTCGACGGCGGTGGCGGCCACCGGGCGGAACGCCCAGAACGCCCCCACGCCGGGCTGCGCGCAGGTGAGCCGCTCGCCGCGCATCCGCTCGATGCGCACCGTCACATCGAGGAGCCCGCGCTGGCCCGCTGTGTGCTCGATGCGTACGATCGCCTCGCCCTCGCGGACCCCGCGCACCCCGACGACCCGCAGCGCATCCGCCCGACGAACCGCCAGGTGCTCGTAGGCGAACGCCAGCGCCGCCTGGGCCACCGGCTTGAGGCCCACCCGTCCGCGCAGCAGCGCCCCGACCACCTCGCCCCGCTCGGTCGCCGCGACGAACTCCGGCGCCGCGAACGGCAGCACCCGCCCGTAGAGCAGACCGGCCGGCAGCACAAGCACGTTGGGCGCGAACCGTTCGCCGCCGACGTGACTGCACTCCCACACCGCGCCGGGACGGGTTGCCGCGATCGCCGCCGCCACCGGACGGCCCCGCAGCGCGCAACACACGTCGTGCTTGCCGTGCGCGCAGACCAGGTAGGCGGGAGCATCGTCGACGACACCCCTCGAGCCGTCCAGCGGCACGTCGAGCAGCTCGGCGTCGTCGTCGTAGTGCTCCCAGCGCAGCGACTCGCGGCCGGGCCGGCAGTCAGCCACTGCCCACCGGCGCGCGACCCCTCGCGGCGTCCGCCCGGGTCGGCGGATTGCGAGCGTCCGCAGCCCGGCCGCGGCGGCGCGCGCCTCCAGAGCCACGGCCGTCGCCGGATCGAAATGCGAGTCCCGCAGGCCGGCATGGCCCCACGGTCCGGGCTGCTCGACGAGCAGCAGCCGGTTGGCCGGGAACGCCGTGCCGAGCATCGGATCGCCCCGCAGCTGTGCCTGCAACGCGCACCGGTCGAGCGTCTCGCGCGGATGGGGATGCCCATGCGGCGCCGACTCGGCCGGGCCGGACGGCGCCACCGACGAGGTCACGGTGGCGCCGGAACGACGACGCTCTCGCGCAAGAGCAGCCGCGCCACTCTGACCTGCTCGACGGCGTCCAGCCCGGGCAGCTCGGCCGGTGTGAACGACTCACCGCTCAGGATCGTCTTCACCGCCGCGTCCGCCGTCGCGGGCAGTCGCACCACCTTGCCGAGCATGCGCAGCTTCACGCTGTCGTCGTCGCGGGCGACGGTGCACCGCAGCTCCGGACGCAGCCGCAGCACGGTGCCCGCATCCAGGGCGTCGACGGCTGCGAGTTGCGCCAGCGGGCCGAACGGCGCGGGCCGCGTCTGGCGGACGAGGTCGCCGGTGACCAGGTCTGCGATATCTTCCGGGCCGGCCCCGTCGAGGTAGCGGCCCAGCGCGCCCAGCGTGTCGCGCAGGTGCGGCTCGAGCACGGCGGGATCGCCGAGATCGAGGCCCATCGGCAGGGAGGCGCGCAGCTCGGGCTCGTCGGCCGCGGCGGCGAGCAGATGCTGCACGAGCTGGTACCGGGTGACCGGGTGGACGCCGACCGTCAGGTGGATCGACAGCTCGCCCTGCGCCACCGCCGAGTGCAGGTATCCGCGCGGCAGGTACAGCGCATCGCCGGGCTCGAGCAGCTCGTCGATGATCGGGGCCTTCGCCGCCCGCGCGGTGACGGCCGCGCGGCGTTGCTCCCAGGGCTGGTCGCCGAGCGGGTCGGTGAGCACCGGCTCGTGCACGCGCCACCGCTTGCGTCCGGCGACCTGCAGCACGAACACGTCGTGGACGTCGTAGTGGGGCGCGAAGCCCCGGTTCTGCGGCGGGGTGACGTACGCGTTGATCTGCACCGGGTGGCCCAGCTCGGCGGCCAGCTCCGAGCCGAACGTCAGCAGCGGCGGCCAGGTGCGGTGCAGCGCCTGCAGCACGAGGGTGGCGCCGTCGCGCAGCTGGTCGAGGATGCGGTCGTCGGCGGCCTGATCGGCGATGCTGGCCCCGGCACCGCCGCCGCGGGTGTAGCGGGCCGGCGGCACGAGCTCGCCGTCCTTGGCCATGCGCAGGAAGGGCGTGCGGAGTCCTCGGCGGGACACCAGTTCGTCAACAGCGCCCGCATCGAGCAGGTCGTCGAAACCCGCTGGCAGTTCGGCGCCGCGGGTCAGTAGCGGGCGGCAGCCCCAGTGCTGCTCGGCGAAATCCCGCGTCGGGATCGCGATGCAGCGACGCAGCGCATTCACTCAAGCAAAGCTACTAGCCCCGCAAAGAACGGCGCCCGCGACCGAAGATCGCCCGGCACGTATCGCTGATCTTGATATGCATGTGCTGCTATGGCGGAACATGCATATCAAGATCGGTAGAGCGAAAGGTAACCGAAGGAAACCCAACCCCGAAGGCGATGACCGCTCGCGCGAAGAGCCCGCCGGCCGCGACGCGGACGCGCCGAAGGCGCGTTCGGATCCGCGATTGCCCCCGAAGCGAAGCGAGTGGGGCGAGCGCGGATCCGACTCCGGCGGGATAGATACGGTGGGGTCAGCGCTGGTCAGTAGCTCGACGCGCCGCCACCGGAACCGCTCTCGCCGCCGCTGTCAGTAGTCGACCCGGCGCCCGCGTCGGCGCCACCGTCGGCCCCGCCATCAGCATCGGCGCCACCGTCCGCGCCGCCGTCGCCGTAGCCCGCACCGCCGTCGCCACCACCGTCGGCCGCACCGTCCGCGCCACCGTCACCGGAACCGCCGGCTTCACCATCGGCGCCACCGTCACCGAAACCGGCACCGCCGTCGCCACCACCGTCGGCCGCACCGTCGGCACCACCGTCGCCGCTTGAACCTTCCGAGCCGTAGCCGCCGGGCTCGGTCGAGCCGGCAGAACGGTCGGAACTGTCGTCAGTGTCGAAGCTCATGAGTACTCCCCTCGTCGGGATCACTCGGCGGACCGCCCGCCGGGATCACACGCTAGCGAGAGCCGGTCGGGCCGCCTAGCCCGACCCCTGATCCTTAGCGAGTACCAAACGTCCGGATAGTCCGGGCCCGATTTGATTACATGTGTGGTCGTCGACAACCATGGGCTGGTGGCCCCCCGAAATGCAGTCGTCGTTGCCTGCTGCCTAATGATCACCGCGCTGGCAGCGTGCGGCAGTTCTGAATCGAAACCCAAGCTGTCGTCCATGCCGACAACCACCGCTCAGGCAGCGGGACCGACCACCTGCAACGGGTTCACGAAGGGTAGGGCCGGGGTCATCAACGTTTTCTGTGGCGGACGGGCGAAGGCAACCGGTTCGATCGGCTCGGACGAGTTCGTGCTGAACGGTGGATCCTGCGTGCAGGGAGCGACGTTCGTGTCGGTCAACGTGGGCGTACTGGTGGGGCCTGACTTCCCCGGCTCGCCGCCTGACTACTTCGGCATCGTGCTCAAACCGATTGCCGGCCCGTTCACGAACGCCTCAGCCACCATCGACGCGATCGGCACGCCGCACGCGGTCACCCTGGCCGGCACCCTGGACAACGACATGCAGAGCGGCAAGTTCAGTGGCACCGATGGCAGCCTGCCGATCTCCGGATCGTTCAGCTGCTGAGCCCGTGACGCGAGCCCCGGCCGCCGAGTGCTGGCTGCGTGACGACGTCGTGGTGGGACGATCGAGCATCGCCGGCCAGGGGCTGTTCACCCCAGCCTCCATACCGCAGGGTACGGCCGTGTCGCGCCTCGGCGGACGCCTGTGTTCGACGGCCGAGTTACGAGCTCTGATGGCCGGCCCCGACTACGTCGACAGCATCGTCGTTGACGAGGACGTCCACTTGCTCCTCGCGCCCGGGAACCGCAACCGGTTCGGCAATCACAGCTGCGAACCCAACCTGTGGTGGATCGACGACTACACGCTCGTCGCCCGGCGCGACCTCGTCGCCGGCGAGGAGCTCACGACCGACTACTCAACGAGCACCGCCGACGCGCAGTTCATGCTCCGATGCCACTGCGAGACCTACCGTTGCCGCCAGATGGTCACCGGCGACGACTGGCGCATCCCGCAACTGCAGCAGGCCTACGCCAACCACTGGACGCCCTACCTACAACGCCGCATCGACGGGCTATGACGCCCGGTCCGCGCGGTGCAGGGCCACTATGCCGCCGGTGAGGTTGCGCCAGTGCACCTCGGTCCACCCGGCCGCGGCGATGAGCCGGGCCAATTCAACCTGGGCCGGCCAGTTCCGGATCGACTCGGCGAGGTAGACGTACGCGTCAGGGCTGGACGAGACGCGCCGCGCGACGATCGGCAGCGCGCGCATCAGGTAGTTCAGGTAGAGGCGGCGAAACGGCGCGAACGTCGGGCGGCTGAACTCGCACACGACCAGCCGCCCACCGGGACGCACGACCCGGGCCATCTCGCGCAGCGCCTGCCCGACGTCGGCGACGTTCCGCAACCCGAACGAGATCGTGGCCGCGTCGAACGCCGCGTCACCGAAGGGCAGGTGCAGCGCGTCGCCGGCGACGAGCGGGACGTTGCGGCGGTCGGGACGAGCCCGGCCGGCCTGCAGCATGCCGAGTGAGAAGTCGCAGCCGACGGCGTAGGCGCCGGTCTGCGCGAGCTCGATGGTGGACACCGCCGTGCCGGCCGCGAGGTCGAGGACCCGCTCGCCGGGACACAACTCGAGCGACTGCCGGGTACGGCGGCGCCAGCGATGGTCCTGGCCGAGCGACATGAAGGTGTTCGTCCGGTCGTAGCGGCGGGCCACGGCGTCGAACATCGCCGCGACATCCTGTGGCCGCTTGTCCAGGGAGGCTCGACTGGTTACGACGTGGGTTCTCCCACGAGCGCGACTTGCCGCACCCGCTCCGTCCTCGGTCACGTTGCTCATTGCGCGACATTGTGCCCGACGCAGATTAGGCCCGGATTTGTCGCGGCGAATGGCTGGACGTCCACGACCTCTGAGCCTCGTCCCGGCGCCGGGAGTGGCCGGCTTCGACGACCCGGACGCGGTCACCCTGTCGACCGGACGGTCGGTGTTCTACCAGCCGGACGCGGTCAACCCCGACGGCTACCTGCTGCCGTTCCACCTCGACACGCACAGCACCAACTCGCAGGCGATCCCGTCCACCAGCCACGCCTATTCCGTCCAGCACCAGGCGTGGAACGCAGGGAAGATGGACGCTTGGCTGCCAGCGCACCGCGCCGCCGACAAGGCCAACGGCCCGTACGTGATGGGCTACTACACCCGCGAGGACATCCCGTTCCAGTTCGCGCTGGCCGAGGCCTTCACGATCTGCGACCAGTACCACTGCTCGGTGTTCGGGCCGACCTGGCCGAACCGGCTGTACTGGCAGAGCGGCACCAACGACCCGGACGGCGGGCACGGCGGGCCGATCACGTCCAACTCGCTGCCGAACGGCCCCTACACCTGGACGATCTACGCCGAGCGGCTCGAGGCAGCCGGTGTGTCGTGGCGGGTGTACGGCGACAGCGTCGGCCAGAGCGCCTACAACATGCTGCCGCACTTCAAGAAGTTCCAGGACGCCACGCCGGAACCCCTTTATACGACAAGGGTCTCGCGCCGGATTCCACCGGCCAGTTCGAGTACGACGCGCTGCACGACCTGCTGCCGGCGGTGTCCTGGCTGATGCCCGGCGCCGGCCAGTCCGAGCACCCGGCCGAGACCCCCGCCGCCGGCGCGGCGTTCGTCGCCTCGAAGATCGGCGCCATTGCCGCCAACCCCGACGTGTGGGCCAAGACGGTGTTCATCCTCGACTACGACGAGAACGACGGGCTGTTCGACCACGTCGTGCCACCGACCGCGCCGTCCGGCACGCCGGACGAATACGCACTCGGTCTGCCCATTGGCGGCGGCTTCCGGGTGCCGTGCATCATCGTGTCGCCGTGGAGTGCCGGCGGCTTCGTGTGCAGCCAGAAGTTCGACCACACGTCCGTGGTGCAGTTCCTGGAGAAGTTCACCGGAGTGGCCGAGCCGAACATCTCGGCCTGGCGCCGCAAGACGTTCGGCGACCTGACCCGGACGCTGCGCCTCGGCCACGGGGGCCGCCGCGCCGGTCCTGCCCGACACGACCAGCAACCTCAACCTGACCAGCTACGAGGTGCCAAGCTGCCGGCGCCGACGTTCCCGGCCCGGCGCAAACCAAGCCGCGCCAGGAGCACGGCCGCCGTCCACACGTCTGACCTTGACGCGGTTGGTCCGTGCTGCGGTTTTGGTCGCCCGGCGTCATATATCCGGCTGGGCAACCAAAACCGCGGGCGGGTTGGCCAGGGTGATCGTCCCGGCCACGATGGCCGCGAGGCAGGCCAGGTAGCCCAGGACGTAGAACGGCCCGGCCGGGACGTGCTCGTGCAGCAACGCCGCGCCGAGCACCACAGCCACCACCGGGTCGGCCGCCTTGTTCGCCGGGAAGCTCGCGCCGAGCGCGCCGACCTGGAACGAGATCTGGGTGAGCGTGATGCCGAGTGCACCGATGACAAGCAGGCCGATCAGCGGCACCAGCCCCTCGGCGTGCGCGAAGCCGGCCAACCCGCGATCGCGCCAGGTGGTCGCCGCCGCGTTGAGCAGCACGCCTACCAGCCCGAACCAGGCGCCGGCAACGCCTCCGTAGACCGCCGCGCGCACCGGCACCGTACGCCTACGTACGGCGAGGCACGCGGCGATGCCGACACCGAGCGCCACCACGATCGCCACGGTCGCGGGATGGCTCGCGAGCAGCGACGCCTTACCGGGGTCGCCGATCAGTGCAAAGAACACCGCCAGCCCGCCGAGGATGCCCAGGCAGGCCAGGTAGTCGCGCCGTTGGGGACGCGAGCCGCCCAGCGCCCAGCCGACCAGCAACGACACCGGCAACGCGGCGACGAGCAGCGGCTGGATCAGCACGACCGGCCCGGTCGACAGGGCGATCACCTGGAACACCAGCCCGACGGCATCACCGCCGATCGACAGCAGCCAGCGCGGATCGCGCAGCAACCGCACCAGCCCCCGTGCGTCGGCCGCACCGGTACCGGTGTGCGCCGCCTCGTGCTGCACCGCCGTCGCGGCCCCGTACGCCGTGGCGGCCACCAGGCCACACGGCACCGCGACGATCAGAGACATTCCTAGAGCTGATCGCGGAAGAACGCGACCGCCTCGGCACCCGCCTCGGCGCAGATCGCCGCGCCGTCGCCGTCCGGATGGATGAACTCGTAGTGGCCGATGCCCTCGCCCACCGGGCGACCGTGCGCGCCGGGGATCAGCTCCAGGTACCGCAGCGCGTTCTCGGGCGGGGCGGTGTTGTCGTCCGCCTCGCCCCACCGGATCTCGACGGGACGGTCGATGCCGGCGACGCTGGCCAGGTCGAGCAGCCCGAGGATCGACGGCGCCATCAGGAACCCGGCCCGCACCCGATCGTCACGCCACGAGTCACCCGCACCGTCGAGCCAACGATCCGGGTCGGTGATCGACGCACGTAGTTCGTCGAGCAGATCGGGGTACTCGGGCATCCTCTGGTCGGGCACCCTGCGCTCGTAGATGCCGAGCAGGACGTCCGGATCGATGCGCGCGCCGAGCAGCGCCGCGACCGTGTAGCCGCCTAACGAGAACCCGGCCGCGCCGACCCGTTGCCCGTCGATGCGCTCGGAAATCTCCGACTCGAGCAGCTGGTCGAGGGCGAAGGTCAGGTCGCGGGGACGCTCCCACTGCCGGGCGAACCCGTCGGCCCGATACGGTTCCCGCCCGTTGTTGCCGTGGTGGTCGACTCCGAGGGCGGCGATGCCCGAGTCGTTGAGCGCGGACGCCAGCCACGCGAGGTGAGCGGCCTGACCGCCGGTGCCGTGCGATATCAGCACGACGGGATGCCGGCCGGCACTCTCGGGCAGCCACACCGTCGTCCGTACCGGGCGGTACGGGCGTTCGTCGAACGCCGGTCGCGACGAATCGACCAGCTCGAGGATCTTCGGCACGGCTCAGCTGGCCGCGACGATGGGTAGCGCCGTCGAGGCGAAGTGCGAGTGGACGCGCGGGTCGACGGGGTCGTTCGCCGGATCCTCGTGCACGGCCAGGTGCCGGTAGAGCGTGTCGCGCTGCGCGGGGATGCGTCCGGCCCCGCGGATCAGGTCGATCAGCTCGGTGAGATTGGACCGATGCCGCGCCCCGGCCGACGACACGACGTTCTCCTCGAGCATCACCGAGCCCAGGTCGTCGGCGCCGTAGTGCAGGGTCAGCTGGCCGATGTCCTTGCCGGTGGTCAGCCACGACCCCTGCAGGTGGTTGACGTTGTCGAAGAACAGCCGAGCCACGGCGATCATGCGCAGGTACTCGAGCGACGTCGCCTGGGTGCGGCCCTTGAGGTGGTTGTTCTCGGGCTGGTAGGTCCACGGGATGAAGCTGCGGAAGCCGCCGGTGCGGTCCTGCACGTCGCGGATCATCCGCAAGTGCTCGATGCGCTCGGCGTTCGTCTCGCCGGTGCCCATCATGAACGTCGCCGTGGACTCGACGCCGAGCCGGTGCGCCGTCTCCATGACCTCGAGCCATGTCTCGCCGGACTCCTTCAGCGGCGCGATGGCCGTGCGGGGCCGGCGCACCAGGATCTCGGCGCCGGCGCCGGCGAACGAGTCCAGCCCGGCCGCGTGCAGGCGACGGATCACCGTGTCGAAATCGAGCGAGGACGTCCGCGAGATGTGCACGACCTCGGACGCCCCCAGCGAATGCAGGGTCAGCGACGGGTACTCGGTCTTGATGCCGGCGAAGATCCGCTCGTACCACTCCATGCCGAGCTCGGGCGAGTGCCCGCCCTGCAGCATGATCTGGGTGGCTCCGAGCTCGACCGCCTCGCCGCAGCGGCGCAGGATCTCCTCGTCGCTGTGCGTCCACCCTTCCTCGTGGCGGGGGGCCCGGTAGAACGCGCAGAACTTGCAGGCCGTCACGCACACGTTGGTGTAGTTGATGTTGCGGTCGATGATGTACGTCGCGATGTTGTCCGGATAGCGACGACGGCGCACGGCATCGGCGGCCTCACCCAACGCGTGCAGTGGCGCATCGGTGTAGAGCAGCAGCGCCTCGTCCGGCGTGATCCGACCGCCCTCGGCGGCGCGCGACAGAACCTCGGAGACCGTCATGGCCCCAGCGTAACTGCGACCGAACGCGCGATTCCGTACAGCTCACCGGAGGTGGAGGGCGTCCAACTCCAGCGCAGCGACGTTCCGGGTGAACGAGCACAGTGCCGTCCGGTTCGGACGGGCCGGCGTGAAGCCCCTGGCGCTGAAGGCCAGCGTCTCGGTGAGCGTATTGCCCGCGTCGGAGATCTTGGCCTGCCGGGATTCCACGGTGCACATGTTGGGAACCCCTTGATCCGGCACGTCGTAGAGCACATGTCCGCCGGTCGTCACGTGCTCCTGGCCGCCGGAGCTGCCGAACAACAGCTCGATCACGACGATCAGATCTGGCTGCGACGCCTGGCAGAACGTCTCGAATGCGAACGGCCACAGGCGCAGGCCGGCGCCACCCGCAAGCCGGTCCAGCGCGCGAACCGGAATCGACGCGCACATGTTGGCTCTGACCCGCGAGGTCGGCGGCACGGCGAAATGGACGACGTTGCCACTCTTGATCTCGGCGACGACTCCGCGGACCACGTCGTCGAGGTCGGCACACTTGGCCTCGGCCACGTATGCCACGACCACGACGTTCGCCGCGGACACGTCGCGGTAGCAGGTGCCGTGGGCCGTGTAGCTCACCACTGCCAGGCCGTCCACCGTGATCGAGCGCGTGGACTGATCCTTCTCGCTCGCCCGGGCTTCGTCTGGACGCAGCGCGATGAGCTCCACGCTGGTCCCGTCACGAGTGAACTGGCACGCGGTCGGATACACGGCCAGCCGGTAGTTCCCGTTCCCTGCACCTTTCGCGTAGTCCAGGTTCTGGCACAGGTCCGCGGTGCGTGGATCGCCGATTTCGGTCTGATAGGTGCCGCCGGTCGGTGTCGGGCCGCTCGGTTGCGGCCCGAGCGCGGAATGACCTGCGACCGCGGAGGTGCAGCCGGCGAGCGCCAGCAACGCCGCAATTGCGCACATAGTCCTACGCACGGCGAGATCATAAAGCAGCCCGATCCAGAGGCGATCCACTCGCTTTGGTTAGTTGACACTAACGTTAGCAGTGGCTAACATCCAGGGTCATCACCCGACAGCGAGAGGGGCAAGACCATGGGAGCACCGGTCGCGTGGTTCGAGGTCACCAGCACCGACCACGAGCGGGCACAGAAGTTCTACGGCGAGCTGTTCGGCTGGACGATCAACGTCGACCCCGACCTGAGCGGCTACGGCATCGTCGACACCGGGGCGGGTGACGAGGCAGTCGGCGGCGGCATCGGCCCGTCTCGGGTGCCCGGCGACACCGGGGTCAAGATCTACCTGAAGGTGGACGACCTGGAGGCGTACCTCACCCGGGCCGAGCAGCTTGGCGGCAAACGGGTGGGCGAGCCGATCGAGCTGTCCGGCAACTTCGGCACGATCGCGATCTTCACCGACCCGGACGGCAACCCGGTCGGCATCTGGAAGTGAGCTCGCCCCGTCCCATGAACACCAGCGGCACCGACGAGGCACTTCGGGCGCTGGCCGAACCGCGGCGGCGGGCCATCCTGGCGCTCGTCGCGCACGACGAGCTGTCCGCGGGCGAGATCGCCGCGGCCTTCGACGTGACCCGCCCGGCGGTCAGCCAGCACCTCACCGTGCTCAAGAACGCCGGGCTGATCACCGAACGCCGCGACGGCACCCGCCGGCTGTACCGGGGCGAGCCGTCCGGGCTGCAGGCGGTACGGGAGATGCTCGACGAGTTATGGACGTCGTCGCTGGACGTCGCCCGCCGGCTCGTCGAGGCCGCGGTACCCGACACACAGCAGGAGACCGGATGACCGTCATCCCGATGCAGCGCCCACCCATCCGCCAATCGACGACGGTGCGCAGCAGCGTCGAGCACACCTTCGACGTGTTCGTCGACCGGCTCGACCAGTGGTGGCCGCTGCGCACGCACTCGCAGGGCGAGGAACGCGTCGTGAGCGTCACCGTCGAGCGGCGGGCCGGCGGGCGCGTCTACGAGACCTGGGACGACGGCCAGACCCACGACTGGGGGACGTTGCTCGCGTGGGACCCGCCCACCCGGTTCGTCCTCACCTGGGACATCATCCAACCCAGCGTCACCGAGGTGGAGCTGACCTTCCGCGCGCTCGCACCGGCACTGACGCGCGTCGACCTCGAACACCGCGGCTGGGACAAGCTCACCGACGCCGAGATCGAGCAGCTCGGCAAGAAGCGCGAGAACTACGACATCGGCTGGACGATGATCCTGCGACTGTTCAGCGAGGCGGCGTCCACACGTACGGCGTAGTCGTCGTGACCGCGACGAAGCCGAGCCGTTCCAGGATCGGGCGGCTGTCGCTGGACGCATCCACCTGCAGGTACCGGACGCCGCGCTCGGCCGCGAGCTGGGCGCGGCGGGCCACCAGCGCCCGGTAGATGCCGCGACCACGCCAGGGCGCCAGGGTCGATCCGCCCCACAGCCCGGCGAACTCGGTGCCGTCGGTGAGCACGAGCCACGCCGCGCTGACCACCTCATCGCCGGCCTCGACGAGCAGGACCGTCATGCCGGACGGATCCGCCGCCACCCGCTGCGTCAGATCGTCGGCGAGCCAGGTCCAGTCGTCGTCCCAGACGTCGGACTCCATCTGCGCGATGCGTCGGAAGTCGTCGCCGGGCGTGGCTTCGCGCAACGCCACCCCGTCGGGCAGCACCGGGTCGTGGGCGATCAGCGCGGCCTCGCCGATGACGACGGTCTCGACGTCCTCGGCGAGAAAGCCGTTGGCCCGCAGGCGATCCGGCAGGTCGGCCGGGTCGTCGTGGCTGTGCGTCTTCCACTCGAACGCCTCGCCCCGCTCGGTGAAATACGCAACCGTACGGGCGATGAGGGCGTCGACGTCCTCGACACCGTCCAGGCTGCGGTAGCCGACGAAGCCGCGATGCCAGCCGGTGGCACGCAGCAACGGCCCGTCCCAATCCAGCTGCAAGCCGACCGGCGGCCGACGGGCCAACGCCGTCCGAACCTGGGCGTCATAGGCAGCGAGCAGCGCCACGGGATCGGTCATGGTGGACAGGGTGCCATTTGTGAACCGACCGCTGGTGAATGACACTTATGTACGCGACAAGCGCAGGCCGCCCAGCACCGGCGGCACGGGCAAACTCGCTCAGAGGGGAACACATAGTGTCGGGTGAGCGCCTGGGGGCCAGGCTCCGACGACTGCGCGTCGCGGCCGGGCTCACCCAACACGAGGCCGCCGGGCGGGCCGACCTCAGCGTCGGCGCACTGCGCGATCTCGAACAGGGTCGCACCGCCGCCCCCCGGAAAGCATCACTCAGCGCCCTCGCCCACGCGCTGGGCGTCGAGCCCGTCGAGCTCGTCGGCGAGCGGGCCAAGGCGATCGAGGTCAACATCCTCGGCCCCTTGGAACTGATCATCGACGGCGCGCCCGGCGCGGTCGGCGGCCACAAGCAGGCCGTTCTGACCGGGTTACTCGCCCTGCACGCGAACGAGTACGTCTCGCGCGAGGAGCTGGCCGAGTACCTGTGGCCGGATCGTCGCCCGACCGACTACGCCGGCCTGCTGCATTCCTACATCGCCCGGCTGCGCAGGCGCCTCCGCACCGAGCAGGGCCCGGCGGCCACTATCACGTCCTCGCGGCAGCGCTACCGGCTCACGATCCCGTCCGAGTGCGTGGACGCGAGCACCGTGGCATCCGGCGCTCCGGGCTCGTTCGAGCAGTACGACGCAGCGCTGCGGTCGTGGCGCGGGCGCGTCCTCGACGATCTCGTCGAGCTGCAGCATCACCCCCGCGTGGTCGCCCTCGAACAGCGCCGGGCGCTGCTGGTCATCGAATTCGCGGACGCGGCACTGACCAGCGAGCACGCCGAGCAGGCGATCCCGATCGTCGACGCGCTGGCCGCCCTGGAGCCGTTGCACGAGGGGGTGGCCGCCCGCCGCATCCAGCTGCTGGCCGCCGCCGGGCGGCTCAGCGACGCGCACGCGGTGTTCAGCACGACCCG
This sequence comes from Jatrophihabitantaceae bacterium, assembly GCA_036502575.1. Classification (GTDB taxonomy): domain Bacteria; phylum Actinomycetota; class Actinomycetes; order Mycobacteriales; family Jatrophihabitantaceae; genus DASXRA01. The sequence goes on along the minus strand of DASXYL010000078.1, from coordinate 17,922 downwards.
CCGGCTACTGGTGGACGAGCTCGGCGTCGAACCCGGCGTCGCGCTGCTCGATACGTACCGCGACGTGCTCGACCGCGACGCGCCGATCGAGTCGGCCCGGACGGCGGTGACCACCGGGCCGCAGCGCGGGCTCGCGCCGGCGCAGCTGCCCGGCGGCGTCCCGGACTTCATCGGCCGCTCGGACGAGATCACCCGCCTGCGCGACTACCTGGGCGCCGACGCGGGGGACGGGCACGGTCCGACCGTAGCCGCGGTCACCGGCACCGGAGGGCTGGGCAAGACCACGCTGGCCGTCCACGTCGCGCACCAGATCAAGTCCCGGTTCCCGGACGGCCAGCTCTTCGTCGACCTGCGCGGGGTCGGCGGGCGGCCCGCACCCGTGGAGCAGGTGCTCGAACAGTTCCTCGTCTCGCTCGGCCACGCGCGGACGGCGCTGCCGGAGCGGGTCGACGAGCTCGCCGCCCTGTACCGCTCGGCGACGGCGCGCGGGCGGTTCCTGATCGTGCTGGACAACGCCCGCGACACCGAGCAGGTCGAGCCGCTGCTCCCCGGCACCGACGGCTGCGCCGTGATCGTCACGAGCCGGCGGTTCCTCACCGATCTGGACGGCGCCCTGCACGTCCGCGTCGCGACCCTCGGCGAGGACGAGTCGGTCGCCCTGCTCCGATCGGTGCTCGGTGCCGATCCGGTGGACCGCCACCGCGGGGACGCCGAGCAGGTCGTCGCGCTGTGCTCGGGCTTCCCGCTGGCGTTGCGCCTGGCCGCGTCCCAGGTCGCGGTCAACCCGTCCTGGGGGCTGGACGAGCTGCGTGAGCGCCTGGAACGGACGAACGGGCGCCTGGACCTGCTGCGCTCGTCGCACCGGGCCGTCGAGGCTTGCTTCGAGCTGAGCTACCGCGACCTGCCCGACGAGGTGGCGCGGGCGTTCCGGCTGCTGAGCCTGTCCGACGGCCCGGACATCAGCCTGGACGCCGCCGCCGCGATCACCGACCAACCGCCCGATCGCGTCCGTCGGGCCTTGGATCACCTGGTCGAGCACAGCATGCTGGTGGCCCGCAGGGACGACCGGTTCGCCTACCACGACCTGATGCGGTTCTTCGCCCGGCAATGCGCCGACGAGCAGGACACCGCCGCTGCCCGACACGACGCGCTCGAGCGGCTCGCCGGGTGGTACCTGTCGTTCGGGCGGCGGGCCACCTTGACCGCCATCCCGCACCGGGTGACGCCGCCCGTGGACGGCATCGTCGCGGACGCGCCGGCCGATCGCTTCCCGAGCGCCCAGGCGGCGAGTGCCTGGCTCGAAGCCGAGCGGGCGAACCTGATCGTCACGGTCGGCCAGGCCGCCGCCGCCGGGATGCACACCCTGGCCTGGCTGCTCGCCGACGCGGCCAGCGGGGTGTTCCGGCAGCGGCAGCAGAGCCACGAATGGATCTCGACGGCCAACGTCGGGCTCGGCGCCGCCGAGCAGGCCGGCGACCCACACGGGCTGGTGATGATGCACGAGTGCCTGGCCCGGGGGTACGCGTCGCGGGCCGATCAGCGCGCGGCGACCCATCACTATCAAGAGGCCCTGCAGGTCGCGACGTCGCTGAACTGGCCGGAGGCCGAGATCTCGATACGCGAGAACCTGGGCAACGCCTACCAGGAGATCGGCGAGATGACCGAGGCCCGGGCCGCGTTCGTCCGGGCGTTGCAGCTCAGCCGCGAGACCGGGCAGCCGTTCTGGGAGGCGGCCTGCCTCAACGACCTCGGCACCAACGAGCGCATCGGCCGGGGCGACCTCGGCGCCGCCGAGCGCTACTACCACCAGGCGTTGATGCTGAACGAGCGGCTACCGGGCGGGCAGCCGAACGTGAACCTGGGCAACCTCGGCATCGTCGCCCACCTGCGAGGGGCCTACGAGCAGGCGTGGGACTACATGCAGGCGGCACTGCGCCTGGACGAGCAGGCGTCCAACCCGGCGCTGCTCGGCGAGACGTACGTGACGCTGAGCATGACCGCGCTCGCGTTGGATCGGGCCGAGGACGCCGCCCACTACGCGCGCGAGGCGCTCGCCCTGTCCCAGACCATCGACGACGCGCAGCTGTTCGCCCGCGCACTCGTGTCCAGCGGCATGGTGCAGCTGGCGTCCGGGTCGCCGCTGGTGGCTACGCAGCAGCTCGAGCGGGCCCTCGACGTGTCCCGGCACGGGCAGGTCCCGGCCGCCGAGCTCGAGGCGCTGCTGGCGCTGGCCGCCCACGCCGACGCGGGCGGCGATCTCGACCGCGAGGTGGAGTTCGCCGAGCAGGCCCGGGTGCTGGCCACCCGGCTCGGTGATCGCATCGCCGAAGGCAAGGCGCTGCACCAGCTGGCGGCCGTCGCGCAGCACCAGGGCAACCGCCTCGACGCCATCGAGCACGCCCGCGCGGCCCGCGGGCTGTTCGCGCGCAGCGGTCACCGACCCGGCCTGGTTGCCGTCGACGCGCTGCTCGCTACGCTCGACCGCGCTCCGGTCGGCGCCGCTGCTGCCGCTGGCGGGACGCCGCCGTAATTCCCGTACTCGCGCCCGTAGCCGGGGTCGGCCGCAGCATCCCGCGAGAAGGTTGTCGGCCAGTGATTCCGGGACGTTCGGCTCGGATCGAGGGGTCGCGCAGGCCGTCGGCCCACAATGTCAGAAACCTGCAACCTCGGTAGGCGAAGGTAGTACTCGTCAGATCGGCGGGAACGGGGGATCTTGCCGAGAGACATCCGCTAGGGCGGGCGCGACGGGGGGCGGGAGTTGCGCCCGCCTTTGCGGTACTTACCCGGCCCACTTCGATTTATCCGGCCCACTTCGGGCTCTTCGCGCGAGCGCTCATCGCGTTGGTGGTGGTGTTGCCACCGGTCGCCTTCCCCGGACGCCTTCCCTGGAGTTGTCCGCGCTTGGCGGTGCTATCACGTCGCGACGCGCGGACAACTTTGCCGGGCGGCGACGACCCGCCCGTCGCCGCTGGTTACACGTCGGCGAAGGTCGGCGACACGGGCCCCGGGACCTCGCCGGTGGCCGCCGCGCGGCGCGCGAACTCGACCAGTCCGTCAACCTGGCGGGCGCCCAGCGAGAAGTCCAGGGTCCGGAAGTAGCGGGCGAGCGTCGAGGAATCGAACGGTTCCCACCGAGCGGCTTGCTCGGCCACCTCGTCGACATGGGCCAGCGCCTCGTCGCGGCTGCGGACGAACGCGGCGTGGACGTCCTTCACCAAACCGGGGTTGGCCTGCGCGTAGGAGCGCCGGGCCGCCCAGACGGCGAACACCATCGGCAACCCGGTCCATTCGCGCCACACGGCGCCGAGGTCGTACACGTCCAATCCGCGACGCGGCGCCTCGTAGGTCGCCCGCAGCGCGGCGTCGCCGATAAGGACGGCGGCGTCGGCCTCGAGCAGCATCGCGGTGAGCTCGGGCGGACAGGTGAAGTAGGACGGCACAACGCCGTGCACCTCGGCCAGCCACATCCGGGTCAACAGCACCGACGTGCGCGACGTGGACCCGAGCGCGACCCGCCGCAATTCCGGCAGCGGCCGCTGCGCGACGAGGTTCACCGACAGCACCGGGCCGTCCGATCCGACGGCCAGATCCGGCAGCAGCACCAAGTCGTCTGCGTTGCGCAGGTATTCCACCAGCGAGATCGGGCCGATGTCGAGGTCGCCGCGGACGAGGGCGTCGCTGAGGTGATCAGGAGTGTCCTTGGTGAGCTCGACGTCGAGCAGCGCACCCGAGCGAACCAACCCCCAGTAGATCGGGAGGCAGTTCAGGAACTGAATATGGCCCACCCGGGGTCGCGGCGTTTCGCTCACCCACCGGACGCTACGCCGCGTCGCGATTGTGGTTCGCTTGCACCATATGACGTGGGATCCGAACCACAATCAGGACAGTGACCTGGCCCTGGCGGCCACCCTCGTGCGAGACGCCGGGCTGCTGGCCGCGGCGATGCGCCGGGCGGGCCTTGAGACCGAGCGCAAGACGTCCGTGTCCGATGTCGTGTCCGCGGCCGATCGCGCGGCGGAGGAACTGGTCGTCGCCCGGCTGCGCGCGGCCCGTCCGGACGACGGGGTGGTCGGCGAGGAGGGCACCAACTCCCCCGCCGGGCGCACCTGGTTCATCGATCCCGTCGACGGCACGTACAACTTCCTGTCCGGACTGTCGTTCTGGTGCTCGGCGCTGGCCCTGGCCGACGCGGAGGGTCCGGTGCTCGGGGCGGTGTTCCACCCCGAGAGCGACGAGCTGTGGCTGGGTGGACGCTCAGAGCCCACGACGTGCAACGACGTGCCGGTGCGCCCACTGGTCGACCGGCCCCTGCGCGAGATGTCGGTGGCGAGCTACCTGCACCCGACCACGCTGCCCGACGACGGCGTGCGCATCCCGCTGCTACGGGTGCTGCGCGAGGCGGCGACCGTCCGGATGCTGGGTTCGGGATCGATCGAGCTGGCCTCGATCGCCGGTGGACGGCTCGGCGCCTGGGTGCAGTACGACAGTCTGGACTGGGACTGGCTGCCCGGCGCGGCCCTGGTGCGGGCCGCCGGCGGCGCGACTCATATCGTCCACGTCGGCGGACATCGCTGGCACATCGCCGGCTCGCGTCAGGTCGTCGACGAGATCACGGCACTGCTAGAAAGCGACTGAGCGTCGCTACGAACCACGCGGGGTCATCGAGCCACGGGAGGTGACCCGCCCCGGCCTGCACGATCGCCTCGGCGTGCGGGAACAGATCCGCGAGCTCCATACCGAGGCGTACGGGTGTTACCGGGTCGGCGCCACCGACCAGAACGAGCACGTCGGCCGAGACCTTCGCCAGCGCGCTGCGCGTCCCCTCGTCGTCGAAGCAACCCTCGGCGTAATAGATCGAGTGGGCGCCGGGCGTGGCGTCAGCGTCCTCGCTGGCCGCGTGCGCCCGAGCAACGTCGTCCCACCGGCCGTAGACCAGCGCCTTCGCCATCAGTCGCTGCTCGGGAGTCTCGGTGCCCTCGTCCCACGCGTCCATCGCCGCCCGCGCCTCGGCGTACCACGGCTCGTGCGCGCGCTGTTCGAGGACGGCGACGTACTCCTCCGGCGTCGGCGGGATGCCGACCGCGCGGCAGCTCGGCGTGATCAGCGCGAGCTTGCGGATCCGGTCGGGGTGGGCGGCGGCGTACAGCAGGGCCAGACTGGTGCCGGCCGAGTGCGAGAGGACGTCCATCGTCTCGACGCCGAGATGTTCGCGCAGCGCCTCGAGATCGCCGACGATCTGGTCGACGCGCCGATGGGGCAGATCGAGTACGACGAGTTCGCGGTGGGCGTCCAGGCCGGCCAGGTTGCCGAGGTAGCGCGGCTTCTGCAGCGGCCCGCCGGGCAGGACGACGACGGGTTCGGTGGACGCGCCGAGAACCGTGGCGGTGAGTTCGGACCCGTCATACGTCGTGAAGGTAGACATGCATTCAGGTTATGGTGCCCGGGTGGGGAGGGGGCGCAGGCGGGAGGGTCGGGTCGACCCGATCACTGCGGGGAAACCCCGTGGTCATCACAAGTAGTGACGCATCGCACGCCGCGGCCGAATCGCCGCCATGGCCGCGCTCAGTTCGACACGATCGACTGGACGGTGTGACCGTTACCAGCGCCCGCGGCGTTGGCGGGTTCGGCCGCCGGCCCAGCGGCCGTGGTGCCAGCCGCCGAGGCCGAGAATCGGGAACACCACGAAGAACAGCACGCCGGCAACGACGGCGAACGGTATCGCCACCATGATCACGACGGCGGCCAGGACGAGCATCGCGACGCGGACGAGGACGCCCTGGCCGGTGAAGGTGCGCAGCGCGCGATCGGCCACCGGCCGGCCGGCGGGCGGGCGCCAGGACGCCGGCGCGGCCGCCGCCGGAAACGGGTGCGGCCCGGGCAGATCGACGAACAGCTCGTCGAGGCCTTCGCGGGTACGGGCCACGCTCGCCTGCGCGACCCGCTGGCCGTACTCCTCGGGGTCGAGCCGCCCGGCGTTCAGGTGCTCGTCGAGCGCCTTGATCGCGGCATCGCGTTCGTCGTTGCCGATGCGAAGGTTGGTGGACGGCGCAGTCATGTCGTCCATAGTGCGCCACCCGCCGGGGCCCTGCCCAGTGCGATTTGTCAGCGCTTACTCATCCTCACCCTGCAGCTGGGCGTCGAGCTCGGCCTGGCGCTGCTTGCGGGCCTCGACCCGCTGTTCGAGGACAGCAGCGAACGCCTGCCGCGGCCGGGCCAGCAGCACGAATGACAGCGGCACCGACAGCGCGAGTGCGATGATCGCCCCCAGGAACCCCTTGACGCCCACCAGCCAGAGCAGCCCGAACAGCACGAAGAACAGCCCGAAGCGCAGCAGCGTGTAGAACCACATCGCGCCCATCGAGCGGCGGAACGTCGGCTGTTGAGTCATCTCTCCTCCGGTTTTGGTCGCCCAGCGTCGTATAGCCACCTGGACGACCAAAAGCGTCTCAGGCGGGCATCGGTTGGGGGGTTGCGCGGCGTTGCGCCAGCGACACGGGGCCGTCGTACTCACGCAGTGTCTCGTAGCGGGTGTTGCGTTCGACCGGGCGGAACCCGGCGTCGCGGATCAGATCGAGCAGGTTGTCGCGGGTCAGCTTGTCGGGCGTGCCGTAGCCGTCGGCGTCGTGCGTGATCTTGTACTCGACGACGCTGCCGTCCATGTCGTCGGCGCCGTAGTTGAGGGCGAGCTGCGACGTCGAGAGCCCGTGCATCACCCAGAACACCTTGACGTGGTCGAAGTTGTCGAGCATCAGCCGGCTGACCGCGAAGGTTCGCAGCACGTCGGCCGGCTGGGCCATCGGCAAGTGCGACAGCCGATTGTTGTCGTTGTGGAACCGCAGCGGGATGAACACGGCAAACCCCGCGCCGCCGGTGCGCAGTGATTCGTCCTGCAACTCGCGCAGCCGCATGACGTGGTCGACCCGGTGCCGGGGCTCCTCGATGTGCCCGTAGAGCATGGTGGCCGGCGTCCGCAGCCCCTTGGTGTGCGCGAGGCGATGGATGCGCGACCAGTCTTCCCAGTGCGTCTTGTGGTCGACGATCTGCTTGCGGACGTCCCAGTCGAAGATCTCGGCGCCACCGCCGGTGAGCGACTCGAGGCCGGCGTCGATCAGTTCGTCGAGGACGGCGTCGGCGGGCAGGCCGCTGATCTGCTCGAACCAGTGCACCTCGGTCGCGGTGAAGCACTTGAGCGCGACGTCGGGCAGCGCCGCCTTGAGCTCGCGCAGCACGCGCGGGTAGTACTTCCACGGCAGGGTCGGGTGCAGGCCGTTGACGATGTGCAGCTCGGTCAGGCCGTCGTCCTTCATGGCCAGCGCCTTCTCAACCGCCTCCTCGACGCGCATCGTGTAGGCGTCGGCCTGCCCGGGCTTGCGCTCGAACGAGCAGTACGCGCAGGACGCCGAGCAGACGTTGGTCAGGTTGAGATGCCGGTTGACGTTGAAGAACGTGGTGTCGCCGTTCTTCGCGGTACGCACGCCGTGGGCCAGCCGGCCCAGCCAGGCCAGGTCGCCGGAGTCGTAGAGGTCGACACCGTCGTCGTAGGACAGCCGTTCGCCGGATTCGATCTTGTCGGTCAGCTCGGCCTTACGGGATGGGGTCAACGGCATGCGCTTCAGCGTACGTCGCCCCCCGCTGCGGTCCGCTTTTGGTCACCCGACCGCATATATGACGCCGGGTGACCAAAACCGGAGCGGTGGCCCACGACGCCGCTGTGCGCCACGCGGCACCCTGGGCACATGTATGTTCCAGCTCACTTCGCCGCATCCGACGAGGACGTCGCGTCGCTGCTCGACGGCGCGCACGTGGTCGACCTGATCTCGCCCACCGCCGACGGCCTGATCGCCACCCCGCTGCCCATGCTGCTCGAGGGCCCCTCGCTGGTCGGGCACGTGGCCCGCAACAACCCGCACTGGCGGGCCGCCGTCGCCGGCGAGTCGATGGTGATCGCGCACGGGCCCGACACGTACGTTTCACCGTCCTGGTACGCGACGAAGCGCGAGCACGGCCGGGTCGTGCCGACCTGGAACTACCTGACTGCCCACGTTTACGGCGAACTGGTCGTGCACGACGACGTCGAATGGCTGCGCGCGCTGGTCACGCGGCTGACCCAACGGCACGAGCTCGACCGCCCGCAGCCGTGGTCGATCGGCGACGCACCCGAGGCGTTCATCGAAGGGCAGCTGCGTGCCATCGTGGGCGTCGAGCTGCGCATCGTTCGCATCGAGGCGAAGGCCAAGCTCAGCCAGAACCGTCCGGAGGCCGACCGCGCGGGCGTCATCGCCGGGCTGGACGAGCACCCCATAGCCGACCTCATGCGCGAGCAGCCCGAGAGCTGACGTCCTCCGCGCGACCTGGCTCCGTGGTCAGCCGGCCGGCTGAACGCGTCCTTCGAACTTCGTCGACAGCACCACGGTGGTGCGCGTTCGGGCGACGCCCTTGATGGCGTTGAGCGTTCCGATCATGCGTTCCAGGGCACCGACGTCGGCCACGCGCACCTTCACCACGTAGGACTCCTCACCGGCGACGAACCAGCAGTCCTCGATCTCGGGGACGTCGACCAGCGCCTGCGAGAGGGCGTCCGCGTCGGATTCGTCGCCGAGGAACAATCCGATCAACGCGCTCATCGAGTAGCCGAGGGATTCGGGCGCCACGGTGGCGTGATAGCCGGTGATGACGCCGGCCGCCTCGAGCTTGCCCACCCGCTCGTGCACGGCCGGCGCGGAGAGCCCGACCACGCGGGCGAGTTCGGCGAAGGTCGCGCGGGCGTTCGCTCGCAGGGCGTCGAGCAGTTTTCGATCAACGGCGTCCACGCCGGAAAGTCGACCGGAACGCACCGTTCGCGTCAAGTTCGCCGAGCAGCGCCGAGCTCACCGGTCCAGCGGCTGAACAGGTCGTGCTTCACGCCGAGGACATCGAGCACCTTGCCGGCGACGAAATCGACGAGCTGCTGCACGCTCGTCGGCGCGCCGTAGAAGCCCGGGCTCGCCGGCAGGACGACCGCTCCGGCGTCGTGCAGGGTGAGCATGTGCTGCAGCGTCGAGCGCGGGTAGGGCGCCTCACGCGGGACGACGACGAGTGGGCGCCGCTCCTTGAGCGTGACGTCGGCGGCGCGCTGCAGCAGGTCCTTCGACAGCCCGATCGCGATGCCGGCGAGCGACGCCGTGGACGCCGGCACGACCACCATGCCTCTCGTGGGGTACGAGCCCGACGCCGGGCCGGCCCCCAGGTCGCCGGCCGGCCAGTACGCGACATCGCCGCCGTCTCGGCCCAGCCAGGTCGTCAGGTCCTCGCGCCAGTGCGAGTCGCGGAACGACAGGCCCGTCTCGTCCAGCAGAGTGAGCCGCGCCGCCCGCGACACGACCAGGTCGACCGCCTCGCCCGCGTCGAGCAGCCCGGTGAGCACCGCCCGCGCGTACGGCGTGCCGGACGCCCCGGACACGCCCACCACCCACGGCTGCCTCATGCCCCGAGCCCGTGCGTCACCAGATCGGCCAGCGTGAACGCGAACAGGCCGATGCCGATCACGCCGTTCGCGGTGAAGAAGGCCCGGTTCACCCGCGACAGGTCGTTGGCGCGCACGATGCCGTGCTCGTACATCAGCACCAGCGCGGTGAGCCCCAGGCCCAGCCACCACAGCCAGCCCAGGCCCGCCGCGGCACCGAACCACGCGAATGCGCCGAACGTGCCGACGTGCACGACCGTCGACGCGCGCAGGGCCGCCGCGATGCCGAACCGGGCCGGGAAGGACCGCGACCCGATGCGCCGGTCGACCTCGGCGTCCTGGCAGGAGTAGATGAGGTCGAAGCCGCCGATCCACGTCCCTACAGCCAACCCCAAAGCGAACGAGATCCAGCTGAAGTGCCCGGTGACGCCGAGCCACGCCCCGATCGGGGCCACCAGCTGCGCCAGCGCGAGCAGCACCTGCGGGAAATCGGTGAACCGCTTGCCGTAGGAGTAGAGGACGAGCAGGGCCACGGCGGCCGGCGCCAGCGCCAGGCACATCCACGACAGGGCGGCCGCGGCGCCGAGGAAGACCGCCAACGCGACGACCGTGCCGATCCACGCGGAGCGGAGGGTCATGGCGCCGGTGACCAGCTCCCGCCTGGCCGTGCGTGGGTTCAGCGCGTCGAACTCGCGATCGAGGATGCGGTTGGCGCTCATCGCCACTGTCCGCGCCGACACCATCGCCACGGTGATCAGCAGCAGCTCGACCCAGTGCACCGACCGCGTCTCGCGCCACATCGCTGTCAGGGCCGCGATGTAGGCGAACGGCAGCGCGAAGACCGAGTGCTCGATCATCACCAGCCGCAAGAACGCACGGACGCCCGTCCGCGGCTGGTCAGCGAGCTGGTCCACCACCCTGGAAGCGTAGCGAGCAGGGAGAAGCGGTCGCTCAGCCACTTTCCCCTCTTGATCACGGGGTTTGATCACGGGATGCCGTACTCGCTCCACCGGGCCGTCACCCGGGCCACCGTCGCCTCATCCAGCACGCACTCGTCGGGCCAGCCGCGGCGGTAGCCCTCCGACGGCAGCTTGCGGGTCGCGTCCACCCCGAGCTTGCCGCCGAAGAACTGCTCGTAGGACGAGTGGTCGAGGTGATCGACCGGCCCGACGCTGTGTAGTGCGTCGTGCGCGTAGTCGACGTTGCCGAACGCCCGCCACGCGACCTCGGCGTAATCGTGGACGTCGCAATCGGCGTCGACGACCACGATCAGCTTGGACAGCGACATCAACCCGGCGCCCCAGATCGCGTTCATCACCTTCTGGGCGTGTTTGGGGAACCGCTTCTCGATCGACACGATCACGCAGTTGTGGAAGACGCCAGCCTCGGGCAGGTCGTAGTCGACGATCTCCGGAATGGTCATCCGCAGCAGGGGCAGGAAGATCCGCTCGGTTGCCTTGCCGATCGGGCCGTCCTCCTGCGGCGGCCGTCCGACGATGATCGACTGGTAGATCGCGTCGGCGCGCATCGTCATCGTCTCGACGCGTAGATACGGGAACGGCTCGATCGGCGTGTAGAAGCCGGTGTGGTCGCCGAACGGGCCCTCGGGCAGGCGCTCGCCCGGGGTCACCCATCCTTCGAGGACGACCTGCGCGGTCGCCGGCACCTGCAACGGAACGGTCAGGCAATCGACCAGGTCGACGCGCTCGCGGGCCAGGAATCCGGCGAGCAGGTACTCGTCGATGTCGGCCGGCAACGGTGCGGACGCGGCGTAGGTAACCGCCGGGGGGCAGCCGAACGCGATCGCCACCGGCAACGGCTCGCCGCGGCGCTCGGCGACGGCCGCATGGGATGTGGAGTCCTTGTGGATCTGCCAGTGCAGGGAGACGGTTCGCTCGTCCTGCAGCTGCAGACGGTACATACCCAGGTTGCGGGCGCCCGTCTCGGGATGCTTGGTGTGGGTGAGTCCGAGGTTGAGGAACACGCCGCCGTCGTCCGGCCACGACGTGATCCCCGGCAGGATCGAAAGGTCGACGTCGTCGCCTTTGTGGACGATCTCCTGGCACGGTGCGGCCGTGACCCGACGCGGCGGTACGGAGCGCAGCTGCGCCGCCTTGCCCAGGGCGTCCTTCAGGCCGCCGATGCCACGGGGCAGCTCGGGTTTGAGCAGATCGCCGATGCGCTCGCCGATCTCGTCCAGGGTTTGGACGCCCAGGGCCCGGGCCATGCGGCGCTGGGTGCCGAAGACGTTGATGGCCAGCGGCAGGCGTCCCCGGGTCGGGTTCTCGAACAGCAGCGCCGGCCCCTGCTCGGCCAGGACCCGCTGAACGATGCCCGTCACCTCGAGGTACGGATCGACGGGCACGCTCACCCGCGCCAGGTCGCCGTCACGATCGAGCGCGGCGAGGAAGTCCTGAAGATCGGCGAAAGCCACACGGTAAGTATCCGGGCAACGCGGATTCTCACTCCGGAGGCCTACCCTGGAGCCATGTTCATCAGGCTCGGCGGCGTCTTCACGCTGATCGCGATCGTCGCATGGCTCTACGCCATCTTCGATGCGCTGACCGCGCCGGCAGAGCGAGTTCGCACCCTGCCCAAGGCGATCTGGCTGCTCATCGTGATCCTGCTGCTCGACATCGGCGCGATCGCCTGGTTCATCTGGGGCCGGCCGCGGGCCCGGGTCGGCGCACCCGTGCGCCAGTCGCCGTTCGGCCGGCAGAGCCACACCCGGCCTCGGGGTGGTACGCGGTCGGTGGCGCCGGACGACGACCCCGAGTTCTTGAAGCGCCTCGGCGACGACCTGCGGCGCGACGCCCCCGACGACGACAACCCGCTCGCCTGACCGCCCGACGATGCCGCAGGTACTGCTGGTCGAGGACGACGCGGCCATCCGGGTCGCGCTCACCCGATCGCTGCACGACCAGGGCCATGCCGTGAGCAGCACCGCGTCCGGCATGAGCGCGCTCACCGCGGCCGTCGCGCAGAAGCCCGATGTCGTGTTGCTCGATCTGGGATTGCCCGACATCGACGGCGCGGACGTGCTGTCGATGCTGCGCGCGGTGAGCGATGTGCCGGTGATCGTCGCTACCGCTCGGGACGACGAGGCCGAGGTCGTCCGACTGCTCGACCTGGGCGCCGACGACTACGTCATCAAGCCGTTCACGGCCGCGCAGCTCAACGCCCGCATCCGCGCCGTACTGCGGCGTACGGAACGAGGCGACGGCCTCGGCGGCGAGCAGCCCATCGCGGTCGGCGGCCTGCACATCGACATCCGGAGCCGCGAGGTCACCGTCGACGGTGAGCCGATAGAGCTGGCCCGCAAGGAGTTCGACCTGCTGCTGGCGCTCGCCCGGCGGGCCGGCGAGGTCGTCACCAAACGCGACCTGCTCGCCGAGGTCTGGCAGCTGGCGTGGGGCGGCTCCGATCGGACCGTCGACGTCCACCTGTCGTGGCTGCGCCGCAAGCTCGGCGAATCGGCAAAGCAGCCGCGGTACCTGCACAGCGTGCGCGGCGTCGGAGTCCGACTAGTAGCCCCGGAGACACAGCGATGAGCGCGCCGGAGTAGTCATGCGCCGACGTATCTTGCTGCTGGTCACGGGGATCACCGTGCTCGTCGTGCTGGCGTTCGCGATCCCGGTGGCGTTCCTCGTTCGCTCGGCGGTCGAGCAGCGCAGCGAGCGCTCGATCAGTGACGAGGCAGCCGCGATAGCGCACTTCCTCGGCGCCGGTACGCCCACCAATGCGTCCATCACCACGTACCTCGCCGGGCTGACCCAGACCTCCGATCGCTGCGCGTCGGTGCAGACGCCCGACGGCACCATGCTCGGCAAGGCGGCGCCGCACGGCGGTGGCATCCAGCCCCTGATCGGTCCGAGCGCTCCGCCGAGCGGGTCGGGCGACAACCAGCCCAACGGCCCCGGGGGCGGGCCGGGATACGACACGGCCCAGGTGCATCCGGTGCCGGACGGCAAGGTGGCCGAGCTCTCGGTCAAGGCCAGTGAGGAGGGCATGTACCGGGTGCAGGTGTTCGCGTCCACCAGCGCCCTGCACAGTGGCGAGTCCGGGTGGTATGCGCTGCTCGCAGGCGGCAGCATCGGGCTCCTGCTGATCGGCGTCGTCGGCGGCGAGCTGGTGACGCGGCGCATCGTCCGCCCGCTGACCCACACCGCGCAGACCGCCCATCAGATCTCGGCCGGCGACACGACCGCCCGGGCCCCGACGGACGGTCCGCGCGAGGTCGCCGAGGTCGGCACCGCCCTGAACCGGCTGGCCGATCGCATCGACGAGCTGATCGCCGAGGAACGCGAGACGGCCGCCGACCTGTCCCACCGGATGCGCACCCCGCTGACCGCGTTGCGACTGGACGCCGAGGCGCTGCGTTCCCCGGAAGAGGCCACCCGCATCGGCGGGCACGTCACCGCCCTGGAACGCACGCTCACCGCGGTGATCCACGCGGCACGGCGCCCGCAGCGGGAGGGACGGATGCCGGCGACCGACGCGACGGCGGTCGTTTTCGCGCGGATCGCGTACTGGTCGGCGCTGACCGACGAGCAGGAGCGTTCGCGGTCGGTCCAACTTCCCGACGGGCCGGTGTTTGTGCGGGCGTCGTCCGAGGATCTCGCGGCGGCCGTCGACGCGCTGTTGGAGAACGTCATCGCGCACACGCCCGAGGGCACGCCGTTCACGGTGTCACTGTCCACTGTGGACGGTGGCGCATCACTCACTGTGTCCGACTCCGGACCCGGGTTGCCCGACGGCGCCGGCGTCCGCGGACGCAGCGACCGCGGCTCGTCCGGGCTCGGCCTCGACATCGCCCGTCGCTGTGCCGAGGCGTCGGGCGGCACTATGTACGTCGGACGCTCGCCGTCCGGCGGGGCCGCGATCACCCTGGAGCTGCGGGCGCCGTGATCGGCGGCCTGGTTAGAGTGCCCGCCATGCGCCGTGTTCTCCTCGTCCTGACCGCCACCCTCGTCCTGCTCGGGCTCGGCTCGACCTCCGCGATCGCCGACCCGCCGGCACCGCCCGGAACACCGACCGCGTCCACGTTCGACGGCACGCCGACCGTCGGCCCGCTCTTCTTCGCCGGGGTGAGTGCGCCGCACGGCTGTACCGCCAGCGTTCTCGCCAGCCCGACCCACGATCTGATCATCACCGCTGCGCACTGCATCGACGGCACCGCCGCCGGAGTGCAGTTCGCGCCCGGCTACGACAGCGGCGCGACGCCGGACGGCGTGTGGACGGTCACGGGCGCCTACGTCGACCCGGCCTGGATCTCCTCCCAGGACCCGACCCGCGACTATGCGATCCTGCGCGTGGCCAAGCACGGTCGTACCGGCGTCCAGGACGTGACCGGCGGCTCGCTGCTCGGCGTTGCGCCGCTGGCCGGCGAGCGGATCACCGACGTGGCCTACAACGCCGGCATCAACGACCAGCCGATCACGTGCACCCCGCGGACCTACGTGACCACGGGCTATCCCGCGTTCAATTGCCATGGCTATGTCGGCGGCAGCAGTGGCAGCCCGTGGCTGACCCGGGTGCCGGGCTCGGCGCTCAACATCGTCCGCGGCGTGATCGGGGGCCTGCATCAGGGCGGCTGCTTCGAGTACACGTCGTACTCGTCCCCGTTCGACGCGGCGGTCTACCGACTGCTCCTGCGAGCGGTGGTTGGTGCCCGCCCGGACGTGGTCCCGCCCGCCGGCAGCGACGGCTGCTAGGCCGCCTCCGTCAGACCCCTCACCTATCGTTGCGCTCGGTTGATCAAGCGGCGATTCGAGGAGAGATCGAGAATGAGTTCCGAGACGACGAGCTGTCTCATGCTCGGCCCGCAGGATGACGGCTACGCGGAGGCGGCCGCGTCGCACAACACGGCCTATGCGCAACGGCCGACGCTCGTTGCGTTGCCCGAGAACACCGCTGAGGTGGTCGAGGCAGTGGAGCACGCCAACCGGCTCGGACTGCCGATTGCGGTGCAGAGCACCGGGCACGGTGCGCGCCGGACGTACGACGGGGCGATGCTGATCAACACGTCGCAGCTGCGTGAGCTGGACCTGGATCCGGCTGCGGGTACGGTGCGGGTCGGCGCCGGGATGAGGTGGCAAGACGTCCTGGATGCCGCGGCCCCGCATGGATTAGGGCCGCTGTGCGGTGCGTCGGGCGAAGTGGGCGTGGTCGGCTACACGCTCGGCGGAGGCGTGGGCTGGCTGACGCGGCAGTACGGCTTTTGTGCCGACCACGTGCGGGCGGTCGATCTGGTGAGCGCCGACGGCAAGGCCTTGCGGGCGAGCCCGGAGGAGAACGGCGACCTGTTCGATGCCCTGCTGGGATCCGGCGCATCCCTGGCGGTAGTTACGGCGCTCGAGCTGGAGCTGTTCCCGGTGACGAGCGTCTTCGGCGGCGGCGTGAGCTTCCCCCTCGATCGCGCCCGTGAGGTGTCTCTGGCCTACCGCGACTGGGCCGCCACATTGCCGCCCGAGGTGAGCACGGCTCTGACGTTCATGCGCATGCCCCCGGCCCCCAGCATTCCCGAGCCATTGCGCGGCCGTGGGCTGGTATCCGTCGTGGCGTGCGTAAACAGCGACCGGCAACGCGCCGAGCAATTGCTGGCGCCGATGCGCACCCTGCCCGAACCCCTCATGGACAACTTCCAACAGCGTCCGTACCAACAGGTCGGGGAGATCATGCCCGCCCCGCCCGAGCCGGTTCCGACCGTCTCGCTCGGCGAGGGAATCCGCGCGTTGTCCGACTCCACAGTCGACGATCTCCTGGCATCGGTCGAGTCAGGTGCCGCCAGCAAGGCCATCGTCCAGATCCGCCACCTGGGTGGCCCGCGCCCGCCTGGTTCGCGGATGGACTTCGGCTATTGGGACGGCGACTACGTGCTGTTCGCGTTCGAGGTAACGCCGACGCCCGCTGACGTCGAGGCCGCGCTGGAACGGCTGCAAGCATTCGCCGCTGAGCTGCGCCCGCACGCCACCGGGGCGGTACCGGTCACCTTTGCCGGCACCGTCACCCCCGCGAGCGACGTTCTGCGGGCATCGTTGCATCCTGCGCGCTACGACCGGTTGGGTGCGGCCAAGCGCAGCTGGGATCCCGAGAACCGGCTGAGCTTCGGATACCCAGTGCAGACCGACGCCGGCTGAGTTCGCGCTCGTTCGGGCGACGGGCAGATCGTTCGGTGGACAACCTGCCCGACCGCTCGCACCCGTCCGTGTGGCCCCTACTGGGTGGCGCGCTCGGTAATGGTTCCTGCTCAATCGCCTCCGGATGGTCGTCGACCGCCACCGACCCCGCCGGTGGTCGACCCGCCAGCCGTGCGCCGTGCGCATCCTCGCTCGCGCCGGGTTGGCGTCCCGGCGCTGTCGACCGTCCCGAACTCCACGGAGGAACGCCGATGCAGAGAACCGTTCGAGCGCGCGTCAGCCCACGGTGATGGGGTCGCGGATGGTGTTGCGGATGGGTGTGCGGTGCGGGTCGATGTGGGCGGGTGGGGTCCACCAGGGTCGGCCGTGTTTTATGACGACTTGCCAGCCGCGTTTCTCGTGCTCGCGGTGATGAAATCCGCACAATAAACAGAGGTTCGTCAGGTCGGTGCCGCCGCCGAAGGCCCAGTTGAGGATGTGGTGAACCTGCGTCCAGCCCGGTGGGGCATCACAGCCGGGGAAACAACACCCGCCGTCACGCGCAGCCAGGGCGAGGCGTTGGCCGACCGTCGCTGTGCGGCGGGACTGTCCGTAGGCGAGGATGCCCTCGTCGCCGATGACGACGGGGATGATGTGGGCTTCCCCGGCCGCCTGGAGTGCTTCGTGGACGGAGAGGGTGCCGCCGTGGGCGGTGGTGACGTGTCCGGTGCGGGTCTCGAGCTGATCCAACGTAAGGGTGAGTAGCACGGTGGCCGGGACACCACCGGAGGGCGGCAGGTCGTTCGACGCCAACAGTCGGTGGGCGGCATCGGCGAGGGCGTCGTGCATCCGCTGCCCCGGCGACCGAACATCCGGGCCGTCGGCATCCGACGGGCGGGGCGCGGCGAGTGGGTCGAGTACCGCTTGCCATTGCGCCAACGCGGCCGGGGTCAGGTGCGCCCGTAGTTCCCCGGAGCCATCCCGGTTACCGGACAGGGTGGCGTGGCGGCGCCGGTCGTGCTCGACGTCATCAGCCAGCACACCGTCCGGGTTCAACAACGCGACCACCCTCCGGGCCAGCGTGGCCAGCGCCGACGGGTCGAAGCGTCGGGCCTCCGCCACCAGGCGGGCTTCTACCGCGGCGCCGTGTTCGGCCTCGACCTCGGCCGGCAACTTAGCGATCACACTACGGATGACCATGGCGTGCTCAGCAGAGATCGCTCCGTCGGCTTGAGCCGCCGCCACCACCGGCAGTAGCGGTGGCTGGAGTTGCCCGGTGAAGGAGCGGCCCGGTCCCAGGTCCACTGCGGCCTGGCAGCGGGCTTTCGCTTCGACCGGTGCCACCCGCAACACCTCCCGCAA
>DASXYL010000077.1:0-24281 GCA_036502575.1 Jatrophihabitantaceae bacterium | reverse complement strand
CGGAGCGATCAGCGCGGGCGTGACCGGCGTTCTCGTCGGCACGGCCGCCGGCTCGCTGAGCGGCAACCGCATGGCGCCGTGGATCGTCGGCCGGGCCGCCGGGCTCAGCGCCTACGCGCTGCTCGTCGCCCTGGTGCTGCTCGGGTTGCTGCTGTCGCATCCGTGGCGGAGCCGGTGGCGCCGGCCGAGCAGTGCGACGCGCATCCGCGTGCACGTCGTGCTGGCGGTACTGGTGCTGGCGCTCACCGTCCTGCACGTCGTCGTGCTGGCGACCGACCGGTTCGCCGGGGTCGGCTGGTGGGGCGCGGTGTTGCCGATGCGCGCGAGCTACCGCCCCGTCCCGGTCACGCTCGGGGTCGTCGGGGCGTGGGCCGGGCTGCTGGCCGGCGTCACCGCCGCGCTCGCCGGCCACCTGCCGGCTCGCGCGTGGTGGCCGATCCACAAGGTGGCGGCGGTGGCGCTCGTTCTCGCCTGGCTGCACGGCGTGCTGGCCGGCGGCGACACCTATGTGCTGCGCTGGATCTACGTCGGCACCGGGTTGATCGTCGCGGTCGTCGCCTTGTCCCGCTACGCGGCGCGGACGGCGGGAGAGCCGGTAGAGGGGCTCCACCGGTGACGGCCCGGTTGCATCTCGTCGCCCCCCAGGCGCCGCACGCATCGCCGTCGCGCCCGGGCGCGACGCCGTTGCTCGACGCCGTCGTCACGTATCCGGCGGGCCAGCCGTACCCGGTCACGTCCACGGCGGCCTACGACCTGGCCGCCCACTGGCAGCACTACGGGGATCGTCCCCAGGCAACCGGTCGGGCCGGCCCGCAGCTGATCGACACGATCGAGCACCTCGCCCTCGCCGGACGCGGCGGCGGGTACTTCCCGACGGCGGCGAAGTGGCGCGCGCACGTGCGCGCCGGCGGCGGAGGCGTGGTCGTGGCCAATGGCGCCGAGAGTGAGCCGGCCAGCGCCAAGGACGCCGCCCTGTTGCAGCTGCGCCCGCACCTCGTGCTCGACGGGCTGGCCTGTGCGGCCGAGGCCGTCGGGGCGCATTCGACGATCGTGTGGCTGCACGCCGGTGCACACACATCGCACGCGTCGATGGTGCGTGCGATCGCCGAGCGGCGTCGCGCCGGACTCGTCGAACCGGACGTCCGCATCGCCGTGGGTCCCGAGCGGTACCTCAGCGGTGAGTCCAGCGCGATCATGCGCGCGCTGTCCGGTGGACCGGCGCTACCCGAGTTCCGGCGCGCCCCGGGGACCAGCAACAGCGTCCCGACCCTCGTCCACAACATCGAGACGCTGGCCCGGACGGCGTTGGCCGCACGTCCAGGGGCAGCTGTGCGAACCCCGACGAGCCTGCTCACGGTCGCGACCGCCGCCGGTCGGGCGGTGGCCGAGGTCGCGGGCACGACGCCGTTGTGGCAGGTGCTCGACGGGATCCTCGGGATGGGTGCTACGGCCGCCCAGCAGGCCGTGTTGCTCGGGGGCTACGGCGGCGCCTGGATCGATCGGTCGACATTCGAACAGCTCCGCGCGGACGAGGCGAGTGCGAGATCGCTCGGGGTCTCGCTGGGTGCCGGAGTGCTTCTGCCGCTGCACCGAGGATCGTGCGGCCTGGCCCAGACGTCCGCGATCGCGGAGTATCTGGCCGCCGGCAGCGCGCGCCAGTGCGGGCCGTGCCTGTTCGGCCTGCGCGCAGTGGCCGACGGGCTCGTCGAACTGGTCGAGTTGCGGGCTCACCGGCGCGATGCCCGGCGGCTGCAGCACGTGCTCGCCGAGATCTCCGGACGGGGCGCCTGCCACCATCCCGACGGCGCGGTGCGCATGGTCGCGAGCGCTCTACGCGCCTTCGCCACGGACGCGCGCGCCCATCTGCACGGCGCCGGCTGCCAGCACGACGGCCTCGGCGGTTTCTTCCCCGTCCCGGCTGGGGCTTGACGTGGCCCGGCACCGGCACGAGAGCCGCCCGCGCGTGCTGCGGGTCAACCCGGTCGCCTGCGAGGGCATCGGCATCTGCCAGCACGTCGCGCCGAACCTCGTCCGGGCCGATTCGTGGGGATACCCGATCGTGTCGGGCCAGGCGTTGCACGGGGCCGACAAGCGGGCGGCCGAGGCCGCCGTGGTGTCCTGCCCCCGCCGGGCGCTGTTCGTGGCCGAGCAAATCGGCGCACAGCGGCATTGATCGACTCAACCGGCGACAAGTCGAATGACAGCCCTGATACCTGAGTGACGGCCGTGTCATAAACACCGCGTGAAGTGGTAACTACCCCCCAGCCTTGCGTGTGGAGACCCGTGTCCATCGGAACCGCACGTGACTGAGGAAGGGAACGCGTCGTGGAGACTCGCCCGACATCCCTGAAGTACCTGCTCGTTTGTCTCGCGACGCTCGGCCTGATCGTCGCGCTGGCGCAGTTCGTCGCGATGAAGAGCGCGGGCGCCGCGACCAACGGCAGCATCACCCTGCACGTGCAGAGCGCGCGGGACGTGAACAAAGGCCCGGGGTTCGTGCACGAGGGCGATGCGGTGGCGGCCTACAAGTGGCTGATCAACGAAGACGACACGGGGAATCCAGGCTCGCTGAGCAATCAGGGAACGGGTGCCTGCCTGCCCGCCACGGCGCCCGGCGGCAGCTCGGACCCGAACTACGCCGACACCTGCCAGTGGCCGTCAGTGCGCAACACCTCGGGACTCGCGCCCATCGTCGCGCAGGGCGACCAGAACGACCTCAGTGACAGCAAGCCGCTGGACAACCTCCCACCCGGCAAGTACCTGATCTCGGTCACCGCCGACAAGTTCAAGATCGACGGCAAGCACTTCACCGTGACCGCCGGCGGGACGGTGCCGGTGACGGTCGAGATGAACCCGACGCCGCTGCCGCTGACGACCCTGCGGATTCAGGTCTTCAACGACAACGCGCCGGTCGACGCCACCTACGAGGTCGACGCCGAGGCCGGGCTCGCCGGGTTCAGCGTGGCTCTCGCCGACGTGCTCGGCACCGTCAGTACCGACTACTACGGCAACGCGCTGTGCACGATCTACCAGCACGACGCTGCCGGCCTCATGCTGTTCGACGCGAACAACCGGGCGATCGTCGACACGACCCGATCGACCGGCAAGTGCCTCAGCGACAGCACCGGCCTGATCACGATCCCCAACCTCGGGCCCAACCGCTACGGCGCGACGGTGACGCCTCCGCCCCCAGTCTCGGGGCAGACGTACCAGTGGGTGCAGACCACGACCCTCGAGGGCACGCACGACCACGACATCTGGCAGCAGGAGGGCGCGACCGGTTACGACACCGAGCAGACCAAGGGAGCCGAGTTGGTTCCGTCGGTTCAGTTCGGTTTCGTCAAGACGCAGGCGATGACCGTTCCGGCTCGCAACGTGCCGACCGGCGAGATCAAGGGTGTGGCCATTGCCGGACTGCCGTACATCGGCGGCCAGAACGGCCAGGTCGTGCCCGAGACAGGATTCGCCGGTGCGAAGTCCGGCGGCCCGATCAAGAACCCGTGGATCGCGCTGTCGGACCTCGGCGCCGGTGACGCGCAGATCTACGTCGGCCGGGGCAACGTCGACGGCACCTTCGACATCAAGAACGTCCCGGACGGCACCTATCAGCTGAGCATCTGGGACGACGACCAGGACTACATCCTGTGGAGCTTCAACGTCGAGGTGCACGACGGTCTCCCGACCGACGTGGGCAACAAGATGATCGTGGGCTGGTTCTCCCACGTGTACGGCAAGATCTTCATCGACTCGAACGGGAACGGGAAGCAGGACACGGGTGAGCGGGGCGTGCCGCAGTTCGCGCTGACAGTGCGCGAGCGCGACAACTCGCTGATGGATCAGGCCACCAACACCGCCACCACGGACAGCACCGGCGCGTACAACATCCGCGAGGCGTACCCCCTCGGCAAGTGGCTGGTGCTCGAGGCGTTCAACACCCGCTACAAGACGACCGGCATCACCTACAAGGGTGAGAACGAGACCAAGGCGACGACGCAGTTGGGCAGTCTGGTCGACCTGAACTTCCTGCCGATCATCGGCCTCGGCGGCGAGATCGACTGGGGCGTTCAGCCTTACGACACCGGCACGAACGGCGGCATCGTCGGCACGGTCACCTACGACACGACCCGCAACGAGCTCGACCCGGCCGACGCGGCGACCGAGCCGTACCAGCCCGGTATCCCGAACGTGCCGGTCAACCTCTTCGTCCCGAAGGCCTGCACCTTGGCGGCCGGCGATCCCAACTTGGCCAACGAGTGCCGCCAGGGCTACCAGATCGTGCCGCTGCAGGTCCCTGACCCGGCCGATCCGACCGCGATGATCGACAACTCGGCCTCCGATCGCGGCGCGTTCGTCAAGGGTCCACAGGTGCAGGACGCCTATACCTCGGAGACGTGGGCCCCTCCGCGTGGTTGTACAGCCCGGCAGTACAACGGCCAGCCACTGACCGATCAGCAGGCGCTGCCCGAATTCGGGGCGGCCGCGAATCGGATGTGCGTCGAAGCGCCGATGATGGGTGTCGCGGTCGGCCCGAGTGACAGCTCGCCGGGGGCTGCCTCGCAGACCGTCAACGGCAACTACGGCTTCGCGACGTCGAAGATCAACCTCTACGCGCCTGGCAACGCCAAGAACCCGGCACCGAACCATGATCTGCCCCTGTACGCGAACCTGGCCGACGCCGGTTACGACGAGCAGGATCTGCCTGCTCTGGACTACATCGTCTCGGTCGACATCCCGGCCGACCCGGTCGACGGCAAGCCGATGTACAAGGTGACGTCCGAGGCAGATGTGAACGTCTTCGACGGCGACACCTACCTGCCGCCGGAGAACTACCCGCCGGTCACGCCGGCCGCGGCGAACGACCCGGCCGGTCCGCCCGACAAGACGCCGCTCCCGCCGTCGCAGCCGCCCTCGCAGCAGGCCGGCATCATCTCGCCCTGCGTCGGCTCGCTGCACACGGTGGATGTCACCGACGACGCGTTCAACGCCGGCGGCGGCAGCCCGTTCCAGGGCTACGACCGGCCGTCCTGCTCGGACAAGCTGGTGACCGTTCGCACCGGGCAGGCCACGGCGCCGAACTTCAGCCTGTTCACCGACGTGCCGATCCCCACGCACTTCTGGGGTCTCACCCTGAACGACCTGGGGCTCACCCTCGACAAGCGCAGCGTGAACTACGGCGAGGCGCAGGGTCTGCCCTTCGTCCCGGTCGGTCTCTACGATTGGTCCGGCCGGCTCGTCGACACGACGCACACCGACTTCAACGGGCTCTACGAGGCACTCGAGCCCTCCACCGACACGTTCAACTGCCCGGTGCCGGCCGGGCCCTGCCCGAACATGTACCGGTTCGTGGGCAACGACCCCGGACAGCCGGGCGCGCTGAACCCGGATTACAACTCGCGGTTCCGAACCATCGCGACCAACTTCCAGGCTTGGCCCGGGTTGTTCACAGTGACCGACGAGGCGCCTACCCAAGTCGCAACCACGGCGCTCGCGCCGGACACGACGGTGGCCAACCCGACCGTGTGCGACCTCGGCCCCACGGCGCCGCAGGTACTCGCCGTCGACCGCCCGTTCGTGCGCAAGAACACGGGTT
The DNA here is from genome assembly GCA_036502575.1 of Jatrophihabitantaceae bacterium. Classification (GTDB taxonomy): domain Bacteria; phylum Actinomycetota; class Actinomycetes; order Mycobacteriales; family Jatrophihabitantaceae; genus DASXRA01. The sequence continues at coordinate 18,691 of DASXYL010000077.1, read as the reverse complement.
CGGACAACCGAGTCGTCACCGTCACCGGATTCGGTTTCGGTGCTACGGCCGGCACGCTCAAGCTCGGCGCCAGAACCCTGACGGCCTCGAGCTGGTCGGACACCAAGATCGTGTTCCCGGTGCCGGCGAACATGACGTCCGGGCCGGCAGCGCTGAGCATCACGAACGGCGCCGGCCAGGCCAACGTCAACGGTCTCAACATCCAGGTGCTCGACGCCGCCAGCTCGTCGACGCCGGGTACCACAGCGAATAACCCGTTGCTCGCCGAGGTCGGTCCGACCAAGACGTACAAGACGGTCCAGGCCGCGCTGGAGGCGGCTCGCCCGACCGCGGCTCGCCGTTACTGGCTCGTCGTGGTGTGGCCGAACGCGCAGACATCTGCCAACCCGCAGGGTGAGTACACCGAGAACCTGATCGTCCACCACCAGGTGCACATCCAAGGGATCGGTCCCGGCGGGTTCGATCCGGCCGGAACCTACGTGCCGGGCTCCATCATCGACGGCTCGGGCTTCAACGCCGACAATCCGAGTGGGACCAACTGGATCGCGCTGCTCAGCAGCCTGACCTACTCGGGCAACCCGGCCGTACCCGATGCGGCGGCGGTCACCGTTCTCGACGATCCGGCCGGGCCTAACGTGCCGGCGACCTACCCGCTCACCTTCGACGGTTTCACGGTCACCGGAGGAGCGCAGTCCGATCTGCCGGTCAGCATCAACGAGATCAACGGGGGCATCAAGACGCCCTACGGCGCGACGGGTGCGCTGATCACGCAGGGTGGCGGCATCTACGTACACAGCAACGTGCGCGGTATGCAGGTCACTGACAACATCATCCGCGGCAACGGCGGCTCCTACGGCGGAGCCGTGCGGGTCGGCACCCCGTACGTCGGGAACAACCGCAACAACGACCTGCTACTCGCCCGCAACCAGATCCGCGACAACGGTGGGACCAACCTGGCCGGCGGCGTCGGACTGTTCGGCGGCAGCGACGGTTACCAGGTCACCGACAACGCGATCTGCGGCAACTTCTCCGCCGAGTACGGCGGCGCGATCTCCGCGTTCGGCTATAACGCCTACAGCGGCGGCTCGACCGGCGGCACGATCAGCAACAACCGCATCTGGTTCAACTCGTCCTACGACGAGGGGGGCGGCATCATGATCGCCGGCGAGCTGCCGGCCGTTACGACCAGCCTGTCCGAAGGCACCGGTCCGGTCACGATCAACGCCAACGACATCCAGGCGAACCTGGCCAACGACGACGGTGGTGGGATTCGGCTGCTGCAGACCAGTGGCTCGCACATCTCGCGCAGTGATCCGCAGACGATCGCGATCACGAACAACACGATCGCGAACAACGTGTCGGCGCACGAGGGTGGCGGTATCGCCCTGGACGACGCGGCGTTCGTGGACATCGTCGACAACACGGTGGCCAAGAACCTGACGACCGCAAGTGCCGTCACGAGTGACGGGAACGCGGCGCCGGCCGGTCTGTCGACCGCGGCCAACAGTGATCCGTTGCAAGCTCGGCTGCGCAACACCAACCTGTTCCCGAACTCGGCCACTCTCGGCGCGACGCTCTTCAGCAAGCCGGTCGTGTTCGACGACGTGTTCTGGGACAATCGGGCCGGCAACTTCAGCGGCGGCTGGGTGTACGGCATCGGGGGCACGCTCCCCGACGGATCGCCGAACGACGTGAACAACTGGGACATGGGCGTGGTGGACCTCCCGGGCGCTCTGCTCACGCCGACCCACACGGTCCTGCAGAACGGGACCGGGGTTACCGCCGACGCCACGAACAGCGCGGTAGATCCCGGATTCCAGGCCAACTACGACGTGACGGTGAACATTCTCGCCTCGCGCACGTATCCGGCCTTCCGGCAATCGGTGATCGTGGCCGAGCTGCTGCCCCCGACGCTCATGGGTGACTACCACCTAGCGGTGGCGACACCGGCATCGTCGGCCCGCGGTCTGGGCGCGGCCAACGTGGTCGTGCGCTGGGGTCCTGGCGCGAACGGCTGGACCTACGGTGTCAGCGCCCGGACTCCCGACATCGACGGGGACCGCCGCCCGACCGGCATCGGCCCCTCGGCCCGATACGACGTGGGATCCGACCAGATGACGCCCTGAGGAGCGTGGCCTGCCCGTTGCTCCTCTCCCGAGGCGGCGGGCAGGCCACCCCGAATCACGCGAGCCACCCCTTCTTCCATCGGAGTACACAGTGACCGAGAACTCTTCAGCACACGGGCTGTCCCGGCGGACGTTCCTTGCCGGCGGCGCTGCCGCGGTCGGCGGCTCGCTCATCGGCGCGCGGTTGCTCGCCGCCTTGCCGGCCCACGCTGCCCCCACGGCCCCGCTGGCCGCCGAGCCGGCCAACATCAAGCGCATGCACCTGGTCGGCACCGACGGCTGGGTCGCGATGCCCGACAACGCACCGGCCGACAAGCCCTTCTTCCCGGACGCGCTCGCGCCGGCGGGCTTCAACACCTACGTGTTCGGCTTCCGCGACGTCACGAACCTGACCGCCACCCAGGTCGCGGCGCAGCGCGGCAAGGCGCAGATCAGCGCGCCGATGCTGTCCTTCGACGAGGAGGACGACATCTACATGACGTTGACGAACCTCGGGCTGGCCCAGCGTCCGGACCTCTTCGACGGCCACACCCTGCACTGGCACGGATTCGTCAACGCAATCCCCTTGTTCGACGGCGTTCCCGAGCTCTCGTTGGCGGTGCCGGTGGGCCGTGACCTCACCTACTTCTACCGGCCACACGACGCCGGCACCTACATGTATCACTGCCACTTCGAGGACGTGGAGCACGTCCAGATGGGCATGACGGGCATGGTGTTCGTCCGGCCCAAGCAGAACAACGCGCCGGTGAACGGTGATCCGGCCGGCACCAAGTACGCCTACAACGACGGCGACGGATCGACGAAGTACCAGCGGGAATTCGCGTTCATGATCACCGAACTGTGGTCGGCGGCGCACTACCGTGACGCCCACATCCAGGTGAACGACTGGACCGACTTCGACCCGAGCTTCTGGCTGCTGAACGGCCGGGCCTACCCGGACACCCTTGCGGCGAACGGCGATCCGATGGCGACCGGTGCCGGGCGGCTGCAGTATCAGCCGATCTCGTCGATGGTGAGGTGCAATGCCGGCGAGCGGGTGCTGCTGCGCTTGTCCAACCTCGGCTATCAGAACCACGTGATGAGCGTCGACAACATCGATCTGCAGATCGTCGCCAAGGACGCCAGCCTGCTCAAGGGCCGCGACGGGACGACGAACTACATCACCACCAACAGCGTGGATGTGGGTCCGGGTGAGAGCCGCGACGTGATCTTCGTGGCCCCGAGCCCGGGCGAGTACCTGCTCTACGACCGCAAGTACTCCTACCTGGAGAACGGCGGCGGTCCCGGTTACGGCGGCATGATGACGAAGATCCTCGTCGGCGCGCCGGGCACCTATCAACCGCAGACCGCTGCGAACGCCTGACCGGCTCGAGGAGATCCGATGAACTTCGCCACGCGCATCAGCCGGCGCCGTCTCTACATCGCGGGCAGCACGGTCGCACTCTTGATCGCCTCCCTGGTCGTGTTCGGAGGAACGGCCGGTGCCGCCACGTCCGAGGGCGCGGTCTGCGACACCGATGCACATCAGACGTTCTCGCTCACCGCCGGCGACGGATATGTGTCGACGCCGGACGGCAACTCCATCTACATGTGGAGCTACGCGAACAGCTCGCGCGGCTTCCAGCTGCCCGGCCCGACGCTGTGCGTCACGTCCGGGCAGCCGGTGACCGTCGTCCTGCACAACACGCTGCCCGAGCCGACCTCGATCGTCTTTCCCGGCCAGAAGGGCGTGAAGGCGAACGGCAACCCGGCGCAGCCGCAGTTCGACGACGGCGGCTCGCTGCTCTCGATGGTGCAGGCGGCTGCCGCCCAGAACGGATCGGTGACCTACACGTTCACCGCGGGCAGCCCCGGCACCTATCTCTACGAGAGCGGCACCGACGTCAACAAGCAGGTGCAGATGGGCCTGTACGGCGCGCTGATCGTCCGGCCGGCCAGCCACGAGACCCAGGTCAACGACCGGAGCGATTCCGCTTTCGCGCCCGGCAAGGAGTACGTGTTCCTGCTCTCCGAGGTAGACCCGGACGTGCACCTGGCGGTCGAGCGGAGTCAGCCGATCGACTGGAGCAAGTACACCGCTCGCTACTTCATGATCAACGGGCGCAGCATGCCGGACACGCTCGCGCCGAACAACGCCTCGTGGCTGCCCACCCAGCCCTACGGCGCGCTGGTGCATATCAAGCCGTACGACTCGGTGACCAACCCGCTGCCGGCGACGATCCGCTACCTGAATGCCGGGACGGTCAACTACCCGTTCCACCCGCACGGCAGCGACGAGCGCGTCATTAACCGTGACGGCAAGGCGTTGCAGGGCCCGAGCGGTCAGGACCTCTCCTACCAGAAGTACGACCTCGACGTCGGCCCCGGTCAGACGCTGGACGTCCTCATGGACTGGCGCGACGTCGAGCACTGGAATGCGAGCACCAACCCGATACCGACGCAGATCCCGGCCGTCACCGATCAGTTGCTCGTCGGGCCCGACACCTGGTTCAGCGAGAGCGGCTACCTCGGGACCAAGAACCCGCTGCCGCCGAACATCACGTCGAACAACGAGTGCGGCGAGTACTACCACGTGGCACACAGCCACGCACTCGAGCAAGCCACCAACTACGGAGCAACCTTCGGGGGAATGATGACGGTCTTCCGCATCGACCCGCCCGACGGCTGCGCGGCATAGTGAGGGCCGGGGTAATGACACTCGACATGACTGGTGGACGGTTCCACAGCCGGCCTGTACTACTCGCGGCTCTAGCGGTGACCGCGCTCGTCGCGGCGACGCTGTCCACGGCCGCGCCCGCGCCGGCGCGATCTGCACCGGCTCACGCGACGGCCGGCCTGCCGACGCGGGCGGTCGCGGCGCCGGTGGGGAAGCTGACCCCTCGGGGCTGCGCCGCCGGTACCGGCACTGCGGCGTGCGAGCTCTACGCGATGGCGGGGACGACGTCCCTGCTCGGATCATCCGTCCCCATATGGGGATTCTCGACAACGGGCGCGGCCGGCTCGGCGACGGCGCCGGGCCCGCTGCTCGTCGTCCAGCAGGGCGATCAGGTCAGCATCACCGTGCACAACCAGCTGGCGGGCGAGAACGTCTCACTGGCTCTGCCCGGACAGGCCGCGGCGGCTTTCGCCGGCACCGCGGGCGACGACACGACCGGTGTCGCGACGGGCGCGTCGCGTACCTACAGCTTCACTGCGAGCCGGGCCGGGACATTCCTCTACGAGGCCGGCCACACTAGCAACGGCACCCGTCAGGTCGCGATGGGTCTCGCGGGCGCGCTGGTCGTGCTTCCCGCTGACGGCTCCGCGTACGGTACGGCGCCCGGCTATCCGGCCACGACCTATGACGACGACGGCGTGCTCGTGATGACCGAGATCGACCCGGCGCTGAACGCCCACCCCGATACCTTCGACATGCGTAACTTCGCGCCGAAGTACCGGATGTTCAACGGCAAACCGTACCCGGCCGCCGACCCGATCAGCACCGATCAGAACCACCACGTCCTGCTGCGCTACGTGAACGCCGGATCGCAGACCCACGCGGTGAGTGTGCTCGGCGGCGACCAGGTCGAGATCGCGCAGGACGGCCACCAGATGAGGTTCCAGTCGACCATCACCGCGGAGAGCGTGGTCCCCGGCGAGACGCTCGACACCATCGTCACGACGCCGACCGGACCCGAGTCGAAGCTCGCCGTCTACGAGCCGGCCCAGCACCTGGACAACAACGGCCAGAACACGGGCGACCCGCTGCAGCTCGCGTTCGGCGGAATGCTGACCTTCCTCGACACCAGCGCGCCACCGCCCAGCACGGACGGTGTCGGCCCGGTGTCCTCGCACATCGCGCTCTCGCCGAACCCGTCCGACGCACGGACCGACGTGACCGTGAAGGCCGACCTGAGCGATGCCACGACCGGCGGCTCAGCCGTCATGCAGGCCGAGTTCGTAGTAGACGACGCCGCCTCGACCGGTGTCGGGTACGGAACCCCGATGTCCGGCCCGTTCGGCGCAGTGTCGGTCACCGGAGCGGTCGGCACGATCCCGGCCGCCGCCACGTGCACTCCCACGACTGTCGCCCTGAACTGCCTCAGCGCCGGCAAGCACACCGTCTTCGTGCGGTCGCTCGACTCGGCGGGCAACTGGGGCGTCGTCGGGTCGGCGGTTCTCAACCTGCCCAAGACCGGGCCCGCGACGACAAACGGTTCGGCGGCGGATTCACCGGCCAACGGGACCGTCCCCGTGACCGTCTCGGCCACGGGCGACGACACGGCGGCGGGCGGCACGATCACCGGCGCCGAGTACTTCATCGACACCGTGGGCGCGGACGGCACCGGCCTGCCGGTGTCCCGAAACCGCACCGCCACGGTCGTCTCGCTGGACGCGACGCTGCTGGCCGCCACCGTCCACGGACTCACCGAGGGGACCCACCACATCTACCTGCACAGCCAGGACTCCCTGAACCTGTGGGGTCCGCCGCTGGACATCCCGCTGGTGGTCGACCTGACCGGTCCGGTCGTCGACGCCGCGACCGTCGGGCCGAACCCGTCCAACGGCGTGCTCACCGACAAGAGCAACCCGGGCTACCTGGTTGTCTCCGCGCAGATCAGCGACAAGGACGCCGGCGGTCAGCCGCAGAGCACCATCGCCGACGCCGAGGCCTTCCTCGACCCGGCGAACTCGAACCCGCCCGGCGGCACCGGGCTGCAACTGATCGCCGTTGACGGACGGCTCGACTCGACCACCGAGGCCGTGTACGGGCTGATCCCGATCTCGCAGGTCAGGGCACTGACCAACGGCACGCACCATGTGTATGTCCGCGGCCAGGATGCGGCCGGGACCTGGGGCGATCTCTTGGCGATCAACCTGGTCGTCGACAAGACCGCACCCGTGCTAACCGCGCCTCTCACGGCGACGCCCAACCCGACCAACGGCGCGGCGACGATCACGTTCACCGCGCCGGTGACGGAGGCGACGGGCGTGGGGTCGGCCGAGTTCTGGCTCGGCACCACCGACCCGGGCGTCGGTCGCGGCACCGTGGTCTCGGTCAGCGTGATGAGCGGCCAGGCGGTCGTGCTCGTGCCGACGGCGGGTATCGCGTCCGGGACCCAGCGGTTCAACATCCGGGTCAAGGACACGGCGGGCAACTGGAGCAACGCCGTCAACACCACGGTGACGGTCAGCCGGCCGAACGGCATCTTCGCCAACAACTTCGAGCCGGCCGATCCGGTCTGGAGCGCGATGACCGGGGCGATCTCCACCACCGCGGCCGCCGCGATGCCGGGCCCGGCCGAACCGGGCAGCACTCGAGGACTGCAGGTCAGCCTGCCGGGTAGCAACTCCAACGTGGCGAGCTACCTCACGGACAACTCGCCGTCGGCGGAGACCGGCTACCACGCCCGGTTCGTCTTCAACCGCAACTCGTTGACGCCGGGCAACAACGCCAACACCGTGCTCACGATCTTCGAGGCACGGACGCCGACGAACGGATCGGCGGCGTTCACCGTGCAGTACCGGCTCAACGGCGGCAACCCGCAGCTGCGGACGGTGCTGACGAGGAACACCGGGGCGGCGGTTGTCGGCAACTGGGTGAACCTAGGCGCCGGCAAGCACACCGTGCAGGTCGACTGGGTCGCGGCCACCGCGGGCTCACTGGTGCTCAAGATCGACGGGACGACGCTGTCCACGCAGACGGCCAACACGGGCACGGTGCGGGTGGAGACCGTGCTGCTCGGGGTGACCGCCGGCTTCACCGGCACCACTGCGGGGACGGCGTACTTCGACAGCTTCGTGTCGACGCGCAGCACGCTGTAACTGCTGATCGGAATGCCGGGGTTGCGCTGCCAGCAGCGCAACCCCGGGGTCTTCAGGGGGAAGGAACATCATGCAGAGCATCAGCATCCTCACCGGCGTCCGGCGGATCCCGCGGCGCTGGCTGCCCGCGGTCGTCGTGGCGCTGGCAGTCGTGGTCGGCGGTATCGCGGTCGGCGGCTACGCCTTGGCTCGGCCGGCTCCTCGGTCGACGACCATGCCGCAGAGCGCCGCGATGGAGAACCAGCTGGGCGTGCGCTTCTCGCGCGTCGCCATCGTCGGTGACGGTGGCCTGATCACGCTCACGTACGTCGTCCTCGACAGTGAGAAGGCGCAGCGGTTCCAGGACGACGTCGCGCACCCGCCGGCCCTGCACAGCGAGTCACGCAACCGGCAGACGACCCGTGTCTCACTGATGAAACAAGGCCACGCGCTTCGCGACGGGCAGACCTACTACCTGGTCTACGAGAACACCCGCCGCGCCCTGAAGCCCGGCGAGCGGACCACCATCGTCGACGGGTCGCTGCGCCTCAAGCACGTGCCGGTGCTGTGATGATCCGGCGGGCGATCACGCTGGCGGCGGCGATCGTCGCGTTGCTCATGGTGCTGCCCGCCACTCCGGCCAGTGCTCATGCGTTCCTCAGCGACAGCAATCCGGCCGACGGCTCCTCGCTCGCGACCGCGCCCGACGCGCTGCGGCTGGCGTTCAGCGAGTCAGTCGTCATCTCGGCAACGCACATCGACGTCGTCGACTCCGACGGAACGCACTATCCGGTAAGCAATGTGCACCTCGTCGGCGCCGAGTCGGGCTCGACCGAGGACCCGGTCCAAGTCGTCGCCACGCTGCCGACGCTGCCGCACAGCGCATACCGGGTGTCGTGGCAGACGTTGTCCAGCGACGATCTGCACCGCACCAGCGGGCTGCTCGTCTTCGGTATCGGCCGGCCGGTGACCGCGGCGGGGCAGAGGGAACCGGCGCCGCGCCTGGACGAGTCCTCGCTGCGCTGGCTGCTGTTCCTGTGCTTGTCGTTCTCTCTCGGCGGGCTGCTCGCGGTCCGGCTGCTGCGCCGCAGCGGAGCGGACGACGCGGCTGGGCGTCGATGCGCGCGGCTGTCGGCCTTCGGAGCGGCGGCGGGTGCCCTCTGCGCCGTCGCGCTGCTCGTCGACCAGTACGCGGCGAGTGGATCGTCGGTCGTGAACCTGCTGCGCGGGTCGTACGGTGCGCGCTGGCTGGTGCGCGAGATCGGCTTCGGGTTGCTGGTCGCTGCAGCGCTGCTGGCCTACCGGGCGTCCCGTCCGAAGGTGGTGCGAATCGCCGTCACGGTGGGCGGTGCTGCGTGCGCCTGCATCGGCTCGGCGTTGCTGGGTCATTCCGGCGCCGGCCGGGCCGTAGCGAGCACCCGGGTGGCCGCGGACGGTGCGCACCTGGCCGCCGCCGCCACCTGGGCCGGGGCCTTACTCGTCCTCGTCGCGGTCGGATTCCCGTTGTGGCGCAAGGGGAAAGTGCCATCGGACGATGTGCGCGCCGTGCTGCGCCGATTCGGGGTGTACGCCGCGGCGTGCGTGAGCATCATCGTGGTCACCGGGGTCTACCTGGCCAGCGACGTCGTCGGCTCGGTCGACGCCGCCCTGCTCACCACGTACGGGCGCACACTGCTGATCAAAGTGGCCGTGGTCACCGCCGCGGGCGGGCTGGGCCTGCTGAATCATCGCCGGCTGCGGCGTCGGCGGCCGACCGGCGTCCCGGTCCGGACCGTGGCGGCGGAGGCCATCGCGGCGGCCCTGGTGCTGGGGCTGGCCGCGCTGCTCACCAGCGGGCAACCCGCCCGCGAGCCGCAGTTCGTGGCGAGCCCCCGACCGGCCACGGTGCCCGTCCTGACCGCAGCGGTCGATGACCTGCAGCAGGCGCTGGCGATACGCCCCAACCGTCCCGGCCGCAACGTCGTGACGGTCAGCGTGTTCGACACCCGGCGACCGGCCCCCGCACCGATCCGTCGCGTGGTGGTGTCGATGATCGGGCTGGACGGACGCCGGACCGGGCCGCTCGCGGCCGAACGACTGGCCGACGGGCGCTGGTCGGTGGCCGGCGACGTGACGTCACCCGGCCGACTCGGCGTCGAGGTGACCGTGCTCCGAGCCGGGCTGCCCGAAGCAACCCACCTCTACCGCTGGACGGTCGGCGGCACCCGGTCGGTCACCCGACCGGCGACGGTGTCGACCGCGCCGATCGGCGATCGGCTGCGCCTGCTCGCGATACTGCTCGCGGCGATGCTCGCCCTCGGCTGGACGGCATTCGTGATCCGATCGCGACGCGCGGTCAGCCCCCCGAACGGCGGCCCCGCAGCGCGCGACGGCGAGCTGGTCAAAGCCGGAGCGGGCTGACCCCGCTCCCAGGATTCGCTCTCCCCCCGAGCGAATCCGCGGCCGGCCGGTCGGCCCGTTCCCCCAATGGCGTTGACCGGCCGGCCACCCCTCAACTTCGGACCAGCGAGATATCGACCGGACGGGTTCCCAACCGGTTCGGGCCGGGGCTCCCGTCACCGCGTGTGAGTGGGCCGCGCCGTTCCCGCAGGCTCAGCGGGAGGTGGATCGTCACCCGTGTCCCGACCCCGACGGCACTCGCCACCTCGAGGGTGCCGTTGTGCGCGGTCACGATCGCGCGAACGATGGCTAGACCCAAGCCACTGCCGGCCCGCGCTCCGGCCGTGCTGCCGGTCTGGAACATCTCGGTGACCCGGGCCAGATCCTCTTGCGGGATCCCGCTGCCCGAATCACGCACGCTGACCTGGATCTCGTCGTCCTTGATGCCCGCGTCGATGGCGATCAGATCCGACTCGACCGTGAACTTCGTGGCGTTCTCGACCAGGCAGTACAGCGCCGCCTCGAGCCGTTCCGCGTCGCCGAACATCAGTCCGACCCCGCTCGAGTGCGACCATTGCCGATCGAACGTGGCGGCCCAGCGACTGGACACGCCGTCGAGCAACTCGTCGAGATCGACCATTTGTACGTCGGCGCGCGGTGACGACGCCTCGACCCGGACCAGCGTGAGCAGCTGCGTGGTCAGCGCGGACGCCTTGTCCAGTTCGGACAGGATCCGCCCGGCGTCGTCGTGCATCGTCTCGTCCGGCGCCGCATCGCGAACGAGCTCGGCGAAGCCCCGGGCGATCGTCAGCCGGGTGCGGACCTCGTGCGAACCGAAGCGCGCGGCCACGTCCCGGTTATGGGCCCGAACGCGCTCGATCTCACGTAGTTCGGCGAGGTGCGCCTGCACGATCCGCTGCCGGTTGACGTGCCAGATGAGCAGCGCGACGAGCACCCCCATGAGGACGATCTCCGAGCACTCCTCCCAGCCGATGATCCCGCTGGTGGCGTGCTTGAGCAGCGCGATGCCGGTGACCACCGTGATGGTCATGAAGACGAGCCAGGTGGTGGCTCGTGACCACGGAAACAGTCCGTACAGCAAGGCAAAGCTTGCCCAGATCAGATGATAGGGAATCGTCTCCCGACCGGGCAGGGCAAACATCAGCCACGCGTTGACGACCGCGAATACGACCCACAGGGCAGCCAGTAGCGGCTTAGCTCGCGACGAGTCGATAGCCCACATTGCGCACCGTCTCGATGGTGTCGGCCAGGAGCTTCGCCCGGAGCCGACCGACGTACACGTCGACCACGTTCGTGCCGGGGTCGAAGGGCATTCCCCACACGTCGGCCAACAGTTCCTGCCGGGTACAGACCATGCCGCGACGGTGAAGTAGATGGGTCAGCAGCACGAATTCGCGCTGCGAGAGTTCGATCCGGTCGCCATTGACGACCAGCTCACGTCGCGTCGTGTCCAACTGGATGCCTGGCCCCACGAGGTAGCTGGTGGGCCGCAGGGCCTGGGCCTTCTCGGTGCGCAGGCGAGCCCGGATGCGGGCGAGCAGTTCCCGGTTCACGAACGGCTTCGCGACGAAATCCGCCGCCCCGGCGTCCAGGACGGCCACGCGCCGGCCGATCTCGGCGACCGAGGACAGCACGAGCACCCGGGTCTCGGGTCGGGCGGTGACGAGTACGCGCAGCACGTCCTCACCCGGCAGGTCCGGCAGGATCAGGTCGAGCAGGACGAGATCGTGGTCGCCGCTGAGCGCCAGCTGCAAACCGGTCGAGCCGGTCGCGGCCGTAGCTACCTGATAGCCGGCTTCGGTCAGCAGACGGGCGAGGAGCAAGCGCAGATCGGGCTCGTCCTCGATAACCAAAACGTGCGCCATGGCAACCCCCCGGACCCAGCGGCGTGGCTACTTCTTAACACGGTCTTATCACCCCAGCAAGCGCAACGGCAGCGGCGTGTCACAGTCCGGAGTCAATTGGCCGCTTGTGCCGGGACTGCCGCCGCGTTTGGCGCGGCGAAGCCCGATCGCATAACAGAACTGTCACGTATCCGGCGGCCGCCGAGGGCTGACCGTCCGGATTATCGGGTTGCGACGAGGACGCGCCCGTTACGCAGCGTGCGGCGCTGTCGCACGGGACCGCGAGTCGATCGGCGATGGCGAGCAGGTCCTCGTCGCGGCCGGGTGCTAGACAGGGTCGATGGGTGAGCTGATCGGGCTGGCTGAGGTTACGCAGCGGATGGTGGCTGCGGCGCAGGAGCTGCTGGATGCGCTGACACCGGCGCAGCGGGCGGCGGCGACCGCGCGGTTGGACGTTCCAGATCATCGGGAGTGGAGATACCTGCCCGGTGATCGGCCCGGGCTGCGGTTGGCTGATCTGGATGGGGAGCGGCAGGCCTTGGCGCTGCGGCTGCTGGACACCGGTTGCAGCGCGCAGGGCGCAACCACCGCCCGCGCGATCATCGAGTTGGATCGGATTCGTCGCCAGTTGGCCGGTCGCATCGTGGCTGAGGGTGAGCACAACTTCTGGGTGCGAATCCTCGGCGAGGTATCGAGCTCGTCGCCGTGGGCCTGGCGGTTCAACGGGCATCACCTGGCCGTGCACGCGACGGTTGCCGGCGACACGCTGGCGGTGACCCCGAACTTCTTCGGGGCCGAGCCGGCGGTGGTGCCCAGCGGGCCGCACCAAGGATTGCGAGTGCTGACCGAGGAGGAGGAACTGGCCCGGGCTCTGGTTGAGCAGCTGGACGCCGGGCAGCGGCCGGTCGCCGTCGCGGCACCGATCGCGCCGGCTGACATCCTGACCCGCACCGATCCGGTGGCCGACCCGGACCGGGTGCCGTCCGGATTGACGTACGCGGCGATGTCGGGCCGGCAGCGTGAGTTGCTGCGCTTCCTGGTGCGGCGCTATCTCGACCGGGCGCCGGGCGACCACGCGCGTTCATCCTGGGAGATCGCTGTCGCGGCCGGGCTGGATGCGGTGCGCTTCACCTGGTGCGGCCCGACCGAGCGCGGGCGCGGGCACGGGCACTACTACGCGGTGGTCGGGCCGACGTTCCTGCTGGAGTACGACAACACCCAAGACGATGCGAACCATATCCACTCGGTGTGGCGCGACCTGCGCAATGACTGGGGCCGCGACATCCTGGCCGACCACTATGCGCGGGATCCGCACTGAAATCCCCGCCTCGCTTTGTGAGAGCGCTCTTACGCAACGCCACTGGATGAGATATACCTGACCCGCGCCGATCAGGGTAGGTGTAGCCGTGGCAGCCGAGCCGCTCTCGTCCACTGTCTGGATAACGAGGTTCGCGCGCCGCGGCGCGCTCGTATTGTTCGCGGCCGGGGTCGTGATCGCCGGGTTGACGCCCGCCGCGAGGGCGAGCACTCCGGCGCACCACGGGCCGGCGAACTTCGGGCCCAACGTCGTGATCTTCGACCCGAGCATGCCGACGAGCGACATCCAGGCGAAGGTCGACGCGATCGCCGACCAGCAGGTGAGCAACCAGTTCGGGTCCCAGCGCTACGCGTTGCTGTTCGAGCCCGGCACGTACGGATCGCCGGCCGAACCGCTCACCTTCCAGGTCGGCTACTACACCGAGGTCGCCGGCCTGGGGGCGTTGCCGAACGACGTCACCATCAACGGGACGATCGACGTCTACAACCAGTGCCTCGCTCCGGACAACTGCATCGCGCTGGTCAACTTCTGGCGGTCGCTCGCCAACCTCACCATCAACATCGCCGGGCAGACCGGCTGCCGATCCGGGACGGACTTCTGGGCCGTGTCGCAGGCGGCGCCGCTGCGGCGCGTGGACGTCCAAGGCGGAAACCTGTCGCTGATGGACTACTGCTCGGCCGGTCCGCAGTACGCGAGCGGCGGGTTCATCGCCGACTCGACGTTCTCCGGGGGGACCGTCATCAACGGATCCCAGCAGCAGTTCCTCGTCCGCAACAGCACCCTGGACGGGTGGACCAACGCCGTCTGGAACCAGGTCTTCTCCGGCGTACAGGGGGCACCCGCGCAGTCGTTCCCCGACCCGCCGTACACGACGCTCGCCACCAGTCCGCTGACGCGTGAGCGGCCGTACCTGTACCGCGATTCGCAGGGCGGCTACCGCGTGTTCGCGCCGGCGACCCAACGCAACTCGAGCGGCCCGGCCCGGACTCTCACCGGCCGATCGATCCCGCTGGATCGGTTCTTCGTCGCGACACCGTCAGATTCCGCGACGCGGATCAACGCGGCGCTGGCCGGCGGGCAGAATCTCCTGCTTACGCCGGGTGTTTACGCGCTGGATCGCACGCTCGTGGTGCGTCGGGCCGACACGGTGGTTCTCGGCCTCGGCTTCGCCACCCTGGTGCCGCAGCACGGCGTCGTGGCGATGCGGGTGGCCGACGTCGCGGGTGTGCAGCTGGCCGGGCTGCTGTTCGACGCAGGCCCGGTGAGGTCGCCGGTGCTGCTGCAGGTGGGCGACGGCGGGGGCCATCGGAGTGATCCGCGTGACCCCACGTCGCTGTCCGACGTGTTCTTCCGGATCGGCGGGGCGGGTCCGGGCCAGGCGACGAACAGCCTGGTCGTGAACAGTGACAACGTGCTGCTCGACCACATCTGGGCCTGGCGGGCCGATCATGGCAGCGGAGTCGGTTGGACGCAGAACACTGCTGACACCGGCGTGATAGTCAACGGCGACAACGTCACCGCCTATGGCCTGTTCGTCGAGCACTACCAGAAGTACGAGGTGATCTGGAAGGGCGAGAACGGCAAGACGATCATGTTCCAGAACGAGATGCCGTACGACCCGCCGAATCAGGCTGCGTGGCGAGCTAACGCCCTCGGCTACGCGGCCTACCAGGTGGCCCCGTCGGTCCACACGCATCAGGCCTGGGGGCTGGGCAGCTACTGCTTCTTCAACGTCGACCCGACCATCCACGCCAGCCACGCGTTCGAGGTACCCACGCGATCGGGTGTCCAGCTGCACGATCTGCTCACCATCTCGCTCAACGGTGACGGGGTGATCGACCACGTGGTCAACGACACCGGCGCACCCACGCCGGTGCCCAACACGGTGCCCTCTTTCCTGCTCAGCTACCCCTGACCGGGGGCTGGCAGCAACGGCGTACCCATCAGCGCGTCGTATCGCCTATCCGGCTCGCGAGCGCGGGACGGATCAGCTCCAGGAACGTGCTGCGGCGCGGTAGGTGCCTACGCTCGGTGAAGCGTTCAGGCGGTGCGTGCCTGCGCTCATGAAATGTTCAGGCGATTCGGTGCGACCGTCCAGGTCCCGCCGGACAACTGCACAGCTAGACTGCATTTCCGCCCCAGGGGACGTCACTCCGCGTCAGCTGTCGTCGGGTGGGTCTGGTCGCACGGTGTAGGCGTGTCCGGTGGGTGCGGTCCAGTGGTAGGCGCCGTCGTCGGTTGGCCGTATCTGCCAGCCGGCGTTGTGTCGGGTGTAATGATGCCGTTCGCATAGGGGATGCAGGTTATGTTCGCAGGTGTGGCCGCCGGTGCACCAGTCTTCGCGATGATCCAAGTCGCAGAGTCGGGCTGGTCGTCGGCAGTGGGGGAAGATGCAGGTCTTGTCTCGGGCGATCACATGGTCGGTGAGGTTCTGTGGTGGCCGGTAGGTGCTGCGGCCGTATTCCAAGAGTTGGCCGGTGGCGGGGTCGGTGAGCAGCCGGCGCCAGGTGCCGGTTTGGTCGGCGGCGATGCGTCGGGCCATGGCGGCGGTGATGGGTCCGTAGCCGTCGAGGTCCGCGGGTAGTTCGTCGCAGCCCAACAACGTCGATGCGGCGATGGTGACCTGGATGGACGGTCGCTGTCCGTGGTGTTCGGGCAGGGTCGGGTCACCGATCACCCGGGCGAACACGTCGATCAGCGCATCAGCGCGGCGTTGGTCGATCACTCGACCGTCACCAGAGGCCTTCACGCTCGCCAGGGAGTCGAGCACGGTCTTGACCAACGCGGCACCTTCAGCTGGCAACCAGGCCCAGAGTTCGGCCATGCCGTCCGGTTGCGGGGTGATCACCACCCGTCGCTCCAGGAGAGCGTCAGCGTGGCGTTGTTCGGCCCGCCGGGGATCCGCGGCGATCACCGCGCGGCGTACCGACGCGGTGAACTGCCCGACGGTCTGATCGGCCGCTCGGCGCAGCACCCGTTCCTCGATCTCACCGGTCGCCTTCGTATCGAATGTCAACACCGATTCGGCGAGCTTCTTGGCGTGCAGATACGTGATCTCACCCCCCTCGAGCATGCCCATCGTCGCCGGCAACCGATCAACCAGGGTCCGCCCCACAGCGAGGCGATCAGCCGCGTGACCAGGTGAGAGCCGCAACGCGGCCCCGACTTGTTCTTGGGTGTAGTCGATCCTCTGCTTCCCGTTCCAGTTCAACGCCGACCCATCCAACTCCGCCAGCACCCGTTGCTGCGCCGCGGCCAGCCACGCGATCTGGCGTTCATAAGCCACGAGCAGATCGATCTGACCGGCGCCGTCGACCTTCGCGGGGTCGATCACCGTCAGCGGCCCGACGACGTCAGCACCAGGTGCCGCAACGGCGGCCCAGGCGGCGACGTCACCCGGTGCGGTGAGTGCGTCGAGCACTGTCGGCGGGCGAGCTGTTGGATCGAACACGCGTATGATTTTACGCATCGGCAGCACGGCTGTCCAGCCTGAATACCCAACAAAATAAGTAGAATCTACTCCGTCGGCCAGACATGCCAGTGCTGGATGGGAAGCGCGGATAGGAGGGGTGGATCGGAAGCGAATGGAGCAAGACGCGACGCGCAAGACGCGACGCGACGCGCAAGACGCGACGCGCAAGACGCGACGCGCAAGACGCGACGCGACGCGCAAGACGCGACGCGCAAGACGCGACGCGCGCACGTCACCCCGGCAGCCTAAGTCGCCTAAGCTGCCCACCCTCCGTCGGCGCGTTCTTCGATCTCCAAGTCCGCCGGCAGCGACACGTTCACCGAGCCGCCAATGTCTCCGCCCCGACGGGACCGCAAACCCCGCTCAGCTGCACCGTCCGTCGGCGTCGTAGAAGCCTGGTCCGGTGAGGCCCGGTCCGGTGAGTTGCGGGCGGTTGGCGCCGCCGCCGGCCGGGTAGGCGGTGTCGAACCATTGGGCGAAGAACTGGTCGAGCCGATTGCTGCACGCGTGGCTGCGGTTCGGCATGAAGCGATGGAACTCCGCTTCCAGTTGCTTCTCGGTAATGCTGCGCCCGCCGTAGTCGCGCTGGATGCGCTGCAGAGCCCGCGTGAAGTTGGTCGCGCCGAGGATCTGTCGCAGCGCGAGGTAGGCCGTGCCGGGCCGGGTGTAGGTGAAGCTGCCGGAGAAGAGCGTGGCCGGCGTCGGGTCCGAAGGGGCGCCGGTCCAGAGCCGGTTGCTCGCGTAGTTGGTGTTGAACTGGTTGACGAGGCTCGCCTCGAACGCGGCGCGACCGGCTGCGGTGGAGGGACCGCCAGCGGCGGTCTGTGCGGTGTTCGCGACGAACAGGTACTCGCCGAGGGTGGCCATTCCTTCCTTGAAGAACGTTAGGTCGTAGTTCGCCTCGGTGACGTTGTCGCCCCACCACTGGTGGAAGTTCTCGTGATGGAACGTCCGCAGCCCGATCCGGCCGCCCTCGAAGGTGATCATCGTCTGCATCTCCTCCTCGAACCCGGCGGAGGGGACGCCGACCAGAACGCCGTTCGAGGTGAACGGGAACCGTCCGTTGAACTGGCTCTGGAAGGCGGTGATGTCCTGCTGCTGGTCCATGATCGCGAGGTTGGCCTGCTTCTGCGCCGCGCTGATCGAACTGCCCTGAACCTCGTAGTAGCGGATGCCGTCAGATCCCACCCGCGAGGTCAGATCGAAGGCGCCGACACTGTTCTGGACCAGGTAGCTCGCGACCGGCGCGGACGAGTGCCAGTGGAACGTCGTCGAGCCGCCCGGGAACCCCGCATCGGGCGAGTGCGGCACCGATGAGAGCAGCACGCCGTTGGCGACGGCGGTCCGGCCGGCGTTGACCGTGTCGTAGAAGTCGTAGGTGGGCTTGGCGCTCGGATGGTTGTTGAGCGGCATCCAGTCCTCGGTGCCCACCGGCTCGGTGGTGACGAAGCCGCCGTCGCCGGCCGGTGAGTCGGACCGGAACCAGCCCTCGGTCGAGCCGTCGCCGTCGGTGTGCACGCCCGGGCGGCCGGTGTAGTCGATCGTCACGGTGACCGTGGTGCCACTCGGGATCGGCGTCGACGGGACGACGACGAGCTTGTTGGCCGGGCACTGCAGGCCGTTCTGCGTGTTGTTGCTCACCTGCGGCGAGCACGCGGGCGGGTTCGGGTTCGTCGCGCTCACGGGGTTGGAGTTCGAGACCGCGTGTGCGGCGGGATCGGGGTCATCCTGGCCGTTCGGGTCGCCG
>DASXYL010000076.1:0-14754 GCA_036502575.1 Jatrophihabitantaceae bacterium | reverse complement strand
GGGCGCCTAGTAGCTCTTGGGCAGGCCCAGGGAGTGCATCGCGACGTAGTTGAGGATCATCTCGCGCGAGACCGGGGCGATGCGCCCGGCCCTCGTCGCCACGAGGAGCCCCGCCATGCCGTACTCCTGGGTGATCCCGTTGCCGCCGTGCGCCTGGACGGCACGGTCCGCCGCGTCGCAGGCGGCCTCGGCCGCGGCGTACTTGGCCATGTTCGCCGCCTCTCCCGCGCCGGCGTCGTCCCCGGAGTCGTAGAGGGCGGCCGCCTTCTGGGTCATCAGCCGGGCGAGCTCGACCTCGATCTTCGACTGGGCGAGCGGGTGGGCGATGGCCTGGTGGGTGCCGATGGGTGCGTCGAAGACGGTGCGCTCCTGGGCGTACGCCGCGGCGCGGTCGAGCGCGAACCGCGCCAGTCCGGTCGAGAAGGACGCCGCCATGATCCGCTCGGGGTTCAGCCCGGCGAACAGCTGCATGAGCGCGGCGTCCTCCTCGCCGATCAGCGTATCGGCCGGCAGCCGGACGTCGTCCAGGAACAGCAGGAACTGCTTGTCCGGCATGGCGAGATCCATGTCGATGCCGCGGTATTCGAACCCCGCCGCGTCGGTCGGAACCGCGAACAGGGCCGGCTTGAGCTTGCCGGACTTCGCATCCTCGGTGCGGCCCACGACGAGGACGGCATCGGCCTGGTCGACGCCGGAGATGAACACCTTGCGCCCACTGAGGATCCAGTCGCCCTGGTCGCGGCGGGCCGTCGTGGTGATCTTGTGCGAGTTGGAACCGGCGTCCGGCTCGGTGATCGCGAACGCCATGATCTTCGAGCCGTCGGCGATGCCGGGCAGCCACTGCTGCTTCTGCTCGTCCGTGCCGAACCGGGCGATGATCGTGCCGCAGATGGCCGGCGACACGATCATCATCAGCAGCGTGCAGCCCGCAGCGGACAGCTCCTCGAGCACGAGCGACAGGTCGTACATGCCCCCGCCCCCGCCGCCGTACTGTTCGGGCAGGTTCACGCCGAGAAGGCCCTGCTTGCCGGCCTCGTGCCACAACTCGTCGAGGCGCTCTCCCTGTTTGACTTGCTTCACCACATAGTCGTGGCCGTAGCGGCCACCCAATTCGGCGACGGCGCCGCGCAAAGCGCGCCGTTCGTCCGATTCGACAAAGCTCATCCCTGCTCCTTCTCCGGATCGTGCAACTCTCGGCCGTCTGAGGCGTCCGACGGTTGCACGATCGCCAGTACGGCGCCGATCTGGACCTGGTTGCCCACCCCGACGGGTAGTTCGGTGACGACGCCAGCTGTCGGTGCGGCGATCGTGTGTTCCATCTTCATCGCCTCCAGCCACAGCAGCGGCTGGCCGGCCTCGACGGCGTCGCCGGCCGCGACGGCGATGCGCACCACGGTGCCGGGCATCGGAGCCAGCAGCGACCCGGCCGCCATCTGCGCCGCCGGATCCGGAAAGCGGTCGAGCGGGACGAGCGTCACGGCGCCGAGCGGGGAGTCGACGCCCACCAGCCCGGGATACGCGGCGACCTCGAACCGTCGCTGGACGCCGGCGACATCCAGCACGACTGTGTTCGGGGTTGCCGAAACGAGGCGAACATCCGGCGTGTCGTACGCCAGGCCGTCGCGGGTCAGCCGGTACTCGACAGTGACGCCGTCGTACTGCTTGCGTTGCGGCTGCGAGGGCAGGTTGCGCCATCCGGACGGCAGGTCGCCGAGCACCGGCGCGCTCGCTCGGTTGGTCGCCGCGTCGGCCAGCGCCGCGACCAAGGCGAACAACGTCTCGTCCTCGACCAGCGGCGCGCCCACCGCGTGCTGCTCGAGGAACGCGGTGTCCGTGTCGCCGGCGAGGAACGTCGGATGGCGCAACACCCGCACGAGCAGGTCGCGGTTGGTGCGCACACCGTGGATCCTCGCTCGGGCGACGGCATTCGCCAGGACGGACGCCGCCTCGGCGCGAGTCGGTGCCCAGCTGATGATCTTGGCCAGCATCGGATCGTAGAACGTGCTCACCGGCGAGCCGTCGACGACGCCGGAATCCAGCCGTAGTCCCCGCACCGGCTCGAACTCGGCGGCGACACCGGGGACGTCCAGGCGGTGCACGACGCCGCTCTGCGGTTGCCAGCCGTTCGCCGGATCCTCGGCGTAGAGGCGCACCTCGATCGCGTGACCGTTGCGCTCCGGCGGCTGCGCATCCAGGTGCGCGCCGTCCGCGATCTGGATCTGCAGCCGCACCAGGTCCAGGCCGGTCGTGCCCTCGGTGACCGGATGCTCGACCTGCAGCCGGGTGTTCATCTCGAGGAAGAAGAACCGGCCGGCATCGTCGGAGAGGAACTCGACCGTGCCGGCGCCGAGGTAGCCGATCGCTTCGGTGGCGGCTCGGGCGGCGTCGAACAGCCGCTGCCGCATACCCGGCGTGCGCTCGACCAGCGGCGACGGCGCCTCCTCGATCACCTTCTGATGTCGGCGTTGGATCGAGCACTCGCGTTCGCCGATAGCCCATACGCCGCCGTACTGATCGGCCATGACCTGCACTTCGATGTGCCGCCCGGTCTCCAAGTACGGCTCGCAGAACACCGTCGCATCGCCGAACGCCGACGCCGCCTCGGAGCGCGCGCCCTCGAGCTGCGCCGGAAGGTCGTCCAGGGTGCGGACGATGCGCATGCCTCGTCCGCCACCGCCCGCCGACGCCTTGATCAGCACAGGTAGGTCGGCCTCGGTGATCGTCGCCGGATCGAGTTCGTCGAGCACCGGCACGCCCGCGGACGCCATGAGCTTCTTCGCTTCGATCTTGCTGCCCATCGCCTCGATCGCGTCGGGGGCCGGACCGATCCAGTTCAGGCCGGCGTCGATCACGGCGCGGGCGAACTCGGCGTTTTCCGACAGGAATCCGTAACCGGGATGGACGGCGTCGGCCCCGGCTCGACGGGCGGCATCGACCAGCAGGTCGCCGCGCAGGTAGGTTTCGGCCGCGGCGTTGCCCGGCAGGTGGACGGCGGCGTCGGCCTCGCGGACGTGCGGCGCGCCGGCGTCCGCGTCGGAGTGAACGGCCACCGTGGCCAGGCCCATCGCGCGACACGTCCGGAAGACGCGACGGGCGATCTCGCCGCGGTTGGCCACCAGCACAGAGGTGATCGTCACGGTGCACCGCCCGGAGCGGCAACTACCGCGGCGCGAGGTGAGCTGCCGGGTGGTCTCACTCCGTCGGCTGACCGTCCAGCGGCGTATCTACCACGTCTGGTGGTCAGCGACGCCTCAGCGCGGTGGTTACGCCGGGCAGGGGTCGACCGCCACGAGTCGAGGCCGCCACCGCCCACCTCGCCATGCGGTAGGTACCTCTGGGCGCGGTCGATGTCCGCGAAGCTGGTCATGGACGTGATCATGGGCGGAACACCCCGAACGCTGTCGTCCCTTGTACAGGGGCACTGTGGATCGCCGAGAGGCACAGGCCGAGGACAGTCCGCGTGTCGCGCGGATCGATCACCCCATCGTCGTACAGACGGCCGGACAGGAACATCGGCAGCGACTCGGCCTCGATCTGGCTCTCGACCGCCGCCCGCATCGCCGCGTCGGCGCCCTCGTCGTAGGGCGTGCCCCGCGACTCGGCCGCCGCCCGCGCCACGATCGACAGGACGCCCGCGAGCTGAGCCGGCCCCATCACCGCCGACTTCGCGCTCGGCCAGGCGAACAGGAACCGCGGGTCGTACGCCCGCCCGCACATGCCGTAGTGGCCCGCGCCGTACGAGGCGCCCATCAGGATCGAGATGTGCGGGACGGCCGAGTTCGACACGGCGTTGATCATGAGAGCGCCGTGCTTGATCATGCCGCCCTGCTCGTACTCCTTGCCGACCATGTAGCCGGTGGTGTTGTGCAGGAACAGCAGGGGCGTGTCGGTCTGGTTGGCCAGCTGGATGAACTGGGTCGCCTTCTGGGATTCGGCGCTGAACAGCACGCCCTGGGCGTTGGCCAGGATGCCGATCGGGTAGCCGTGCACGCGGGCCCAACCAGTGACCAGCGATGAGCCGTACAGCGGCTTGAACTCGTCGAACTCGCTGCCGTCGACGATGCGGGCGATGACCTCGCGGGGGTCGAACGGGGTGCGCAGGTCGGGCGGGACGATGCCGACCAGCTCGTCCGCACTGAAAAGAGGCGAGGCCGGGTCCGGTTGTGGGGGCGGGCCCTGCTTGCGCCAGTTGAGCCGGGCGACGATGCGCCGACCGAGCCGGATCGCGTCGAGCTCGTCCACCGCGAAGTAGTCGGCCAGCCCGGACACCCGAGCGTGCATGTCGGCGCCGCCGAGCGACTCGTCGTCGGACTCCTCGCCGGTGGCCATCTTCACCAGCGGCGGCCCGCCGAGGAACACCTTCGAGCGCTCCTTGATCATCACCACGTGATCGGACAGGCCCGGCACGTAGGCGCCGCCCGCGGTGGAGTTGCCGAATACCAGGGCGATGGTCGGGATGCCGGCGGCGGACAGCCGGGTCAGGTCGCGGAAGCCGCGCCCACCCGGGATGAAGATCTCCTTCTGGGTCGGCAGATCCGCGCCGCCCGACTCGACCAGGCTGACCAGCGGCAACCGGTTCTGCCGGGCGATCTCGTTGGCCCGCAAGGACTTGCGCAGCGTCCACGGATTGGACGTACCGCCACGTACGGTCGGGTCGCTGGCGACGATCATGCACTCGACGCCCTCGATGACGCCGATGCCGGTGACCACGCTCGCGCCGACCGTGAAGTCGCTGCCCCAGGCGGCCAGCGGCGAGAGCTCGAGGAACGGCGAGTCGGGGTCGACGAGCAGCTCGATGCGCTCGCGGGGGAGCAGCTTGCCCCGAGTGTGGTGACGCTCGGTGTACTTCGGGCCGCCTCCGGCGAGCGCCTTGGCGTGCTCGGCGTCGATCTCGGCCAGCTTGGCCAGCATGGCGTCCTGGTTGGCGGCGAAGTCCGACGATCCCGCGTCCACCGTCGAGCGCAGCGCGGTCACGACGTGTAGCCCAGGCGACGGGCGGCCAGGCCGGTGAGAATTTCCGACGTCCCGCCGCCGATGGACAGGATGCGCATGTCGCGGTACTGGCGCTCGACCTCGGACTCGCGCATGTAGCCCATGCCGCCGTGCAGCTGCACCGCCTGGTCGACCACCCAGGCGCCGGCCTCGACCGCCGTGTTCTTGGCGAAGCACACCTCGGCCACGAGATCGTCGTCGCCGTCGAGCCAACGGGACGCCACCGAACGCACATAGGTGCGCGCGACGTCGATGCGCCGAGTCATCTCGGTGAGCGCGTGCTGCACCGTCTGGCGACTGATGAGCGGGCGGCCGAACGTCTCGCGGGCCCGGCACCACTCGACCGTCACGTCGAGGGCCCGCTGCGCCCCGGCATAGGCCTGCGCGGCCAGGGCCAGCCGCTCGGACAGGAAGTGTTGCGCGATCTGAGCGAAGCCGGCGTTCTCGGCGCCCACCAGGTTGGCCGCCGGCACGTGCACGTCGACAAAAGACAGCTCGGCTGTATCAGATGCCAGCCACCCCATCTTGGGAAGCTTGCGCGACACCGTGAATCCGGGCGTGCCCCGTTCGATCACGAGCAGCGAAATGCCGTGCGCACCGGAATCGCCCGTCCGCACCGCGGTGATCACGAAGTCGGCCCGGCAACCGGACGTGATGTAGGTCTTGGCGCCGTTGACGATGTATGACTCGCCGTCCCGCTTGGCGGTGGTGCGGATGCCGGCGACGTCGGAGCCACCGTCCGGCTCGGTGATCGCCAACGATCCGATCAGCTCGCCCCGCAGGGTCGGACGCACCCAGCGCTCGATCTGCGCAGCATCGCCGGCCGCCGCGAGATGTGGCAGCGCGATGCCCGAGGTGAACAGTGAGGCGAACACGCCGCCGGACGCCCCGGCGTAGTGCATCTCCTCGCACACCACGAGCGAGTCGATCCCGTCGCCACCGCCGCCGCCGACCGCCTCCGGGAACGAGACGCCCAGCAGTCCCAATCCGCCCGCTCGCACGTGCAGCGAGCGCGGCAACTCGCCGTCCCGCTCCCACTCGTCCTGGTGGGGGAGGACGTCGGTCACGACGAAGCGACGCACCGTCTCCCGCAACGCGCGCCGCTCGGCCGTCTCGAAGGCGTTCACAGCAGGGCCTCCGGGACGTCCACGTGTCGCGAGCGCAGCCATTCGCCGAGCGCCTTGGCCTGCGGATCGAAGCGGGCCTGGTAGGCGACGCCCAGCCCGAGCAGCCCGTCGATCACGAAGTTCATCGCGCGCAGGTTGGGCAACACGTGCCGCTCGATCGGCAGCGTCGCCGCCTCGGGCAGCAGCTCACGAAGGAGGTCGACGGTCAGCGTGGACGCCAGCCACGGCCACACCGCCTTGTTCCGCGCCCACACCCCGACGTTGGCCATGCCGCCCTTGTCGCCGGATCGCGCCCCGATGACCGTACCCAGGGGTACGGACCGAGTTGTGTTGGACGGAGACCACGACGGCAGCGGCGGTTCCTCGGCCGGCTCGAGCGGCCGGGTCGCGGACGCGGGCTCGATCACTACGCGCGACCCGTCCGGCAGCACGGCCACCTGCTCGACCAGCTTGGCGTCGACGTAGCCCGCGGTGAACACCCCGTACGGCGCGGCATCGCCGGGCGGCGCGGTGACGTGGAAGCCGGGATAGCTGCTCAGCGCCAGCTCGATCGCGGCGCTGGAGAACGCCCGCCCCACGCGCTTCGGATCGTCGCCGCGCACCACGCAGCGCAGCCGCGCGCTCGCCTCCTCCTCGGACGGCGCGTCGGGACGGTCGGTGCGCACCAGGGTCCACTCCGCGCCCGGCCCGTCGAGCTGGGCCCGGGCGAGCGCCGCCTTCTCGTCGATGTCCAACCCGGTAAGTACGAACTCGACCTCGTTGCGGTACCCGCCCAGCGAGTTCAGCGACACCTTCAGCGTCGGCGGCGGCGCCTCTCCCCGCACTCCGGACAGCCGCACCCGGTCCGGCCCGTCGTCGGACAAGGAGACGCTGTCCAGTCGCAGGGTGACATCCGGGCCGGCGTACCGCGCGCCGGTCACCTCGTACAGCAACTGCGCGGTGACGGTGCCGACCGTGACCGCGCCGCCCGTACCCGGATGCTTGGTGATCACGCTCGACCCGTCCGCGTCGATCTCGGCGATCGGGAAGCCCGGCCGGCGCAGGTCGCCGATGGACGTGAAGAACGAGTAGTTGCCGCCGGTGGCCTGCGGGCCGCATTCGATGACGTGCCCGGCCGCCACCGCTCCGGCCAGCGCGTCGTAGTCGTCGCGGGCCCAGCCGAAATGCGCTGCCGCCGGCCCGACGACCAGCGACGCATCGGTGACCCGTCCGGTGACGACGACGTCCGCCCCGCCGGAAAGGCAGGCGGCGATACCCCAGGCGCCGAGGTAGGCGTTGGCGGCCAGTGGCTCGCCGAGGCCCAGCGACGATGCCCGCCCGGCCAGGTCGTCGCCCTCGACGTGCGCGATGCGGGCGGAAAGCCCGAGGCGCGATGCCAGCGACTGCAGCGCCGCCGCCAATCCGGAAGGGTTGACGCCCCCGGCGTTGGTGACGATCCTGACGCCGCGTTCGAGCGCCAGGCCGAGGCAGTCCTCCAGTTGGCGCAGGAACGTCTTGGCGTAGCCGAGGTCGGCGTCGCGAGCACGGTCGCGGGCCAGGATCAGCATCGTCAACTCGGCGAGATAGTCGCCGGTCAGAACGTCGAGCGAACCGCCTTCGAGCATTTCGCGCATCGCGGAGAGGCGGTCTCCGTAGAAACCTGAGCAGTTGCCTATTCGCAGCACGCATCCGAGGCTGGCAGCCGCGATGGAAAAAAGCAAGCGTGCTTGTTTATTTCTAGGTGTTCACCTGCCGGCCGCGTGCCGTCCACGTGCAGCCGCGAGACTCGGCGCGGTCGAAGGGGAGACGCATGAGGCGCTGGTGGATTGCTGTCCCGGTATCGGTCCTGGTCGCGGCCGGCGGCGTGGCCCAGGCTCATCCGGGACGAACCCTGAAGGCGCGCGACGACGCGTACCGGGTCAAGGCCGGCCACACCATCCGCAGTGGACTTCTCAGCAACGACACCGGCCGCCCGACGACGTTGATCTCGCACACCGACCCGACGCACGGCACGCTGACCCTCGACCAGAACGGTTCGTTCAGCTACACGCCGGCGGCCGGGTTCAAGGGCACCGACACGTTCAGCTACACGATCAGCGACGCCGTCCGGCTCTATCAGACGCACCTGCCGGCCCTCGCCACGATCGGCGGCGTCAAGGTCACCGGCGGCGCGTACGGATCGTCGCTGGCCCCGGTGCCCGGTTCGCGCGATGAGTTCTACGGGCTGACCGACCGCGGTCCCAACGTCGACGGCCCGAACGGAGAGAAGGTCGAGCCGTTGCCGGCGTTCGACCCGGCGATCGGCAAGTTCCGCCTGATCGACACCTTGGCCGTGCTGGAGAAGGCGATCCCGCTGCGGGCGGCGGACGGCACTGCGTTCACCGGACGGGTGAGCCCCGAGGCGAACACCGGCGAGACGATCGTCGATCTGAACGGCAACGTGCTCGCGCCCGACCCGAATGGCTACGACTCCGAGGGACTTGTCGCCGTTCGTGACGGGACGTTCTGGGTATCCGACGAGTACGGCCCCTACGTCACCCACTTCGACCGGCGCGGCCGCGAGATCGAGCGGCTCTCGCCGTTCAACGGCAAGCTCCCCGCCGAGCTGGCCAAGCGGGTGCCGAACAAGGGCATGGAGGGCCTGACCGTCACGCCCGACGGTCGCACGCTCGTCGGCATCATGCAGTCGGCCCTGCAACAGAGCGACCTGACCAAGAAACCGGCCAACGTCGCCCCGGTGCGCATCGTCACCTACGACCTGCGTACGCACGCCACGCACGAGTACCTCTACCTGCTCGACGATCCCAAGGACAACAGCGGTGCGGTCAGCGAGATAACGGCGCTCTCCAACACGAGCTTCGTGGTCGACGAGCGCGACGGTAAGACCGAGCCCGGCGCCTACAAGAAGCTGTTCACGATCGACCTGCGCGGCGCGACCGACGTCGGCCCGAAGGGTTCCGGGTATGACGCGAGCGCCGGCCGGCTGATCGGCGGCAAGAGCATCGAGGCATACGTCGGCACCGACGACACGGCGACGGCCACCGCCGACCTGGCGAAGGCCGGCATCACTCCAGTCACCAAATCGCTCGACGTCGACCTGGGCGGCCTGCTCACCGGACTCGACCCGACGGGCGGCTTCTTCGGCCACGACAAGGTCGAGGGCGTCGCCACGACCGACCACGGCCGGACGCTGGTCATCAGCAACGACAACGACTTCGGCATCGACGGATTGACGAACGACGCCCCGCCGTTCGCGTTGCGCGCCAAGACCCTGCCGAGCGGCCAGCAGGACGACGGCGAGTACCTGGCCATCGACACGTCCAAGTTGCCGGCCGCCACGAGCACCGCGACGGTCACCATCACCGTCCGCTAACGTCGACCGGCATGAGCCGCCGGGCCGAGATCCAGATGAGTGACGACGAGATCGCCACGTTCATGGACGAGCAGCGCACGATGACGTGTGCGACGTTCGGCCCGCGGGGTTGGCCGCATCTCGCACCGCTCTGGTACGTCCTGCGGGACGGGCGGATCTGGGCCTGGACGTTCGCCAAGTCGCAGAAGGCGCTCGACCTCGTCCGTGATCCGCGGGCGACGCTGCAGGTCGAGACGGGCGAGCAGTACGACCAGCTGCAGGGCGCGACGTTCGAGTGCGACGCCGTACTGCATCGCGAGGTCGATGTCGTCGCCGAGCTCGGTATCGAGCTCCTCAGCCGTTACGCCGGCGTGCCGAGGTTGCCCGAGGAGGCCGTGGCCGGGGTCCGCAAACAGGCCGCCAAGCGAGTCGGGCTGGAGTTCGTCGAGCGGCGCCGGGCCAGCTGGGACCACCGCAAACTGCCCAACGGCGTCTACTGAATCTCGTCCGGATAGGTCACGTCGACCTCGGTGATCTCCTTGGTGAAGTCGCGCCGGTTGTTGGTGACGAACCGGTCGGCGCCGGCCAGCACCGCTGTCGCCAGGTGCACGGCATCGACGGTCTTTAATCCATAGCGCGCCCCGAGCCTCACCGCGAGCTGGACAGTCCGCGGGTCGGTATCACGGAGGCTTAGCCTCGCGAGCAGACGCTTGAGGTCTGACAGCTCGGCGCTGTGCCCCATTCGCGTTGGCTTGATCAACACCTCGGGCACAAGCAAAACTGAGCCGATGTGGGTCCCCGTGATGCTCTCGCTGATCAATACGCGTATGCCCTCGCCGTGAGGGTTGCCGGTGCTTCCGGCATAGATCAAGGCATCGGCGTCGAACGCATCCATTTCAGTCGGAGTCGCGATCTGCGCGTATCTCTCGAACCATCTCCTCGGCTCGCTCGGCCGTGATTGCGCCAGACAACTCGAGTGGTTCGAGGCGAAGCCTCTCGAGCTCTTGACCCAGCTCGTCCGCCTCGGCGATGGCCGCGGCAGCAGCGGCGCGGCGTACTCGCACGTTCCTGGGCGCGAGCACGACAGCCACCGGCTTGTCGTGCCGAGTGATCGTGATCTCTTCGCCGGCCTCGACCCGGTCAAGGATTTCCGGTAGCCGAGCCCGCGCTTCGCTTGCGGTCAACGTCGCCATGTCCAGGAGCGTACGCCGTTGTACGTCGACGTACAAAACCCTCGCTCAGCCGTCGGTGGTCTTGCGCTCCCGCGCCGTCAGGGCGTCGATCACCAGGCCGGTGCCGATGCCGAGCATCCAGACGTCCTTGGCGACGGGCACACCCTGCGGAGTAGGCCGCAGGCTGCCCGGGTCGTGCATGCCGGGCGTTCGCCACCACATGCCGAGCAGCGCGCCGGAGAAGCCGACCAGCCCGAGGCCGGCCAGCTTGGCCGGCACGAGTGGCAGCAGCAGCGCACCACCGAGGGCCGTCTCGCCCACAGCGAGCAGCTTCAGGAACGGTTTGGGCTCCATCTTGGCGAATACCGGGTAGGCGCCGGACGCCATGCCGTGCAGAGCCTTCGCCGTCTCCTCGTCGCCCTGCAGTTTTCGCAGGGCGCCATTGAGGATGAACGCTCCGGTCGCGACCCGCCCGGGCGCACGGCGCAGCTTGGCCGCCAGGGACATTGTGAGGGATCCCTTCAACGATTTACATGCGTCAACTGCCCCGACGCTAGTCCCCGCTGCCGGTCAGATCCAGGATGGAAACCACATATGGGCGTGCCACTCGTCCTGGGTGAGCAACCCGCCGGTGAACAGCGGCCACATCCAGGCGAAGTCGGCGATGACCAGACCGAGGTAGGTCGCCACGGCCAGCGCGCCCCAGCGCCGTCGGCGGTCCGCGGCGAGGTAGGCGGCGAAGTTGCGCGTCTGGTGCACCGCCGGCCCCAGCATCGCGCCGAGGCCGAGGGTGACCCCCAGTATGAGGAACGGCACGAGTGGGGTCATGTAGAACAGGAACATCGTCCGCTTGAGGTCGGGGAACCACACCAGCCAGCCGGCGGCGAAGGCCAGCCAGACGACTGCGGCCCGCCAGTCGCGCGTGGTGAGCCAGTGCCACGCCAGCCAGAGCAGCGCCGGGATGAACGCCCACCACATCAGCGGTGTACCGATCAGCAGGATCTCGCGGGCGCACTGGCTCGAGCCGCAGCCGCGGGCGTTGCCGTCGTAGTAGTAGTCGACCGGACGCCCGAGCACGAGCCAGCTCCACGGCTTGGAACCGTACGGGTGCGGCGAATACAGCTTCTCGTGGAACTGGTAAGCGTGCAGCGTGTAGTCACCGAGCGAGCGGATCGGCGCGGGTACCCAGCCCCACCAGAACGGTATGTGCACGCCGAGCAGGTTGATGTGCCCGTGGGCGGAGTGGGTGTCGGCCCAGTGGCGGTTCCAACTGTTCTCGCCGGCGAACCAACCGAGGTAGGTCATCAGGTAGGTGGCGATCGGGGCCACGAGCATCGCGCCCAGCGAGCCGAACAATGCCCGCCAGCTGCGGAACCACCGGGCGGACCAGGTGCGCAGCACGCCTGCGGATTTGAGTGCACCCAGGTCCCAGAACAGGCTCATCGACCAGAACACCAGGTAGAACGACAGCGCCGACCACTTCACCGCCAGCGCCAGCCCGAACATCACGCCCGCGACGAGCCGCCACGGCCGCGGGCCCAACGTGGGCCTACGTTCGCGCAGGTCGACGCCGGCGCCGATCAGCCGGGCCAGCCGGCCGCGGGTCTGATCGCGGTCGAGCACCAGAGCGCCGAACCCGGCCAGGATGAACGTCTGCAAGAAGATGTCCAGCAGCGCGACGCGCGACTGCACCACCGATACGCCGTCCAGGGCCAGCAGTAGCCCGGCGATGCCCGCGAACAGGTTCGAGTGGAACATCCGCCGGGCGATGCGGGTGATCAGGATGACGCTGACGATGCCCGCCACCGCCGGGGCCACCCGCCAGCCGAGCTCGTTGTTGCCCCAGATCCAGGACGTGAAGCCGATCAGCCATTTGCCCAGCGGCGGGTGCACGATGAACATGTAGCCGCGGTTGTCCTCGTACCCGAACCGCAGCATCTCCTGCGCTTCGGTGGCGTAGTACACCTCGTCGAAGCTCTTGCCGTGCGGCCAACCGAGCGCCCACAGCCGGGTGAACGCCGCGATCGCGGTGACCAGCCCGGTGACCGCCCAGCCCAGCATCGGCGCCGGGTCGCGCCACGGCTGCAACGACGCGGGCACCGGATGCGTCGGCTCGGCCGTCGGTTCGACCGCGTACGGGGGTGCCTCCGCGGTCGCCGTCACGGCCACGATCGTAGGGTCTGCACGTGAGTGATGCGCAGGCAGCAGGGCGGGTCGTTCTGGCCGCCGCGCCGTTGGGCGATGTGCGCGATGCATCGGCCCGTCTCCGGACGGCGCTCGCGTCCACGCCCGTGATCGCCGCCGAGGACACCCGGCGGGTTCGCCGGCTGTGCGCCGACCTCGGCGTGACGCCGTCCGGGCGGATCGTGTCGTTCTTCGATGCGAACGAGTCCTCGCGGGTGCCGTCGCTGATCGATGCGCTGCGGGACGGCGAGGACGTGCTGGTCGTGACCGACGCCGGCATGCCGTCGGTGTCTGATCCCGGCTATCGGTTGGTGGTCGCCGCGGTGGACGCCGACCTGCCCGTCACCGTGCTGCCCGGACCGTCGGCCGTCACGGCCGCCCTGGCCGTGTCCGGGCTGCCCGTCGACCGGTTCTGCTTCGAAGGGTTCCTGCCGCGGCGCCCCGGCGAGCGCCGCCGAGCCCTGGCCGCGCTGGCCGGCGAGCCACGCACGCTGGTGTTCTTCGAGGCGCCGCACCGGCTGGCTGCCGCCCTCGCCGATCTGGCCGCGGCGTTCGGCGCCGACCGGGCCGCCGTCGTCTGCCGCGAGCTGACCAAGACGTATGAAGAGGTGCGGCGCGGTTCGCTCGCCGAGTTGGCCAACTGGGCGGACGACGGCGTCCGCGGCGAGATCACGCTCGTGGTGGGCGGCGCGCCGGCCGTGGCCTCGGCCGCCGGGCCGGCCGAGCTGGCCGCCGCCGTCGCCGAACGTGAGGAGGCGGGGCAACCTCGCAAGGAAGCGATCGCCGAGGTGGCCGTCGCCCACGGCCGGCCCAAGCGTGAGGTCTTCGACGCGGTGGTTGCCGCCAAGCGCTAACCGCATTCCGATTCGTCGCGCTCACTAGGCTTGGTTCATGAGTGCGAACATCCTGACCGCCGTGGCCTGGCCCTACGCCAACGGTCCGCGACACATCGGCCACGTCGCCGGCTTCGGCGTCCCGTCCGACGTGTTCAGCCGCTACCAGCGGATGGCGGGCAACCGGGTCCTGATGGTCAGCGGGACCGACGAACACGGCACGCCGATCCTGGTCGCGGCCGACAAGGAGGGCATCAGCCCCAAGGCCTTGGCCGATCGCTACAGCAAGGTGATCGCCGAGGACCTGCTCGGCCTGGGGTTGACCTACGACCTGTTCACCCGGACCTCGACGGTGAACCACCACCAGGTCGCTCAAGAGATCTTCCTGGGCCTGCACCGCAACGGCTACATCGTCGCCCGCACCACGCTGGGCGCGATCTCGCCGTCGACCGGCCGCACGCTGCCCGACCGCTACATCGAGGGCACCTGCCCGATCTGCGGGTACGACGGCGCCCGCGGCGACCAGTGCGACAACTGCGGCAACCAGCTCGACGCCATCGACCTGATCAACCCGAAGTCGCGGATCAACGGCGAGACGCCGAAGTTCGTGGACACCGAGCACCTGTTCCTCGACCTGCCCGCGTTCACGCAGACCCTGGGCAAGTGGCTGTCCACCAAGACCGACTGGCGGCCCAACGTCCTGAAGTTCACCCAGAACCTGCTGGACGACATGCGGCCACGCCCCATCACCAGGGACCTGGACTGGGGTGTGCCGATCCCGCTGGACGGCTGGCGCGACCAGCCGCTGAAGCGGTTCTACGTGTGGTTCGACGCCGTGATCGGCTACTTCTCGGCGAGTGTCGAGTGGGCCCGCCGGTCCGGTGAGCCGGACGCGTGGCAGAAGTGGTGGACCAACCCGGACGCCCGGATGGTCAACTTCATGGGCAAGGACAACATCACGTTCCACGCCCAGATCTGGCCTGCGCTGCTGCTCGGCCACAACGGCGCGGGTGACCACGGTGGCGAGCCCGGCCCTTACGGCACGCTGAACCTGCCGACGGAGATCGCGTCCAGCGAGTTCCTCACCATGAGCGGGTCGAAGTTCTCCACGTCTC
>DASXYL010000075.1:0-5425 GCA_036502575.1 Jatrophihabitantaceae bacterium | reverse complement strand
AACACCGGCGAGATCGCGCAGGCCGGCTACTACTCGGCGCAGACCAACCAGCCCGACACGATCACCTCGGAGTTCACGGCCACCCCGCACAGCTCGATGGGCCGGTTCACCTACCCGTCCACCGCGACGGCCGGGCTGATCATCAAGCTGCAGAACAGCCAGAACGGCCAGTTCGCGCCGAGCACCGCCGAGGTCGTCGGCACGAACGAGATCGTCGGGACGCAGACCAGCGGCCGCTTCTGCGGTGAGGCCAACAACGACGGCCAGCAGCAGGATTACACCGTCCACTTCGACATCACGTTCGACCAGCCGTTCACGACGTCGCAGGTCGTCGCCGGCACGAACGGCCCGAACGCCGTCTTCGTGCAGTTCGGCAGCTCGGCTGTACAAGCCAAGGTCGGCATCTCCTACGTCAGCAACGACAACGCGAAACTGAACTGGCAGCACGACAATCCGGGCTGGAACTTCGACGCCGTCAAGGCCGCCACGCAGCACGACTGGAACGAGCTGCTCGGCCGCATCCAGGTCGGCGGCGGCAGCGTCGCGCAGACCCAGCAGTTCTACAGCCTGCTCTACAAGGACTTCATCCAGCCGAACATCACCAGTGACGTCAACGGCCAGTACATGGGCGCGGACATCAAGATGCACACCATCGGTCGGAACCAGCACGACCAGTACGGTGTCTACTCCGGCTGGGACACGTTCCACTCGCTGGCCCAGCTGCAGGCGATGCTCGATCCGGAAGCGGCCGGCGACCAGGCCCAGTCGTTGATCAACTACTACAGCCAGGACAAGCTGCTGCAGCAGTGGGGCTACCTGCACCTGAACAACTACGTCATGGTGGGCGACCCGGCGCAGTCGATCATCGCCGACTACTACGCGTTCGGCGCGCACGGATTCGACACCCAGCAGGCGCTGAAGGACATGCTGGCGCAGGCCACGACGGTGAACGACGTCCGCCCGGGCGAGGCGCTCGAGCAGCAGTACGGCTACCTGCCCGAGGACGGCACGTACGGGTGCTGCAACCCGCACGGCTACGTGCCCACGATGCTCGAGTACAACTCGCAGGATCTCGCGCTGGCGCACTTCGCCCGCTCACTGGGCGACCCGAAGAACGCGAACATGCTCGAGGCCCGGGCCAACAACTGGCAGAACGTGTTCAACCTGTCGAACAACCTGCTCAACGGCCGCAACAAGGCCGGCGACTTCGTGCCCGGCGTCTCCCCGGCGTCGACTGCGCGCTTCGTCGAGGGCAGCGCGCTCGAATACCTGTACAACGTGCCGAACAACTACCCGGCACTGTTCACCCTGCTCGGCGGCAAGTCCAAGGTCGTGCCCGCGCTGCGCGAGTTCCTGTCCCAGCCCGACGCGGGCGGCCTGCACGCCCTGCTGACCAACGAGTTCGGCTTCGGCGAGCAGTACGCCCTGAACTACGCGGGCGACCCGGCCGGCACCCAGCAGGCCGTCAACAACATCCGCAACAACATGGACAAGCCCGGGCCGAGCGGCCTGCCCGACAACGACGATCTCGGCGCCAACAGCTCGGCGTGGATCTGGGAGATGCTCGGCATGTACCCGGAGAACTCGGGTAGCGACAACCTGGTCTTCAACAGCCCAGGCTTCCCGCACGCGTCGATCTCACTGCCGAACGGCAAGCACATCACGATCAACGCCCCCGGGGCCTCGCCCACCACGTTCTACGTGAAGAACCTGCAGCTCAACGGCGACAGCTACAACAAGCTCTACGTGCCGTTCTCGAAGCTGAGCCACGGGGCCACGCTGGACTGGACGCTGAGCACCACGCCGTCGACGTGGGGCACCTCGCCGAACGCCGCCCCGCCGTCGTACACCCGCGGCCAGCAGTCCGTGATCGCCGGCATCGACCCGGGATCGCTCGTGCTGGCGCCCGGCGCGTCGGCGAAGACCACGCTGCAGGCCGCCAATGTCGTCAGCAAGAACGACACCGTGTCCTGGACGGCAACCGCCGACTCGGGGCTCACGGTGACTCCGTCGAGCGGATCGTTCGCGCTGCCCGCATCGCAGCGGGCATCCGCACCGGTGTCGATCGGCGTGGCCGGTGACGCCGCCGACGGGCGGCACACGATAACGTTCAACCTGACGACGCGTAGCGGAGAGCACAAGAAGGTGACGCTGGGCATCGCCGTGGCCAAGCCGGGCGAGTTGTGGCCGTACTACACGAACGCCGGGATCACCGACGACAGCAACACCAGCGCCGCGACGTTCGACGGCGGCGGCTGGAGCTACTCGGCCCAGGCGCTGGCTGCCAAGGGCGTGACGCCGGGCAGCACCATTACCGCCGGCGGCATCGGCTACACCTGGCCGGACGTGCCGGTGGCCACCTTGGACAACATCGAGGCGGCCGGGCAGACCATCCCGCTGGCCGCTCCGGCGCACGCGTCGCAGATCGGGTTGCTCGGCAGCGCCAGCAACGCGGGCGGCAGCGGGGCCGGCGGCACGGCAACGGTCACCTACACCGACGGCACGACCTCGACGTTCGACGCCCGGTTCAGTGA
Organism: Jatrophihabitantaceae bacterium; assembly: GCA_036502575.1. Taxonomy (GTDB): domain Bacteria; phylum Actinomycetota; class Actinomycetes; order Mycobacteriales; family Jatrophihabitantaceae; genus DASXRA01. The sequence continues at coordinate 2,891 of DASXYL010000075.1, read as the reverse complement.
CTGGACGCTCGGTGGCGGCGGCGGAACGCCGGTGCCCGGCAACATCGACGCGGTCGCCACGGCGTACCGCAATGCGGGCGGCAGCGGCCGCGACAACGTGACGACCCACGTGTTCGCCCTGAGCGCGCCGGTGTCGGTGGCCAAGACGGTCGCCAGCATCACGCTGCCCACGGCGACCGGCGGCGACATGCACGTCTTCGCGGTCTCACTGCCGGCGGCGCCAGCCCACGCGGTCACGGCCACGCCGGCGTCGCAGGAGGGAGCCGCGAAGTCGGGGGCCACGGCGGCGTACACCGTCCACCTGACCAACAGCGGCTCGGAGCCCGACTCGTACACGGTGGCGTCGTCGAGCACCTGGCCGGCCCAGGTATTCGGCGCCGACTGCAGCACGCCGGTGACATCGACGGCCGCCGTGCCCTCGGGCGGCAGCGCCGACCTGTGCGTGCACGTCGACGTCCCGGCCGCCGCGGCCGACGGGGACACCAGCCCGACGACGCTCACCGCGACCTCGGCGGCCGACTCGTCGGTGCAGACCACGACGACCCTCACGTCGATCGCCGTCACCGCCGACACGCTCATCGTCGACGGTGACCTCAGTGCGCCCAACGTCGAGAACTACTACAAGGACGCGCTGACCGCGGACGGCGTCGCGTTCAGCTACTGGGACCTGCACGCCGACGCCACGCTGCCCCAGTCGGTGCTGAGCACCCACAAGAACGTCGTGTGGTTCACCGGCAACTCCTACCCGGGTCCGATCACGCCGTACGAGCCGCAGCTCAAGGCGTTCCTGGACGGCGGGGGCCGGCTGCTGATGTCCGGGCAGGACATCCTCGACCAGGCCGCGGGCACGACGGCGTTCGTGCACGACTACCTGCACATCAACTGGGACGGCACCGACGTGCAGAACGACAAGGCGACGGCGGCCGTGCACGGTGTGGCCGGCAGCGCGATCAGTGACGGCATCGGCGCCGTGCCGCTGGATCACACCGTGCTGAACGCGACGTACGAGGACCAGGTGACCCCCATCGCCCCGGCGACGGCCACCTTCACCGACGACACCGGCGCCACCGATGGCCTGGCCGTGACTGCCGGGACGTATAAGGCCATGTTCCTGGCGTTCCCGTTCGAGGCCTACGGCACGGCTGCCCAGAAGGCCGACCTGATGCACCGGGTGCTGACCTACTTCGGCTGACCTGGGCTGTACCGTGACGGGCCACGCGACAGCGGCGGCGCGGTAACCGTCCAGTCGACGGGCAAGCGGGTGTACGTCCTGGCCGCGACGGTGGTCGATGACAGCATCGATGCAGACGACCTGCGGAATGCCGCGCTGCGCCGCGACGAGCGCTCGCGGGCGTTCTGCCTCGGGCAGCCGCTGCACGAGCAGCCGACACTCGGGGTCGACACCCTGACCCTCGAGCGGCGTAACTCGACCCTGAACAGCCACGACGTGGCCACCGTGCTCGGCGTCCGCCGGCGAGGCATCGGGCGGCGAGCTCGACGACCGCCCGATTCGGCCTGGATCAGCATCATCGTCCGGCGCGGCCGGCTCATACCCATCAACCAGAACACCACCTTGCAAGCCGGCGCCGACACGATCGTGCTCGCCGGACCGAACCTCGCAGACGACTTGCGGGCCCTGTTCCAGGCGCCAGCACGCGCCTGATCGGTCACGCACGACGACCGCGGCGCCTCGATGACCGCTCCGCCTCGATGATCGCCTCGAGCAGTCCGGGGAACCGCCGCGCCAGTTCGCGACGACGTAGCTGCACCGTGCTGCCGTTACCTACGTCGCGCTGCTAGGACCGACCTCGCATCGGTTGCTCAGCCCGGCATCGGTGCCGCGATTTGGCTGCACGCCACAGACGTCCAGGCCATCCACGATGCTCTCGCCGCCGACGGCCACACCATCGTCTCCGCACCGATCGACGGCCCCTTCGGCCGGACATTCACCTTCGCCGACCCCGACGGCTACCAGGTCACTCTCCACGACCGCACCTGATCAGCCAGACGCCACCAGGCGATCACGCGGCGATGGCCTTCTTCACCACCGCGATCGCCCCTCGGCCGTCTCACCCGACGCGACGTGGGAGGCGACGGCGTAACGGGAGTGGTCGTCGACGAGTTGGAAGATCACGCATGTCCGGCCGCCGGTGAGGACGTAGTCGGTCGCGTCCAGCTGCCAGCACGCGTTCGAGGGGCGGCATAGACGAATCGTCGGTAGGAGGCCCGCGGCTTCTTCCGCGGCTCGGCCCGGGCGACGTTCGCGTCGCGAAGATTCGCTGCAGCGCCGGGCGCTTCGCCATGCCGGTCGCTGTTGGCCGCGCGGCTATCAGGGGAACAGCTTCCAGCGCCCCTCGGAAACTACCTCGACGGCGCTGTTGGTCACCTTGATGGCGGTCTGGTCGTCGATCGCATACGCCGGGCCTCCGATGTTGGCGGCCCAGCGCGCCGCCTTGGCCAGGGTGTTCTCCGGGAAGACGTCAAGGTGCGGGAAGATCGAGAAGTCGACGATCCCGAGGGTGCGGTCGTCGGGCGCGGACCGCCACTCGACGAAGTCGGCGCCGATGCGCGGGGTCATCACCATGCTTGCGGCGCTCACCCCCACCCAGACCGTCTCGGGCAGCGACGGCAGGAGGTCCGCCAGACCGGACTCCCGCATCCAGTGGCACAGGTACGTCGCGTCACCGCCGTCCACCAGCAGCGCGTCGGCGTCTCGAACCCACGAGACCCAACGCTCCGCACCGATAGTGGGCAGCGCGGTCAGTTCGAGGACACCCAGCGACTTCCACTGCATGGCGGTCAGGCCACCCCACGGTGGCGTGCCGCTGACGAAGCCGCGCGCTGAGACCGGCCCACACATCGGGTGCCCCCATTGCGCCGTCGGGATGCAG
>DASXYL010000074.1:0-36164 GCA_036502575.1 Jatrophihabitantaceae bacterium | reverse complement strand
GTGGGTCTTGACGGTCGCGTCGGAGAGGCTGAGGTCGTCCGCGATCTCGGCGTTCGTCAGACCACTGGCAAGACCTGCGAACACGCCGCGCTCGCGGTCGGTCAGTGATGCGAGCGGGTCGGGCTGCTCGGCATCGGTCGTGGCGTCCGCGGGGATGCGGTGGGCGAACGCGGTCAGCAGGCGGCGGGTCGTGCTGGGCGCCACGACGGCGTCGCCCCGCGCCACGACGCGGATGGCGTCCACGAGGTCGGCTGACTGTACGTCCTTGAGCAGGAACCCGCTCGCGCCGGCGCGGAGCCCGGAGAAGGCGTACTGGTCGATGTCGTAGGTGGTCAGGATGATCGTGCGGACAAGGGGCGCGTCGTCCGCGATCAGCCGGGTCGCCTCGATGCCGTCCATCCCGGGCATCCGGACGTCCATCAGCACGACGTCGGGATCGAGCGCGGCGACCATGTTGACCCCGGCGGCGCCGTCCGCGGCCTCACCGACGACCTCCATGTCGGGCTCGGCGTTCAGGATCAGCCGAAACCCCATCCGCAGCAGGGATTGGTCATCGACCAGCAGCACCCGGATCACGTGATGTCTCCCTCGTCCAGGCGCAACCGCGCTGACACGTGCCAGCCTCCGGAGCGACCAGGACCGGACTGTACGTCGCCGCCGAACGCGTGGACGCGCTCCTGCATGCCGCGCAGGCCGCCGCCGACTCCGACCGGAGCAGACGCCGAGACGCCGGAACCGTCGTCGTCGACGTCCACCCGCAGTTCTCCGGGCAGGTAGCGCAGCCGCACCGACGCCTGCGCGTCCGGGCCACCGTGTTTGAGCGTGTTGGTCAGCGCTTCCTGCACGAGCCGATACACCGTCAGCTGGACGCCGGCCGGCACATCGGCTCCGGGGGAGCCGTGCACTTCGAGCGTGGTCGGCAGCCCGGCTGTACGCACCCGTTCGAGCAGCACGTCGAGCTCAGCGAGGTCGGGCACCGGCTGCAGGGTGTCGTGCGGGTCGTCGTCCGAACCGCTCTGCCTCAGCACACCGAGCAAGCGGCGGGTGTCGACCAACGCCCGGCGCCCGGTAGCCGACACGGTGCGCATCACCTCGATCCCGCGCTCGGGCGCCGCCGCGGTTGCGGCGATCGCGCCGTCGCTCAAGGCGACCATCACGGTGAGATGGTGCGCGACGATGTCGTGCATCTCGCGGGCGATCCGGGCCCGTTCAGCCGCGGCGGCCAGCGCCCCCTGCTGATCGCGTTCGTGCTCCAGGCGTCGCGCGCGTTCCTGCAACTCGGCGAGGTAGGCCCGCCGGGTCGCTACGTAGAGCCCCAGCCCGAGCGCCGCGCCGACCAGGCCGGACAGGAAGATCGAGTCGGACCACCAGTTGCGTCCGGATTCCTTGATCGTCGCTACGACGATGACGACTTCGAGCACGGCCGCCGCGCCGAGGGCGTCCCAGCGAGGCCGGGTGACGGCAACGGTGTATAGGGCGATCAACACCGCGAACCCGGCGACGACGTGGCTGTTCCACAGGCCGGCCACGCCCGCAGCAAGGAGCACCCAAACGAAGACAGGTAACGGAAAGAACCGCCGCACGATCAGTGGCGCCGCCACGGCGATCAACACCGGGACACCGAGCGCCGGGGGGTTCGTGTGGTCACGGAAGAAGTTGGGTAGCGCTGTGACAACCGCGAGCGTCACTACGGCAGCGTCGAGCACCCAGCGCCGTTTCGGCTGATTGATCGACCTGAGGTACAGCATGAGGACCATTGTCCCTGGGCCGACCACGCTGCGAGCGCAGGTTAGGTCTTGAGCTCCACACAATGCCGGGACTTGCATTCTCGGCGCGACACGAGACCTAAATGAAAGTGATAGGGCTATAGACTTGCATTGTGCGCACGGAAATGTTCGTCGACAGTCCCACCGGCATGCTGGTGCCAATCAGCGGCACCGACCCGCGTTATGGCGAGTGGTCGCACGTGGCCTACGTCCCGAACGAGTTGCCCAAACGAACACCGAACTTGGGCGCGGAGACCTTCAACGCAGTAGCTGACGCGCGAGCCGCCCTCGCTGCGCTTGATGCGCTCGCTCGCCAGCTGCCCAACCCGGCGTTGCTGCGGCGTCCCACGCTTCGACAGGAGGCGCAGAGCACTTCGGCTTTGGAAGGCACGTACGCGCCGCTCGAGGAGGTCCTCGGCGCGGACGCTGACGCGGAGCAGCCCAGCTCCGCCATGCGCGAGGTCATCAACTACGTTATCGCGGCCGAGCATGCGTTCGCGTCGTTGAAGGAGGGGCGCCCGATCACGCTGGGCCTGGTCGAAGAGTCGCAGGGGCTGCTCGTCCGGGGGACGGCCGCCGACACAGACCAAGCCGGTCGGATACGGACGACCCAGGTACTCATCGGAGCGCACCGAGGTACGCGCGTTTCCGACGCCCGGTTCGTACCGCGGCCACCCGGCATCGGACTCGAGGCGCAGGCGCGTGACTGTGTTGCGTGGTTCGCCAGTCCCCGTGCCGGCATCGATCCGGTGGTGGCGTCAGCTATGGCGCACTACCTGTTCGAGACGCTGCACCCGTTCAACGACGGCAACGGTCGGATCGGCCGCCTCCTGATCGTGCTCCAGCTACATGCGTATGGGGTACTCGTCGAGCCGACGCTGACCGTCTCACCGTGGTTCGAAGCACGGCGGTCCGAGTACTACGACCGGCTGCTCTCGGTCAGCACCGTCGGCGATTGGGATGGCTGGATCGGCTTTTTCGCAGCCGGGGTCGCTGCATCGGCCTCTGCCACCAACCAGCAACTGACCGACCTTCTAGCGGTCCAAGCCAGCCTGAAGGACAGGGTCCGCCGAGCCCGGATGCGTGCCGAGAGCGCGATGCGACTGGTCGACTTCGCCTTCGATCAACCGATCTTCACCGTGCGGCACGTCGAACGTCACCTGGGCGTGACCTACCCGCGCGCGAACGCACTCGTCGGCCAGATGGTCGAGGCCGGTGTCCTGCGACAGCACGACGAGTCGAGCTACGACCGCCGCTTCGCCGCGCCAGACGTCCTGGCCATTCTGCTCCGGTGAGCCCTGGCCGTTGATGCCCAGTCTGTCCGGCGCAGGCCGGCCAGTACCAATTGCGCCGGGTCTAGCTGGGGATCATGGTGTGGTCGCGTGTGCCGATATCGGGTCGCTGGCCGCGGTAGTCGCTGTCGAACAGCGAGGAGGAGATGATCAGGTCGGCCGTCGCGAGGTTGGTGGCGACCGGGACGTTCCATACCGTGGCGAGGCGGAGTAGCGCCTTGACGTCCGGATCGTGCGGTTGAGGCTCAAGTGGATCCCAGAAGAAGATCAGCATGTCGATCGCGCCTTCGGCGATCTTGGCGCCGATCTGCTGATCACCGCCTACGGGTCCGCTGAGGAAACGGGTGACGCTCAGTCCCAGCTCGTACTCGAGCATCGCGCCGGTCGTGCCGGTGGCATAGAGGTGGTGCGTGCTCAGGGTCAGGCGGTTGTAGTCCGCCCACGCGAGCAGTTCGACCTTCTTGTTGTCGTGGGCGATCATGGCGATGTGGCGGTTCGGTGTCATCAGGCTCCGTCGTCGGGTGGTGGTTCTCGACTCCTCCAGTGTGCGGGTCCGGATGTGACGACGGTGTGGCGCCGCAGCGGCGGCTCAGCAACGGTCCGGCCGGCAATACGTGCCGCTCATCTCTCAACCAAGGCGTCAGGCTCGAACGAGCCAGCTAGGGGGTGAGCTGCTGGGCTTGGGCCCATAGGTGTTCGTAGCGTTCGCAGGCCGGGCTGCGGGGGGCGAAGGTGGCCAGTGGTGCTCGGCGCACGGCCATCTGCTCGACGACGGACAGGGCCGGAATGGCGGTCGTGGCGATGTCCGAGCGCTCGGAGGGCAGGCGTTCGACGATCTCGCGGTGCAGGCGTTTACGCCGATCGACCATGGAGAAGAAACCCAGCAGCGCGGGACGGCGCCCGTCCAGAGAGGCAACGAAATGGGTCAGCTGGTCGAAGGTGCGCAGCGAGAGCGTCGTCGGGATCAGCGGCACCAGCAGGGTGTTCGCCGCCTCCAGGACGTTCTCCGAGACCAGCGACATGCTCGGCGGGCAGTCGAGGAAGACGACGTCGTAGTCGGCAGCCAGCGGCGCCAGCAGCCGGGCGATGCGCCGGGTGGGCTTCTTGGCGGCGTCGAGGGCCAGGTCCATGTTGCGGTAGGTGAAGTCGGCCGGCAGCAGGTCGAGGCCGTCGTAGTCGGTGCCCTTGATCGCATCCTCGAGCGGCCGACGTCCCTGGACGAGTGCCTTCCCGCCGCCCTTGACGCGCGGGCGAATCCGGAACAGGTAGGTAGCCGCGCCCTGGGGGTCGAGATCCCACAGCAGGGTGCGCTGTCCGTCGCGCGCGGCGAGGTAGGCGAGGTTGACGGCGGTCGACGTCTTGCCCACGCCGCCCTTGATGTTGTACGTGGCGAAGGTCTTCATGAGGCGGCCCGTACCGGGAGGGCCGTGATCATGCGGGCCGTCTTGTCGTTGGCGAATCGGTTGAATCGGCCGGCGAATTCACCGCGGGCGTCGCGTTGCCGCGATTCGAGCCCGGCACTCACCTTTCCCATCGCGAGCAGTGTCGGCGCCGGCACTGCCTGCTCGGCCGCCATCTGGTCGGCGAGGGAGGTGATGGCCTCCCGTTGGATCTGGCTGTCCTGGAAACGCCCGAGGCAGTCTTGCAGCGATTTCAATTCTTTGATGATCTTGTGGTGCGCCCTCGGCTCGTGGAGCGAGGCGAAGTACTCCATCAGGTAACGCAGTTGCTTGCAGCGCTTGCGCAGGGCGTGCAGATCTTCGGCCGGTGACGCCGAGGTGATCGCCGAGCCGCGCTTGACGATTCTGCGATAGCCACGAGTGATCCGCGTAGTGGCGAGGGCTGCAGCTGTCGGTTCGTCCGCGGCGGGGTGATCCGATGCATCGAGCAGCGCCGCGCGCCAATCGCCGGTCAGCGCGGCGAAGCGCCGTGACCGTAGGCCGGCCAGCAGTCGCCGGCGCTCGGCCCGGCGACGCCGAGCGAGGTAGCGCCGAAACGGTTGCAGCGCTTCGCCGTCGCCGGACTCGCCGATCGTGGCGTCCAGGCCGAGCAGGTAGACGTCGAGATCGCGCACCGGCGTGCTCAGATCGCCGAGCCACTTGAACTCGCCGGCGTATCGCGCGGCCAGCCCGGCCGGCAGCGAGTCACCGGCCAGGGTCAACCCGGAACGGGTTCGGCGCACCGAGATCCGCAGGTCGTGCAGGAACTCGATGTCCAGATCGCGGACTACCCCGTCCACGTTGGCCTCGAGCATGCCGAGGACGCGCAACAGCACGGCCGCCAGCGCGGCGCTCGCCGGCGCCGATCCGTCCAGGCTGACGTCGACCTTGCCGGTGTAGTCGCCGGCGTGCCGGCCCACGGCGGCCAGGGCAGCGTCGAGCTGCGACTCGCTGGTCGGCTCGAATCCGGGTACCGAGGCCAGCAGTCGCCGCGCCCGCTTCGCCTCGCGTTCGTAGCCTCGCACCGGCGTCAGCGTCACCCGCGGCGCGAGAGCCGCGTCCGAGAACCCGTCCTCGACGCTGACCCGCACCACCGTCTTGTCGTCCTGGTTGGTCAGCCGGGCATCGCGCAGCGCCCCTTCGCTCTCGGCGACGGCGAGCAGTGCCCGAGCTCCGACGATCGGTGCGAGGCGGCCGCTGATGGCGTCGGCGCCGAGACGGTCCACCCGACCCGGCCCGGTCGAGCCTCGGGGCTCATCCGAGATCCGCAGCCCGGACGTGCTCGACAACGTCAGTTCGGTACGGCCGGCGTCCGTGCGGTGTTCCAGCGTCAGTCCGGCCCGGTGCAGCCGCCAGTCGAAGGTGTCCAGCCACGTGCGCTGCACGGTGCGGGGAGCTCCTTCCTCGACGGTGAATCGGGAGCGCAGGGCACTGACCACAGCCGCGAACGGCGATGGCACCTCGCCCTGCACAACGAACTCGTGACGATCAAGCACGCCTCATCCGTTCCTGTTTGACGCCGGTCGACAGGTACCGGTGCGACGCACTATAGACATCAATTGTTAACGCGACGGCCACCTTCTGTTTAGGGCCGATCAATGCGTTCGGGGGCCCGTCGTCATGGCCACGACGTGGACGAACCGCAGCTTGTCCAGCACCCGAGGCGGCAGCACGAACGGGTAGAGATCGTCGTGGCCCATGCTGCGGTTGACCGCGTTGAGTGCATAGGTCAGCGGCAACCAGGTACGGACGATCTCGCCGAACTCGTCGAGATCCTCGGACGGCAGCGCCGACAGCTGGGCGTCCCACGCCACGGACAGATCGAGGTCGGGGCCGCCGACCCCGATGCCCCAGGCTGCGGCCGTCTGCAGCGTGTCGCGGATGTGCAGGTAGTGGGCGAAGGTCTCGGCCCAGTCCTCCCAGGGGTGCGCCGACGCGTAGTGGCTGACGTAGCCGATCGTCCATTCGTCGGTGACCGGCTTGGCGTAGTAGGTCTCGAGCGCGGTGGAGTAGTCGAGGTTCGGGTCGCCGAACAGGTCCCGGAATCGATCGGCGAATGGCGACCCGTCGATCAGGATCTCCCAGTACCAGTGGCCGATCTCGTGCCGCAGGTGGCCGAGCAGGGTGCGGTACGGCTCGGCCAGCCGCACGCGCACCGCCTCCCGGTGCTGGTCCTCGCCCTCGGCGAGGTCAATGGTGATCACCCCACGGTCGTGGCCGGTCGTCACCGGGCCGTCGGTGCTCGACAGCAGGTCGAAGGCCAGGCCGTGGTCGGGATCCTCGGTGCGCGGCGTGGTCGAAAGACCGAGGGCGTCGAGCTGGAAGAGCAGTCGCCGCTTGGCCGCCTCGGCCCGGGCGAAGGCCGCCAACCCGGGCTCGTCGTGATCGCCCGGCCGGACGCGGGTCAGCGCGCAGCAGCTGCACAGGCCGCCCGGCGCGAACTCCTCGGCCAGCCAGTTGCAGCCAGCCAGATACAGGTTCGCGCACGGGCGCAGCGGGCCGTGGCGAAGGCCGTCCCCGTCGTCGCGCAGCACGACCAGCTCAGCGGTGCCGCGGTCGTAACCGAGCGCCCGGCCGCAGGTGATGCAGATGCTGTTCTCGAAGAAGACCAGGCCGCGGCAGTTGCCACACGCGAAGGCACGCACGGGACGACCTAGTGGTCTGTCTGCGATATGGCCTGGTGGCGCCTGCGGCGCCCGGATGCACGCTGGCCGCGTTGTCGTCGTCGCCAATACAACAGCGATATTGGCTCCTCCTCCGCCTGGCCAGCGCACATCCGGATCACCGCATCCACCACCGCATATCGCAGACAGACCACTAGCTGACCCGGGTGACGTCGACGCTTACCTTCATGGTCGAGCGGTCGGCGTCGGTGCGGATCACCCCGGTCAGCGGCGGCACGTCGGTGTAGTCCCGCCCCCAGGCCGCGATCACGTACCCGGCGTCGACGAACTGGTTGTTGGTCGGGTCGATCGCCACCCACTCGAATCCGGGCACGTACACCGCGGCCCAGGCGTGCGAAGCGTCCACTCCCTGCAGTTTCGGCTGGCCGGGCGGGGGATAGGTCTCGAGGTAGCCGCTGACGTAGCGCGCGGGCAGGCCCATCGACCGCAGGCAGCCCACCGCGAGGTGCGCGAAGTCCTGGCAGACGCCCTGCCGCTTGTGCAACACCTCGCCCAGGGTGGTGCGGACCGTCGTCGCGCCGGAGACGTACTTGAAATCGGCCTTGATACGGGCCAGCAGCTCGACCAGTGCACTGCCCAGTGGACGTTCCGGCGTGAACGTCCGCGTCGCGTACTCGGCCACCGCCGCCGTCGAGCGCACCAGTGGCGACCACAGCACGAATTCGCGCGCCGCGACGTCGTCGTGCGCGGCGTCGCGGACCTGTTCCCAGGTGAACGTGTCCAGGTCGCTGACCGTCGGTGGGGTGCGCTCGACGGTCACCTCGCTCGTCGCCGTGACCCGCAGGTCGCGATGGGCGGCGCGCACGGCGTAGTAGGTCGAGACGTTGCCGAAGAAGTCGGTGTGGCTGCGGATCTCGTCCGCGGGTGGATCGAGCTCGACGCTGCCGTTGACGAACACCTGTCCCGGTGCCGCCCGTGGCAGCAGGTGCGCCCGTCCGTAGCTCGTCGTCACGTCGCCGGAGTACGTGTACGCGGTCGTGTGCACGACCCGGTACGTGCGTCGGTCGCCGTTCACACCGCCTCCAGGCTCTCGAAGCCGGCCATCGGCACCAGCTGCCGGAGCATGCCGCGGTGGGCGAAGTGGGCCGCCTCGATGGCCAGCGCCAGGTCGTGGAGCTCGTCGACAACGTCGCCGAGCAGCGCGTCGAGCTCGGCGCGCCGCCCCGTCTCGTCGCTGCGGGCCAGCGCCTCGCAGTCGGCCGCGAGCAGCCGCGCCGACACGTCCTGCACCGACGCCTGGAGCGCGTCGGACGAGGCACCGACGCGTCGCAGATCGGTGCCCAGGCGGTCGAGCTGATAGGCGATGGCGCGCGGGTTGTCGCGGTCGAGGAGGAGCAGCTCGAGCATGGTCTCCACGCCGGACTGGGCCGGGTACCGGCGCCGGTGGGTGATGATACTCTCGGCCGCGATCAGCGTCGACTCCTCGACCAGCGCCGCGACGGCCGGCGCGCGTTGCACGGTCAGGCCAGCGCGCAGCAGCCGGGCGATCTGTACCGCCCGCTCCAGACGCCGGCCGGCGTCCAAGAAGTGCCAGCCGGCGTCGCGCACCATGCTCTCGGCCGCGAGCCCGGCGAAGGCGAGCAGCGCCTCGCGCAACGTGGTCATTGCGGCGACGACGTCACCGCCGTCACCGGTGCTGAAGGGCGCGATGCCGTGCTCGAGATCGCTGAGCACCGACCAGGTGTCGATCGAGAGCTGGTCGCGGTTGGCGTTGGCGAGTTCACGGATGTTCCGGACGTCGTGGGCGAGTGTCCCCTTGCGGTCGACGTCGCCGATGACGGCCTCGATCTGCGCGTGCCGGTCACCTGCAGGCGGCGACGCCGAGGTGACGGTGAGCAGCGCGTCGAACACGACCTCGACACAGGCTGCGATCGCTGGATCGGAACCGGCGTGCATGTCGTGCCATCTGTTGTCGGTGACGCTCACCAGCCGCGAAACGTCCTCGGCCCGCTCGGTGTAGCGGCCCAGCCAGAACATATCCTCGGCGACGCGGGGCGAGATCGCCGACGCCACCCGCCCGGCGCCGACCAGCTCGGGGGCCGCGATTTCCTCGGCCGACACCGGGGCGCTCGACAGAACCCAGACGTCCTTGGCCACCGCGCCGTCCTGGGTGCCCAGCAGGCCGGAGCCGGGACTCTCGGTCAGACCGCCCGGCAGCAGCCGGTACGAGCCGCCGTCGGACACCGCGAACGACCGCAGCACCATCGGCCGGGCCTCCAGGCCACTGCGCCCGATGCCCGGCGCCGTGCTCGGCCGCATCGCCTCCTGGGCGACCCACGCGTGCGGCTCGGCCAGGATGCGGCGGGCCAGCTCGTCGCGCTGCTGGACCGACAGCTCGGAGCCGGTCCGGACGATGCGCCGTGAGACCGGCTTGATCACGAGCGAGTCCAGGTTGGCCAGCACGTGCTGACGGGCGCTCGGGTCGCCGCACCACCAGGTCTGCACCGACGGCAGCTGCAGCTCCCGCCCGAGCAACACCTCGGCGAGCCGGGGCAGGAACGGGTACAGCGCCGGGTTCTCCAGCACCCCGGTGCCGAGCCCGTTGACCACCGACACGTTGCCCAGCCGGGCCGCCTCGACGAGGCCGGGCACGCCGAGGTGCGAGTCGGGTCGCAGCTCCAGCGGATCGCAGAACCAGGCGTCCACCCGGCGCAGGACTACGTCGACGGGCTCGAGGCGTCCGATGGAGCGCTGCCACAGTTGCCCGTCGCGGACGGTGAGGTCGTTGCCCTCGACGAGCGGGAAGCCGAGCAGCGTGGACAGGTAGGCCTGGTCGAACGCGGTCTCGCTGTGCGCGCCGGAGGTGAGCAGGACGACACGGGGCACCTCGGCCTGCCACGGCGCCAGCGCCTGCAAGGCAACGCGCATCGCCTGGAAGAACGGTCCGATGCGGTGGATGCGCGTGTCGCGGTACAGGCCGGGTAGCGACCGGGAGATGACCCGGCGGTTGGCCATCGCGTACCCGGTGCCCGACGGCGCCTGGGTCTGGTCGCCCAGCACCTGCCACTGCCCGTCCGGCCCGCGGGCGAGGTCGGCCGCGGCGATGAACAGCTGCCGGGCGCCGGGCAGCCGGATCTGGTCGGCGGCGCGGACGAAGCCCGAGTGGCCGAGGACGATCTCCGGCGGGATAAGGCCCTCGGCCAGCAGCCGGCGGGGCCCGTAGAGGTCGGTGAGGATCAGGTCGAACAGCTCCGCCCGCTGCGCGAGCGCCGGCTCGAGGCGTTGCCACTCCGCCTCGTCCAGCAGCAGTGGTACCGGGTCCAGGCTCCAGGCCTGCTCGTCGCGCGCGCCGTAGGGCCGGTAGGTGACTCCATCCTGGCGGACCAGCTGGCGCACCGTGCGGCGCTGCTCGCCGAGCCCGTCGCGTCCGAGCAGACGGAGCACCGAACCCACCTCGCGCCACGCCGGACGCACGCCGTGGGCCGGATCGACCATCTCGTCCCAGCGGGTGGGCGCGCCGAGACTCGGCCGGGCGTAGGCCTCGACGACGTCGAAGCCGTCGGCCGGAAGGCCAGATCTCACCGCGCGGCCCCGCGCGGGGTCGGGGTGCGGCGCAGATCGAGCGTGTACGGGTACTCGGGGTCGGGGATCGCCGCGGACACCTCGAGCGGTCCGGGAGTGTGCTCGCCGGGCACGAACCGGGACGCGCGCCGCGCCTCGGCCTCGTTGGCGTTCACCGGGAACCGCTCGTAGGCCCGCCCGCCGGGGTGCACGACGTGGTAAGTGCAGCCGCCGAGGGAGTGGGCGGTCCAGGTGTCGACGACGTCGAAGACCAGCGGGGCCTGGACAGCGATCGTGGGATGCAACGCCGAGGGCGGCGCCCAGGCCCGGAACCGCACGCCGCCGACCGCAGCATCACCGCGGCCGGTGGGGTGCAGCGGCACCGGTACCCCGTTGCAGGTGACGACGTGGCGGCCCGGTGTCGCCCCGGTGACCTCCACCTCCACCCGTTCGACCGACGAGTCGACGTAGCGGGCGGTGCCGCTGCCCGTGGCCTGTTCGCCCAGCACGTGCCACGGCTCGATCGCCGTCCGCAGCACGAGCGTCACCGGGCCGACCGTCGCGGTGCCCAGCCGCGGGAAGCGGAACTCGAGGAACGGGTCGAGCCAGGCCGCGTCGAAGGCGATGCCGTGCGCGTTCAGGTCGTCCACCACGTCGGCGATGTCGGCGGCGGCGAACGCCGGCAGCAGGAACCGGTCGTGCAGCGCGGTGCCCCAGCGCACGAGCGGCCCGCGATAGGGCTCGTCCCAGAACCGGGCCACCAGCGCTCGCACCAACAGGGCCTGCACCAGCGACATGCGCGGATGGGGCGGCATCTCGAACCCGCGCAGCTCCAACAGCCCGAGGCGCCCGCGCGCCGAGTCCGGGCTGTAGAGCTTGTCGATGCAGAACTCGGCCCGGTGGGTGTTGCCGGTCAGGTCGGTGAGCAGGTGCCGCAACGCGCGGTCGACCAGCCACGGCCGGGCGGTGCCGTCCTCGTCGGTGAGCCGGTCGAGCTCGGCGAAGGCGATCTCGAGCTCGAAGAGGTACTCGTGCCGGGCCTCGTCCACGCGCGGCGCCTGGCTGGTCGGGCCGATGAACCGTCCGGAGAACAGGTAGGACAGGGACGGGTGGTGCTGCCAGAACGTCAGCATGCTGACCAACAGGCCGGGGCGCCGCAGTACCGGGCTGTCGGCCGGGGTGGCGCCGCCCAGCGTGACGTGGCTGCCACCGCCGGTGCCGGCGTGCGTGCCGTCCAGGGCGAACTTCTCGGTGGCGAGGCCGGTTGCCCGCGCGGCCGTGTCGAGCGACTCGGTGATCTCGACGAGATCGGCCCACGACGACGCCGGCTGGACGTTCACCTCGATAACGCCGGGGTCGGGGGTGACCGTCAGCGTGCGCACGCGCGGGTCGCCGGGCAGCGGGTAGCCCTCGAGGGTGACGGGCACGGCCAGCTCGGCGGCGGTGCTCTCGATCGCCGCGAGCAGCTCGACGGCGTCCTCGAAGTGGTCCAGCGGCGGCAGGAAGACGAATGCCCGCTCGTCGCGAACCTCCACGGCCAGCGCGGTCGGCGGGGCATCCTCGACCGGCGTGACGGTGGCCAGCCGGGCTGGGTTTCCGTCCGGACCCGGTAGCTCGGGCGGCGACTCGAACGGCGCGGCGGCCTCCGGGCGCCCCGGCGCCGGCGTCCAGGCGATGGAGTCGAGCGGCAGCCTTAGCCCGACCGGCGAGGTACCCGGTACGAGGACGAGGCGGCCGCGACGGAAGCGCCAGCGGGCGGTGGCCCAGCCGGTGTCGTCCTCGGCTCGGTGCAGCGGCACGACCCAGCCGGCCGGATCGCTGCTCTCGGCGTCCAGGGCGGCGAGCAGGGCAGCCCGAGCGTCGGCGGTTGCCTCGGCCAGGTCGGTCTCAGGCGGTGGGCCGTCGGGCAGCTGCGCCTCGGTCGCGGTCCGCTGCAGGTGGTCCTCGTAGGCCGGCCGGACGAACTCGGGCGCGATGCCGAGGCGTCGGGCGATGCCGGTGGCCAGCGCTCGGGCGGACGCGCTTTCGGCAACTCTCGTGTCGGCGAGCAGCGTGGCGTCGCGCCACAGTGGGGTGCCGTCCGCGCGCCAGGTGATCGCGATCTGCCACCGCGGCAAGGGCTCGCCCGGATACCACTTGCCCTGCCCGTGGTGCACCACGCCCTGCGGCGCGTAGTGCTCCTTGAGCCGGGCGGCGAGCTCGCCGGCCAGGCGGTACTTGTCGGGGCCGTCCGCGGCGACGCTCCATTGCGGCGATTCCGGGTCGGTGGCCGACACGAACGTGGGCTCGCCCCCGATGGTCAGGCGCACATCGCCCTTCTCCAGCAGGGAATCGACGTGGTCGCCGAGCGCGCGGACGGCCTGCCACTCAGCGGCGGTGTAGGGCAGCGTGACGCGGGGATCCTCGCGAAAGCGACGCACCGTGTTGTGGTACTCGAGCGTCGACTCGGACGGGTCGACGAGCCCGGTGACCGGAGCCGACTCGGCGGGGCTCGGGGTCGCCGACAGCGGGATGTGGCCCTCTCCGGCGAACAACCCCGACGTCGCATCGAGCCCGATCCAACCCGCACCGGGCACGTACACCTCGGCCCAGGCGTGCAGGTCGGTGAAGTCCTGGGCCGGACCGCCGCCGGCCGGATCATCCGCGGCGAGTTGCACGAGATAGCCCGACACGAACCGGGCCGCGAAGCCCAACTCGCGCAGCGCCGAGACGAGCAGCCAGCCGCTGTCTCTGCAGGATCCGATGCCGCGGTTCAACGTCTCGTCCGGGGAGTGCACGCCGTGTTCCATGCGCACCGTGTAGCTCACCGTGTTCGCCACCTGCCGGGTGAGATCGGCCAGGAACCGTACGGTGAGCGGCTTTCCGTCGACGGGCACGTCCTGCAGCAACTCGCGTAGCAACGGACCCGGGCCGTCGCTGCCGGGCTCGGCGATCGGTCGGCGGTATGCGTCCAGATCGGCGGCCAGCGCGGACGGGTACTCGAACGGGTAGCGCTCGGCGTAGTCCTCGACGAAGAAGTCGAACGGGTTGATCACGGTGAGGTCGGCGACCAGATCGACGGTAATCGTCAGCTCGCTGACCTTTTCCGGGAAGACGATCCGGGCCAGGTGGTTGCCGAAGGCGTCCTGCTGCCAGTTCACGAAGTGCGGCGCCGGCAACGCGGTCATCGAGTAGGACGTGATCGGAGTGCGGCAGTGCGGCGCGGGCCGCAGCCGGATGACGTGTGGCCCCAGCGACACGGGCCGGTCGAACCGGTAGGTCGTGCCGTGCTCGATCGCCACTTGTACAGCCACGCAAGCGAGTCTACGGACGATCGGGACCCTGAACGGCGGTCTGCGCAGATGCGATCAGCAGCTGGTCGAGCGCCGGCGCTATCCGGGGATAGCTGAACGCGAAGCCGGCGTCGAGGAGTCGCCTCGGTATCGCTCGGCGCCCGGTCAACGCCAGAGCCGGGTCGGTGCGCAGCAGGACCGCACCGAGCTTGACGACGAAGTTCGGAGTGGGTGGGGCGGGCGGCCGGCGCACCGCTCGTCGCAACTCGGCCATCAGCTCGGCGTTACGGACCGGCTGCGGGGCGGCGGCTATCACGACGCCCTTGAGTGGTCCGTCGAGAGCGAGCCGGACAATTGCCAGCCAGTCGGCGATGTGTATCCAGCTGATCCATTGGCGACCGTTGCCGATGCGCCCGCCCAGACCCCACCGCGCGAGCCCGGCCAGCCGGTCCAGGGTGGGGGAGTCGCGATCCAGCACGATCCCGGTTCGCAGCACGACTGTGCGCTCGGCGCGAACATCCCGAGCGGCGTCCTCCCACGCCGTGGCCACGCCGGCCATCTGCGGCGGCTCGTGCGCCGGCGCGGAAGACTCGTCCAGCTCCGCCTCGCCCCCGTCGCCGTAGATCGCCAACGTCGACGCTTGCACCCAGACCGGCACCGGCTTGGTCATTGTCCGGGCCGCGGCGGCCAGGGACAAGGTCGGCTCGACCCGCGACGACGTCAGCAATGCGATGTTCCGCGCGGTAGGACGCCGGTCGACCAACTCTCCAGCGAGATTCACCACGGCGGCGGCTTCCAACTCCTTCGCCCACTCGCCGACGGTGCGCCCGTCCCACTGCACCTGCCGATGCGCGCCCGCACGGGGCGTCCGGGTCAGGATCACGACCTCGTCGCCGCGCTCGGCGAGATCGTCCGCCAGCCGCCGTCCCAAAGCTCCGCTCCCGCCGGCGATCACGACCTTCACCTGACAGATCGTAGGACCGCTCATCGATCGCCGGCGGACCTCATGTCTCTACGCCGGTTCGGGCGTCGCGGCGAGCGGTACCGGAGTCGGTGCTGGTGTCGGTGCGGGCGCGTCCGTGGCGAGGGCCTGGTAGACACCGGGCCGATGGGCCCGCAGCCAGTACGCGTATCCGAATCCGCCGACCGCCGCAGCGGCGATCAACCAGGGCAACGAGTTGACGACCGCCGACTTGGTTCCCGTCAGGACAGAGAACTTCTGCAGGACGAGGACCGTGGCAGCAACCAGACCGGCGAACCCGATGGCCGGCGCCCGGAAGGTGCGCCACCAACGTCGGTCGGAGCGTCTCGCGAAGAACCCGATGACCGACGCCGCCGCAGCAGCCTGCAACACGATGACGCCGAGCGTTCCCAAACCGGCCATGCTCGTGGGCGGGGAGGAAGCCGGACCGACGCGACAGAAGCGGGCGCGGGAGTAGCGGCAGAGGTGGCGGCGGCAAACCTCGAGCTGGACGCAACTGCCATCCGGCAACGCAACCTGAGTAGGCCGGAAGCATCCCCCGTCGCTGCGTTCTTCAAAATCCCGAGCGAAGGGTGACCAGGCAACGCAAGGTAAGTGCCACGAGTGCCGCTGTCGCCGCCCTCGATGGTGTGCCCGTCGATCACGAGTGGCATTCCCGTACTTTTCGTCAGCCAGGCTGTCTATTGCCACCAAAGGCGGTCGAGCTTTGCCTCTACCAGCGGGACGTTCGCCCGGATGCAGGCGTCGCAGATCCAGCGGCATCCGAGCGAGCCGACACGCGAGCCGACACGCGAACCGACACGCGAACCGACACGCGAACCGACCGAAGAGCCGATGCTGGCCGGTGTGCCGCAGAGCGCGCAGCGATACCCCGTGAGGGTGATCTCGAGTTCGACGGTGTCGCCATTTGGTTCGACGAGACAGGTCCCGACGGCCGTGCTGCGTAGCAGGGCCAGCGCGGCGACGTTGTCGGCCGAGAGCAACGCGGTGAAGCGGCGGATGCCTTCTTGGCGAGCTCGCTCGGTGAGCTGAGCGAGTAACTGGGTGCCGAGCCCGCGTCCCTGCCAGGGATCGATGACGGTGATAGCGATCTCGGCCGACGACGGGTCGTCGGCGTTCCTGATGTACCGGGCGATGCCGACGCCGTAGCCGTCGGTGAGACTCACCGCTCCCAGCGCCTCGTGGTCATGATGGTCGACGTCGGTGCAGAAGCGTAGCTCCGATGGCGACAGGCGATTCTTCGCCATCAGGAACCGCAACCGGCGCGAGCGGTCGCTCAACTGGGCGAAGCCGTCGGCCAGCAACGCGGCGTCGGCGCGCTGGACCTGCCGTATCAGCACCGCCCGCCCGTCACGCAACACCACGGGCTTGGCCCACGGTCGATGCGCAACGGCGGCACTGGAGCACCGGGTCGCGGGACGAGCAGTCATTGCGACGTCACGGCCCGTCGACTGCGAGCGGCGTGCCGGCCACGTCGGTCGGATCGCAATCTGGTCATGACCCGGTCGAGCCGGGACGCTGGCGCAGCGGACGGGCGAGCCTGCCGGGCCCGGCGCGCGAGGTGCGCCTCGGCCCGAAGCGTGTTCTGCCGGTCCGCGGCCAGGGCGGCCAGGATGTAGTCGTTGGTCATCGGAATCCCCCTTGAGAATGAACGTCGTTGCTCCTCCAACCTGGCTGGGATGCGGCCGGCCGGCATCGGTGGTCAGCACGGATTCCGAAACCTCCGTGGTGGCCTCCGTGCCGAGCACGGATGCCCACGCGGGGAGCCGGCCCGCAAGCTCGCCCTGCACGTCCACAGGGGACCTGCGTGGTGAAGGGCGGACAGTGGACATGACCACAATCGATACGAAGCCGGTCGATCAGGCACGGCTCGAGGCATTCGTCGGGCAAGCGGTCTTCGACATGGCTGCGGCCATCTCGGGGCTACTGCTGCATCTCGGCGATCGACTCGGCCTGTACAAAGCGATGGCGGGCGCCGGTCCCATCACGCCGGCGACGTTGGCCGAACGCACGGGGACCGCCGAGCGATACGTCCGCGAATGGCTGTCCAACCAGGCCGCGGGCGGGTACGTCGTCTACGACCCCGCGAACGGCACGTTCGAACTGCCGCCGGAGCAGGCCATGGTGGTCGCCGACGAGACGAGTCCGGTGTTCCTCGCCGGTGCCTTCGAGAGCATCGCCTCCTGCTACGCCGACCACGACGCGTTCGTGAATGCGTTCCGGACCGGCGCGGGCGTGGGCTGGCAGCAGCACGACGACCGGCTGTTCTCCGGTGTGCTGCGGCTGTTCCGGCCGGGCTACGCCGCCCACCTGGTCGACGAATGGCTTCCGGCCCTGGACGGCGTTGTCGACAAGCTGCGGTCAGGGGCGAGTGTCGCCGACGTGGGGAGCGGGCTCGGCGCGTCCACGATCATCATGGCGGAGGCGTTCGAGCGGTCGACGTTCGTGGGCCTGGACCCGCACGAGCCCTCGATCGTCGCCGCCCGCAAGGCGGCCGCCGCGGCCGGTGTGGGTCGGCGGACGAGGTTCGAAGTCGCGACGGCGAAGGATCTTCCGGGGTCGGGCTATGACCTGGTGTGCCTGTTCGACTGCCTGCACGACATGGGCGACCCGGTCGGTGCGGCCCGCCGCATCTGGCAGGCGCTGGCGCCGGACGGCACGCTGCTGCTGGTCGAGCCAATGGCCGGCGACGGTCTGGAGCACAACCTGAACCCGGTCGGGCGGACCTTCTACGGTCTCTCGACGGTGATCTGCACGCCCGCCTCGCTGTCCCAGGAGATCGGCCTGGGACTCGGCGCGCAGGCCGGCGAGTCGCGGTTGACCCAGGTGCTGCACGAGGCCGGGTTCTCCCATGTCCGCCGGGCGACCGAAACCCCGTTCAACCTCATCCTGGAGGCACGGCCATAGGCGTCGCTCGCCTCGCAGCCAACGCCGCCTCGCCGAGCGCCCGATCTGTGCCCCCGAGCAGGACGAGCGTTCGAGCCCACTGGTAGTGGCACCCGGCGGCGTTCAAGGCGGCGGCCGCGGCGATCATCCCGTCGCGGTCGCCGCCGGGTACGTTCAGGGCCGCGGCGCGCTCGACGATGGCGGTAGCGATCGGGTTGTCGGTGGTCATCAGGCGGGCGCGGCCCAGGCGGTCGGCCGCATCCGGGTGCCCGGTCAGCACGGCTGCCTCGGCCCACAGCGCGGCGTACCAGGGTCGCCATTGGCCGGTGTACCAGGTCCGGAACTGCTCCGGCTGCTTGTCCAACAGCCGCATCGCTTCATCGGCCGAACCTCGATGCAGTAGCAGCAAGGCGTCGAAGAACTCGCCGTAGGGGCGATCGGGCATTGGCCGGATCGGTGATGCCACTGCGTCCACGATGTCGAGCCAGGCGGCCCGGGCCTCGTCATCGCCGCGCAGACCGTGCACCATCGCCACCGCGTGGGCACCGCGTCCGAGGTTGTTGGCGCGAGGTCGTCCGGCCCGCTCCCATCCCTCGCGGAAGCGCTCGGCCAGGGTGACCACCATCGCGAAGTCACCCGCCAACGCCGCCACGACGATCAATCGGCCCGTGGCCAGATGGGCCTCTTCGCGGTGGAAGGGCAGGTCGCGTAGCCGTTCGGCGAGGTGTCGTGCGCCCGGTAGGTCACCGACGGCGATCGCGCCATCGGTGGCCATGCCGAAGGCATCGAAGAATTCGATCGCCGACACCGCCGTCACCGGCAGCGGGTCCAGCAGTTCGGTGCGCCGCAACGCGCTGGCGGCCGCAACCCGGACGTCGCCCCGAGCCAGCTGGATGGAGGTGAGCTGATCCAGCGCGGCGCTCTCGGTCAGCGGATCGCCGACTTCGCGAGCGAGCGCGATGGCGCGCTCGGTGAGCAAGAGAGTGTCCGGATCGGAGTCGGCGCCGTTGAAGGCCTCCGAGGTGAGGACGCGAGCCTCCGCCGCGGGATCGCCGACCGCGAGCGTCCGGGCCTCGGCGAGCATCGCATCGGCCGCGCCGGCCGCCGGCGGAGTGGCCATGAGCCCACCCGCCCGATTGATCAACTCCGCCGCTCGGGCGAGGTCCACAGCGGCAGCGGCCCGATCACCCGCGCGCAATGCGGCGTCGGCCGCGGCCCGTCGCAACGCCAGCGCCTGGGTGCCGAAGTACCGGGACTCCGCGGCGCCCGCCGCGTAGTGCAGGGCCGTAGCGGCCGCGCTGTCGTCGGCGGCAAGCTCGGCCGCCTGCTCGTAGCGCGCCTGAGACTCACCCGGCGTGCCGCGGGCGAAGCACAGCTCGGCCAGCCGGATCGCCAGCCGATACGCGTCGGGCCGGGTCCGATCATCGGATGCCGCCCAGCGGAGTGCACTGCGGAGCTCGTCGGCCACCCGGTCGAACGCCGACCGCCAAGCAGCATCGTCGTCGGCCGGCTCGAGGGCGCTGGCGACGGCCAAGCACCACCGCAGGTGGCGCGACCGAACCTCGATCGACTCGTCCGCGTCGTCGCACCGATCGGCGCCGTACTGCCGAATGGTCTCCGGAGCGCGGTAGCGGGTACCGGTCACGCCCACGACCGGGACCAGCAGGCTCTGGTCGGCCAGCCCGGCCAGGATCGTCTGAACGTCATCGCCGGCCACGGGCAGCCACCCCGCGAGCTCGGCGGCCGCGGCGGCCGTGAATGGCGCCGCGAACACCGACACCCGACGCAGCACCGCCCGGTCGGCCTCCTCGAGCAACGCGTAGCTCCAGTCCAGCGTCGAGCGCAGCGAACGATGCCGATCGTCGATCCGCCGCCCGCCGGTCAGCAGCCGCAACCGGTCGGCCAGGCCGGTCTCGATCCCGTCCATGCCGAGTGACGGGAACCGCGCAGCGGCCAACTCGATCGCGAGCGCCATGCCGTCCAGCCCCCGGCACACGGCGGCGACGCGCGCCCGGTCGGCCGAGGTGAGCGAACTCCCGCCGGCGGCCGCGCGGGCGAGGAACAGCTGCGCGGCGTCTCCCGGGCCGCCATCGTCCGCGTCGATGGACAGGCCGGGCACCGGGAACACCCACTCGAACGGGACGAGCAGCCTGGCCCGGCTGGTGACCAGCACCGCCAGTTGGGGACTGCCCGCGAGGAGCCGTTCCAGCAGGGCGGCTACGCCGTCGAGCAGATGCTCGCAGTTGTCCAGCACGAGCAGCGTCTGCCGCTCGGCCAGCCAGTTCCGGACGCTGTCCTCGGCCGAGCGGCCGTGGTGTTCGCCGAGGCCGAGCGCCGCGGCGATCGCCGGCGCGATCATCGACGGGTCGGTGACCGGCACAAGGTCTACGAACCAGGCACCGTCGGCGAACCGGTCCGCCACGTCGGCCACCACGCAGAGGGCCAGTCGCGTCTTGCCCACGCCGCCCGGTCCGACGGCCGTGACCATTCGGTTCTCGCCCAGTGCAGCCGCCAACGCGGCCCGTTCGGTCGTCCGGCCGACGAACGAGGTCAGCGGTGTGGGGGCAGCGACCGCGATCGCCGACGCCGACCTCGGGGTCGTACGAACGCCCGCCACCGCCGCCAGGGCTCGGCGATCCTCCACCTGCAACTTGCGCAGCAAGGAGGAGACGTGACTCTCGACGGTGCGGACGGAGATGAACAGCCGAGCGCCGATCTCGGCATTCGTCAGGTGCTCGGCCAGCGCAGCGAGCACGTCGGCCTCGCGGGCCGTCACTCCCACCTCGGACACGGCTTCCCCCCGGTAACCCACCGTCCGATTGTGCCTGGCCTGAGGCCGCCCCCAGGCCTACCTCGCCGACTTCGCCTTCGCGATCGACGCTCCGAGCGGTGATCCGGCCCGATATTGCGGCCATCTCAGATGCAAAGTCAGGGCATAGAGCGACAGGCAGTTGACTGGATCGCCAGCGTCCCCGTGGACGCGGGCGGTGTTGACCGGGTCACATCGGGGTCGCCCGCTCAATCGCTCGCTAGCTGCCCGGACTATTCATGGGTATGAGCGCGACGGGCGTTGACCGAGTAGTGGTAGGAATCAGCGGCAGTTTGGGGAACCTCGCGGCCTTGCATGCCGGAGTCGCGCAGGCGCGGCGGTCCGGCGCGGTGTTGGTGGCCGTAGTGGCGTGCGCTCCAGTCGATGGTGTGCGCGTCCACCGCCGCAGGACGGCCGAGCCGACGCCCGAGCCATGGCACCAGCGCGCCCAGGACACGCTGATCGGCGCGTTCACCGATGCCTTTGGCGGCCCGCCCCATGGCGTGCCGATCACGTCGGTCATCGCGCGGGGCTTCGCCGGCTCCGTCCTCGTGAACGAAGCCAGCCGGGCCGGCGATCTACTCGTCGTGGGCTCCGGACGACCAGGCCGCTTGGCCCGGATCCGGCGCGGTTCGGTCCGGCGTTACTGCCTCGCCCACGCCCGATGCCCCGTTCTCGCAGTGCCCCAACCCGACATGATCAGCGAGCTACGCGCCGCAAGCCGCGCTTGGCGCAGACGCGAGCTCGTGCCAGCCACAGCGACCGAGCTGGGCGAGCCCTTCAGCCGCCCTCGGGCCTGAGCGACCTGACGTCGCGCCGTCCGAGCGCGTTCACGTGAGCGCGAGCGCTGGGGCGGCGCGTCACCAGCCGAGCTCGTGCAGGCGGGCGTCGTCGATGCCGAAGTGGTGCCCGACCTCGTGGATGACGGTGCGGCGCACCTGCTCGACAACCTCGTGATCGTCACTGCAGATCGCGCAGATGGCCAGCCGGTAGATCGTGATCCGGTCCGGTAGTACCCCGGCGTAGTGCGTCGTGCGATTGGTCAGGGGAACGCCCCGGTAGAGCCCGAGCAGTCCGGGCGGCCCGGGCTCGTGCTCGACGGTGACCGCGACGTTGCGCATCAGCCGGCCGAGCTTCGGCGGCAGCCCGTCGAGTGCTTCGCCGACCATGGTCTCGAATCGCCCGGGCTCGATCTCGACCATGGCCCCATTGTCCGGCCTCACACTGTGACGGTCAGTGTGTGGTGCCCGGTACCGGTCGAGATCGTCACCTCGGCTCCACGGTTGGTCACGGTGATCCGGTAGTTGTGCACGGCTCGCCCGTCGAGCACGACGGCGCTGGGATGCGCGCCGCGGGGGAGCGTGTGGCCGATGACCACCTCACCGGCCCGTACCCCGTGGGTGGCGATCTCGGTGCGGTACGAGGTTCCGACGTGGGTGGCGTGCACGTCGGCGGATCCGGTACCGAGCCGGACGTCCTGCCCGCCCACCGACGTCTGCCCGGCCGGCACCTGCGGGACGAACTCGACGCGGCCGTTGCCGAGGTCGGGACTCACGCCCAACCACTGGTGCACGACCGCCCAGGCGGTGCCGTAGTTGCCCCAGGCCTGCATGAACATGGATCGGCACGTCCAGCAGCGGTCGATGTTGGCGCCCTGGTCCGGCGACGGGAAGATCTCGGGCATCGCTCCGGGCTGCTCGTCCGGGGTGCCGCCGGTGGCCGGCTCGGAGACCATCGTCTCGGCGAGCGCGTGGGTGTAGCGCTGCTGTTGACCCGCGCCGAGGCGGCCGTAGTTGCCCTCACCGATCGACTGGATCGACGTTGTCAGGCCGTAGATGACCTTCTCGCCCTGGCCGCTCGGCGGGCCGGTGCACCCGGTGTGGAACAGGCCCGGGTTGAACGGCGGGGTGCCGCTGTAGCAGTCGTTCTCCCGGCCGGCGAGGGCCGCGTTGCCGTGGTCGAACGGGGCGGCGCCGGCAACGGTCTGCCCGTTGACGTGCAGTTCGGCCTCCATAGGTGTCTCGCCGATCCAGTACTGCTGGAACAGTTGGGCGTTGCCCGGGTCGCTCAGTGAATCCGCGTACTGCGACGCCGCCTGATACCACCAGGTGCTGTCGAAGCGCTGTTGCAGCGTGCGGGCGAGGTTCGTCGCCCAGGCGTACGTGGCCCCGTCGTGCTTGGAGTGGGCCATGTCGGCCAGGTCGTACAGGCCGCGGATGAGATAGACGGCGTTGTCCAACTTCTCGGCGCCCATCCCGGTGCGCTCGACGTTGCCGGAGCCTTCCGGCCAGCCGTCGTGGTCGGCGTCCAGACTGTTCACGACGTAGTGCAGGTTGCGTTTGGTGAAGTCGTACATCTCGTCGCGGAACCGGTTGTCGCCGGTCCATCGCCAGATCAGCGCGACCGTGCTGGGGAACTTGACCGTCTCGTCGGTGTTGAAGTCGTAGGCGGTCGTACCGTCCGGGTTGGTCTGTCGCGAGTCGTGCCCGAACCAGATCGAGCCGTCCGACACCGTCTCGTGTACCACCACCCCGGAGCGGTTGTTGAGGATGTCAGAGACGTCGCGCAGAGTGCGCAGATGTCCCTCGATGGCCTCGAACTGGCCCACCGACGCCGCGGCGAACGCGGTGTATTCGGCGTCGGTGCCGAAGATCCACGGGTAGTCCGGGAACCCGGCGCCGACCCACGTCGCATCGGGTACCGTGCCCAGCGGTGCCGGGAACTGCTTCCCCTGATTTGTCCAGCGCACCTGTAGGTTTTGCGCGGTCTGCGTCAGGTCGGCGAGGTTCTGCTTGCCCCAGTCGATCGACTGCTGCACCAGCGGGTCGCCCGGCAGCGACAGCGTCGTGTGCTGCGCCAGTCTCTCGCGGGCGGCAACCTTCGCGGCGAACTGCGCGGCCGGATTGTGCAGCACCTGGCTCAGTTCGTGTTGCGCCGATGCCACGCCGGTGTCCGAGCCGGCGACCGCCAGCCACACGGTCTGCGATCCGCGCGCGGGCAGCGACAGCGTGTAGGTCAGCTCGCCACCGGTGCCCCGGCCGAACGGGCCGTCATCGCAGGCGGACGGCTTGGGGTCGGCGGGCGCACCCGGCTCGGTGCCCGTGCAGCGGTGGCCCGGCTGCGGTCCCCAGAACTGGTTGCCGACCACGCCCGCGTCGGGCTTGGCCGCCGTGCCGACGAGCGCCGCGTAATGGTGCGTCGGGGCACCCGGGAGCGCGCCGTCGTCGGTGAACACCAGGTTGTGGCCGTCGTAGCGGCCCTGGTCGGCGATGTTGTCGCTCGCGTTGGGGGTGACGCCGGTGAACCCCCACGGGTACTGGCCCATCAGCTCGGAATGGGCGTCGACGGACAGCTTCGCCGTCCGCGCCGCCCCCGGGTTGCTGATCTTGAGCCCGAACAGAACACCGCGCCGCCCGTCCGGCACGAAGTCCGTGCGCTCGACGCCCAGGCCCGCTGTCGCCGGTAGGTCGTATCGCGTGTAGCCCCGACCGCTCGTGAACTTCGTCGCCGGTCCCACCCAGTTACCGTCGAGGCCGAACCACATCCCGTCGAGGAGTTTCAGCGGTGGCGTCCACACGCCGCCCATCTCCCCGGTGATGTGCCAGCCGTTGGCGTAGAACCGCCCGTCCTCGAAGCCGATCGAGTAGGCCCGGGTTCCGGCTGCGACCTCGCGGCGATCCGCCAACCGGCTGGTCACCGACAACTCGGACGCTGCCTGCCCCTGCGGATGAGATCGGGCGAGCGACTGACCTCCGGCCGACAGGCTCAGCACGACGACGCCTACCGACAGCACGGCGGTGATTCCCCGACGCATGGCACGCTCCTTCCAGTGCAGCTGGACTGCTCCGGACTAGCACGATCCGTGCTGCCGGTTCAAGGTTTTGGCAGGTTTGCCCGGCTAGACCCGGACGGTCGCCGCGGCCGGAGCGACACGCCGGGTTCGTCCGTCGACCAAGATGCACAGCCCGGCTGCGATTACGACCAGTAGCTCTGCCCGCTCGGCCCTTGTGCGAGTGCTCCGGCCGGTTCAGACTGCCCTGACACTGCCATCGGGGAGGCCATCGTGTCTGAATTTCCGTCGATCACCCATGTTGCGGTGACCGTTACCGATCTCCAGCGAAGCATTCGCTGGTACAGCACGTTGTTCGATTCCGAGCCCGTCCTGGACGAGGACGAGCAGATCGGTGGGTTTCACCACACCGTGTTCGTGCTCGCCGGCGGCCAGCTGTTCGGATTGCACACGCATCCCCAGCCCGCCGCGGATCGGTTCGACGAACACCGGACCGGCTTGGACCATGTCGCGTTCGCCTGCCGTGACCGCGACGAGCTGAAGGCCCGGACGGCGCGCCTGGAGGAGCTGGGCATCGAGCACGGGGCCATTGTCGACGCCCACTACGGCTCAGGTGTGTCCTTCCGGGATCCGGACGGCATCGCGCTGGAGTTCTTCGCACCGCCCGCCTGAAGGTTCATCAGGCGAGGCTGACCAGAGCCGTGACGTCATCGCCGGGCAGCTGCCCGTCGACGACAGCGGTGACCTCCGTCCGCAGCAGGTCGGCCGCGCCGCCGTAGGCCGACAGGAACGACGTGTCCGCCGCGTCGCGGCCGGCGGCGATGCGAACCAGGCTCGATCGAGGAGCCAGCAGGGTGGCGTCGACCGCCCGCCACCGTCCGTCCACCGCTGCCTCCGCGACGGCGTGGAAGTCCATCGGATCCAGACCCGGGGCGTACACGGCCGCCAGCCGGGCTGGGACGTCCAGGGCGCGAAGCAGCGCAATCACGAGATGCGCGTAGTCACGGCACACACCCTGCCGCTTGAGCAGCGTGTCGACGGCGCCGTCGGTCGGGCCGCTGCTTCCCGGAACGTAGCTCAGCTGCGAGCCCACCCAGGACGACACCGCGGCAAGCAGGTCCGCCCCGCCCGAGATGCCGGCGAACTCGGTCTGTGCGATAGGGGCGAGCCGGTCGGATTCGGCGTAGCGGCTCGGCCGGACGTAGACGATGCCGTCGGCGTCGGTCACGGCCGGGCTGTCGGCGGTGCCGTGGATCGTCGCCTCGTAGGTCACCTCGACCGTGCCCGGCCGGGGATCGGCCAGGTGAACACGGCCCTGGCCGGGGATCTGCACCTCGGTCACGTCGAGGGGCGCACCGTCGCACGTGACCTGCAGGCTCTCGTCGACCCGGGCCGGCGCCATCCCGGAGACGGCGACCTGCAGCATCAAGCGCAGGGATTCGTGGACCTGCAGCTCCAAGTGCGCGCCTACGCGGCGATCTGTCACGTCGCCGGTGTCGGTGTTCCGGCGTGACTGCCGACCTCGCCGAGGTGGCGCAGCGTCTGGGCGTACGAGGCGAACAGCGTCTCTTCGCGGTAGGAGACCCCCTGGCGGTGGCAGTAGCTCCGGATGAGTGCCTGAGCCCGCCGCAGATTGGGGCGCGGCATGGACGGGAAGAGGTGGTGCTCGATCTGGTAGTTCAACCCGCCGAGGACGAAGTCGGTGATCCGGCCGCCCCGTACGTTGCGCGAGGTGAGCACCTGCCGGCGCAGGTAGTCGATCTTGTCGCTGGCCGAGAAGGTGGGCATGCCCTTGTGGTTGGGGGCGAAGGACGCACCCATGTACAGCCCGAACAGGCCCTGCTGGACGGCGAGGAACGCCAGCGCCTGCCACGGGGAGAGCACGAGGAACAGCGCGCTGAGATAGGCGCCGGCGTGGATCAGCAGCAGGGCGGCTTCGACCGGCCGGGAATGCCGGCGCGGACCGTCGGCGCTGAAGAGCGCTCGGACGCTGGCCACGTGCAGGTTGAGGCCCTCGAGCAGCAGCAGCGGGAAGAACAGCCAGGCCTGGCTGCGCGCGAATACCCGGCCGAATCTGGTCTTCCGAGCGCGGGCTTGCGTCGTGGTGAAGGCGAGTGCGCCGTCGCCGATGTCCGGGTCGGATCCTTCAGCATTCGGATTCGCGTGGTGGCGGTTGTGCTTGTCGAGCCACCAGCCGAACGACAGCCCGACGAGCAGGTTGCCGTGCAGGAACCCGACCAGGTCGTTGGCCTTGCGGCTGCGAAAGATCTGCCGGTGCCCGGCGTCGTGGCCGAGAAATGCGATCTGGGTGAAGGCGATCGCCAGGAAGGCGGCGATCAGCAACTGGTACCAAGAGCGCCCGAGCAAGCCGAAACCCACCCAGCCGGCGGCGAACAGGCCCACAGTGATCGCGATCTTAGCGGTGTAGTAGCCCGGTCGGCGCTGCAGCAGGCCCGCCTGCTTCACCTGCTTTGACAACTGCGCGTAGTCGCTACCGCGGCCGCTCGTCGTGGTTTCGCGTGGGGGAGCTGCAAGGGTCATGGGTTCTCCTGCCCGGACGGCGATCCGAGCCCTGTCGGGCGATGCGGGGCGATGGAAAGCGAAGCCTCCCATCCGTTGCCGGATGGGAGGCTTCAGATCAGCCGTTAAGTGGCTGGACCGTCGAGCGGACGAGCTCAGACAACGCGGACGTCGGCGGCCTGCGGGCCCTTCGGGCCCTGGGTCGTCTCGAATTCCACCCGCTGGTTCTCGTCGAGGCTGCGGTACCCACCGGTGTCGGCGAGCGCGGAGAAGTGGACGAATACGTCCGCTCCGCCGCCGTCGACCTCGATGAAGCCGAAGCCCTTCTCGGCGTTGAACCACTTCACAGTTCCCTGTGCCATGGAGGCGCTCCTTTCAAGAGCGTAGGCAGGCCCGCACTGTGCGGCACCTGGGCCGCCGTCTTTTGCAGCGGCCTGCCGTGCACCCTCGAAAGGAAGCACAACGCCCGCGGAACCTTAGCTCAGCGGGCGTGACTGGAAACCACGAACACAAAACTTGCAACCATCCCCACCAACGAACGACCCCCGCAGATGGTTCCCGGCCGCACGAAACCTGGTCAGGCGGCCTGTTCGCGGGAGCACCACCAGGTCGTGCGGCCGCCGACAGTCCCGCGGGCCATCGGAGCTCCGTCGCGGGGGCACGTCGCGCCGGCCTTGCGGAACGGGACGATCGACAACGTATGGACGCCCCCGTCGCGGATCGCCGCATCGACGGTGCGGCGCAGGGCGCGCGCGAGCCGGTCGACCTCGGGGCGGGTGAGCTCGCCGACCGGGCGGGCCGGACTGATCCGGGCCCGCCACAGGATCTCGTCGGCCAGCAGATTGCCGATCCCGGCGATCGCGTCCTGGTCGAGCAGCCGGGCCTTCACCGGGGCGCTGCCGCGGGTGATGATCGTCCGGAACTCGGCCGGCGTGATCTCGCGGGCATCAGGCCCGAGCTTCTCCACCGGCGGGTCGAGCCGGACGCGGCCCAGGCGGCGCGGATCGATCAGCCGCAGCGATCCGCCGTCGGCGAAGGTCAGCGAGAAGCGGGTGAACCGGTAGTCGCCGGGCGCGCGGCCGCGTTCCCAGTAGTCGCCGCCGTCGGTCTCGGTGCCGTCCGGGTCGGCGATCACGATCTTGCCGGACATGCCCAGGTGGATGCCGAGCACCGGGCCCGGGGTTCGCTGGCGTCCGACTCCTGATGTGTCGCACCACATGCTCTTGCCCCGCCGGTGGACGATCGTCAACCGGCGGCCGAGCAGCGCACCGCGGATCTCGCCGGGGAGGTGCGGGCGGCACTCGTAGGTGTCGGAGTCGTCCACATCGACGATGCGACGCCCGAGCGCGGCCCGTTCGATCACGGCGCGGGCGGACTCGACCTCCGGCAGTTCGGGCATGCGTGCGTCCGTCCTCGATCAGGGTGCTGCGGGATGGTCGCACAGCGGCGCGGGCTGCGGCGTCGCCGGGTATCCGGCCAGTACGGTCGGGCGATGTGCTTCTCCGCTCAGGCTGACGTGGTGGGCGGAGTCGTGGTTGGCGCGCTCGGGTTCGATGCGGTCCGCCACGTGCGTCAGCAACACGATCACCTGGCGTTCGCGGCCCTTCCGGTGCTGCTGGCCGCGCATCAGCTGGACGAGGCGTTCGTCTGGTGGGGGCTGCAGGGTCATGTCAGCGCGGGGGTCGGGCGCGTCGCGATGTGGATCTACCTGCTGTTCGCATTCGTCGTGCTGCCGACCTACGTGCCTCTCGCGATCCGCGCGCTGGAGCCGCCCGGTCGGCGCCGGACGGTGATGACGGGGTTCGTCGCGCTCGGCGGTGTGGTCTCGGTGCTGCTACTGGCGGCGATGGTGCGGGGGCCGGTCACGGCCGAGCTGGGCGATCACCACATCAGTTACGGCATCCATCTGCACGCGGGGCTGCTCGTCGTGTCGGCCTATGTCGCCGCCACCTGTTGTTCGGCGATCTTCTCCGGATACCGCCACATCGCGATATTCGGCGCCGTCAACCTGATCGCCGTCGCGACGCTGGCCAAGCTCACGATCGACGGGTTCGCCTCGCTGTGGTGCGGGCTGGCCGCGCTGACGAGCATCGCGATCGCGCTGCACCTGCGGTTCGGCACCACCAGGCACCAAAGCGTGGTGCAGGCCCTGTCCTGAGAGCTCGGATACCGCCCGCAACGACTGATCAGAGCTTGCTGACCCTTGTGGCGCGGAACCGGAAGCTGTCCTGGACTGCCGCCTCGAAGTCGAAGTCGACGGCGTCACCTTCCTCAAGCGACCGGAAGCCGTCCCCTTCGATCGCCGAGAAGTGCAACCCAGGCGTCTCGCCCCACGGGCAACTCGTCCGAGGAGATCGCTCCCCATCCCTTTTCTGGGCGAAAGAACTTGACGATTCCACGGGCCACGGGTCAACACTCCACCCGGCCGTGCGGCTGAGCAACCGCCCGCTACAGCCTCGTCCGGCGACACGCCCGGGATCGCGTCCACGTGAACGCGCCCGGGCGGCGCACGACTGAAGGGGCCGTGTCCTGGACGTGTTCGGTCGACGGCAACGCGCTAGCGAGCTTGAGCACAGGACGCCGGCCCGTTTGATCATGCCGCGGGCAACACCCGCGAGAAGGCCGCCAGCACCGAGCGTCACCAGCATCGCCGCCAGTGTGCTGATTCTGTCCGGTGGACTACGACTAACCGTCGGACTTGAGCGGACTTGCATTAGGCGTCGGCGTTCAGCAGCTCGACTGCACGTTCCAGGGCGATGTCGGCATCGCATTCGACGTCGGGGACCACGCCGACCTGTTCCCAGTTGGTGCCGGTCACGGCGTTGACCGATTGCGCGACGGGCACCGCCACCTCGAGCACGTCGGTCAGGGCGAACACCTCGACCGGATGGGCACCGCCACCGGTGCGCTGGCCGACTACGGCCGCCCGCTTATGGGCTTGCAGGTTGTAGGCGAGTTCCTCGCAGCCGGAGAAGGTGCGGCTGCTGGTCAGCACTGCGATGCGCACGGAGTCGTCGAGCCGGCCGGCGGCGGGACTGGTCCAGTACTGCCGCGTACCGCCGTCGCGGTCGACGATGTCTTGCAGGTGGACCGGTTCGGTGCCCAGCAGGTAGCCGCAGATAAGCGCAACCGTCTCCGGCGTACCGCCCAGGCCCGCTCGCAGGTCGATCACGAGGCGTTCGACGCCGGCCAGCAGCTCGAACGCGGCGGCCACATACCGCTCGGCCAGCTGCACCGGCGACGTGTAGGGGGCGATCGCGAGCAGGCCGGTTCGCGCGTCCAACCGAGTGACGCTCTTGACGCCACCGGCGTTCTGAGTCGCCTCGTCCGCGTAGTGCTTCTCCCAGTCCTCGTGCCCTTCCAGAGCGCCGGACGGGCGACAACGGACACGCAGGTGGCGGTCATTGTTGATGGACTGGATCCGCTCGGTCAGCTGCTCGGCGACCTGGTCCGCCGTTGCTCCGTCCAGGTTCACCCCGACCAGTTCCGCGACGATCGCGTCGGCGACGTCCGGAAAGACGTAGTGCTCGCCGATGAGGTTGGTGAGCCGTTGCGTGAGCCGATGTGGCTGGGTACTCGTCATGGCGTCGAGTCCAGCACGGGCCTTGACAAAGCGACAACGTCTCTTGACGCTTAGAGTCGTGAGCGAGCGTGCCGTGCCCGATCTGCTGGATGCCACCGGACCGATACAGGCCCGCGCGCTGGGGCATCCCACTCGTCATCGGCTGCTGCTCGAGCTGGGTGAGCCGGGAGCGACCGTCAGCCAGCTGGCCAACCGCTTGATGATCAACAAGGGCAATGTCGCCCACCACCTGAACGTTCTGCTCGAGGCCGGTCTGATCAGCAAGGGTCCGACGCGCACGGTCCGGGGCGGAACGGAGCAGTACTACACCCGTCCGGCCCGGCGGATACGGTTCGAGGGCGGCACTGACGGCGCCGCGCTCGCCGCGATGATGGACAACCTGACCGGCGAACTGGTCAACGACGAGCACGTGCTGTTGAACCATCGGATGCTCAGGCTGACGCGTCGCCAGGCGGCCGCCCTCGCGGCGCATCTCGACGAGATCGTGAACAACGTCGAACCGGCCGCCGAACGGGAACAGAGCTATGGGGTCGTCGTCAGCGTGTATCGACATGGACTGCGTCCTGGACGTCGTCGTCGCTGAACCCCTTGCTTGCGTTGGAGTGAGCTCCAGTTCGTAGGCTGGACCGCATGCACACGACCAAGCTCGGCCGACAAGGTCTCACCGTCTCCGCGCAGGGGCTGGGCTGCATGGGCATGAGCCAGTCCTACGGCCCGGCCGACGATGCCGAGTCGAAGGCGACACTCGATCGCGCGCTCGAACTCGGCATCACGCTGTTCGACACCGCCGACGTGTACGGCGCAACCGGGGCGGGCGGGTTCGGCGCCAACGAAAGGCTGTTGGGCGACACCCTGGCCGGCCGACGCGACGAGTTCGTGCTTGCGACCAAGTGCGGGATCCAGGACATCGTCCCCGGTGGCACGACCCGATTTCAGCTCGGCGCCTCGCCGGATTACGTCCGGTCGGCGTGCGACGCATCACTTCAGCGGCTGCAGACCGATCACATCGACCTGTACTACCTGCACCGCGTCGATCCGCAGACGCCCATCGAGGACAGCATCGGCGCGATGGCCGAACTGGTCGACGCCGGCAAGGTCCGCTACCTCGGCGTGTCCGAGGTGACCGCGGCCTAGCTGGAGGCCGCACATCGCGTCCATCCGATCACCGCGGTCCAGAGCGAGTACTCGTTGTGGACGCGCGGCATCGAGGACGAGGTGCTGCCCACGGCGCGGCGGCTCGGCATCGGGGTCGTGCCGTTCTCCCCGCTGGGACGGGGCTTCCTCACCGGGTCGGTCACCTCGACCGACGGGATGGCCGACAACGACGCGCGCCGGCGCCACCCGCGGTTCGCTGCCGATGCCCTGCCGGCCAACCTGCGCATCGTCGATACCGTCCGCGCGATTGCCGGTGACCGCGGCGTACTGCCGGGCCGGGTCGCGCTGGCGTGGGTGCACTCGCGCGGCGAGGACATCGTGCCGATCCCGGGCACGAAGCGACGGACTTACCTGGAGCAGAACGTGGCGGCGCTGCCGGTCGAACTAACCCCTGACGACCTCGCCCGTCTGGACGGCATTGCGGAGCAGACCGTCGGCCGCCGCTACTGACGGCGTAGCTTCCAGGCGTGATCACCTGCGTTGTCGACTACACCATCGACGCCTCGAAGGTCGACGCCTTCGAAACATTCGCCCGTACCTGGATCGGCTTGTTCGGCGTCGATCCGGAGTTCGTCGCAGCGGACCGGTTCCGTGACGAGTCGGGCTGCGTCATCCGCTACGAGAGGTCGTTCATGCGACCGGTGCAATCGGAGTAGGGATGCCGCGCTCACGCAGCGTCGACGGCTTCGAGCTCGCCTACGACGAGACGCCGGGCACGAAGTCGGTGGTGCTGTTGCACGGCTGGCCGGGTGATCGTTCCGACTTCCGCGAGGTCGTGCCGCGGTTGCCGAGCGGAGTACGGGCGATCGTTCCCGACCTGCGCGGATTCGGTGCCTCGGACAAGCACGCCGAGCCGGCCTCCACTGCGTATTCGGCGGCGGCGCAGGCCCGCAGCGTGCTCGGCCTGATGGACGAGCTCGGGATCGACTCGGCGGTGCTCGCCGGATACGACATCGGCAGCCGGGTGGCGCAGACCATCGCTCAGACGTCCCCGCAGCGCGTCCAGGCGGTGGTGCTGTCACCGCCCCTGCCGGGCGTCGGTCAGCGCGTCCTGACCCCCGGAGGCCCACCGTGAGTACTGGTACCAGGCCTTTCATCAACTGGACCTCGTCGAGCTGTTGATCGACGGTGACGCCACGGCGGTCCGCGCGTACCTGACGCATTTCTGGACGCACTGGTCGGGCGAGTCGTTCACCCTTCCGGACGCCGACCTCGAGCACCTCGTCGAGGTGTACTCGCCGCCGGGGGCCTTCATCGCCTCCATTGGGTGGTACCGCGCCGGCTCCGGCACTGTGGCGAGGTCGATGGCCGAGGTGGCGCCGACCCCGGGCGATCGGATCCATACCCCGACGACGGTTCTCTGGCCGGACAGCGATCCGCTGTTCCCGCTGTCCTGGTCGGATCGAGTGGACGCGTTCTTCACTGACATCACCGTCCGACGGCTGCGCCACACCGGGCACTACACGCCGCTCGAGGCTCCCGCGGCCTTCGCCGACGCGGTCGTGGCCGCGGTCGGGTGAGCAGTCGGCCGAATATCCACAGTCGAGCTGAGTAGTTTGCTCAACCGCTGGCCAGGGCCGCGGTGAGGCGCCGGGCCCCGGCGACGAGGATCGGCGCGTAGCGCTGCCCGGGCGTGCGGCCCAACCGTTCGATCGGCCCGGAGATGGAGACGGCAGCGATCACGTCGCCGGACAGCGGCGAGCGCACCGGAGCCGACACCGACGCGACGCCGGCTTCGCGCTGGGCGACCGACTGGGCCCAGCCGCGTCGTCGAACGTCGGTCAGCACTCGTTCACCGAACTCAGCGCGCGGCAGTACGTCGGAGAGGGCCGTCGCGTCGAGCCAGGCGCACAGCACCTGCGCGCCCGATCCCGCTGTCAACGGGAGGCGCGCGCCCAACGGCACCGTGGTCCGTAGCCCCGATACGCGCTCGGCGGCAGCGATGCACACCCGGACGTCACCGTCACGCCGGTAGAGCTGAGCGCTCTCGCCCGTCTCGTCGCGTACCCAGGCGAGCACCGGACTGGCGGCGGATACGAGCGGATCGGGCAGCGCGGCGGCGAGTTCGCCCAGGCGTGGCCCGAGGACGAAGCGGCCGTCCAGATCGCGGGAGAGCAGTCGATGCACCTCGAGAGCCACGGCGAGCCGGTGCGTGGTCGCGCGGGGCAGACCCGTCACCTCGACCAGCTCGGCGAGCGTCGCCGGCGAGGCGGCAATGGCGTCCAGGATGCCTACCGCCTTGTCAAGAACGCCAATGCCGCTATGCTGTCTCACGTCGCGATACTATGGTCTCACAATCCGGGATGGCAAGAAACGATGGGCAAGACGCTCGCGGAGAAGCTCTGGGACAACCACGTCGTACACAGTGCGCCGGGCGAACCCGACGTGCTCTACATCGACCTGCACCTCGTTCACGAGGTGACGAGCCCGCAGGCTTTCGAGGGCCTGCGCCTGGCCGGGCGACCGGTGCGCCGCCCGGATCTCACGCTCGCCACCGAGGACCACAACACGCCGACGGATTACACGCTTCCTCTCGTCGGGGTCAGCTCGATCAAGGACGAGGTCAGTCGCACGCAGATCGAGACGTTGCGCAAGAACTGCGCGGATTTCGGCGTGCAGCTCTACCCGATGGGCAATGCCGAGCAGGGCATCGTGCACGTGATCGGTCCGCAGTTGGGCATCACCCAGCCGGGCCTCACGATCGTCTGCGGCGACTCCCATACCTCGACGCACGGCGCGTTCGGTGCGCTGGCGTTCGGCATCGGCACCTCGCAGGTCGAGCACGTGCTCGCCACCCAGACCTTGCCGATGGATCGGCCCAAGACGATGGCCGTCACCGTGAACGGCGACCTGCCCGAGGGCGTCACGCCGAAGGACGTCATCCTCGCCGTGATCGCCCAGACCGGTACCGGCGGTGGGCAGGGCTACATGGTCGAGTACCGCGGATCGACGTTCGAGCAGATGTCCATGGAGGGCCGGATGACGGTCTGCAACATGAGCATCGAATGGGGCGCCCGCGCCGGCCTGATCGCGCCTGACGAGACGACATTCGCCTATCTGGCCGGGCGTCCGCACGCACCGAGCGGCGCCCAGTGGGACGAGGCGGTGGAGTACTGGACGAGCCTGCGCACCGACGACGACGCCGAGTTCGACGCCGAGATCACGCTCGACGCTTCCACGCTGGCCCCGTTCGTCACGTGGGGCACCAACCCCGGACAGGGCGCCCCGCTGAGCGAGTCGGTGCCCGATCCCGACGCCTTCGACGATCCCTCCGATCGGGTCGCCGCCGAGAAGGCCCTGACCTACATGGGATTGACGGCCGGTACGCCGCTGCGCGACATCACCGTCGACACCGTGTTCGTCGGATCCTGCACGAACGGGCGCATCGAAGACCTGCGCGCAGTGGCCAAGGTCATTGAGGGACACCGGGTTGCCGACGGCGTCCGGATGCTGGTTGTACCGGGCTCGATGCGCGTACGCGCACAGGCCGAGCAGGAAGGCCTCGACGCGATCTTCACCGCGGCCGGTGCGGAGTGGCGGCAGGCCGGTTGCTCGATGTGCCTGGGCATGAATCCTGATCAACTGGCACCCGGTGAGCGCAGCGCGTCGACGTCCAACCGCAACTTCGAGGGACGGCAGGGCAAGGGCGGCCGCACCCACCTCGTCTCACCACTGGTAGCCGCCGCCACCGCAGTCACCGGCCACCTTTCGTCCCCAGCAGATCTGCGGTGAACCGATGAGCGAACGATTCAGGTTGGTGATCGGCAACGCGATGAGCGCTCGCGCGACGGCAAACGTAGCTGGAACTCAACCAGAGCCTGCGAGGAAATAATGCAGAAGATCACTACGCACACCGGAACAGCAATCCCGTTGCGGCGTAGCAATGTCGATACCGACCAGATCATCCCGGCGGTGTACCTGAAGCGGATCACCCGCACCGGCTTCGAGGACGGCCTGTTCAGCGCGTGGCGCAAAGATCCGGCGTTCGTGCTGAACCAGGAGCAGTACGACGGCGCGACGATCCTGGTCGCCGGACCGGACTTCGGCACGGGCAGCTCTCGCGAGCATGCCGTGTGGGCGCTGCTCGACTACGGCTTCAGGGCCGTGATCGCGCCGCGCTTCGGTGACATCTTCCGAGGCAACTCGCAAAAGGCCGGACTGCTCACGATCGTGCTGCCGGAGAAGATTGTGCAGCGACTGTGGGACGACATCGAGGACGACCCGAAGACCGAGGTCACCGTCGACGTCGTTGACACCCAGGTGCGCTGGCGTGGCGAAGTGCACGACTTCGAGCTGGACGATTACACCCGCTGGCGGCTGATCGAAGGGCTCGACGACATCGGCATCACGCTGCGCAGTACCGAGCAGGTCGAGGCCTACGAGCAGGCCCGCAAGCCGTGGTTGCCGTCCGTCACGATCGGAAACCCCTGAGAAATAAACGAAAAGTCCCGCGACACACGCGGATTTCGTTGTTGTGCAGGCAGA